>JAFIFZ010000077.1 GCA_020831775.1 Phycisphaerales bacterium
GCCGAGGTTGGCGGTGAGGACATTGCCGACGAGTGTGCCGCTGCGGTCGTCAGAGACATAGTCGAGTCCTGCGGGGAGCTCGATGTCGACGACGACGCCGGTGACATCTGCGGTGCTGGGGTTGCGGACCTCGAAGGTGAGGGTGGTGTTGTCGCCGATGCCGATGTTGCTGGGGTCGGCCGAGCCGAGGATGCGGACATCGAAGGGGTCGGTGGGACCGGCAAAATCGTAGTGGAGGACACCGGCGAATGTGCGCGGCGTGAAGCTTCCTCCGTCGAAGGGCACGGTGCCTGTGCGTGCGACATTGCTGAAGAGGGTGATGTCGGCGTTGCTCCATGTCTCCTGGGGCGGGTTGGCGCCGGTGCCGTTGTAGCGGATGCCGCCGCCGGTGGTGATGGTGTGGATGTAGACGGCGGTGGTGACGCCGGGCTGGATCTCGATCGGTGTTGTGAGATCGACCTCGGCGAGGTTGCTGGTTCCGGCGCCGATGCCGGAGACGGTCTGCGAGAGTGTCCAGCCGGCGCTGCTGTCTTCGAAGCCGACATAGCTGCCGTCGCGGGTCCAGACCTCGACTTCAACTGGATTGCCCGCGGTGCCGGAGAAGTAGGTCTCGAAGGAGGTGAGCTCGATGGCCTGGCCGGTCGGTGTGATGTCCATGAAGACACCGCCGCTGCCGTTGTTGGCGACATCGGTGGTGAGCGATCCGGACTGTGCCGTTGCGGCGCCTGCCGCGATCATGAGCAGTGTTGTTGCCGCGATGGCGGCGCGTGTGCGTGTGCGTGAGTGTGTCATGTGACTCTGTCTCCACAAGTATCAGGGGATGCGAACGAATCAGCGCGTGCTACATCGCACGCGCATCGGGGGGTGCGCTGATCGGGGTATGTATGAGTTAATCTCTTCTCCACTTCACGAGTTGTTTCGAACCTACCGGATTATGCGGCTGCGGTCAACCCTTCGCCCGCAAAAACGGGTGTGAGCGTGCGATAGGACCGGGCGGTGTGAAAAAAATCGATCGCTTCGAGAGAGGGAGCGATCGGTATGGATGTTATCGGGATGTTGTTCAGCAGCCTGCGGCGCTGGCGTGCGCAAGCAGCACAATGGCCGCGCCGGACGCGTCTGCGAACGATGGCCTACGCATGGCTGTTTGCTCTGGCGAAGTGCGGCGGCCTTTGGCGCACGGCGCGGGCGCGGCCCTCTCGGCCTCAACCCCTTTCAGTCGTTTTCGGCAGACAGTCGGAAGGGGCGGCGTTCAACCGTTGTTCGTCAGAACAACGCCGAGGGGGCGGGCCACTGTGCGGCGTTCGTCGACGGATCGCGCGTTGGGCGATGCGCGTTGTGTCTGTGCGCATCTGCTTTGTGGATGACACGCGGCGGGAGGGCGCGCTCAGATCCAGTCGAGGCGGATCGAGGCTTCGCGGCCTTCGCGACGGAGTCGGTCGCGCAGGGCGTCGGTCTCTTGCTTGAGTTCGGGGATGCGCTGGTCGTGGGCCTCGACGAGTGTGAGGCGGACGCGGTCTATCGCGCCTGAGTCGAGGAGGCGGTTGAGGATGGGGACTTCCAGGCCTTCGACATCCATCTTCAGGAGGGCGACCTCTTCGTCGAGCTCGAGGATGAGGCGGGCGAGGTCGACGACCTCGACGCGGACGGAGCGGGCGGGGTCGATGTTGCCCTTGAACTCGAGCATGGAAGAGCCGGCGGACCAGTGGACCTCGTCCTCGATCGCGCGGTGGTGGAGGTAGAGGTCGGCGTGCCCGTCGTGGTCGTGCACGCCGGCGTTGCGGCAGTCGGCGGCGGGGTTGTCGGCGTGGGCGCCTTTGAGCACTTCGAAGGCGTGGGGGTTTGGCTCGAAGGCGATGACGCGGGCACCGCGGGCGAGCATGCGGCCGGTGACCCAGCCGATGTTGGCGCCGCAGTCGATGGCGAGGTCGCCGGGCGAGAGGGCGTCCTTTGGGATGTCTGCGATGGGGTTGCCCATGGAGCCGTCATATCGGCGGAGGGCAAGGAACGGCGCAAGAAATCGCCCCCGCCGGGGTGGACCGGCGAGGGCGGAGGGCGATCGGGATGCTGGGTGTTTGGCCTGCTTAGCAGCCTGCGGCGAAGGCGGCGAGGAAGGCGAAGAAGTCGTCGGCGTCGATGACGCCGTCGTTGTTGAAGTCGGCTCTGGGGTCGCCCGCCGCGAAGAGCTGGAGGAAGAGGAAGAAGTCGTCTGCGTCGACGACGCCGTCGCCGTTGAGGTCGGGCGGGCAGGTGGTGGGCAGGTCGATGTTGATGCGGACGATGGCGTCGAGGTTGGTGTTGAAGCCGTCGGAGAGGACGACGCGGACGGCGGCCCATTCGCCGTTGTCGGAGAGGTAGTAGCCGTCGGTGACGCTGCGGATGGTGGTGACCTCGTAGATGATCGAGGAGACCTCGAAGATGTCGCCCTGTCGGAGGACGAGATCGTCGTTGACGAAGACGCCGGTGTTCTGGCTGGGTGCGTTCCAGATGCCTGCGTAGAGGACGGCGCCGTTGTTTCCGATGTGGACGGGGCCGGAGCCGAAGCCGGTGAACTGGAAGCCGCCTGTGCCCGGGGCGTCGTCGCCCTCGCGGGCGATGATCTGCGTGCCGTTCTTGACGATCATGAGGTCGTCGGCGGTGTCGCCGTCGATGAGGAGGCGTGCGGCCCAGTCGCCGGCGTCGTTGATCGAGACCGCGCCGGTGAGGAGGCGGACATTGCGGCCGGGGGTTGCGGGCAGGGGGTCGGTCTGCTGGAGGATCGGGTCGTTGTTGATCATCAGGAAGCGGTTGGAGGCGGTGTCGCCGTCGACGCGGGCGACATAGATGACATCGCCGTTGTTGTTGGCGTCGAGCTGGTTGGAGTTGGTCTCGATGTCGGCGACGAAGCGGCCGGTGCTGCCGATCTCGGCGCTCTCGAAGGTGATGATGGTCTCGGAGTAGGCGCCGGGCGCGGTGCGGTCCCAGCGGGTGAGTGTGCGGTCGACGCTGGTGGGGATGTTGACATCGTTGACGGTGGAGACGATGAAGATCTGGTCGTTGTCGTTGATCTCGTGCGAGTTGAAGAGGCCGATGTAGGGCGTGCCGGAGGTGAGGAGGGGGGAGGAGCTGATGTCGCCGTACTGGATGAAGGGCTCGTCATTGAACCAGTAGGCGCGGTTCTGTGAGCTGGGGAGTTCGGTGAGGGAGGCGAAGAGGGTGCGGTCGCCGTTGTTGTTCAGGCCGATGGAGGAGAAGGTGTTGTAGTCGCTGCCGGCGATGCCGGGCGCGGGTGTGCCGACGATGTCTTCGAGCTCGCCGTCGCGGATGAGGGCGTTCTGGTTGTTGCTGAAAAGCGTGTTGACATTGCAGCGGAGGAGCCATGATCCGGTGTTGTTGATCCGGACCTGGCTCATGATGGCGACTTCGGCGGGGTCAGTGAGGGTGCCGACATTGTTGCCTCGGATGATGACGACTTCGCTCTGGAATGCCTGTGCGGCTGCGTGGCCCGCGATGGTCGCGATGGCGAGGGGGACGATGAGTCTCTGCATCTCTGTCTGCTCCGGAAGGGGGGGTTCTGAACGGACCTGGTTTGCGTGTCTGCCGCGCGGTCGGGGGTGGCCCGTCGGCGTGCGCGAGCGCCGAGCGGCCCTTGCTGCTTTCCCCCCACGGCGTTCGGTGTGCCGGCGGCCCGATCGGGTCGTCGGCGTTTTCAGCATACCCGTGGGCGTGGGAGCGGCCAAGCCTTTTATGCACGGCGTGTCCGCTTTGTGTGCGGCGGGTCTGGGGTCCCGGGTCAGCCCTGTGGGGCTTCTTCGCCGGCGGGGCGGAGCTTGCCCAGGTGGAGCTCGGCGTGGCGGAGCTGGAGCTCGGTCCACTCCTCGTGGGAGAGGGGTCCGAGAACCGGGCTCGGTTGCTGCATGCGTTCGCGGGCGTTGATGCGGCCGAGCTGGGCGCGGAGGTCGGCGAGGCCTTGCTCGAACGAGGCGCCCTCGTCGGGCTGGAGGGCTGGGCGGGCCTTGGCGGGGATCTTCAGGCCGCCGCGGATGGTGCGCTTGAGGGCGATGGGCTTGAGGACGAGGCGGAAGAGGAAGCGAACGGGGGCGGGGAGCGTGAAGCCGAAGCCGTCGAGGGCGGCCTTGTAGAAGCGGGCGACATGCTGGAGGTTTTGGCCGGGGGACCAGGCGCCGGTGGAGACGACGCCGCGGCTGCGCTGTGCGGCTTCGAGCTCGTCGAGCTCTCGCACGAGATCAGCGGTGGTTTCGAAGCGGAGCTTGCGGTCGTTGTCGGGCATGCTGGGGGTTTGGGGTTTACATCGCCGTGGGGTGGGGCGGGCCGTTCTTGGCGAGTGACTCGAACGCGTCGAGTTTGGCGCGGGAGGGGGCGACCATGACGAGCGCGGCGATGAAGACGGCGGCGGGGAGGAGGAAAAGCAGGTTGCCGCTGATGAGTGTTGCGACCGCGGCGAAGAGGCCGGCGCCTTCGAGCAGCGACATCCTGACGACTTGGAGGTTGGACCAAGCCATGCCGATGGCGTTGTCCGCCTCGGTTTGAGAGTCGGTCTTGGCCGCCGTGGCACCTGCCTGCTTTGCGAAGATGCCGGGGAGGATGGCTGCGCCGGCGATCGCGACCACGGCGAGCGCGCCGATGACGATCCAGAACATTTCGGCCGGAAAGGCTTGCTGGTCCGCCGCCCCGTCGGCTTCGGCCTCTGCGCCGGCGCCGACGACGGCCGCGATGATGGCGAAGACCACAAGGCCGGCGATAAACGCGCCTTGCATGATCCGGACCACCATCACGCGGTTGTTCTTCACGGCCTCCGGATCCCCGGGCGTCTGCTGCGGCTGGTTTCTCATGGTGTTCGCTCCCGTTTCTGCGTCGGGCCCGGAGCCGTCCCGGGCCTGTTGTGGGTGATCAGGATACTCGATTATTCGGCTTGGGGTTGCTGGGCCCGGTCTGCGGTCCGGTCCGCCTTGGCGGCTTTGCGTGCTTCGAAGCGGGCACGGTCTGGCGGGCCGGGGTCGCGGTCGTCGACGGCCCTGAGCATCTTGTGGATCGCGGCGCGCCGTCCCTCGCCGATCTCCCACCAGTAGTCGATGTCGAGCTTGCGTGTCGAGCGGAGTCGAGTGCCCCACTCGGCGGCGAGCTCCCGTTCTTCATCAAGCCGTGCCGCTATCGCCCCTTCGAGCCCGAGTTCCTCGACTTCTTCCTTGCCGATTCCGCTTTCAGTCAAACCCGCTCCGCGAGGACCGAAGTCCATAAAGGAGTAGAAAACAAAGTCATAGTCGCCTTCGCGATTCGGGTCTGGGTCGGCGCGGTAGCCGTCGCGGATCAGGCGGCGCGCCTTGTCGAACTCTTCGGCGACCGCCGGGTCGGTCGCGCTGTCGCGGGCCTCTTCGAGCGTGGCGAGCCAGGCATGGTCGCGCAAGTTGATGACGATCCAGAGCGCGTAGTCGCGGACTCTCTTGGATCTGTCGGTCAGCGCCTTTTTAAGCAGGCGTTCACGCAGGCCGTCGGGGTGCGCCCAACGCGAGGCGCACAGTGCGGCGAGTCGTTCGGCGTATCTCGGCGAATCGGAGAGTTCCTCGATCTTCTGTCTCGCCTCGGGGAAGTCGAGGGCGAGGTAGGCGAGGAGGTCTTCGGCGACGCTGCGTTCGAGCTCCGAGGTCGAGGAGGCCAGGGCCGCGACGCGTTCAAGGTCGCCCGGCTTGCCCTCGCCGAGTGAGATGTTCTTGGCGGCGATCGCGGCTTCGACCTCCGCGTCGGTGAGTGTGAGATTGCCCTTCGTCAGCGGCATGGCTTGTCCCTTCTCTTCAACTCCCCTCGCCCTTCCTTGTGTGTGAGGGCGCGTAGGGCGGATATCAGCGGGTTGGCATGGCTCATCCGGCGGCGTTACACCGACCGCTCCGAGCCGAGGTCGGTGGCACGGGTTGCGGCTTTGCGGGCCTCGAAGCGGGCACGGTCTGGCGGGCCGGGGTCGCGGTCGTCGACGGCTCTGAGCATCTTGTGGATCGCGGCGCGGCGTCCCTCGCCGATCTCCCACCAGTAGTCGATGTCGAGCTTGCGCGTGGAGCGGAGTGAGGTACCCCACTCGGCTGCGAGTTCCCGTTTTTCTTCCAAGAGAGCTTTGACCGCTGCATCCAAGCCGGACTCTTCGACTTCGTCCTTGGAAAGCGTGCGGTAGCCGTAGCCTGTTCCGAGTGTGCCGTAGTCTATAAAGCTGTAGAACACGACTTGGTATCCGCCATCCGGGTCTGGGTCGGCGCGGTAGCCGTCGCGGATGAGGCGGCGCGCCTTATCGAGCTCTTCGGCGATCGCCGGATCGGTCGCGCTGTCGCGGGCCTCTTCGAGCGTGGCGAGCCAGGCATGGTCGCGCAAGCCGATCACGATCCAGAGCGCGTAGTCGCGGACTCTCTTGGATCTGTCGGTCAGCGCCTTTTTGAGCAGGCGTTCGCGCAGGCCGTCTGGGTGCGCTCGGTGCGAGGCGGCGAGCGCGGTCATCCGTTCGGCGTATCTCGGCGAATCGGAAAGGTCCTCGATCTTCTGTCTCGCCTCGGGGAAGTCGAGGGCGAGGTAGGCGAGCAGGTCCTCGGCGACTCGGCGTTCGAGTTCCGAGGTCGAGGAGGCCAGGGCAACCACGCGTTCGAGGTCGCCCGGTTTGCCCTCGCCGAGGGAGATGTTCTTGGCGGCGATCGCGGCTTCGACCTCCGCGTCGGTGAGTGTGAGATTGCCCTTGGTCAGCGGCATGGCTTGTCCCCGTCCCCTATGGCGATTGCTTGTTCTGGCCCCGCTCCTCGGCCGGTCGGGAGACATGATACCAAACGGCGCATGAAAAAAACCCGCGCCGGACGGGTCCGGCGCGGGTCGGGTTGACCTTGGTGGGGTGGGGGAGCGGGGCCTCAGCCGGCGGCCGCGGCGGCCTTCTCGGCCTTGGCGCGGGCTTCGTCGAGCGTGCCGACATACATGAAGGCGGACTCGGGGAGGTCGTCGCCCTCGCCGTTGCAGAGGCGCTCGAAGGAGTCGATGGTTTCCGAGAGCGGGGTGTAGACGCCGGGGAAGCCTGTGAAGACTTCGGCAACGAAGAAGGGCTGGCTGAGGAAGCGCTCGATCTTGCGGGCGCGGGAGACGACGAGCTTGTCGTCCTCGGAGAGCTCGTCGACGCCGAGGATGGCGATGATGTCCTGGAGCTCCTTGTAGCGCTGCAGGATCTGCTGCACGCGGCGCGAGACGCGGTAGTGGCGCTCGCCCAGGATGCCCGGGTCGAGGATACGGGAGGTCGAGGAGAGGGGGTCGACGGCGGGGAAGATGCCCTTCTCGGCGATGCCTCGGGCCAGAACGACATAGGCATCCAGGTGGGCGAAGGCGGTGGCCGGGGCGGGGTCGGTCAGGTCGTCGGCGGGGACATAGATGGCCTGCACCGAGGTGATGGCGCCGTTGCTCGTCGAGGTGATGCGTTCCTGGAGCTCGCCCATCTCGGTGGAGAGGGTGGGCTGGTAACCCACGGCCGAGGGCATACGCCCGAGGAGGGCGGAGACCTCAGAGCCGGCCTGGGTGAAGCGGAAGATGTTGTCGACGAAGATCATGGTCTCCTTGCCGGAGGCGTCGCGGAACTCCTCGGCCATGGTCAGGCCGGAGAGGGCGACGCGGAGACGGGCGCCGGGGGGCTCGTTCATCTGGCCGAAGACCATGGCGACCTTGTCGATGACATGGGCCTTGTTGCCGTTCTCGTCGGTGTACTCGGCCTCCTGCATTTCCAGCCAGAGGTCGTTGCCCTCGCGGGTGCGCTCGCCGACGCCGCAGAAGACGGAGTAGCCGCCGAACTCTCGGGCGACGCGTGCGATCATCTCCTGGATGATGACGGTCTTGCCGACGCCGGCGCCGCCGAAGAGGCCGATCTTGCCGCCTCGGACGAAGGGGCAGAGGAGGTCGACGACCTTGATGCCCGTTTCGAGGACTTCGGTGTTGGGGTTGAGCTGCGTGAACTCTGGGGGCTTGCGGTGGATGGGCTTGCGGGGCGCGTCCTCCGGGGCGTCCATGTTGTCGATGGGTATGCCCAGGAGGTTGAAGACGCGTCCGAGGACCTTCTCACCGACGGGGACGGTGACGGGCCCGCCGGTGTCGAGGCACTCGACGCCGCGTGAGAGGCCGTCGGTCGACCCGAGGGCGACGCAACGGACGCGTCCGCCGCCGAGGTGCTGCTGGACCTCGCCGGTGAGCATGGTGTTGCCGGACGCGGTCTTGATCTCAACGGTGACTGCGTTGTAGATTTCCGGCAATCCGTCGTCTGGGAACTGTGCGTCGAAGGTGGAGCCGATCACCTGCGAGATGATGCCTTTGGTACCGCTGGCCATCGCCGTGGATCCTCTCGTTTGAAGGATGTTTGGTCCGCGGGCGAGCGATCCGCCCGGCGCGGGCAGCAACCATAGGAGGGCATGGCGTGCGTGGGCCACCGTCGGGGGTTCGAAGCTGGCGCGAGGGCGGGATTACGCGGCGCTGAGCTTGCAGAACCAGGGCTGGCAGCGGATCTGGAGGGGTGTGGGGAGGAACTCGATGCCGACCCGGAACGCATCATTGTCGGGACTGCAGCCCGCGCTGACGGCGTAAACGGCCCGCTTGCCCCCGGCGACAGGGTTGTTGAGCAAGAACACGAGCGGGACCCCCCGTTCGATGGGGATGGCCAGGGTGACCCCTGCGCCGCCGCGGCTGATGTCGCGGACTCTGACCTGCAGGCGGAGTGCGGGAGCGCCTTCGTCGAGGATGACGATGGCGGCGTCCATCTCGCAGGTGTGGCGGGGCAACCGCCGGTCCATCGCGCTATCGCGTGTGGGTCGGTCGGGGAACCTCTGCTGTTGCGGCTGCTCGGGCGAGCCCATTCGATCCTCCGTGGCGTTCACCCGTTCGGTGTGAGGCATCGGCGGATGGTGGGGCGGGCTTCAGTGGCGAACAGGATCCGGTTCCGGCCTTGGCATTGGGCACCGGGAACCGGGGCGGGTCGCGTTAGCCTGTTTCCCCATGGCGAGGTCGGGCGAGGTCCTTATGCGGCTACCATGGGGCCCTTATCCTGACCCAACCCGACGCTTGCCCGACGGAGCGACCATGAAAGTTCACGAGTACCAGGCCCGCCAGCTTCTCGCCGACGCGGGAGTTCCCGTCCCACCCGGAGCGGTGATCGAGTCCGTCGAAGACGCCGCGAGCACCTATAAGCAGGTCACGCGCGACGCGGGAACGGACCTCGCGGTGATCAAAGCGCAGGTGCACGCCGGCGGCCGAGGGAAGGCGGGGTTCGTCAAGCTCGTCCGCAACCCCGAGGATGCGACCGAGGCGGCGAGGTTCATGCTGTCGAACAAGATGGTCTCGCCGCAGACCGGCCCGGAGGGGCTTGAGGTCAAGCACCTGCTTGTGGCTGCGGGCGTGGACATCGAGAAGGAGTTCTACCTCGCGATCACGACCGACCGGGCGACGCGGCGCAATGTGCTGATCGCCTCGTCGGAGGGCGGGGTGGAGATCGAAGAGGTCGCAGAGAAGAACCCTGATGCAATCATGAAGGTGCCGCTGCACCCGCTTGTCGGGCTCGAAGCGCACCAGGCGCGAACCGTCGCGTTCCGGCTGGGCTTGAAGGGCAAGCAGGTCAATCAGGCGGTGAAGGTGATGCTGGCGCTGTCGAAGGTCTTCATCGACAAGGACTGCACCATCGCGGAGATCAACCCGCTGGTGCTGACCCCGCCGAGCAAGGACCACCCCGACGGGCAGGTGCTTGCGATCGACGCGAAGTTCAACTTCGACGACAATGCGACCTTCCGGCACAAGGACATCCAGGCGATGTTCGACCCGACGGAGGAGAACCCCGCCGAACTGCGTGCGCAGCGGTTCGGGCTGTCGTACATCGCGCTGGACGGGAACATCGGCTGCCTGGTCAACGGCGCCGGGCTTGCGATGTCGACGATGGACATCATCAAGCACCACGGGGGCGAGCCGGCGAACTTCCTCGATGTCGGCGGCGGCGCCAGCGAAGAAGCCGTGACCGAGGCGTTCCGGATCATCCTCAGCGACAACTCGGTGAAGGGGATCCTGGTGAACATCTTCGGCGGGATCATGCGCTGCGACATCATCGCGCAGGGCATCATCAACGCGGCCAAGGAACTGGGCTTCAAGATCCCGCTGGTAGTGCGGCTTGAGGGCTCCAATGTCGACGCGGGGCGGAAGCTGCTCGAAGACGCCGCGTCGGACCTGCCGACGCTGCAGGCGGCGACGGACCTGACCGACGCGGCGAAGAAGGTTGTCGCGGCGGTGGGGTGATTCCCCTCCACCGTCCGGACAGATTTGGGCCGTTCTCCGTGTTCAGCCATCCAGAATGGCTGTTGCCCCGTAGACTGTCTTGAGACGGACGCCGAAGGCGCTATTGCGTCTGTGCAACTTCAAGACAGAACAACGAGGTCAACATGTCCGAAAACAATGAACGCAGTCTGATTCTGGTTCTGCTGGCGATTCTTCTGCCGCCGGTCGCGGTGTTTCTGAAGGCGGGAATCAGCCTGCACTTTCTGCTGAGCATCCTGCTGACGATTTTGGGGTACATCCCGGGGATGATCCACGCGCTCTGGGTCGTGCTGAAGACCTGATGCAAAAAACGCCGGCCCTTTGTCGGCGCCGGCGCGGGGTGCGGGGTTGTGCTTGGTGTCGTTTCAGAAGCGGCGGACGAGCGTGAGTGAAGCGGCAAAGTCGTCGGCCTCTCGCGTCACGCCGAAGTGGACGGCGGGTTCGAGCACGAGATTGTCGTCGAACTCAAAGGTCAGGCCTCCGCCGACGACGCCGAACCATTTGCGTCCGCTCTCGGTGGTGATGGCGGCCTCGAAATCGACGAAGGCTTCGAGGCCCTCGCGGATCTCGCGGTTAACGGTGAACAGCCCGGCGAATTCGGTTTCGTACCCGTCGTCGTCGAGGTTGCGGACCGCCGCGATGCTGGGCACTACATCGAGCGACCAACCCTCCGCGAACACCCATTCCCAAGGAAGCATGACGCCGCCTCGGATGCCGGTCTCGCCCATGCCGCCGGTGGCTGTTGGGAAGATAAGAAAGGGCATGACCGCGAGCGCGGTGGCCGCTTCGCCCTCGTTGCCCCACAGGTTTTTCTTGACGCGGAAGGTGAGGTCGCCGAAGCCGCTGTCGTTGTCCCAGTCGCTCTCGCCCCGTTCGCGTGAGCGTTCCCAGACGAAGAGGTCGGCGCCGACCTGGATGTCGATGGTGTCGGTGACGCCGTACTTGACGAGGGCGGGGATGTCGAAGGCGTGGCTTCGGATGCGTGTGCCGTCGCCCTCGCGCCGGTTGTAGGCGTAGCTGAAGGGCGAGATCTCGATCTGGAAGCGTCCGCGTTCGAGGGAGTAGGGGTGGGGCTCTGGGGCGATGGGTCGGAGGGCCGGGCCCTCGGGGACATCGTCGTGGTTGAAGATGGCGGCCCACTCAGAGGCGAGCGAGGGGGCTGCGAACAGCAGGGCGGGTGTCGCCGCTGCGGAAAGGGCGAAGCGGCGTGCGGCGGAAGGCGTCATCTTGCGGGTCTCCGTCGTGCGTCGTGCGTTCGAGAGTGTGGCGGGTCGGGCCGGGAGGGGCAACTGTAGCCCATGCTACTTTCTTTGGCAAGCCGGTCGGGCTGATGCAGGCGTGTCGGATTGGGCTCGCGTCGCCCCCGGATCGGGCGGGGCCTGCTCTTGCGGCGGGTTGGGGTTCTTCGTACATTAACAGCGTGATCCGCGATCCCGCGGTTCGCTGATCGGTGCCGCGGACGCGAGGAGGCACGACGATGTCTGACGCCAGCGGCAAGCGAGACCCAGCGGCCCGAAGCGAGACGCAGAGTCTGCTCGGGTTGTTGGGCTCCAGAATCACCGATGCCGACCTGGACCCCGTCGCCGAAGCGCAATACGGCCCCCGCGAGCCGGTGAAAGCGCAGTTGGTCCGGGGGTTGCGCGGCGATGTCTCCGATCGCTCATTGTCGTTTGCGACTTGTGAAGCGATGTGGTTGTTTATGAGCGGCGGGCGGTCGGATCGCCGGGGGCTGTTGCTGCTGTGCTATGTGATGCTCGTGGAAGACACGCTCGTTTCGCCCAAAGACTCAATGTCCTCAATGATGCATTCTTTCTTGCCCATCGCGATGAAGGATGTGTTTGGATCGGGCGACGCGATAGTGGCGGCGTTCGGGGATTGGCTCGGCTCTTGCGAAGCAAGACTCCGCGAGTCGCAGGACATCACCGATTCGATGGCGCTCAGGTCGTTTTTCCGTCTGGGCGTGTTGTTTGTGTGCATGCAGAGAAGCACCGCGGCCGCGCGGCGGTTTGTTGAGCGCGCGACTCACGAGCGGGCGTTGCTTGATCTGTTCTTCGCCTCCGCTGGCGATGAGCCGACATCGACGGCCTTTGACCTCGACTTGGAAATGGATGATGTCCGAAAGAGCGAGTGGGTCGGCCTGTGGCGCAACATTGCCGGAGACTTCGCGGCGGTGTATCGAGAAGTTCAGAACCAACTAGATCCCAGCGGTGGATCGTGAAGTGTGTTCCTATGCTTCGGCGTGGTCGCTGCGGCTCGAGTGCAAGAGAGGTCTGCCATGCGCATCGGAAGGTCGGCCGGAAATGGAGGGGGCGGCGGTCTGTTTGCGTCGGCCTCGGCGCTCGCTCTCGCGGCTTGTATGTCTGCCGAAGCATCGGCGTCGGCGCACGACGGCTCTGATCCTGGTCGAGATGGCAATGTCGAGTACATCACCGTCGATCCGTCCGGCAATGCGCTGAGTCTGGTAGGGTCGGGCGAGTCTGGCGTCGCGGTGCGTTTGGCCGAGGCCACGGGCGTTCCCTACCGGGACCGCGGAAGATTCGTCATCGTGGAACTGCAATGGGACACTCGCCAGGTCGGGCTTGTTGGCGACAATGCGCTCTACATCGGTCCGGCAAGGAGCAATACCTACCAGCAGATGAAGGAGATCGAGACGATCCCAGTGGAAGACTTTGTGCCGCAGGTGTTGGTCGTCGGCGATGACGGCGAGGTCGCGCGGCACGATGTCGGCGACGGGGGGTTCTGGGAGGTGCTGGCGGAGTCTTCCTCGTGGCCGGTGATCGTCTTCCGGAGGGCCCGGTCCAATGGCCCTGCGGACCGGTCTGGAGGACCTGTCGCGGCGATTGTGCGGGACGGGGACGAGTTCCACGAGATCGACTTCGGGGCCGAGGATCAAGCATCGATCCTCGCGGCCAGCTTTTCGCCGGCGGGGCATGCCGTGTGGGCGGGGGATCGCACGCGGACCGCGCACCTCGGTCGTCTTGAAATGAGCGACGAGCGAGCGCCCTCGCTCCGAAGGCACGACCAGAGCGTCAAGATCGGTTTGGCCAGAGACCTCCGCATCGCGTGGTTCGATGATTCGACGGCGTTGCTCTCGTCGGGGCACCTGGTTCGGTTTGATCGCGACGGCGCGATCGTGGAAGAGGTCAGTCTCGGCCTTGTGACGCCCCTTGACGACGCGTCGGCGACGACGCCGATTGTCCGCAAATGGACGGTCGACGGGCGCGAGGGCTGGCAGTATGCGCGCCTGGTCGACGGGGAAGTGCGGTGGGACACGATCACGGGTCTGCCAAGAAGGCTCAGGACGGTTCGAGGGCATCGCAACGGGCTGGTTTCGTGTGTGTACACGCCGCTGAGCCAGAGCATTCTCATCGGCGGCTGGACGAGCGGTCGCTTGTACCGCCTGGACGACGACACGGGGCGCATCGGTGCGGTCGACAGGCCGATCGGGGTCACGCCGCGGATCCGGGGCGCGTTTGTGTTGGAGGTCGAGGACTGAGGGCGAGCGAGGGAGAGGGGGAGCACTGGCGGCCCATTCCATGTGCCACAGAAGGGCGTGGGCTGATCGTGAATTGGGTCAGTCGCTCTTCAGCGTCCGGCCTGTGCGTCGGGTCTGAGCAGCACATTGATCGTGAAGTCGACGAAGCGGTCGTAGAGCCATTCCGCCTCACGCTCGATGCCTTCCTTGGTGAAGCCGAGACGATCGGGGATCGCCTGGCTGGCGTGGTTGTCGGTCGCGACGGCGATCACGATCCGGTGCAGGTCGAGTTCGCTGAAGGCGTGGTCAACGAGCGCGCGGCAGCAGGCGGTCATGATCCCTTTGCCCCGGTGCTGAGCGTCGAGCCAATAGCCGACGCGGGCGGAGTGGTTAGCGCGGTCGAGAGTGTTGAAGCCGATGACGCCGCAGAGGTCGGCGTTGTGCCAGATGCCGCAGGTGAAGGCGCCGTTGTCGGCGAAGCCGCGGAGGGCCGAGTTGATGAAGGCGAGCGTGTCTTCCTCGGAGGTGTTGTTGTCCAGCCAGGGGAGTCGGCGGCGGAGGTCGTCGCGGTTGCGGTCAACGAGCTTGAAGAGCTCCGGCGCGTGGTGGGGCTGGAGGATGCGGAGGGTGATGTCGGGGGTGAGTCGGTGGGGGAGCATGGCGATTGATTGTTGAGCAGGGGGGCTCGGACTGGCGGGGGTTCCGTCGGCAGCGAGACGGGGTCAGTACATTACGGAGCGGGCAGTGGGGGGACACCCCTAAGGCGGGGGAGTGTCCAGAGGTTTTACCGGCTTCTCTCGCATTGTTTCGGTGTTTGCTGTATGATGTACGGGCAAACGCGTAGCCGCGGAAAGGCCAACCCTATGCCCGACGGACAGATGCACGAAGCGGTCTGGAAGATCGTTGAAGGCGACCCGATGATCGGCGTGGCGGTGATCGACCTGAACGGGTTGCTGCTGTACATCAACGAGGCCGCGGCGAAGGCGTACACCGACCGCTCGCCGGGGGAGATCATCGGGAGACGGATCCAGAAGTTGCTGCCGGATCCTGCGCTCGGCGACGAGATGGTAGAGAACGGTCGCCGGTGCTTGGAGGCGGGTCGGTCGATGGAGCTCCGCCGGGTCTGGCGTGGTCGTCATCACTATGTGACTTACAGCCCGCTGCCTTGCGACGATGAAGAGGACGATCGATTCCTCTGTGTGGTGAAGCTCGGTGCGATGCCGCCCGCGGGCGGGGCGGATTTGGAGCTCCACACGAGTTTCATCGAGCTGGGCCCGTTGAAGGAGTTGACGCCTCGCGAGCTGGAGGTTTTGGCGTTGATCGGCCAGGGCCTGCGCGTGGCCGACATCGCCAAGCTGCTGCACCGCTCGGAGCGCACCATCGAGAAGCACCGCGAGTCGATCGGGCGGAAGCTCGACTCGACCGACCGTGTCGCGCTGGCATTGATCGCACGCCGGGCCGGCCTGCGGGTGGACGACGCGTCTCTGAAGCGGATCGAGGTCCAGCGGACAGACAATTCCAAGGACTCGCCCTACTCGACCTGAACGGGGGCCAACCCCATCAACCGATCCCTTGGTTGCCTTCGGGTCGCACGGCCCGCCGGCGATCCGATCGGACCTTGCCAGGCACGCTGTGGGGGCCGGAGCTTGCCGAGGCGTTACCACCAGACCCCCGCTCCCGGCACAGGTGGGTTCCGGTCGGCCTCGGCGGGGCGTGAGCCGAAACCCCTTTCGAGCCCCCATTGCGGCGGGGCGGAAGGGGATCTGATGGTGCGCAATCGACAGGGGTGGCTCTCCAGGCAGTGGGACGCGGCTCGGCACGGCTTCACGCTCGTCGAGATCCTGATTGTCGTGGTGATCCTCGGGATCCTTGCGGCGATCGTCACCCCGCTCTTCGGGGCCGCCAGCGAGGACTCGCGTCGCACCGCGTTCGTCGAAAACCTCCGCACCTTCGCGAGCGCCTGCGAGCTGTACCGCGTGCGGACGGGGCGGTACCCCTCCGACGGTTCGAGCGGGCAGTTGCCCGAAGAACTCGAACAGTTCATCCGGCGGGAGCATTTCGAGCAGATCACGCCGATCGGCGGGCTCTGGGACACCGAGTACATGGACACCGGCGTCCACGCGGCCGTCGGCGTGCACTTCCAGGCCGGGTCTCCGCCGACGCGTGACGACGCGTACATGAACGAGATCTCGGCGATGATCGACGGGACGGATGTGAACGGCGGGTTCTTCCGCCGCATCGCCTCGGGCCGGTACTACTGGGTGCTGCAGGACTAAGACCCGCATCGGCAAAGGGTTTTGTCAGGGTTCTCGGTGAAGGGGCGGGGCCCGAACCGCGATTTTCTGTGCATCCGGGTCCGGCATCCGATGCAATAACCTCCTGAGGAGCCGCGTTTGGCTCGGGTGGCGGGGGTCCGCCGCGACCTTTTGGAGGTTTCGAATGAACGGTGTTGCTATAGCGGTGGGTTCGGCGGTGGTTGTCGTTGGGGCGATCGCGATCTCTGCGGCTGTCCGCTCTGGCGGTTCGGCGGCGGAGAACGAGGGCGTGGCCCAGGCCGAGGTCCAGGCGACTCCGGAGTCAACCAACGGCCGGGCCGAGCGGCTGGCCGAGGACCGCCCCCAGCCCCTGACCCGCGGCCCGTCGATGGCCGAGCTCGCGCAGGAGGCGGCGTCAGAGACCGACAACGACGCAAACGAGCCGCAGGAGCGGACGGGCAGGCGAGGCGACCGTCGCGGTCGCGGCGGCGACAACCCATGGAACCGCGAGATCGACCCCGACGATCTCGACGCCCAACTCGAAGCCCAGCTCCGTCGCGCCGAGCGCATGCAGCGTTGGATGCTCGAACGCTTCGACGAAGACGGCGACGGCGTGCTCAACGAGGAAGAGCTCGCACGCATGCAAGAGTTTCAGGAGCGGCGCATGAACCAGATGCGCAATCGCTTGGAGCAGGCGTGGGGCGGCGAGATCCCGCTCACAAACGAAGAAATGATGGCTTACGCCGGCGTCATCGGGCGCCAGATGGGCGAGGCCCGGCGCGAGATGATGCGGGACTTCATGCGTGATCAGGGCGTGAGTTCCTTCCGCGATCTCTCGCCCGAGCAGCGCCGCCAGATGGGCCCGATCATGCGCGACGCGATGCAGAACATGCAGCAGGAGTTCGTGCAGCAATACGACTCGACCGGCGACGGGCAGCTCTCTGCCGCCGACCGCGAGCGGGCGGCCAACGACATCCGCGACCAGATCTCCACCATGCAGAACCTCCGCCTGATCGATCTCAACCGCGACGGCAACATCAGCCCCGCAGAGATCCAGCACTACCTCGACCGCTTCAACCGGGGCGACCCCACCGCCGACCTCACCGGCAACGGCGTGGTCGATGTCCGCGACCTGCAGCTTTTTAACGAGATCATCTCGGCCAACTGAGCCGTCAACAGACGGTCGCCGCTCGCAACCGGCCAATCACGCCGCAATACTCCGGGGCATGGCGCAGCCTGCCCCGTTGTTGTTTTTGTGCCCAGCCGGTGACCCCGCCGGCGGCTCAGACCGCGCGCCCGGGGGCGCCGGATGACGGTGCTTGAGGTGATTCTCTGCGGCGTCCTGGGGCTCTTTGCCGGCACGGTCGGCGGGCTGGCGGGGATCGGGGGCAGCCTGATCATCCTGCCCGGGCTCGCCTTCCTCCTGGGCTACCAGACCGACACGCAGTCCGAGCAGCACATGTACATGGCCGCGGCGATGTGGATCAACATCCTCGTCGCAGTCCCCGCGGCGATCCGCCACCGCCAGGCGGGGCAGAGCCGCTGGGACCTGGTGAAGGTCATCCTGCCGGCGATGCTCATCGGGATGGTCGTCGGCGTGCTGCTGTCGAACAAGGTCGAGGGGCTGCGTTTGCGCCAGGGGCTGGCGGTCTTCATCGCGATCTACTGCCTGCTGAACATCTGGCGCGCGTTCAAGCCCGTCCGCGAGGAGACCAGACCCAAGGAACGCATCGACAAACCACGCCTGAGTTTCTGCGGCTCCAGCACGGGGCTGGTCAGCGGGCTGCTGGGGATCGGGGGCGGGTCGGTGCTGATCCCGCAGCTCCAACTCATGTGCAAGGTGCGGCTGAAGCACGCAGTCGCGACCAGCCTGACGGTCATGCCCGCCACCGCGGTCGTCGGCGCCTCAATCAAGACCGGCACGCTGCACACCCACGACCAGCCGGTCTACGGCGCCCTCATCCTCATCGCCGCGATCGGGCCGATGGCGGTGCTCGGCGGCAGGCTGGGCGCGGGGCTCATGCACCGCCTGCCGATCCGGATCGTGCGGGTGATTATCGCGGTGGTGCTGCTCGGGGCGGCGGTCAGAATGGCAGGGCTGTAGGCCCCAGCCTGACCCGACGGCACGCCCGACGATCGCCGGCGCCGGCCGGGAAGCAACCGGGCGCGGCACGGGTTCTGCTTGCACAGAATCGTGCACGGTCCGGCGATCGCCGGATCCCCAGAACAAATCCTTGGAACAAAAAACACCGCGGCTTCGGTGGCCGCGGCTCGACAACAGGAACACTCGGCCATGACGGCGTTTGTCAACAACATCAAGACGGTGGTCCTGCTCGGCGGCCTGACGGGCCTGCTCGTCGCCGTCGGCGGGATGATCGGGCGGGAGTTCATGCTCCCCTTCCTCATCATGGCCCTGGTGATGAACCTCGGGGCGTGGTTTTTCTCCGACAAGCTCGCGATCGCCGCGATGCGGGGCAAGGAGCTCGACGAGAACACCGGGGGCGATCTCTACCGCATGCTGGTGCGTCTGAGCGAGCGTGCGGGGCTGCCGCGCGTGCCGAGGCTGTACATCAGCCCGCACGACGCGCCCAACGCCTTCGCGACCGGGCGCAGTCCTTCGAAGGCGGCGGTCTGCTTCACGCAGGGCGCGCTGGACCTGATGAACCCGGCGGAGCTCGAGGGCGTGATGGCCCACGAGCTGGCGCACATCAAAAACCGCGACACGCTGATCTCGACGGTTTCGGCGGTCGTCGCCGGCGTGCTCGCGTTCATCGCCCAGTGGGGCCTGCTGCTCGGCATCGGGCGGGGCGGGCACGGCAACCCGCTGGTGATGTTCGTCGTCATCATCATCGCGGCGGTGGGGGCGGCGGTGCTCAAGAGCATGATCAGCCGCGCCAGGGAGTATGTGGCCGACGCCGACGGTGCCAAGATCGCCGGCTCGCCGTACGGGCTGATCTCGGCGCTCGAGCGTCTGGACGCGTACTCCAAACGCATCCCGCTGCGCCAGCCGAACCCGGCGCAGAACAGCCTGTTCATCGTCGAGCCGCTGACGGGCGACGCCGTGAACCGGCTCTTCGCGACGCACCCGCCGGTGGCGGAGCGGGTGAGGAAGCTGAGGGAACTGGGGTAGGCGGCGGAGCCGCCCGGGCGCAAGGCGCGGGGCGGGAAGGACGCCGATCCCTGAGCGAAGCGAAGGGTCGGGTGCGCCCGTGCTTGAAATCTCCGAGGATTTCGTGCGTTTTCGGCCGCGCTCGGTGCAATGGTCTCCGGCGGGCCGCGTTTTACACGGGTGGCGGGGTCCGCCGCGACGACATGGGGGTTTCCATGCACGGTGTTGCGATGGCGGTGGGGGCTGCCGCGGCGGTGGTCGGAGTGATCGCGATCTCGGCCGCGCTCCGCTCGGGAAGTGCTGACGCGGAGGACGAGGTCGCAGAGGCCCGGCTCGAGGCGGCGCCGGCCGTCGGCAGCGCCGAGCCGATCCCTCCGGGCCCGGCGATCACCGAACCCGAACCCGAGGCCGAGACGGACGGATCGTCCCGCAGCGGCCGCCCCGAACCGGCGATCGACATCCCGCACGCCCTCGCGATCGACCCCGAGCTCGACGCCCAACTCGAAACCCAGCTCCGGCGTGACGAACGGAGGGACGAGGCGATGCGCAAACTGTTCGCCAGCGACGTCGAGCCCAGCGAGGACGAGCTCGCCCGCATGCGCGCGTTCCAACGCTACGCCGAGGCGAGCCGCGTCGACCAGATGCGCACCTTCATGGGGTACGCGTGGGGCGGCCAGCTCCCGCTGACCGACGAAGAGTTGCTGGCCTACGACGAGGTCGCACGGCAGCGGTCAGACGAAGCCCGGCGCGAGATCATGCAGGAATTCCTTCAGCGCGAGGGCGTCGGCTCGTTCGCCGAGCTCTCGCCCGAGCAGCGCCGGGAGCTCGGCTCGATGCAGCGCGTTGCGGCGCAGCACACGCAGCGGGACTTCATCAACCGGTTCGACTCGTCGGGCGACGGGCGCCTGTCGGACGCGGACCGCGAGCGGGCAGCCACCGAGATCCGGCGCCGGATCGGCGTGATGCAGAGCCTCCGCCTGATCGACCTGAACAACGACGGCAAGATCAGCCCCGCGGAGATCCGCCACTACCTCGTTCGTTTCAGCCGCGCCGACCCGACGGCCGACCTCAACGGCGACGGCGTGGTGGACGCCCGCGACCTCCAGATCCTGAGCGAGCTGATCTCGACCGACTGAGGTGCGATTCGAGCGGTAGAGCAGTCGAGCGGGCGAGAGAGATGGCTGGCGACGGGTCCGGTCCGCCGCTCCCCTGATCGCCTGCTCACGCCCTCCACCCTCCAGCCCCCGGCCTCAGGACTGGTGGCTAGGATGGGCCGCCGGGCGATCTCTCCCGGGGGTGCGGTGGCCGAGCGGTTGAAGGCACACGACTTGAAATCGTGCAGGCCCGAAAGGGTCTCGTGGGTTCGAATCCCACCCGCACCGTTCGATCGCCCCGCCGCGCCCCGCAACGCCGTTGCGTGAGCCGTCGTCCGCGGCCCGCCTGACCGGCCCCGCCGCGATCGTTATAGGACTATCACGGCCCGCCATCCGCCTGAATTACCCCAGATCCCGCATCAACAGGCGCATCACCCCTTGTGCTCGATCGGGAACGCCGGTAATGTTTCCTTGCGGGATAACTCGTGGGGATCCGGTTCTCATCAGGCCAACGGCTGTCGGGGGGACCTCCTTTCACAAGTCATCGCCGAGTCCGCTTTGGTGCGGATTTGACCATGGGTTTGCCTTGATTTGGCAGGAGAGAAAGAAATGAAGAAGTGTCTGCTCGCAGGAACTGTGGCGCTCGTGGCGACCGCAGGCGTCGCCTCGGCCAACTCGCTCACCACGCTGTTCACCAGCAACAACGGCGGCAATGAGGGCTGGGGTGTCTTCTTTGATGTCGACATCGTCAACCCCGACGGCCTGATCTTCGATCAGGTCGACATCAACGCCCGCGGCTCCACCGGCGTGTCGATCGGTGTCGAGGTCTACATCATCGCCGGCAGCTCTGATTTCGGCAATGTCAACGGCCCCACCAACAGTTCGGCCGGCTGGACCCTCGTCGGCACCGGCTCGGGCATCAGCGAGGCCAGCGATGTCCCCACGCCGGTGGTGCTCAACAGCAGCTTCACGCTGCTGCCGGGCCTCTACGGCATGGGTATCCGCACCACGGGCCTGGGCCAGAACTACACCAACGGCACCGGCGCCAACCAGTTCTTCGCCAACAGCGACCTGGAGCTCAGCCTCGGCAATGCCCGCAACGACGCCAGCGGCTTCGGTGGCAGCTCCTTCTTCCCCCGCGTCTGGAACGGCACCCTGCACTACGAGGTCGTGCCCGCCCCGGGCACCGCCGCCCTGCTGGGTCTCGGCGGCCTGGTGGGCCTCCGCCGCAGGCGCTGATCGCCCTTTCGCGGTAAACCCAACTCCACCGAGCACCCCCCGGCCCAGCCGGGGGGTGCTTTGCTGCGCACGCGCGGGGGTGTGCTCCGCCCCTCGCCGTTCGATCGCCGCCTTGCGTGCCCGGGGACGGGATCGGCCGCAATACGCAACAACCGACACCGGTGTTGATCCGCCCAACCCGAGCAGCCGCCGACCGGTAGGCTGGCGGCATGGACGCGGCAGACCGCAAAACGCTGAAGAAGGACGACTCCCGGTGGGAGCGTGGGGACTGGGAGCACGACCCGAAGGAAGACCCGGATTGGAACGATCCGAGTCTGCTGCGCCGTCGGATCGGCACGCGCGAGGAACTCGAAGCCGTCGCCGACGCGATCGTGCGGGGGTACGAGATCAGGGACACCGATCCGGAAGGCAATGACCAAGCGATCGTCACGGAGCTCAGCAAAGACGATAGACAATCAGTTCGGGGGTCGCCGACGCACGCGATCGGGCGGCAAGTGATTGTCGAAGACCTTCGTGCTCTCATCGAGGCGGCGCAGCGCCATCCGGATGTTCGCCTCGCCCGCTTCGAAGAGAAGGAAGATGAAGCGGGCATTCTCCGGGTCACCCGCCGATGGGTGACCAACCGGGACGGGACCGAACTCACCGAGGAAACAGACTGCACAACGCTAGCGATGTTTGGCTGTGTGGTGGAGCGGGCCTGTCGTGAGCCGAATTCCGACAAACGATACTGGTTTTACGTCGGTGTTGCGTTGTCAGCGACCGTCCGCTTCAACGGTGCAGCGTTCTTTCTGGCCATCTGCTTCGGAGGTGCTGCGGAGTTCAAGGCTGCTCACTTCTGTGGCGATGCGGACTTCCGGACCACCCGCTTCGGTGGGCATGCGGACTTCCTAGACGCTCGGTTCTGCAGTGCCGCTGATTTTCGGATCACCCGCTTCTGCAGCGATGCAATCTTCCGGAGAACCCGATTTTGCGGGAACGCGGACTTTTTGGTCGCGTGCTTCTGCGGAAGAGCGGACTTTGCGTGTGCACGTTTCAGCGGTGCTGCGACTTTCTGGGACGCCCGATTTTGCGGTGTCGTGGAGTTCGGGTACGCGGAGTTCAATGCGGCTAGCACAATTAGCGGCGACCTGCGTAAAGCAGACATTCGAGATGCATTAATCACGCATCCGCGTAAGTATCTGTGGCTTGGTCGCATTCCTTTGCTGCAGAGGTTGTGTGCAAGATTATCGAGATTGCGTGGTATCGCGGCCAAAACCCTACATCTTAGTCCAAGGCAGTTCAGGCAGAGAAAGGTGACTGGTTGGGCAGGTGTCCGTTCAAAGGGTGAGCTGTCGATTCTGTCGCGGATTTCTGTTGTCGCGATTATACTGGTTCCGCCTATTGCAAGTGTGTGGCCAGCGATTCGCGCCGGCGTGATCGGTTACAACCGTGCGGTCGATAACGCTGCAGAGCTCCTTTTGTCAAGCGCGGAATCGCTGGATGCCGCGGTATATCGTTTGTCAGAGTTGGACGATTTGGATGAGTCGGCGTTACTGCGTGCGGAGGCAGAGGTCAACGCTGTGATCGAGAACGTCATTGATTGGAAGCATCAGTTCAAATCGATGGCAATCGATCATCAATACCTTCCTGTGACCCTTGCGTTTGCATTCTTTGCAGCTTTTTGTGTGACACTCGCGCAATTTATGTACCAGACTTGGGTCCCGCAGATGATCCGCCGTTATGACGAGGAAGACTTTGTGAGGTCGAAACACCAGGAATTCACTGATGATGAACATGAAGTGGTCCGGCGGGACATGCTCAGCGAGGCATGCGAGGCACTGGAAGCCGCTGCTCGCCAAGATCGCTTCAGCAACGCGAACTTGGTCCTCCGTCATGGTCAGTTGGTCTGGATTCCGCCGCGAAACCAGCTCGATTGGTTCGAGGACGGTGATCTGAAGAGGTTCATGGAAGCGGAGAAGTCAGATGGAGCGCCGTCGATTCCTGTCTGGTATGTCCGCGGCAAAGAGCGAGCCCGTATCGCGATCGAGGAAGGGGCGCGGGCGAGGTATTGGTGCGAGTCGCGCAAGCACATTTTTAGGGCGCGGATCTGTACATGGCTGTACCGGGTCGGCGTATGGCTTGTGCTGGGAGTGCTCGTGTTTCAGGCGTGGAACATCTTGAAAGCTGCGGGCGTGCCATGGTTCTAATTTCGTGCCACCGACCTCTGCTCGGAGAGGTTGGTACCCGTTGATGCCCGCATCTCGGCATTGAGCTTGCAAAAATGCAGGAACTGCATCGATCCGGGAGCACCGACCTCCTTCGGAGGTCGGTGGCACGCGGGACCCCTCTGGGCGTGCGGCTTGTCACGCCGTCTCCATCACCTCGCTCACCTGATTCAACACTTCCGACGCGACCTGGTTCACGCCGTAGCCTCGCGGCAGTCTCACGAACGGCTTGCCGTGGGCGTCGCAGAGGGCTTTGACATTCTCGAAGCAGTGGCTCGACCAGCGGATCGCGAGCATCACCAGGTCGACATCGTCGCGGATCACCTGCGAGGCGAAGTTGTCGATCGGTTCGTGGGGGCGGGTGGCGATCCAGCGGAGTTCGGCGAGGTTCAGCCCGTCGCGGAGGGCGTCGCGGGAGCGCGGGCGGCACTGGCCCCCGATGATGACGGCGACCTTGCCCTTGAGGAGTGCCGCGGCTTTCTCGGCCTCGGGCGAGCGGGTCTCCCGCCTCTGCTGGGGGGGCTGGTCCGCCTCGGTGCGGGCGAGGTGCTCGTCTGCGAATCGCACGGCCTCGCCGACGCGCCCGGGCAGGTCGTCTGCGGGGGGCAGGTCGTCGAGCATGCCGATCAGCGCGTCGCGGATGCCGGGGTCGGAGGGTTTTAAACCGAGCTCGATGAGGCGTTCGACGGTCTCGACGAGGGTGTCGGTCTGGGTGCGCTTCTCGTCGGCGTCGAAGTCGTCCCAGCGTTTTGCGATGTAGCCGAGCTTGTTGAGGTGCTGGCGCCGGTGCTTGGCGAAGGAGACGACCTGGTCGAGCTCGTCGGCGATGGCGCCGATGCGTTCCTGGCGGTCGGTCCAGAGGGCGGGGTCGGCGGGGTCGCTGAGGCGCATGTGGCGCGCGATGTAGATCTGGTCCTCGAAGACGCGGGTGCGGAGCCAGTTGAACGCGTCGTCCTGGTCGGCGTCGGGGAGGAAGCCGAGGCGGTCGAGCTGCACGCGCAGGGCCGAGCAGGACTCGGCGAGGAGCTCGTAGGCGCGCTCGAGGAAGCCTTCGGGGGCGCTGTCGTGCTCGATGATGTGCATCGTGAGGGCGAAGGCGTCGGCGACGCATTCGTAGTTGCCCGCGGCGTCGTCGAGGGCCCGGTCGTCGGGCAGGGAGGCGTAGGGGTCGAGCATCCAGGCGTAGCAGTTGGGCAGGTCGCGGGCCCGTTCGATCAGCGCCTTGTCGGTCGGGGCGATGTGGTCGCGGAGGTCGGCGCCCTCGTCGATGCGTCGGCGGCGCTCGATCGCCCAGCGGGCAGCCTCGGCCTTGAGCCGGGCCCGGGCGACGACGGTCTGCGGCGGCGCTGCCTCGGGGCGGGCGGGCTTGGCCGGTTCTCGCTGGGGCTCGGGCGGACGCGGGGCCTCGCCGGTGTCGGGGACGGAGATCTCGGCGCTGGGGGCGTCGCCGATGTTGAGCGAGACGCGGGCCATTTTCGCCGGGGCCCGCTTGGGCTCGGGTTCGGCCTTCTGCGCGGGGGCCGGGCCGGCCACGGTCTCATTCGGGCTTTGGACGGAAGCCTCGTCGGTCAGCCAGCGGAGGACGCGGGCGAAGGCGCCGCGGAACTCCTCGTCGGCGGAGAGGGACTTGAGGCGGTCAAGGATCAGCGCGGCGTCGCGGAGCGGCGGCGGAGAAACGGGGGCGGGCGCGGGGCCCCTCCCGTTCGACGGCGCCCCGGCGTCCCGCTCGCCCCGTTCGCTCCCCTCGACCTGTACGGCTGTCTTGTGGTGTTGGGGCTCGGCAGGCAACGGCAGGGTACCTCTCTTGAGGGGTGAACGGCGCGTCCCTCAGCTCGGAATCCCCCCGGTTCGGCCGGACGGCTGACAGGGTGGTGTCAGTCTGTGTCTCGTTCGGTGGGGCGTTCGTCACGCCCGGTCCGCTCGGCCAACTCACTATAGAGAGCCTCGACCTCCCGGCGGAGGCGCTCGAGGGCGGCGTCGGGTCCGTCCTTCATCAGCTCGTCGGGCGGGATGGGGTTGCCGTAGGCCACGCTGATGCGCTGCCCGATGATGAAGGGGCGCTTCCGCGAGCGTGGCCAGGCTTGGTAGGCCCCCGCGATGGCGACGGGGAGGACGGGGCAGTTGGCCCTCTTGACGAGGAGGGCGGCGCCGCGTTTGAACTCGTGGACATTGCCGTCGGTTGTGCGGGCGCCCTCGGGGAAGACGAGGACAGCGCAGCCTTCTTTGAGCTTTTTGAGCGTGGTTTTGATAGCGCCGGTGTCGGCCTCGTCCTGGCGGAGGGGCACGGCGTTGAGCGTGCGGATGAGCCATGCGAACAGGCGTGATTTGAAGAGGCCGACGCGCGCGACATAGTCGAGGTGGCGCCCCGGGATGCCGGCGCCGATCATCGGCGGGTCGAGCATCGACTGGTGGTTGGCGACGATCAGCAGCGGGCCGGTCGTGGGCACGCGCGAGGCGTGGAACGCGCGGTAGCGGAACGCCAGCATCGCGAAAAAGACCGTGAGGATCCGCAGCGTGCTGTAGATCAGGACCCGCCCGCCCGGGTTGGTCGGGTGCAATCTTCGTAGGAATTTCGGTGTCACGCTCTGACGGTAGGACGGGAGCGGGGGATCAGCTTCCGTATGCGCGTCGGAGCTGGGGGATCCGGGCGACGACCTCGCGCCTGAGGCGTTCGACGACCTCGTCGAAGGAGAGGCGGGTGGTGTCGATGGTGATCGCGTCGTCGGGGCAGACCAGCGGGCCGTCGGTTCGGGTCGAGTCGAGGTGGTCGCGTTCGAGGATGCGCTTGTGTACCTCGTCGATGGTGACGGTCTGTCCGGCCTCGGCGAGCTGCTCGGCCCGGCGCTCGGCGCGGACGCGGGCGTCGGCGTCGAGGTAGAACTTCACATCGGCGTCGGGGAAGACGACCGAGCCCTGGTCGCGGCCTTCAGAGACGAGGCGCGGGTGCTGGGCGGCGATGATCCGCTGCTTGCGGACGAGGTGCTCGCGCAGCTCCTTGATCGCGGCGATCTTGGAGACCTGGGCGGTGACATCCGGCTTGCGGATGCGCTCGTTGAGCGGGCGCATCCAGGCGAGGATGGCGGGGGGGTCCTGCGACCAGTCGAAGTGGAGGTCGGCGTCGACGAGTGTTTCGACGATCTTCTCGGGATTGTCGAGGGAGAGCTTGTTGTCGATGGCGATGGCCGCGGCGGCCCGGTACATCGCCCCGGTGTCGAGCACATCGACGCCCAGGGCCCGGGCCAGGGCGTGGGCGACGGTGGACTTGCCGGTGCCCGCCGGCCCGTCGATGGTGACGATGATGGAGGTTTCCGGCGGCACGATCGGAAGGGGCTTGGTTTCTCTGGCGGTTGCGGCGACGGTTCGCTGGGCGTCTGTGGCGGGCATCCTGCCTCCCGGCGTGTGCGGAGGGGGATCGGACGCCGCCGGGGCGACCGATCAGCCCTGCTCCTCTGCCGCGGCGAGGGCGGCCTCGACCGCGGCGCGGCTCTTGAGCAACCCAAGTGTAACATCGCCCTCCCCCCGATAGTCCAGAGCGACAGAGCCATCGAACCCGACGGCCCTGACCGCCTCGATCATGGGGTTGAGGTCGTACGCGGAATGCTCGGGGTCGTCGAGCCCCTCCAGAGCGGCCAGGAGGTCGTCCGCCCCGCCTTCGGGCTCTTTCTCGGGGGCGAACTCGACGGTCGACGCACAGACGGCGCCGGCGTAGGGCGTCAGCCTGCGGAGATAGGAGACCGGGTCGCCCGACTCGGCCGCCTTCTGGAAATCGGGGTAGGTCATCACGCGGAAGCGGGCGACGCGCTTGATGAGCTCGGTGACGCGCTCGGCGTCGTGGGTCAGACCCGGGCCGGGGCTGATCAAAAGATTCATTTCGAGCTTCTCGGCCCGCTCGACGGCGATCTGCAGGCGGTCGATCGCCAGCTCGAAGGTGTCTTCGCGGTCGGGGCCGGAGATCTCGATCGCCGCGGCGTTGCAGCCGAGGATGGCGGCGGCGGAGATGACCTTCTCGATCCGTTCGATGGCCTTTTCGCCCTTGTCGTCGTTCGGATCGGCGAGGGGCTGGGGGTCGCTCTCGACCAGGACGAGGCAGGCGCAGCCGGCCTTGTCGGCCCGCTCTCTGAGGGCATCGATGCGTGCGCGGTCGGCGCCCTTGAGGAGGTCGGTGGAGACAACCAGGCCGTGGAGGCCGAGTTGTTCGTTGGCGTAGGCGGGGAGGTCGAGGAGGGGTATTTCCGGCTTGCGCCGGCCCTTGGGCATGACCAGGTCGCGGACGCAGGCGGTGGAGAGGGTGAACAGCATGGCGGGCGACTGTATCGGCCAGAGGCTTGCCGAGCCACGAGTCTGGTTTCCGTGAGCGTCCCGGGGCGTCCGGTCCGCGTAGGATCGGCCTCGCGGCCGGGGGGTCCGGCCAGCCTGATGGAGCCGCCACCAATGTCATACCCCAACGATCGGGTCTACTCGCAGTCTCACGAATGGCACAAGGTCGAGGGCGACGAACTGCTGCTCGGCCTGTCGAAGTTCGCCGTCGATCAGCTCACCGATGTCACCTATGTCGAGGTCAAGCCCGTCGGGACGGCCTTCAAGGCCGGCGAGAGCATCGGCGAGGTCGAGTCCGTCAAGACCACCAGCGATGTCTACTGCGCCGCCGCGGGCGAGATCGTCGAGGTCAACTCGAAGGTCGTCGACGACCCGAGCCTGCTCAACAGCGATCCGCACGGCGAGGGCTGGCTCGCGAAGATCAAGATCACAGACAAGGCCGGTCTGGACAAGTGCGTCGACGCGGAGACCTACGGGCGGGACCACGCCAATTGACGGGCGCGGCCCCCACGCCGCGGGCACGCACCGGCGCTGAGTCCGCGCCGCGGGAGGGGCCTGCGGGCCAGGGCCGATGATCGTTTGCGAGGATGTCAGCAAGAGCTACGAGCTTGGCGATCGGCGGGTGCCCGCCCTCCGCGGCTTTTCCATGCGCATCGACGAGCCGGGGTACTACGCGATCATGGGACGCTCCGGCAGCGGCAAGAGCACCCTGCTGCACCTGCTCGCCTCGCTGGACAAGCCCGACTCGGGCGTGATCCGCGTCGCCGGAGAAGACCTCCACACCATGACCGAGCGAGCGGCGACCGCGTTCCGACGCACCCGCATCGGCATCGTCTTCCAGCAGTTCAACCTGATCCCCACGCTGACAGCCAGGGAGAATGTCGAGCTGCCGGGTCTGCTGGCGGGCCGTTCCAAGGCCGAGCTCCGCGAGCGGAGCACGCAGCTCTTAGAGGAACTCGGCCTGCCCGACCGGGCCGATCACCGGCCCGAAGCGATGTCGGGGGGCGAGCAGCAGCGGGTGGCGATCGCCCGGGCGCTCCTGTTCGAGCCGCCGGTGGTCCTCGCCGATGAGCCGACGGGGAATCTCGATTCGGCCAGCAGCGAACGCCTCTGGGCGCTGCTCGCGGGGATCGCCAGGGACCGGAAGCTGACGGTGCTGATGGTGACGCACGAGCCCGCCGCCGCGGCGCACTGCGGCAGAATGTTTGTCATGAGCGACGGTCGCCTCGCGGGCGAGGTCGAGACGGAGGGTCTGGATGCGGCCGGCGTGGCTTCTCGCTATCAGGAATGCATCCGAGCGGCGTAATCGCGCGCTCTTGCTGACCGGGGCGGTCGCCCTGTCCGCGGCGCTCATCGTGGCGGTGGTGACCGCCATGCACTCGCTGAACACCTCCGTCGAGCTCCGCACCAGCGCCACGATCGGCGCCGCCGATGTCCGTATCGAGCCCAGGGGCACCGGCCAGTCCATGCACGCCGGCGTCCTCGAGCAGGCGAGGGAGTGGGAGGGGGTCGAGCTCGCGTCGGGCCGCCTCGAAGTCGCCCTGAGCACACTCGGCGTGCGCAAGCCGGTCTACGAGCATGACGAAGACGGACGCTTCGTGCTCCGCGAGCGCACCTTCACGACCTCCGCCCTCGCCAACGGGATCGACCTGAAGCTGGAGGACCGCATCCGCCCGATGCGTCTGTTGCGCGGTCGCATGCCGAAGCAACAGGGCGAGGTCGTGATCGACGCCCTGCTCGCCTACCGGCTGGGTTGGTCGCACCAGAGCCGCACCGACGCGATCTTCGCGTTCGAGATGGTCGACCCGAGGTTCCTCCGCCTGCGCGACAGCGTGCCGTCCGACCCCGGCGCCGACGCGGGAGCGAGGCGGATCCAGCGGTTCAACGAGCGTCAGGGCGTCCGCGTCGGCGACGAGCTGACGGTCGTGCGATCGCTCCTGCTCGGGGGCGACGCGCGTGCCGCGGCGTGGCGGGCGATGGCAGAGATCGGACGCATGCGTGCGCTCGGTTCGGCCTCCTTCCTTTCCGACGCGCTGCTGATCGGCGGAACACTCGCCGATGGCGTCTACCGCCTGTCGGCCTACGACCGCTCGCTCACGCTCCGCGTGGTCGGCATCGCCGAGCAGCCCCCGCTCGGCGGCAGGCCCCAGCTCTTCATGGACCTGAACGACCTGCAGCGGCTGACCGGGCGCGAGGGAAGGCTCTCCTCGATCGATCTCGTGCTCGACCCCGAGGCGGACGCCGAGGCGTTGTCGCTGGCGTGGAACGAACTCGTGCCCGACACGCTCCTGGTGCAGACGACCGCCCGCATCACCAGCAGCCTGGACAAAAACCTCAAGTCGAGCCAGCTCGGGTTCCTCATCGCGTCGCTGCTGGCGTTTCTTTCCGCGTCGTTCATCGTGATGACGGGGCTAACGACCGACATCGCCGAGCGCCAGCGCGAGCTGGCGGTGATCCGCTGCATCGGCTCGAACCGGCTCCAGCTCGCAGAGGCGCAGCTCGTATTCGGCGGGCTCATCGGGATCGGCGGGGCGATGATCGGCGTGCCCCTGGGCATCGCGATGGCGTGGGGGATCGCCCTGCTCTTTCCAAGCGCGATCCCCAGCGGGCTGACGGTGCCCTGGATCGGCGTGGGGCTGGCGGCGATCGGCTCGCTCGGCAGCGGGCTGGCCGGGGCGCTCATCCCCGCGTGGAACGCCGCGAGGCTCTCGCCCCTCAAGGCCATGGGCGCACGGAGCCGCCCGGTCAGGGCGAAGGGCGTCGCGATCGTCACGGCGGTCGGGCTCGTCGGGATCGGGCTCCACCTGGCGCTGATCCTGGCGCCGATCGACAAGCAACTTGTGTTCTGGCTGTACGCGTTGGTCGGGCTGCCGGCGATGTTTGTCGGCTACTTCATGCTCTGCGTGCCGCTGACCTTGCTGGTCATCGTGTCGCTGGGGCGCGGCCTCTCGTCGGTCTTCCGCCTGCCGCCGAGTTTGCTGGTGCGTTCGGTCGCGGGGACGCCCTTCCGGTACGGGTTCACCGCCGGCGCCATGATGACGGGCCTGGCCCTCATGGTCAGCATCTGGTCCAACGGCGGGGCGGTGCTGCGCGACTGGCTCGGCCGGATGGAGTTCCCCGACGCGTTCGTGAGCGGACCGGACCTGAATCCTCTGGCGCAGGAGACGCTCGACGCGCTCCCGCATGTGACCAACTCCTGCCGCATCACGCTGGAGATCGTCGACCTCGACCCCGAGGCGGGCTTCGGCGTTCGCGCCCTGCAGGACTACAAGACGACCTTCATCGGGTTCGAGCCCGACCGCTTCTTCGAGATGACGAAGCTGCAGTGGGTGCAGGGGTCTGTCGAGACGGCCCTGCCGCGGCTCTTAGAGGGCGGGACGGTGATCGTCGCGCGCGAGTTCCTCGTCGCCTCGGGGCTCGGCGTGGGCAAGACCTTCCGGTGCTTCGACCGCGAGGGCAACCTGCACGAGTTCGAGATCGTCGGCGTGGTCACCAGCCCGGGGCTGGACATCGCCAGCCGGTTCTTCAACATCGGCGAGACCTACACGCACCAGGCGGTGCACGCCGTGTTCGCCTCCATCGACGACATGCGAAAACGCTTCGGCAGCGACCGCACACACCTGATCCAAGTGAACCTGTCGCGCGACTACACCGACGACGAAGCCCTCGCGGCGATCCGCGAGGCGATGGCCGGGTTCGGCGTGCTCGATGTCGGCAGCGGGCGCCAGATCAAGGACGGCATCCGCACCTTCGCCACCGGTACGCTCCTGGTTTTCAGCGTGATCGCGGTCGCGGCGATGATCGTCGCCTGTTTCGGCGTGGCGAACCTGATCGTCGCGGCCATCGAGGGCCGCCGGTTCGAGTTCGGCGTGCTGCGGAGCGTGGGGGGGTCGCGCGGGATGCTCGTGCGCCTCGTCCTCGCCGAAGCGACGCTGATCGCGATCGTCGCCTCGATCATCGGCACGACAATGGGCCTGCAGAGCGCGCTGGGCGGGCGGCGCATCTACGAACTGATGCTCGGCATCGAGTTCTCGGTGAGGCCCCCGGTCGTCGCGATCCTCTTCGGGTGCCTCGCGGTGCTCGTGCTGACGCTCGCGGCGGCGGGGCCCGCGGCGTGGCGATTGAATCGCCAGGGGCCGCGCGAACTGCTCGCCTCGACGCGGGGGTAAGCGGGGGTCGACGACGCTTTGCGATCACTCACGGATAAGTGGCGATCGAAATCGCGGCGAAAACAACCAGCATCACGACGATCGCGATCGCGAAACAGTACAGCCCCTGCAGGATCACCACCAGGATCGCCTTCCAGAGCGTGCACTCGAGCATCTTGGCGACGACGCCGGCCCGTGTGAGCATCCCCGTCATCGAGGCGACGATCTGGGTCATCGGATCGGTCGAGTTGGGGTTGCCGCCCAGGATCGAGATGAGGAGCGCGACGCCCACACCCGTGAGCACGCTCAGGAACCACGCCGCGAGCTCGATCAGCATCGCCCGTCTGAGCGTCGGGCGTTCCTTGAGCACCGTCTTGGCCGAGATGGCGAGCAAGTACCCGAGGATCACAAGCCATGCGTAGAACATCGCCGGGATGGCGACAAGCAGCAGGATCGCGAAGAAGATGGGTCCGCCCGCAGGGCTCAAGCGTCGCTCCGATCAGATGATCTGAAACCCGAAGAGCGCCGAGGTCGTCACGACGACCAGCACGCCCACCACGAAGAAGAGAAGCAAGGGAATCGCGGCGATCACCACCGAGCTGAACAATCCAGTCTCGAAGAATTGCTTGTTGGCGGCCGCCTGGGCCGTCGTCACGACGCCGAGGATCGAGAGCAGCACCAGCCAGTCCCCCGGCTTGGGGCCAAGCGAGGCGAGCACGCCGATGACCGGCAGCATCATCAGCATGGTCAGCGCGATCGCGACCCACGACGCGTGAAACGCGAGACGGAACGGATACTCCTCGCCGGTCACCCACCGGGCCGATCTTCGCAGGCTCACTGCCCCGGCGACGATATAGGCGACCGTGAAGAGCAGCCCGATAATCAACTGGGCAGCGGAATCCATCGCTGTCTCCGAGCCACGCTCGGCGAGCCGTCAGACGGCCGCGGCAAACGCGACCATGCCCACGGCGACGACGATCACGAGCACGATCACGATCAGCACCGCGACCAGACTGATCAACAGCCCCTGGACGAAAGTGGTCTTGAACATCTTGGAGACCACCGCCGCCTGGATGCAGAATGTCAGCAGCAAGTTCAGGAGCCCCATGTACGACATCGCGGCCTGGCCGGCCTGCGTCGCCACCAGCGTGATGAACATGTACGACGCCACCCACGACAGCAGCGCGGAGATCAGGGCCGCGGCCACCGCTGTGGAGTAGGCGACCGTCTCCTTCATCACGATCCTCGCGGCGATCCTCAGCAGGACGCCCGAGATGAGCCCCTGGATGATGACGACAGCGACAATCGTCGCGATCGATGCGATGTTGAACGGGTCTTGCTGCACGCCGGACGCCCCTTTCGGCAGGTCCCCCCAAGCCGTGCCGATCCTCGTCGGGCCCCCGGCCTTGGACCGACGCGAGCGTACCGATCCGCCTCGCGGGGTGCAACCCCCTTTGCGGGCCGGATTCCGGCCCCTCCGCCCCCCGCGTACCGTTCCGGACCCATGCCCGAGCACCGCTTCCAGATCGTCAGCGAGTTCAGCCCCACCGGCGATCAGCCCGAGGCGATCGAGCAGATCGTCCGGGACTTCAACGCCGGGGAGCGGTTCGTCACCCTGCTGGGGGCGACCGGTACCGGCAAGACCTTCACGATGGCCAATGTAATCGAACGCCTGGCCAAGCCCACGCTCATCATCAGCCACAACAAGACACTCGCCGCCCAGCTCTACGAGGAGCTCCGGGGTTTCCTGCCCAACAACAGCGTCAACTACTTTGTCTCGTATTACGACTATTACCAGCCCGAGGCGTACATCCCCCAGCGGGATATCTATATCGAGAAGGACGCCAGCCGCAACGACGACCTCGACCAGCTGCGCCTCGCCGCGACGAGCAACATCCTGAGCCGTCGCGACACGGTGGTGGTGGCGTCGGTCTCGTGCATCTTCGGCCTCGGCTCGCCAGAGGCGTACGGGCAGAAGGTGCTGACGATCACGCGAGGGAGCGAGATCTCGCGGCGTGACTTCTTCCTCGCCCTTAACGCCATGCAGTACCAGCGGGCGGAGATCGAGTTCAAGCGCGGGACCTACCGGGCCCGGGGCGACGCGATCGAAGTCTGGCCCGCCTACGAGAAGTTCGCCGTGCGCATCGAACTGTTCGGCGACGAGGTCGACCGCGTCGAGCTGGTCAACCCGACCTCGGGCGAGCTGCTGGAGGAGGCGCACCAGTTCTTCCTCTTCCCGGCCGTGCACCATGTGATGCCCGAAGACCAGCTCGAAGCCGCGGTCTCGGGCATCCGCGCCGAGCTCGACGAGCGGGTGAACCAGTTGCGTGCCGAGGGCAAGCTGCTGGAGGCCCAGCGCCTCATCGCCCGCACCAAGTACGACCTCGAGATGATCCAGGAGACGGGCATGTGCCCGGGCATCGAGAATTATTCGAGGTTCATGGACGGCCGCTCGCCCGGCGAACGCCCCTTCACGCTGATGGACTATTTCGACTACGCCCCGCCCGCGGGGGAGAGCGGCATCGCCTCGGCCGTCGCAAGACCCGGCCGGCCCAACAAGGGCGACTGGCTGCTGATCATCGATGAATCGCATGTGACCCTGCCGCAGGTCCGCGCGATGTTCAACGGCGACCGTGCCCGCAAGCAGGTGCTGGTCGACCACGGGTTCCGCCTGCCCTCGGCGCTCGACAACCGCCCGGTGCGGTTCGAGGAGTTCGAGTCGATGCTCCCCCGCGTGCTCTTTGTCAGCGCGACGCCGGCGCCGTACGAACTCTCAAAGACCGAGGGCCGCGTTGCAGAGCAGGTGATCCGCCCGACCGGGCTCTTAGACCCGGAGATCGAGGTCAAGCCCGCGGGCGGGCAGGTGCCAGACCTCGTCGAGCAGTGCCGCGTGAGGGTCGACCGGGGCGAGCGCGTGCTGGTCACGGCCCTGACCAAGCGCCTGTGCGAGGACCTGACGAACTACCTGCACGACCAGGGCTTCCGCGTGCGCTACCTGCACTCAGAGATCGAGACGCTCGAGCGCATCACGCTGCTGAGCGAGCTGCGCCAGGGCGAGTTCGATGTGCTTGTCGGCGTCAACCTGCTCCGCGAGGGGCTCGACCTGCCCGAGGTCTCGCTCGTCTGCATCCTCGACGCCGACAAGGAAGGCTTCCTCCGCAGCCCGACGAGCCTCATCCAGACCATGGGGCGCGCCGCACGCAACGCCGACTCCAAAGTCGTCATGTACGCCGACAAAATGACCCCCGCCATGCAGACCGCGATCGACGAAACCGAACGCCGCCGCGAAAAGCAGGTCGCCTACAACGAAGCCCACGGCATCACGCCCACCACCATCTTCAAACCCGTCCGCCGCGGCATGGAAACAGAGATCCGCGCCCGCAAGGTCGCACGCCAAAAGCTCGAAACCGCCGAGGAAGCCTTCGAGGCGGGCTCGCTCGTCGGCGTCCTCGAAGAAGAGATGCTCAGGGCGGCCGAGGCCCTCGATTTCGAGAAGGCCGCCGAGCTCCGCGACCAGGCCGCCAAACTCAAGCAGCTCATCGAGGAGGCGGGCGACGACGCGAAGATCACACGCACCGAGCTCGAAGAGGCCCTCTCGGGCGGGGGCAAGTCACGCAAGGCCGGGATGCCCGGCGTCCGCGCCAACAAACGCAGCAAGAAGCGCCGCACCAAGCGTTCCGGTTGAGGCGCGGCCGCGGTCTACCATCGCCCGATGCAGAAGGATCCGAACGCGAGCGGGGGGGTCATCCGGCGGCGACTGGGCTACTACGCCCTGGGCGTCGCGATCGGCTGCCTCGCGCTCGGGATGATCATGACCACCCGCCAGCGGATGCACCAGGCCCAGGCCGACCGCGAGGCCGACGCCGGCCAGACCGTGCCCACGCCCGGCACGCCGATCGGGCGCGACCCGCGCGAGCCAAACCGCGACACACCGCCCGCAGAGCCCTCCGGCGGGTCCTGAATCGGCGTCGTCCGGAGCGTCGAACGCAGAGGTTCGCCGGACCACTGCCCCCGGCTACAGTCCGGACCCCGAACCCTGACGCCTGCTGAACCCTTCCGGAGCCGCACCCCCATGCCGCAGCCCCGATCGGGCGGAACCTCCCCCGTGGCCTCCCCAAAGAAACGCACGAAGAAGACCGCCAAGAAGCCGTCCAAGGCCCCGTCAAAGAAGGCCTCCAAGAAGGTCGCCGGCGCGAAAGCGCCCAAGAGCGCCTCCAAGAAAAAGTCGGCAAAGAAGTCGACCAGCGCCATCCCCTCCGCAGCCGACCGCCTCGAAGCCGCCATCGCCGAGCCCAAGCCGACAAAGGCCGCCCCGGCTCGCCGCGACGCCCCCGAGCGCTGGATCCGCGTCCGCGGCGCCCGCGAGCACAACCTCAAAAACATCGATGTCGACCTCCCCCGCGACCGCCTGATCGTCGTCACCGGCCTCAGCGGTTCGGGCAAGAGCTCCCTCGCCTTCGACACCATCTTCGCCGAGGGCCAGCGCAAATACATGGAGAGCCTGTCGGCCTACGCCCGCCAGTTCCTCGACCAGCTCAAAAAGCCCGATGTCGACGAGATCGAGGGCATCCCCCCGACCATCGCCATCGAGCAGCGCTCCGCAAGCCACAACCCGCGCTCCACCGTCGCCACCACCACCGAGATCTACGACTACCTCCGTCTCCTCTACGCCCGCTGCGGCACGCCCCTCTCCTGGGCGCCCACCAAAGCCAAGCGCGACGGCACCGTCCTCGAACGCGCGGGCACACCCATCAGCGCCACCAGCGCCAGCCAGATCGTCGACAGCGTCATGTCCTGGCTCGACGGCACGGCCGACGAGGAAAAGGGGCCCAGGCTCATGATCCTCGCCCCCGTCGTCCGCGGGCGCAAAGGCTTCCACAAGGATGTCCTCGAAGACTTCCAGCGACAGGGGTGGGGGCGCGCCCGCGTCAACGGCGAGATCATCGAACTCCGCGACGCCCTCAAAGAAGGCGGCGAAAACCCGCTCAACCTCGGCCGCTACGAAAAGCACAACATCGACGCCGTCGTCGACCGCGTCGTCCTCAAGCCCGACGCCCGCCAGCGCCTCGCCGAAGCTGTCGAAGCGGCTCTCCGCCTCGCCGACGGCGCCGTCGTCATCGCCCGCCAGGACAACGCCGACGCCCCCTGGTCCGACCACGCCTTCAGCGAAAAGTTCGCCGACCCCGAGCGCCCCGAGTTCGCCCTCGAAGAGATCAGCCCCCGCCTCTTCAGCTTCAACTCCCCCTTCGGCGCCTGCCCGACCTGCCACGGCCTCGGCGCGATCCTCGAATTCGACGAAGAACTCCTCGTCCCAGACCCCGAACGCAACATCGTCCGGGGCGGCATCGCCGCGTGGAAGCACAACGGCCCCGGCGGCATGGTCTACCCCAAGAAAGTCCGCTGGTTCTGCCGCGCCTTCGGCGTCCCACAGTCCGCCGCGATCGGCTCGCTCGATGAAGACCTCTTCCGCGTCTTCATGCACGGCGCCACGGCCCAGGACGAATCGGTCTACGGCGCAGCATGGCCCGGCGTCCTGAAGATGTGCGCCGACTGGTTCGAAAAAACCGAATCCTCCTGGGCCCGCGACCACATGCACCAGTTCATGGCCGAAAAGCCATGCCCCGAGTGCAGCGGCGACCGCCTCCGTATCGAGGCCCTGCATGTGCAGCTCCAAAGCACGCACAAAGCCGACACCTCGCGAGCCTTCGGCAAAACCGTCATCGGCCGCCCCAAGCACGACGGCTCGATGCTCAACATCAGCGAGCTCAGCCGCCTGACCATCGACGACGCCATCGCCTTCGTCGAAAACCTCCGCCTCACCGGCGAGCAGATGCAGATCGCCGAACCCATCCTCCGCGAGGTCGGCAACCGCCTGCGATTCCTCACCAGCGTCGGCCTCGAATACCTCTCGCTCGACCGCCGCACCCAGACCCTCTCGGGCGGCGAGGCCCAGCGCATCCGCCTCGCGACGCAGGTCGGCTCCGGCCTCGTCGGCGCCTGCTATGTCCTCGACGAGCCGACCATCGGCCTCCACCCCCGCGACAACGACCGCCTCATCCGCACCCTCCGCCACCTCACCGACATCGGCAACACCGTCATCGTCGTCGAGCACGACGAGGAAATGATCCGCGCCGCCGACCACATCCTCGACATCGGCCCCGGCCCCGGCGTCCACGGCGGCCGCGTCGTCGGCCAGGGCTCCGAGTCCGACATCGCCGCCTCCCCAGAGTCCCTCACCGGCGACTACCTCTCAGGCCGGCGCAAGGTCGAACTGCCCGACTCCCGCCGCGATGTCTCTGAATCACGCGCCATCATCGTCAAGGGCGCAAAGCAGAACAACCTCAAAGGCGTAGACGCGGCATTCCCCCTCGGCGGCCTCATCGCCGTCACCGGCGTCTCCGGCTCGGGCAAAAGCACCCTCGTCAACGACATCCTGCTCAAGGCCGCACGCAAGCACCTCCTCGGCTCGCGCGACATCCCCGGCGCACACGCCCGAGTCAACGGCCTGCACCAGATCGACCGCGTCATCGAGGTCGACCAGTCCCCCATCGGCCGCACCCCACGCTCAAACCCCGCCACCTACACCGGCGTCTTCGACGAGATCCGAAACCTCTTCTCCCAAAACAAAGAAGCCAAGATCCGCGGCTACAAGCCCGGACGCTTCTCCTTCAATGTCCCCGCAAAAAACGGCGGCGGCCGCTGCGAGGCCTGCCAGGGACAGGGCGTCAAAAAAATCGAGATGCACTTCCTCCCCGATGTCTATGTCAAGTGCGAGGTCTGCGACGGCGCACGCTACAACCGCGAAACCCTCCAGGTCACCTACCGCGGCAAGTCCGTCGCCGACGTCCTCGCCATGACCGTCGAGGACGCCTGCTCCTTCTTCGAGGCCCACCCCAAAATCCTCCGCTTCGCAGAGTGCCTCCGCGATGTCGGCCTCGAATACATCACCCTCGGCCAGCCCTCCACACAGCTCTCAGGGGGCGAGGCCCAACGCGTCAAGCTCGCCACCGAACTCGGCAAGGGCGGCGGCACAAAGAACAACCCCGGCGCTTACGCAAACTGCCTCTACATCATCGCCGAACCCACCCCCGGCCTGCACATCGAAGATGTCCGAAAGCTCACCGGCGTCCTCCACCGCCTCGTCGACGCAGGCAACACCGTCGTCGTCATCGAGCACAACCTCGATGTCGTCAAGTCCGCAGACTGGATCATCGACCTCGGCCCAGAAGGCGGCGACAAAGGCGGCGAAATCGTCGCCTCCGGCCCCCCAGAAACCATCGCCAAAACCACCCGAAGCCACACCGCCGGCTACCTCAAACCACTCCTGCGCTGAATCGCGAGTTGGCAAAGCTCGTCCGCTCCTTCGGAGCGGCGGCATGGGCAGGATCTACCGCGTTCGCGCCCGCTTCATCTGCGCCTCGACCTCTTCAACGCTCTTGGGGATCGCCGCAGAGAGGTTCCGCGAGCCGGCGTTCGTCACCAGAATGTCATCCTCGATCCGCACGCCCAGCTTCTCGTCGGGCAGGTAGATCCCCGGCTCGATCGTCACGATGTGCCCGGGCGCAAGCGGGCCCAGCGGCGTAGCGTCGTGCACCTCAAGCCCCAGGTGGTGCCCGATCCCGTGGATGTAAAAGTCCCCGAACCCGGCCTTCTCGATCACACCCCTCGCCGCGGCGTCCACCTCGTGCATCTCGACGCCCGGCTTGATCGCTCGGATCGCCGCCTCCTGCGCCTTGAGCACGATCGAGTAGACCTCCCGCTGCCGCTTGGTGAACTTGCCCGAGACGGGGTAGGTGCGCGTGATGTCCGAGGCGTAGCCCCCGTAGCCGGCGCCCGCATCGACGACGAGAAGGTCGCCGTCATTGGCGACCCGGTCGTTGTCGTTGTAGTGCAGCACGGTGCTGTTGAGCCCGGCGCCGACGATCGGGTTGTACGCCGCCCCCGTCCCGCCCTGCTCGCGGAACGTCGCTTCGAGCACCGTCTGCAACGCCGCCTCGTTCACGCCCGGCTCCAGCCGAGCGAGCATCGCCTCCAGCCCCGCCGAAGTCGCCTCGATCGCCTTCTTGATCAGCCCCTGCTCCGCCCGCGACTTGACGGCACGCATCGACGGGATCAGATCCGTCTGGTCCTCGATGCTCACGCCGACGATGCGATGGGCCACCTCGCGGAAAACGGCAAGGTCGGGCGAGACCGGCGCCTTGTGCGTCGAGAACGGGTGCAGGCACGCCAGCCGCTTGGACCGGCGCGCAGCGCCGAGCAGCAACCGCGGCAGCAGGTCCGTCCGGCGGATCCGGTCGAAGCCGGTCTTGGCCCGCAGCTCGGCGCTGATGCTCTCGCGGTACCCTTCCCACGCCTCGGTCTCCGGATCCCGCGGCTTGAGCAGCAAAATGCACCGGTTTGTCGGGTCCGGGCTCTTGGGGTCAAACAGCACCGCCGCCCCGTGCTCCGCCTTCATCCCCGTCAGGTAATAGAAGTGCTGGTGCGGCGTCCAGCGTCCCACCAAGGGCGGCGCTCCCTCGCCCGCGAACACCACGCCGACCGCCCCCTTGAGCGAGCGCAGCAGGGCCTCGCGACGCTTGCGGTATTCCTGAACGCCGATGTGCTGGTCGATCACTCCGAAGGCTCCTGTGGGTTCGGTCTAGCTCTGCGCCGCACGCAGCGCCGCTTCGAGTCGCGAGGCCGCCTCGGGCCCGCGAAGATCGGACTTGCCAAAGCCGGGCATCGCGCCCGCCGCCTCGGCCTCCTCCTGAGCGTCAGCATAGTTGCTCACCAAGAGCAGCGCGGGGAGCGGCCCGTCGCCGCGGCTCGACGCGAGCGTCCGGATCAGCTCCACCCCGCTGGAGGTCCCCAGCGACCCGTCGAGCGCACGGTTGACGAGCATGACCGACGCCGAGTCGATCGCATCACGCAGCGAGGCCTCGTCGTTCACACGGACCACCGAAACGCCCTTGTCGACCCTGGACACAAACCGCTTCAGCGACGAGGCGTCGGCCCCGCAATGACCGACCAGCGCGACCGTGACAGATGTGTCGTTCATCCTTGCTCCTTGATCTGCGGCCGAGCGGGTTCAACGACCACGCTGTCCCGCTCCACACGGACCACCCCCGGCCCCAGCGTAAACACCCTGATCTCGCCCGAGCCGTCCGCGATCGCACGGCAGACCTTGGCGACCTCCCTCGCCCGCACCTTGTCCATCCCGACCCCGCCGGAGATCCGGCGCAGCTCTTCGCGGATCCACTGGCCCAGCACGACGAGCGAAGACTGCCTCGCGGCCTCGCGATCCAGCCGTGCGGCCGCTCCATCGCGGTCAACGCTCGCTCTGAGTTCCGCCGCGCCCTGCTCGATGAGTTCCTGGCAGCCCCGCAGCAGATCCGCGGCGTCGCAGGCCCGCAGCGGGGCGTCCGGCCGGAGTTCGAGCAACTGCGGGATCACCAGGTGGCGCAGGCCTGCCCGCAGGCGGTCGGTGTCCCGGTTGGTCGCGTCCTCGCGCCAAGCCCAGCCGCAGGCGAGGCAGATCGCCTCCGCCTCCGCTCGGCGCACGCGCAGCATCGGCCGGATCAACCGGACGCCGTTCTGTGGATCGGTGCGGCTCGGCGGCATGCCCGACAGCCCGCCCGGCCCCGCGCCGCGGAGCAGCGCCATCAGCACCGTCTCGAGCTGGTCGTCGGCGTGGTGGGCCAGAGCGATGCTCGCGCAGTCTTCCGCCGACGCGATGCGCAGGAGTGCCGCATACCTCGCCTTGCGGGCCTCCGCCTCGGCGTTGCCGCCGAGCTCACGCACGCGGACCGTCTCGTGCCGGAAGGGAACTCCGAGCGACTCGGCGAGCGAGCGTGCGGCGTCGAGATCGCCCTCGGTCTCGGAATCGGGACGGAGGTCGTGGCGGATGTGGGCCGCGATCAGCCGGTCGGTCGCGGTCCGCAGCGCCAGGAGCAGCGCCGACGAATCGGCGCCTGCCGAGCAGGCCAGCAGCGTCGGGCGGTCTGCGTCGGGGTGCAGCCTCCGCCAGGCCGAAACGATCCTGCGGACGCCGGGTTGTTTCTTCTCGGGTTGGCGGATGTTGTCTTCCGGCGCCATGGTCCGATACTAGTCTCAGGGTGCAGATGTCCCAGCAAGGCTCTTCCATCTCGATGCACGAGCCCGCCGGCCCCCCGGCGCCGGTCGACCGCGCCGAGGTCGGGCCCGCCGAGACCGGCGCGGATCGCCCGGAGCCAAGCGCCTGGGCACGGCCGGAGCCCGCGCAGGAAGGACAGCAACTCGGAGAACGCTCCGAAGCCGCGGCGCAGACTGGCAGGGGCCAGGAAGCGTCCGGTGCGACGACCGGCGCCGAGTCCCGCCCGATCCCGCCGCCCGAATCGAGCGGAGGCTGGGGCAACACTTCGACCTATCTGGCGATCTTCGGGTTCGTGGTGCTGCTGTACACGCTGCTGCGGGCGTACCGGCGTTCGGCGGCCAGGCGCGAGGACCGCGGCACGCCCCGCGAGCAGATTCAGGGTGTCCGCGAGGACGCGGCCAAGCGGGGCAGGGCGAGTGTCGACTTCGCTGCCGCAGAGACGCTGGACATGATCGAGCGTCTCTCGGCGCAGCTGGACAACAAGGCTTCGCGCCTGGAGATACTGCTGGCGGAGGCGGACCGGCGCATCGACGAGCTGCACCGGCTGAGGCGGGCGGCCTCGCCTGCTTCTCATCAGACCAGCGCTGCGGATCGCGCCCAGCGTGAAGCGCCGGGCGACGGCGCCGACCCCGTGCGTTCGCGCGTCTACGAGATGGCCGACCGGGGGGTGGGCGCCGAGGAGATCGCGCGGGCGGTGCAGCGTCCGCGGGGCCAAGTGGACCTGATGCTGGCGCTGCGTCGGGTTTGAGCTGGTCTGGGTCTTAGCGGGCGCCGAAGCCGCCGGCCTGCGAGGAGCCGATGCCCTGAACGGCCAGCCCTCGTCCCCTGAAGCCCTTGGGCTGCAGGACGATACCGACGCTCGTGGTGTCTCGGATGTTGTCGTAGCTGATGCTGAAGCCGAAGAAGAGATCGGCGAACTCACGGCGCACGATTCCGGTGAAGCGAAGGAAGTCGTTGCCGTCGACATCGTACGAGGTGCTTCCCACCAGCGCGTACTTATCAGAGACCAAGAGGCTGGTCATCGCGTCGAGCCTGGTCGAGTCGATCGGGTTGATGTAGCGGAACTCGATGCTTGTGCTTGAGAGCGGGGAGTGGTCGATCAGCACGCCGGCGCTGGAGCGGGCCTGCTGGTTCGTGTCGAAGTCGTAGATGGTCTCGCCGGCGAAGGAGATCGCGTCTGTCGCCTGCCACACGCCCTCGACGCGGGCGAAGTCGCCGGGGCGTGAGAGCTCGGGTCGGTCCTGGAAGTATCGGCCGATCACGGCGTTTTCGCCGGTGTCTTCGGAGATCACCACTTCTGAGTTGAGGCGGAAGACATCGACGGTGCGCCAGCGCCCCGGGCCCCCGCGCCTGGTCTGCCAGGTCTGGTCGAGCCCGAAGCGGAAGATCGTGCCCTCGATCAGGTTCTCGACATCGTTGTCGAAAACAGGGATGTCGCCCCGGTCGATCGTTGTGGCGGCGTGCATCACCGTCACGCTCGGTTCGATGATGTGGCGCATCCTGTGGATGTCCAGGAGGCGGCTCTCCGCCTCGTCGTTCACCTTGCTGATGGTCGTGCCGATGCGCAGGCCCGCGGCGCCCCACCAGCGGGTCTTCTCCCGCTCGTCGGGGCTGAACTCCTCGAAGCGCTCGTCCCAGTGCGTCACGCGCCCGATCACGAACGGGTTGATGTTGAACACGCCCGGCTTGAGCGAGCCGACCAGCTCGTGGCGGGTGTCGAGGCGAGCGACCGAGGAGGAGGTGTACCCCTCACGGCGCAGGCGATCGGCGATGGATTCGTTCGGATCGATGCCGAAAGCGGCCTGCGACGCACTGGTAAAGGTGTAGCCGAACTCGGAGACGATGGGGTCGGCGAAGTTCTGGCGCAGGATGCCGGCGCGGTACTCGCTGAAGTAGGTGAGCAGGCCCGGCTCGATCTGCGGGAGCAGGTCGTCGGCCAGGCGCAGATAACGCACCTCGGGCAGCTTCTCGACGACATACCCGGGGGTCTGGAGCGTGTACTCGTTGACAGGGAAGTCGTTGAGCGACCCGCGGGCCTCGATCGCGAGCTGCGTGTTGTCGCGGGTTCGGGCGAGGACGCCCCCGGTCAGGAGATCGCGCCGGTTGGTCCCCAGTTCGTCGAAGAACGAGTCGACGAATGTTTCGTCGGAGACATAGCCGACCTCTGCCCAGAGTGTCCACCCGTCGGCGAGGTCCCAGCGCTGTTCGCCCAGGACCATGCCGCGGGTTTCGTCGTCGAAAAACCTGCGGGCGCCTGTCCGCGTGAAGTCGATGCCGTCGTCCTCGGGGAGGATGTAGCCGAAGAGCTCGCCCCGAAGGTTGTCGTACTCCCAGCTCGTGTCGAGGCCGAGGCCGAACGCGAAGTCGCCGCGATTGAAGTACGCGTCGACGAGCAGTTCGACATCCCACTCGTCGGGCGTATCGATCCCCAGGAGCGAGCCGAAGTCCCATCCGGTGCGGACATTGTCGCCAGTGGCGCCCGAGGAGGTAAAGGCGATGCGGCGCAGGGGGAAGGCGGTCGGGTCGCCCGAGTAGCCGGGCCAGTAGAAGAATGGCACATCCGCCGCCCGCAGCGTGATGTTCGACGCCTTGGCGTGGTAGGTCTCGCCCTGGCGGACGAGCGAGCCGTCCTCGTCGATGATCTCTTCTCCGCCGCCGCTGCGGGTGAGCGTGACGCGGTCGGCGCCGATGCTCAGGTGGGGGCGGGCGAAGCCGGTGTTGGCGAGACGGATGCGTTCGGCGCGGAACTGGTCGGACGACTCCTGGCGGATCGCCGCGGCCCTCAGGTACAGCGGCATCGAACGGGCCGCGTCGAAAGTCCAGAAGACGGCGTCGAGGATGATCGCGCGGTCTTCGGCGATGTCGTAGTAGACGCGCGGGCCTCGGATCGAGTACTGCCCGTCGGTCGCGGTCACGCCCCCTTCGAGGTAGATCCCGCGGATCTGGTCGGGCCTGAGCCCGCCCAGCGAGGCGATCTCGCCCGGCGGCAGGAAGACCACCGCCCGCTCTGCGGCGATCTGCAGCGTCTTGCCCCCCGCCTGCTCCTGCGAGAAGACGGCCACGCCCCCCGAAAGGATCACCGCGTTCTCTTCTTCCCCCGTCACGATCGTGATGTCGCCGGCGGAGAAGGAGATCACGGCGTTGTCGGCGAAGATCGGCTCGCGCACCGTCTCTGGCGGCAGGGCCTCCAGCACGCCCGTCACCCGGTCGGGCGGGACGACCTCGCTCTCGGGATCGAAGGGCCGATCGACGCCGGGTCGGATGGTTGTGCCGGGAACCTCCGGGTCGCGTCGGACCACGCCCCGCAGGGCGGGCAGGCCGAGCGTCCGCCTCAGGTGGTCGGCCAGTTCGCGCTCGCCGTCACGCACGAACACCGCGAGCGATCGATCGGTCGGGCGGCCCTCGTCGAGGCGGTCGGCGGCGAGCTGGATCGACCGCGCGGGGGCGACCACGCCCTCGACGGGCAGGCGATCGGCCGAGACCGCGACCGAGGGCGAGGCGGTCGGTGTCGCGACGCGGTCGAAGTAGACGAAGACCTGGTGGACGGGGCGGCCGTTGTGCGTCTCGTCGAGCCGCTGCATCCAGACGACAGCCCGGGCGGCCTCGAAGCGGAAGCCCCCCATCCGGACCGAGACATCTCCAACCAGCGCCAGACGCCGGACCCCGCCCTCTTGCCACGCCCAAGCCCGCTGGGCCGCGAACGAGACATCATCGCTCGAAGGCGCCAGCGGCAGGCGGATGCCCGCAAAGTCGCGTCCGGTGATGTCCAGGGGGTCTGGCCTCGCCTGACCCAGGGCCGAGCCGCAGACGACCATCAACGCCGCGACGGAGAAGGCCGCGTACAGGGAGCGTCTGTGCTGGCGGCGGCAGGGGGACAAAGCGTCGCCTCGTGCATGCCGCTGTGGGCGGCGTGCGATGGGGGGGTCGGGGTGTGGACGCCGGTCCGTCAGCGTCCGCGGGGCCGATGCTACCCGACCGTTCCCGGCCTCACAACCCGGCGCGGAAAACTGTCGGTGATGCGAGCCCACCGCGTGCGCACAGGCCGGGCGTGACGCCGCGCTTGTCGGTTGCACAAAGAAAAACACCGGCGGAAAGTCCGCCGGTGTGGTGAGGCTTGTATGCCGCCCGATGATCAAGCTTGATCAGGCTTGATCAGGCGAGGCGGGCGCGGCCGAGGGCTTGGGCTGGTGGGCGCCGTTGCGGTTTTCCAGCGGGGCGTGGTGGTCCTGGCGCCACGACTCGGGGTAGCTCTCGTCGTCGATCTGGACCGCCGCCTTGGTGGGGAACATCGGGCGGAAGGTGTCGCACATGACGGCGAGCTCGTCGGTGTACTTCTTGCCCAGCGACTTCTCGACGGTGCCCGGGTGGGGCCCGTGGGGGATGCCCTGGGGGTGGAGGCTGATCGAGCCGATCTCGATCCCGCGCCGAGCGCCGTAGTCGCCCTCGACATAGTACATGATCTCATCGGAATCGATGTTGGAGTGGTTGTAGGGGATCGGGATCGCTTCGGGGTGGAAGTCGAGCATGCGGGGGCAGAACGAGCAGATGACGAAGTTGTGCCCCTCGAAGGTCTGGTGGATCGGCGGGGGCATGTGCAGTTGCCCGACGATTGGCGCGAAGTCGTCGATGTTGAAGCAGTAGGGGTAGTAGCAGCCGTCCCAGCCGACAACATCGAGCGGGTGGTAGGTGTAGATGTAGCTGTGGACGGTGTCGCGCGCCTTGATCCGCACCTCGAACTCGCCCGCCTCGTCGAAGGTCAGCGGGGGCTCGGGGATGCGCAGGTCGCGCTCGCAGTAGGGCGAGTGCTCGAGGAACTGCGCCGTCTTCTTCGACATATAGCGTGGTGGAGGGAGGATGTGGCTGGCGTTGGCGGTCTCGAAGCAGAGGAAGCGCCCGTAGGGCAGTTCCGCCTTGCTCTTGCCGCCGAACTTGTCGTTGTCGGAGCCGTCGTCGGGTCGCTCGTCGAAGACCATCTGGTAGATCGTGCCCTTGGGGATCACGATGTAGTCCTTGGGCCCGAACTTGAGCGTGCCGAACATGGTGAAGAGCGTGCCGGTGCCGTAGTGGACGAACAGGCACTCGTCGCCCTGCCCGTTCTTGAAGTGGTAGTCCATCGCGGCTTCTGGGGTGCAGATGCCCATCTCGACATCGGCGTTGCCGTAGAGCACGATGCGCCCGGTGATGGGGTCGCCCTTGGGCTTCATGTCGGAAGTTTTGGCGTGGCGCATGCGCATGACGCCGGTCTCGACATACTCGGGCTTGGTGGTGTAGAGGTTCTTCCAGCCTGTGACCTGCGTCGGGGGATGGATGTGGTAGAGCGTGCTGGTCGGCCCGACGAAGCCCTCGGTGCCGAAGAGCTCCTCGGAGTACAGCGCGCCGTCGGGGCGGCGGAACTGCACATGACGCTTCCTGGGGAGATTTCCGAGCTTGGTGTAATACGGCATGATCGGCCTCCGTGTATCGCTGCATTGTACGCAGGAGGGGGCTCGGCGGGAGATTTGTGTGCTTCGGACGCAGCCGGGCGACGCCAAAGTGGACGCGGAAGAGGACGCCGATCCCTGAGCGCAGCTAAGGGTGGGGTGTGCACGCATTCGGCGTGCGGGAGGGAGAACGGGACAACAGGCGAGTCCCCCTGCCGGTGTGCTGGTCCGCTTTGCGATGGACCCGGCTCTTCGCTGCGCTCAGAGATCGGCGTCAGGTGCAAGGCGTCAGCCGTCTGGCTTGCCGGGCTCGGGTGTCGCGATCGTCATGACCGGTTCGCCGTCCTCCCCCGGGTCGATTCGGGCCTCCGACGGCTCTTGCGACTCATGGTCGAGCGGAGTCAGCAGGAGCTGATGCACGCCGCCCTCGCTGTCTGGGTAGGCGACCCCCGCGTATTCCCCGGGCTGGAGCGTTCCGCCCAGCACGCCCTTGAGCCGCTCGCAGGCTTGCTCGGCCGCGAGCGCGATGTCGGCCTTGCCCTTGGCGTACGCCTTTTCATCGAGCAGGATCTGGACGAGGTTGCTGTCGCGAGCCCCGACCTTCTTCGCGGCGAATCTGGCCCGGTCTTCGCCGCGAGTGAACGACTCCGCGAGCGCCGCGACGGGCTCGAAGCGGATCGGTTCGTCGAAGTTTGCAAAGAGCGCCAGCCACACGCCCTCGGCCTTGGCGCTCTCGGCGGGCGGGGCTTCCGGCGCCTCACCGGCCGGTGCGATCGGGGTGTCGGCTCCGTCGGGCCGGGCCTCGCCCCACTGCGCCAGCGGCTCGCCTTCGGGCTTTTTCTTCTTGAACCATCCGAGCACTTCGGCGTTCCTTCCCCGCGGCGTGACGTCTACAGCCGAGCGTCCGTGTGCCGGTAGTTCTCGGGCACGACGAGGCGCTCGACCGCCTCGATCAGCACATGCAGGCTGAGCATGTGCAGCTCCTGGATGCGGTCGGCCGTTCCTCCGGGCATGATCCATTCCAGATCGCACCTGCCGCGGAGGCGCCCGCCGTCTTTGCCGAGAAAGGCGGCTGTCGTGATCCCAAGCGCGCTTGCCGCCTCGACTGCACGGAGCACATTCTCCGAGTTCCCGCTGGTCGAGAGCGCGATCAGGATGTCCCCCGGGCGGCCCAGCGCCTCGACGGCTCGGCTGAAGACCCGCTCGAACCCGTAGTCGTTGGCGGTGCAGGTGATGTGCCCCGGGTCGGTCAGGGCGATGGCGGGGAGCGGTCGACGATCGTCGCGGTAGCGGCCGGTGAACTCTTCGGCCGCGTGCATCGCGTCGCACGCCGAGCCCCCGTTGCCGCAGAGCAGCACCTTGCCCCCCGCCTCGAAGCAGTCGGCGATCCGCCGTGCGAGGTCGGCGAGGCGGTCGGAGGCGGCGTGGTCCTCCAGCAGGGTCTTGAGGTCGTCCCGGGCGTCGGTGAGGGACTGGCGGATGTGGGTTTCGAGGTCCATCTTGGCTCCGGATGAAGGCAGTGTATTGGACAACGGGGGCCCTGCGCGTTGCCGGAGGGCGTGGACGGGGCTAGAAATGCTCCCTTCCCGGCGGGCCGATCAGCCGGGTCCCGGGCGTGTACCCAAGTGGCCAAAGGGGACAGACTGTAAATCTGTTGGCGTACGCCTTCGCAGGTTCGAATCCTGCCGCGCCCACTGACGCCCCCATCGGGGGCGTTTTTCATGCGCCCCGAGGGTCGATACTGGGATCGGTATTCGGGTCGGATTCGGGTGGGATCGGCTTGCCGTGGGGGTCGGCGTCCGGACCCCTTCGGGGTGTTTGTTCGCGGAGGTGTTCAAGGCGTTCGGCGGTCTCGTGGACGTGGTCGGGGCGAAAGCCCGCCTCGCCGACGAGGTAGTGCTCCCAGAGGCGGTGACGCCGGATCAGGCCCGCCGACTCGGCACGCCCCTTGTCGGTCAGGGCGATCCGCCCACGGTCGCCGGACACCAGCCCTTGGCGCGACGCCGATCGGACGGCCAGCTGCGTTCCCGAGCCCAGCACGGCCCGGAGGTCGGCCAGCTCAGCCCCGTCCTCGCCGGACTCTTCGATGCGGTAGAGGGCCCCGAGCAGGTCGTCGCGGAGGACATCGAGGCGGACGCGCCGCTGGCGGACAGCCCGGGCGATGACCCCGTGCCAAGGCGAGAAGAGCACCGCCAAGAGGAGCAGGAGCCCCGACACGACCGTGATCGCCCCGGCCGCGTTGACCGCGTCGAGCCCGAAGAGCCCGGGGACGAAGGCTCCGGCGTAGTACCCGCCGACCGCCGAGGTTGCCGCGACGCCGACGCTCACCCAGAGCTGCGACTTCAGGCGGTCGGTCAGGAGCCTGGCCGTCGCGGCCGGGCAGATCAGCATCGCGATGACCAGGATCGACCCGACCGCCTCGAACGATGCGACCGTCGCGACCGCGACCACGATCATGAGGGCGTAGTGCATGACCGACGCGCTGATGCCCGCGGCTGTCGAGGCCTGGGGATCGAACGACGCGATCCGCAGTTCTTTGAAGAAGACGACGACGAAGACCGCCGAGATCACCAGCGAGATCAGCAGGATCCGGAGTTGCACCGGGGCGGTCGCCCATGTGTCGAGTGAGAGGTACGCGCTGAGCTCGGTTGGAGCTGCGGCCCAGATGCGGTACTCGATCTGCCCGTGCAAAACGCAGTCGGCGTCGAGGTCCATCCCGCGCAGGGCGCGGTGTTCGAGCAGCAGCACGCCCAGAGCGAAGAGGACGGAGAAGACCACGCCCATCGCGGCGCCCGGTTCGAGCTTGCCCAGACGCTTGAGCAGCTCGACGAGGACGACGGTCGCGACGCCCGCCGCGAGCGCGCCCAGCAGCATCGGCAGGGGGGCCCGTGACTGGGCGATGAGGAAGGCGATCACCAGCCCGGGCAGGACCGAGTGCGAGATCGCGTCGCCCATGAGGCTGAGCTTGCGGAGCACGAGGAAGTTGCCCAAAAGCCCGCACGAGACCGCCGCCAGCAGCCCGGCGAGCAGCGGCGCGAAGTCGAGCACCATGAAGTTGTGCAGGGTCTGGGGCATCACCGGCCCCCCTCGGCGGGCGTGGGCGGCGCGACGCCCCGCGAGGCGAGCGCCCGTTCGAGTTGGTTGACCAGGTCTTCAGAGAGCACATGCTCGACCTGATCGACCGACCAGTCGACGTGCGAGGGCGCGACATCGGCGTGGGAGATCAGGTACTGCTCCCAGAGCAGGTGGTTGCGGCGAAGCCGAGCCCCGCGTTCGCGCCCCTTCTCGGTCAGGCCGGGGCCCGACGGGCCGAGGACGACGAGGCCGCGGAGGGCCATCAGGCGTTCGAGCAGCACGCCCCGGCGTGGGGGCGAGGCCTCGACGCCGATCTCACGTTCGTAGAGCGATTCCAGCGCGTGGTCGGTCGCCAGGCGCACCCGCCCGGCGATCCGCCGCAAGAACTCGCCCAGAACGCCGCGGCGTGGGGCCAGGAGCAGGCTCAGCAGAAACAGCGCGCCGGCGCACAGCACGATCACCGACCCCGCGGGCTTGCGCGGAAAGAGCGCCGACACGCACGCGCCCGAGTACCCGCTCATCCCGCCGATCAGGGCGCTGATCCAGAGCATCGCGCTCACGCGGTCGGTCCAGAGCCTGGCCGCGGCGGGGGGGATGATGAGCATCGCCACGATCAAAATCACGCCGACCGACTGCAGCCCGACGACCGTAACGATCACCACCAGCGCCATCATCGCCAGGTCCAGCACGCCCACCGGCCAGCCCAGCGAACGCGCGTGCTCGTCCTGGAAACAGACCGCGACGAACTCCTTCTGCAAGAGCAATGTCGCGATCAGACAGAACACCGCGACGACGCCGATCGACACGGCGTCGGTCGGGCTCATCGCGGCGGTCTGCCCGTAGATGAACGACTTCAGCCCAGCCTGCCCCGCCCCCGGCCGGTTCTGGATCACGCTGAGCATCACGATGCCGACGCCGAAGAAGACGCTGAGCACGATGCCCATCGCGGCGTCTTCGCGCAAGCGCGTGTAACGCGTCAGCCCTTGCACCGCCAGCACGCCCAGGACGCCCGCGACCGTCGCGCCGAGCAGCAAGACGCCCAGCGAGCGCGGCATCCCGAACGCCGAGATCACCAGGAACGCACCCGCGATCCCCGGGAGCGCCGCGTGGCTCAGCGTGTCGGCCATCAGCGATCGCCGGCGCAGGAGCGCAAAGACGCCGACCAGCCCCGCGGCGACGCCCAGCAGCGTCGTGCCCATCACGACCAGCGTCGTATTGCGCCCGCCCTGCAGCAGCAGCACATCGACGAGTTCGCTGGTGGTCATCCGCGACCCCGCGAGGCGCGGGCGACGGCCTCGCTCGCTTGGTCGAGCAGCGTGAGGCGTCCGCCGTAGGTTCGGTGCAGTGTGTCGGGTGTGAAGACCTCCGAGACGGGGCCGGATGCGACGATGCGCATGTTGATCAGCACGGCGTTGTCGAAGTAGGCTTCGACGGTCTGCAGGTCGTGGTGAACGCAGATCACCGTCGAGCCGCGCTCGCGGAGGTCGCGGAGCACCCTGACGATCGCCCGCTCGGTCGAGGCGTCGACGCCCGCGAACGGCTCGTCCATGAAGTACAGCTCCGCCTCTTGAGCGAGGGCGCGGGCCAGAAACACCCGCTGCTGCTGCCCCCCCGAGAGCTGGCTGATCTGGCGGTCGGCGTAGTCGGCCATCCCGACGCGGTCGAGGCAGGCCATCGCCGCCTCGCGGTGCGAACGCGAGACCGGTCGGCACCAACCGATCTTCCGGTACCGCCCCATGCACGCGACATCCAGGGCCGTCACGGGGAAGTCCCAGTCGACCGTCTCCCGCTGCGGCATGTACCCCACGCGCGAGCGGGCCTTGCGGAAGGGCATGCCCCAGAACTCCACATCCCCCGTCGCGCGGGGCACGAGGTTCAGGCAGGCCTTGATGAAGGTGCTCTTGCCGGCGCCGTTGGGGCCGATGATCGCCGTGAGCGTCCGCGGCTCGACATCCAGATCGACATCCCAGAGCACGGGCTTGCGCCGGTACGCGACGGTCATCGCGTGCACTGAGAGCGGGCTCTGCGCCGAGTGCTCAGGGCGGGCGTCAAGCACGCTTTGCGGCGGGCGCAGGCGCGTCGGCGTTGGTGCGGCGGAAGGCGCCGAGCTCTGGGGGGATTTGTCAGTCATCCAGTCTCCCGGCCATCCCCGAGGCGGGGATGTCGGCCCCGAGCGCTCTGGCGATGGTGGTGACATTGTGGTCGATCATCCCGATGTAGGTGCCGCGGTAGGTCCCGGTCTCGCCCATCGCGTCGCTGAAAAGCTCGCCCCCGAGCCTGACGGTGTGCCCCCGGGCCCGCGCCCCCTCGATGATCGCCCGGATGTTGCGGTCCGGCACGGAGGTCTCGGCGAAGACGGCCGGGATCTCGCGGTCGATGACCTCGGAAACCAGGCGCTCGACATCGCGGACGCCGGCTTCAGAGGCGGTCGAGATCCCCTGCACGCCCAGCACGCGGTAGGCGTAACGCTCCCCGAAGTAGCCGAACGCGTCGTGGGCGGTTACGAGCACGCGGCGCTCCTCGGGGACCATGGCGAGCACGCGCGAGGCGTACTCGTGCAGGGCGTCGATCTCGGCGAGGTAGGCCGAGGCGTTTGCGAGGTAGAGGTCGGCGCCGTCGGGGTCGGCCTCGACGAGGGTGTCGCGGACCGCATCGACGACCAGGCGCCAGACGACCGGGTCCATCCACAGGTGGGGGTCGGGTTCGCCGTCAAGGTCGGCGGGGTGGAGCAGGTGCTCGGGGTGGATCTTCTCTGCGACGGCGACGACGCGGCGCTCGGCGGTTCTGGCGCGGTCGAGGGCGTCGCCCATCTTGCCCTCTAGCAGCAGGCCGTTGTAGAGCACGATGTCGGCGTTGAGCACGCGCTGCATGTCGGTGCGGGTTGGGGTGTAGAGATGGGGGTCGGTGCCCGGGCCCATCAGCGCCCGGACCTCGGCCCTGTCGCCGGCGATCGCCCGGGCCGCGTCGGCGATCATCCCGGTGGTGGCGACGACGCGGATCGACGCGTCCGGCGAGCCATCGGGGTCGGCCCGCTCGGCGCAGGCGGGCAGCAGGGCGAAGGCGAGAGCCGCGATCGGGGCGAGGAGCGCTCGAACAAAGCCACGGCTATCGAGGGGGCTATCGAGGGTGTTCTTTAGCATTGGCTACTGTAGCCTTGGGTACATTTCCTGTCGAGCCGGACCCGCCCGGCGATCGCTCGGACGCCGTCTACCCGGTCTCCCGCTCCAAAAAATCTTCGAACGCCCGGAGCGTCTTCGGGCTGACATGGTGCTCGATGCCCTCAGCGTCGATCTCGGCCGTCTTGGCGTCCAGGCCCAGGGCGAGCAGGAAGCGGACGACGATCTCGTGGCGCTTGCGCGAGGCCCTGGCCAGACGCCGGCCCTCGGGGGTCAGCTCGATCGGGCGGTAGGGCTCGGTCGTCGCCAGCCCGTCACGCACCAGCCTGCCCACGGCGCGGCTCACGGTCACATGGCTCACCCCGAACCTTTTGGTCAGGTCCACCACGCGGCACTCGCCCCGCTCGGCGATCACCTCGTCGATCGCCTCGACATAGTCCTCCGCCAGCTCCGCGGAGTGGTCCGCCCGGACGCGGGCGTGGCGCTTGGCGGGGTCGGGAGGTCGCTGCTTGGGCTCGGGCATCGGAGCCATGGTACGGGGCGAGGACGCCCGTGCCGACCTCCTCAGCCCACGCCGGCCTCGACGGCCATCGCCGCGGGCGTCGCCTCGTGCTCGCTCGGCATCGGCAGCCTCAGGAACCGGGCCATGTGGTAGGAGCCAATGTAGAAGGGAATGGTGTCGAAGAGGGCCGCGAGCACTTTGAAGGCGTACCCCGACACGATGAAGACCATGAGCTGGGGCCAGATCGGCGCGTCGCGGTCGACCGGGAGCGCCCGGGCGTAGAAGTGCGTGATGGTGATGACCGCGAAGGTGTCGACGAGCTGGCTGACCAGCGTCGAGCCGTTGTTGCGCAGCCAGAGGTGGCGGCCGTTGGTGAGCTTCTTCCAGAAGTGGAAGACATGCACATCGACGAGCTGTGCGCACAGGTACGCGATCATCGAGGCCGCGACGGCCGCGAACGCCAGGTGCCGCACCTGGAAGAAGGTCCAGCCCGTATCGACATACCCGCCCGCCTGCTCGTCGAACGAAGGCAGCGGGGGCATCCCCGTCTGCGGGTCGATCAGTGCGGACCCCGCCAGCGCTCCCCCGACCCACAGGATCAGCACCACCCAAATGTTCAAGAGGAAGCCGACCCACACCACGCGGCTCGCCCGCTTGCGCCCGTAGAACTCGCTGATGAAATCCGTGCAGAGGAAGGTGATCGGGTAAGGCAGCACACCGATGGCCACCGTGAAGGCCAGATCCACCCCCGCCAGTTGCTTTCCCGTGTCCCAAAGCGTGATGAACAGGGTGATGCCCAGGATGTTGAGCATCGCCAGCGTGCCCAGGAAGATCCCCGCCATCACAAGGAAGGTCGTCTCACGCCGGATGTAGAGCTCGGTCTCGGTCAGGCGGCGGAGGCCCTTGTAGTCGTGCTGGTTCGACGGGAGCAGGTGCGCGTCGGTAGGCATGGGAGCAAGGATAGGAAAACCGCGGAGGAGGACGCCGATCCCTGAGCAGAGCGAAGGGTCGGGTCAGACCTCCACACCCCAATCCCCTCCCTTGCTAGCATCGAATGCATGCCTCAGACCACCAGCCAATCCGATTCCCAGCCAGAGACACACGACGGGCCCTATCCCGAGGGTCAGCAGGACGCCCCGCCCGCCCCCGAGGGCGACCTCACCGGCGCCATCGAGGCGATGCTGCTGACCTCCGACCGCCCGATCGCCCCGGCCAAGATCGCCGAGGTGCTCGTGCTCGCGGGCATCTGCCCTGAAGAGACGGCGACGCCCAAGGCGGTCGAGGGCGTCATCAAGGACCTGAACGCCCGGTATGAGTCCGCCGGTTGCGCTTTCCGCATCGAGCAGGTCGCCGGGGGCTGGCGCGTGATGACCCTGCCGGAATACTCGGGCGTATTGGCGGCGTTCGGTAGGCTGCGGACGCCGACGCGTCTGAGCCGTGCCGCCGTCGAGACACTCGCCATCATCGCCTACCGACAGCCCATCACCAGAGCCAAGCTCGAATCGATCCGCGGGGTCGCCTGCGGCGAGGTCGCCAAGACGCTCATGGAGCGCCGGCTTGTCGCCATCGTCGGCAGGGCCGAGGAACTCGGGCGACCGATGCTCTACGGCACGACCAAGCACTTCCTCGACACCTTCGGCCTCGCCTCGATCAAAGACCTGCCCGCGACGGGCGAGTTGCCGATCCCCGAGGAGGCGCCGGCGGTCCGGGCGACGGTCGCGGATGATGAAGACGAAGCCGTCGTCGCGCCGAGCGGGGACTCCGAGGACGGTGGGGACTCTGACGGTTCGGGAACGGGGGAGGCGGAGAGCCGGCCGGAGTGAGTGAGCGACGCGCCAGCGAAAAGCCGGGCAAGCCCGCCGCCGTGCGCGTGGGGCGTTCGTACCGATCGGGGACTTCGGGCGCGCTGTACCTGTTTACGACCATCTTTCTGGGCATCGGGGCGATCAACGCGCAGAACAACCTGCTCTTTTTCGCGTTCGGGCTGGCGATCGCGGGGCTCGTCGTCTCGGGCGTGATCAGCGGGTCGGGGCTGATGGGCCTGCGGATCGAGCGGCTGGACCCGCCCCCGGGCGAGGTGGGTTCACCCGGCGTCATCCGCTACCGCGTGAGCAACGCCAACCGACTCGTGCCCCTGATGTGCGTCTGGGTGGAGGAGCGTGCGTTCAAGCGGGCGGGCGACGTCAAGGCGTGCGCAAAGCCCTCGCCGGCGTATGTCGAACTGCTGGCGCCCGGGGCGAGCACGATTGTCGAATCGTTTGTCGTGCCGACACGACGGGGCGTGGTCGAGCTCGGTGAGTTCCGCGGGCGAAGCGGCTTCCCGTTCGGCCTCGTCTCCAAGATCGTGCGCTTCAGGCAGCCTTCGGAGTGGACGGTGCGTCCGGCTCGGCTGGAGCTGACCAGGGCGGCGTCGGAGCGGATCGTGCCGCGGGGCCCTCGCGGGGCGGATGTCTCTTCGGGGCGTGGAGACGGGCAGGAGTTTTACGGGCTGCGTGAGTACACCGAGGGCGACTCGATCCGCGAGATCGCGTGGAAGCCCTCGGCGCGGGCCGGGTCGCTGCTGGTGATGCAGCGGACTTCTCCTAAGGCCGCGAAGGTGAAGGTGCGATTCGATCCCGCGGGCGCCGATGCCGAGGCTTTCGAGCTGGGTCTTGCGATGACCGCGTCGGTCCTCCGGGCCTGCCAGGAGTCCGGCGTGCGGACATCGCTGTCGGGCGATGACTCCAAACGAGGGATCGAGGGCCAGCTCGACGCGTTGGCGAAGGCGACGCAGGAACCGGGCGCCCGGCCATCGGGCCCGCCCAGAATCGTGATCGAGCCGGGGACCGGCGCGGGCGGGCGCGGCGTCGAGCTGCGCCTGGCCGAGGCGTCGAGGTGGTTGGCCGGCGGTCCTCCAGAGCCGGGGGCGTTGGAGCGTGATCCACGATGAACCCCGACCGCGTCCCGTTTCTTGCGCTGTTGCTGACGCTGCTGAGCATGATGCTCTACGGCGTGGCCGACGATGCGCCGGGTACGGCGCTGGCGGCTTGGGTCGTCGCGATCGGGGCGTGGGTCGTCACCCAGCAGCGGTCGGGGCGGGGGATGCCCCGGGCCCTGGCGGGCACGCTGATCCTGCTGCTGCTGATCGCGACGGTCTTCCGCGCGATGACGGCGGAGGTGGATGTCACGCTCTTTTGCCAGTTCCTGATCGGGGTGCAGCTTGTCAAGCTGCTGGACCGGGAGAAGGCGAGAGACATTGCGCAGCTGCTGGTCTTGGCGGTCTTTTTGGCGATCGGCGCGACGCTTCTGAGCCCGGGGCTGTGGGTCGGCGTGCTGGCGTTGGTCTTTGTGCCGCTGATGGTGCTGGCGGTGCTGCAGTTCCAGGTGTACCGCTCGCGTGAGGCCGCGGCGGAATACGCGGAGGAGGCGGGCGTGCGTCCGCCGCCCCCGGTGAGGGCGGGGCGGTTCGGGCGACAGCTTTTGCGGGTGCACTCGTTCTCGCTGGCGACGGGCGTGGTGATCGCGGCGGTGGTGTTCATCGTGATGCCGCGCGGCGCGGGACAGGACGCCTTCGGGCGTTGGGTCACCCCCGCGGCGCAGCGGACGACGGGGTTCAACGACAGCGTGAGCCTGGGCGGTGGCGGGCTGATCAACGAATCGCGCGAGGTGGTGCTGGAGCTGACCGTCCGCGACCCCCGGGGCGATCCCATCGGCGGGCGCGAGACGATCTATTACCTCCGCGGGGCGGTGCTTGAGAACTACCGCGACGGGGAGTGGAGCACGAGGCGACCCCGCTCTCGCACGCGTGTGCCGGCGGCCGAGCTCGGCGACGACATGACATGGCGTTTCTCGGGCGAGGACACCCGCAACCTCTCGTACAATTTCGAGATCACGCTCCGATCGACGCCGCAGAACCGCGACATGTACCTGTTCACCGGCTGGCAGCCGCTGCGGATCACCTACTCGCGCGCGCTCAACCAGGTGTACAACTCGGCCGTGCGGACGGTCGTGCTGCGTGGCGACGGGCGTCCGTTGACCTACAGCGTGCTGTGGCAGCCGGCGTCGCTGTTTGTCAGGCCCGACCAGGAAGACGCCGAGGAGAGCGCAGAAGACCGCGAGCGCCGCGTGGCGTCCCGGCCTTCGTCACGCTCGGAGGTCATCGCCGAGGTCGCGCGGCGGGTGCTCGACGAGGCGGGCATCGACCCCGATCCCGACGAGCGGGGGCCCGACGAGGACGCCCGCGCCGCGATGGCCATCGAGTCGTACCTCCGTGAGAACTTCGGCTACACGCTCGTGCTGGAGCGTCCCACGGTCGGAGCCGATCCGACCGAGTGGTTTCTCACCGAGCGGGGCATCGGGCATTGCGAGTACTTCGCCTCTGCCATGGCGCTGATGTGCCGCGAGGTCGGCATCCACGCCCGTGTGGTCACGGGGTATGTCGCGACAGAGTTCAGCGAATCGTCGAGGTCGTACACGGTCCGCGAGAGCAACGCGCACGCCTGGGTCGAGGCGCTGGTCGCCCCGAGCGTCTGGCGCCGGTTCGACCCCACGCCCCCGGGCGAGTTGATGGCGGTGCACAGCGTCTCGGACACGGTCTGGCGCCGGCTCGGCCGCTGGATCGACGCGCTGGAGAGCGCGTGGGTCCGCTCGGTGGTGAGCTACGACAGCTCGGCGCAGGCCCGGCTTCTGGGCGCGCGCGACGAGGACAACCGTCGCGCCGGGCGGGGCGATGAAGAGCCGGGCATCGATGTCTTCAGGGTCGGGCTGGGCGTGCTGGCGTCGATCGTGATCGTTGCGGGCATCGCGTATGTGCTCTGGAGGCTGCTGAGCCGCACGGCGCCGAAACGGGCCCTTTCGGGCTTCGTGCCCGAGCCGATCCCCGAGGAGCTCTCGTTCTACCCGGAGATGCTCAAGCTGCTGCGCGAGCGCGGGCTGGCCAAGCCCGAGCCGACGCCGCCCCTGCGCCACGCCTCGGTGATCGCCGGCAGCGAGCCGGAGGTCTCGGGCGTGGTCGACGAGGTCTCGCGCGTCTTCTACCGGGCCCGCTACGGCGGGGTCTCGCTCTCGCAGGTCGAGATCGACGGCGCCTGGCGCGGGGTCGAGAAACTCCGCTCGATCTCGTCCAACGTCTCGGCCCGGACTGGATCCTCGCCGGCTGTAAACGGCGCAGTGTCCGAGAACGGGGTCCGTTGACGCCGTTTGGTCGGGGCATGACGCCGAGCACCTCGATCCGCCCGCCCTTAACCGGGGGCCAGGGTGTGTCTGGCGTACACGCAGGCCGATGGTCGCCCTCCGGAAGGAAAGAGAGGGATCCATGCCTGCCAACCGTTCCCGGACCGAGCGATGGAAGTCCTGCCTTGAGCGCATCTGCGAGCGTGGGGGCGGGATCGAACTGACGATGACCCCCGCGGGCGACGACCCGTCGCCATGCCTGCTCTGGCGGGTACGGCTGCACGAGGTGAACGAGCGGCGTCTGGTGGTCGATCGGCCGTCGGCCGCGGGCGCGCCCGTCGAACTGGTGCCCGGCACGCGCCTCGTCGGGGTCATGGCGGTCGGTCAGAACCGGTGGATGTTCCACACCGAGATTGTGCGCTCTGAAGAGAACGCCCGTGGGCGTGGGGGCGTCTGGGTGCTCTCGCCTCCCGAGGCGGTCGAGCGTTGCCAGCGCCGGTCGTTCTACCGCGTTTCGACGGCGAACCTGTCGCTGCCGGCGGTCCGGGGCTGGAGGGTGCTTGACCCGCAGAGCGTGATCGTTGCGGAGGTCGCCAACAGGGCGATGGTCAACGAGGCGCTTGAGGCGAAGCGACGGGGCCAGGCGTTCGAAGCGCCCGAGTGCGTGCTGCCCGAGGTCGGGCCGTCGTTTCAGGCGAAGCTCGCGAACATCTCAGGCGGCGGGCTCGGGCTGATCTTCGGGCCCGACGAGCACGCGGGGCTGGACACATCGAGGCTGGTGTGGTTGCGGGTGAACCTGCAGCCGAGGATCCCCGTCCCCGTGGGCGTGACCGGGCGGATCGTCCACACGCACCTCGACAGCGAGCAGCGTCTGTACTGCGGCGTCGCTTTCGAGTTCCAGTACAACCCGTCGCACCGGGCGTTCGTGATCGGGCTGCTTGCGGGGTTGGTCGACGACATGCGCAAGGCGCAGGAGTTCGACCGGCGCGCGGCTTAAGGCGGGGGTCGGTCGGCTCGGGGCTTTAGCGGCCCTTGTCGCCCGACCAGTCGAATTCGCGGGCGAGCTCCCACGGGCCGTCGGCGAAGCGGACGGTGATGTTGCCTCGGGCGGTTTCGAGGTCGAAGACATTGGCGCCTTCGTTGACGACGCCTCTGAAGCGGTGGGGCTGGGCGAAGACGCCGCTGACGGCCCGCTTGCGCGATGAGACGCGGACGGTGCCGTTTTCGGCGAGGGCTTCGAGGCGTCCGGCCGAGTCGCCCCCGGCGTAGAGATAGATGTCGCCGCCGGTGGTCATGAACTTGACGGGGCCGCGGATGGCCCGCTCGGTGCGGACGCGGATGTCGCCTCCGGAGGCGGGCCCGCGATCGGCCAGGCCGGAGTGGACATTGACCGCGTCGCCGACGCCGACGAGCTCGACGGGGCCGTAGGCGTTGCGGATGAGGGCGGTCTCGAGCGAGGGCGTGTGGACAATCAGGTTGATCCGCAGATCGGGGTCTTCGGTCGGGCTGACCTGGACGACCAGGGTCTTGCGGCCGTCCTCGCGGGCCTCGATCAGCGCCTGGGTCCTGATCGCGAAATCGGCGTAGCGGGGATTGGCCTTGCCCGTTCCGGGCGGATACCAGGGGCGGGCGAAGACCTCGGGGCGGGTGAGCTCGGGCTTGACGACCACGCGGATCGATCCCTGCGGGTTACGGATGTCGGCGTTGAGCGGCTCGCCGGCCTCGATGCGTTGGCCCTCGACGGGGACCCTCCAGTCGGCGACGGGGGCGAAGGGGATCTGCACCGGGGCGCAGGCGCCAAGGGCGAGTGCGGCCCCCAGGGCGGCTGCAGCGGCGATTCGGGAGATAGCGAGTCGGGTCATGGCTGATCCTCGTTGGCGCCCTCTCCGGGCGTCCTGAAGCCGAATTCCGGTCCAGACGCCAAGGGTATCGGCCGTCGGGGGTCCGGACTGGGGCAAACGATCGGATTGGGCGTGTTGACGGTGAAACGCCGATCGCAGAAGATATGATTATCGCGGCCTCGTGGAGGTCGGATTTTACTCGGTTTCTTGGATGATGCCGGCTCGGTGTGCGATGCTCATCGGCCGCCTGTAAAGCTTGTGCTATTTTCCGCGCCGTGCCCGAGGGGGCAACTGGGCGCGACGATGCAGCGGGTCGGCCGAGGGGCCGCCCCGGCGTTCCGGGCTCACGCCCGAACGATTTTCACCCGTTTCAACGCGCGTGGGGCGCGGGGTGTCAGGCGTTCAGCCCGGATCAGGAACTCCGCTATTGGGGGCGGAAGGTTCGCAGGCGGTCGTCAACTGGTGTTTCCGGTACTCCGGCGCGGGCGGCTGCGCGTGTGAGTCTTGAGAAGCGCAGAGGTGCTCACCGGGCCGATCAAAGGCGGATCGGCCATGATGCAATTGAATGTGCTGGGCGTTGGGGGCATGGTTGCTCAGGTCGGCGTGCCCGCTTTTGTGGGCTCGCTGGTTGTTGTCGCATTGGTCGCGGCCGGGCTCGGTGTCGCGATTTCGATCGTGCTCCAGAGGAAAGTCATTGGGCGGACCATCGCCGACGCCAAGACGGAGGCGGCGGCGATCGCCGAGCGCGCCAAGGCCGACGCGGCGACCGAGGCCGAACGCGTCCGGCTGGAGGCCGAGAAGCAGGCGATCGAGCGCAAGGAGAAATCCGACCGCGAACTGGAGCAGGCGAGGTCGGAACTCCGCGAGACGGAGCGCCGGCTGGCGAAGCGGGAGGACATGATCCACAGCCGCGAGCAGCAGGTGGGGGAGAAGGAACGCCTGCTGGAGAAGTCGATCGAGAAGAGCAGGGAGCGTGAGCAGGAGCTCGACACCCGGGCCAAGGAGATCGAGCAGACGATCGCGGCCCAGAAGGAGAAGCTCCACCAGATCGCCTCGATGAACGAGGAGGAGGCGGTGCATGAGCTGCTCCGGCGCGTCGAGGACGAGCACCGCCACGAGGTCGGCAAGCGTGTCCGAAAGCTCGACGAGGAGGCGGAGGACAAGGCCCGCGAGACCGCGACGGAGGTCGTGCTCCAGGCGATGCAGCGCTACACGGGCGAGCTGACGAGCGAGTCGACCGTCCGGACCGTCGAGATTCCGTCGGACGACATGAAGGGCCGGATCATCGGTCGCGAGGGGCGGAACATCCGCGCGATCGAGAAGGTGACGGGCGTTGACATCATCGTCGACGACACGCCGGGCGTGATCGTGGTCTCGTGCTTTGACAAGGTGCGCCAGCAGGTCGCGGTCGAGTCGCTGGAGCGGCTGATCGCCGACGGGCGGATGCACCCGGCCCGCATCGAGGAGGTCGTCGCCAAGACCCGCAAGGAGGTCGAGGAGCGGATCATGAAGTACGGCAAGGACGCCGTGCTTGAGGTCAACCTCCGCAATGTCAGCCCGAAGGTGACCGAGGCGATGGGCAAGATGTTCTACCGGACGAGCTACGGGCAGAATGTGCTCAAGCACTCGATCGAGGTGGCGTACCTGTCGCAGATCATCGCCGAGCAGCTCGGGCTGAACGGGAAGATCGCCCGGCGAGCCGGCTTCCTGCACGACATCGGCAAGGCGATGGATCACGAGATGGAGGGCGGGCACCCAAAGATCGGCATGGAGTTCGCGCGCCAGCACGGGGAGAAGGAGCCGATCCTCAATGTCATCGGCGGGCACCACGCCGACATCCCCGCCACGAGCTTCTACACGCCGATCGTGATGGCGGCCGACGCGGTGAGTTCGGCCAGGCCCGGCGCCCGCCGCGAGAGCATGGAGCGGTATGTGCAGCGCCTCAACGAGCTGCAGGACATCGCCCTGTCCCAGCCGGGCGTCGTCGAGGCGTACGCGATCCAGGCGGGACGCGAAGTGCGCGTGATGATCGACGCGGCACGCGTCTCCGACGACGAGGCGTACCTGATCGCCCACAACATCGCCAAGCGTGTCTCTGATGAGATGACCTTCCCAGGCGAGATCAAGGTGACGGTCCTGCGGGAGACCAGGGCGATCGAGATCGCCCGCTGAGCCGATCTGCGGCGAATCGCGCGGACTTGGGGCGGTTTTCTGAGAGATTCGTGGGCCCGCCTGGCCGGTCCGGGTGCATCTGATGCGGCCGGTTCGCCGATGCGCTGGTCGGGCGCGTAGGGTTCTGGGAGGGTGGATCGGAGCCTTCCATGGGCGTGCAAACACATCAGTCGGAGCGTCGGCCCGAGCGTCGGACGGAGGGGCGAAAGCGTCGTGGCCCGTTCTCGGTCTCGCGACGGTTCGCGTTCGTGCTGCTGGGCGGTGTGCTGGCGCTGGGGGCGGCGGGGATGAGCGGCTGCCCCGAGTCGACCTTCTTCTACTGGCCCGACCGGCGCGAGTTCGTCACGCCCCAGGGCGTCGAGGATGTCTACTTCCAGACCGAGGACGGCCTGCGCCTGCACGGCTGGTTCATGCCCGCACGCGATTGGTCGCCCGGCGATCCGCCTCGTCCGACGGTGATCCATGTGCACGGCAACGCGGGGCATGTCGGCGAGCACACCTTCCTCTCGTCTTTTCTGCGTGACAACGGGTTCCATGTCTTCCTGTTCGATTACCGCTCGTTCGGCCGGTCCGATGACGCGGGCGAGCGGCTGCACCGCGAGCTCCTGCTGCTGGATGTGCTTGCCGCGATCGACCACGTCCCTGAGATCGAGGGCGTCGACCCCGAGCGGCTGGCGCTCTACGGCTTCAGCCTCGGCTCGTCTTTGGGCATCGTCGCGGCGGCGGAGCGGGAAGCGGTCAGAGCCTTGGTCGGCATCAACGGGTTTGCGTCGTGGCGTGGGGTGGCTGGGGACGCGGCGCCGCTGATCGGCGGGCTGCTGATCCGGGGCGGACGCGACCCGCAGGATGCGATCGCGAACTTCGGCGACCGCCCGGTGATGATCGTGCACGGCGGGCGAGACCGGACGGTGCGGGCGCACCACGCGGAGCGGCTGCACGCTGCGGCCGAAGACGCGGGCGTGCCCTCGGTGCTCGACATCATCGAGAGCGCGGGGCACATCGACATCCTCAGGGAGGACCCCGAACTCGCGTCGCGGATCGTTGCGTTCCTCAACGAGGCGATGGAGTTCCGGGCGGGAGAGGAAAACGGTGCGGACGGGCCGGAGCCAACGCGAGACGGCGGCTGAAGGGCGGCTTTCGGCGCCGGCTCAGCGTCGTTCTTCGGCGCGGTTTCGCCACGACCAGTGGGCGCCGGGGTCGAGCACTTGGATGTCGGCGTTGCGGAGCATGCGCCGGGCGTAGTCCTCCATCGCGATGCGTTCCTTGGTGATGCGGACCTCGCGCGAGAAGCGCTCGGCGACCTCGGAAAACTCGACGCCGGAGGGGGGCAGACGCTGCTCGATCATGATGATTGCAAAGGCGTTGTCGAACGCGACGACCTCGGAGACCTCGCCAGCGGGGAGGTTGGCCGCGGCGGTCCGGAGCGAAGAGGGGATGCTCGGATCTCGGAGGCTGAAGGTGGAGATAAGCCCGCCCCGGTCGCTCGATGGGTGCGACGAGTGTCGGGCGGCGGCTTCGGCGAAGGCGAGGCGTTTGCTGCCTTCGGCCTCTCGGATCTGGCGGCGCAGGCCCGCGGCCTGGCCGGTCGTGGGGGCGGTGATGAGGCGGATTCGGAGGCGTTCGCCGTGCACGATGTCGTACGACCGCTGGACTTCGTCGGGGTCGACCTCGACACCCGGGGCGACGAGCTTGCGGAGCATGGCGTTGCGTTCGAGCAGGGCTCTGAAGCGGTGCTCGCCGAGGCCCTGGCGGGCGCGGAGGCGGACGAAGAGTTCGCCGGCGATCTCCTCGCCGGACTCGGCGCGGATGGCGTCGATCAGGAGGGCCCGCTCGCGGTCGATGTCTTCAGAAGAGATTGAAAGCCCGGCCTCGGCGATCCGCCTGCGGAGGAGGCGGTCGAGCGCGGCCTCCTCGATCACACGGCCGCCCGAGAGTTCGGCGAAGTCGCGCGAGAGGTCCTGCCAGGTCAGCTCGACGCCCTCGACGCGTGCGACGACCGCGGCGCCCGTGGGTCGCTCGCGGATGCTGATGACCTTCTCCGAGTCGTTCAGGCCCTTCATCGGGTCGGGCTCGGAGGCGCAGCCGGGGAGGAGGACGAGGGCGATGAGTGCGGCGGAGCGTCGTGCTGGCATGTGCTATTCAGAAGGGGCGCGGTTGCCCGAGGTCAACCCGGCAGGGTCGATCCGGGGCGGCTTCGCCCGCGTATAAGTTGTCGATGAGCGATGCGGCACCAGAAGGGACGAAGGCGGAGCGAACCGCCGGAGCGAAGAACGACGGGGCCGGGCAGCCGGGCGCGCCGAGGCCCAGCCCTGTGCCGCGTCCTGCGTCGGCCCTCTGCCCGTACTGCGGCGAGGTTTCGCGGGACATGACCCGCTGCTCGGCGTGCGGGGGGCCGTTCGATCCGCTCTCGCGTCAGGCGACGCAGAACGCGATGGGGCCTTGGTTTGTCCGCGATCCGGGGCGTCCGTTCCGGCCGGGTTGCTCGTTCGCGGAGTTGCGGCGGGCGGTTGAGCGGGGACGGATCGGGCCGGAAACGATCGTGCGGGGTCCGACGACGCACCAGTTTTGGGCCCCGGCGAGGCGTGCGCCAGGGTTGGCGAACCTGCTGGGCGTCTGCCACGCGTGCGGGGGCGGGGCGACGCAGAAGGACTATGTCTGCCGCCATTGCGGGGTGGCGTTTCCCAGCCCGGGCGATCGTCAGCACATGGGGTTAGTCGATTCGCGTCCGCTGCCCGGGCGAGACCGGGCGGAGGCGATCGTGTCGGATGCGGGGCCGAGTGTTCGGTCCGGTGGCGATTGGGCGTTCAACCGCGTGCTGGCCGAATCGTCGTCGATCGACGCGGAGGGTGTGACGCTGCACATCGGGCGTCGGCGTCGCCGATCGCCGCTGTGGCCTGTCGCTGCGATGGTGGCGTGCGCGTTGGTGGTGGGTGTCGGGCTCGGTGTGGGGATCGGCCGGCTGCCGAGTCTGCTGCAGGACGGGGTGACGCCCGAGCCGTCGAGCAGGCAGGCGATGGCGCCGGGCGAGGAGGAACGAGCTTCGCCGCGGGGCGACGGAGCTTCGGGTGTCGCTGCAGAAAGTGTTGGGACGGGAGTACGCGGAAGCACGGAATCCGCATCTATTGGGGGGGATGTTGGCGAGACGGACACCCTGCCGGCGGAGCGGATTGAGGAGTCGATGGTCGCTGAACGAGCGGGCGATTGGAGCGAGCGTCTCGTTTCGCTGCTGCTTGAAGATTCTCTGGGGTCCGTTGCAACCGCCCGCGAGTTGGTGCGGAGAGATAGACGAGACGGTCGCGAGCACGCGATCTCAACGCGTGCAGAGGGGTATGTCGACCGGCGTTTCCAGGTTGTGCGAATACGGACACTTCCCTGATGGTTCATTTTGATGCCGTGCCTCTCGGACCCGCGTCAGGATCCGGGAGGAGAACGCTTCTCTCGTGCGGGCGGCGGGGTCCTGACGCTTTTCGCTGGGAGATGATTCGATGAAGACTGAAGCAACGATTATCCGCGGGCGTGGTTTTACACTGATCGAGCTGTTGGTCGTGATCTCGATCATCGCGCTCTTGATCGGGATCCTGCTGCCCTCGCTTGGCGAGGCTCGCCGGATCGCGAGAATGACGATCGACCAGAACAACCAGCGTCAGTTGGCTCAGGCGACGAACACCTACTCGAACACCTTCCAGGACCGGCTGCCGAACTTCACCCGCAACACGGGGAGGATGGACGCGGACCTGAACCAGCCCAACGCGACGCCGATCCAGCTCGCGGCCGATCAGGCGGTGCAGATCATGCGTGACCGGACGGGTGGCGACTCGGGCAGCATGCCGCGGATCACCGGCTGGATCCCCCATGTGCTGTACTCGCACCTTGTGCTGCAGGACTACATGGCGGCCCGCCTGCCCGAGAAACTGGTTGTGAGCCCGGCCGACCGCGCCCGCCTGAACTGGCAGCGCGAGCCGAACTACCGGTACATGGACAACTTCTGGGCGCCGCTCCAGCCCAACCCGGCCGGCAACAACTGGCGTTGGCCCTATTCCAGCAGCTACCAGTTCGTGCCCGCGACCTACGACTACAACCAGAGCATCAACCTGCGTCAGGCTTACAACCCGCAGACAACGCCCCGCGTCCACCAGTCAGGCTCGGCCGGGTTCTACACGACTCCCAACAACGCGCGTCTGGGTGGGACGCGCAAGTCGGATGTCGCCTTCCCGAGCAACAAGGTGCTGCTGCACGACACCGAGCAGCGGTACTTCGGCAAGATCAATGTGTACTACCAGTATGCCGACGCCCGACTTCCCGTCACTTTCTTTGACGGCTCGGTCCGCGTCGAGCAGACCGGCAACGCCAACGAGGGCTGGAACCCGATCCAGCCGAACTCGGCGATCCCCACCCGCATCAACTACGACGATCCTTTCCCGTGGGAGGCGCAGCGCCGTCCCGCCGATCAGATCCGTGTCTTTGGTTACTACCACTGGACACGCGGCGGTCTGAAGGGCATCGACTTCAACGGCAATGAGATCAACACCGGCCAGCCCCGCCGCTGATCCGGCGTCGATCCGACACCCGACATACAGAAAAGGCCCCGCCACGCTTGAGGCCCGGGCGTTGTTAAAGGGAGCGTGGGGGTACGCGGGGTGAATGGGGGCCCCCCCGCGGCCGGGG
>JAFIFZ010000079.1 GCA_020831775.1 Phycisphaerales bacterium
CACCCCCCCCCCCGCCCCCCCCCCGCCCCGGGCGCCCCCCCCCCCCAACCGTTTAAAACCCCCCCCGGGGCCCACCCCCCCGGGGCGTCGATTGATTCACATCCGGCCTGAGGTCAGACCCGTGTTCAGCCCTGGCGGGCGTCGGAAGCGGCGAGCTGGACCACGGCCTCGAACTCATCGGCCGTCAGGCCCTGCGGACGAACATAGTTCAGCAGCGTGCTGCGGGCGTTGGCGTACTCAAGGGGCGAGAGGCCCAGCAGGCGGATGGTCTCCAGAAGCTCGGCGATCCCGCGGATGTGGGCGGCGCTCTCCCCGTGGCCCGGCGTCTCGCGGACGAAGGCGAGGAACTCGGCCGCGTCGAACTCTTCGGCGCCGGTCTCGGTGTAGTAATCGATCACGGAGCTGTCGAGCGCCTGGCGGATCTGCGCCGAACGGTCGACCGAGGTGACCTCGCCCGTCTCGGGGTCGACGCGCTCCTCGCGGTAGAGCTCGCGGTACTGGCGGAGCACCCGCTCGACGATGCCGAAGTCCAGGCGGTTGCGGGTGACCTCAAGCCTCGGCTCGTCGCCCGTCGACGGGCCGTCGTTGTAGAGGGCGTAGCCGATGATCGCGTCGATCACCGTGTCCGGGTCGGCGGCCCTTGTGAAGATGCCGATCTGGCGGAGCTGCTCGACCTGCACCAGACCCACCGTCGTGTCCTCGGGCACCTCGGCGAGGTCCTGAGCGGCGGCGAGCGCCGTCGCCGTCGCGAGCGCGGGGCTGACCGTCGAAATACCCTGGGCGTTCAGGTCCAAGGCGAGCCGGTCGCCGGTATCGACGCTCTCGATCGAGAAGGTCGCACGCACCAGCGGGTTCTCCTGAAGCAGCAGCGAGATGTTCGCGCCGAAGTCGCTGGTGAAGCTCCCCGAGTCGTCGATACTGTCGGCACCCTCAGGCAGGGCGACGGCGTAGCCGTTGTTGCCGAGTGTGCCCGTGCCGGTGACATCCCCGGCCTGGTTGGTGTTGGCGAATCGGAAGGTCCGGACCTCAGGCGTCGCGCCGAAGGCCGCGACCGGGCCGTCGATGTAGGTCGTCTGCACAAGCCCGTCGGCGAAGTTGTCAGAAGCGATGCCCGCGACCACGAGGTCCGGACGGTTGTTGATCCGGATCTGGAACAAACCACGCGACTGCGCCTCAGAGACACCCTCGCTCACCTGGCCCTCAAGCACCGGGCGGGCGGGGCGGGTGCGGAAGAAGATCTCGTCGACATCGATGATCGCCCGGCCAAGGACGCCGATGTCGCCGAACGCGGCCCGGGTCGTGCCGGAGATGTTGTTGAAGATCAGGTTGCCGGCGACATTGACATTCTCGAAGAAGCCGACGCGGAAGTCCTCCGCGGCGATCACGAAGTCCTGCACGGTCAGCTCGCCGCCGAGCCCGTTCTGCGAGAGCTCAGCCCTTGAGACCGGCCCGCCGAGGAGGATGGTCGAGGTCGGTGCGAAGGCGAAGGGGTCGGAGGTGTCGGTGACGCGCGAGCCGTAGACCACATCCGAGCCGCCGATCGGCCCGCCGAACGCCTCGACGAGCGAGGAGCCGCTGATCTCGAACCGCTTCTCGTTCAGCGTGACGGACCCGAGGGGGTTCACGCCGCCGATCGAACGCTCGATGCTCAGGAGCGGGATGGTCGAGGCGGCCTGGGCCATCTGTGCGGCGTTCATGGTCGAGCCGTTGTTCCGCAGCAGCGGGAACATGCTGTCGACGAGCAAGTGGAGGTTACCGCGGGCGTTGGGCAGGCCGTTGATGATGCCCCGGAAGGTCATGTCCGAGCCGGAGACCATCACCAGCGTGCCGCCAACGACGGTGTTGCCGTTGACCTCCGCCCTGCGCCCGACACGGAAGTCGGCTGTGGCGGAGGGATTGACGCGGAGGGCCGGGCCGGTGACGCCCCCGCCGCCGATCGACAGGTCGCGCTCGACCTCGAACGCGGCATCGGCGCTGAAGCGGTTGGAGCCGGGGAGGAACATGTCCAGGCCGGAGCTGAGCAGTGCCGGGGCGTTGGCGATGAAGATGTTGTTGACCCGGAAGTTCGTGCCCGCGTCGATCGAGGTCGAATCGCCGATGGTCAGGTCGTTGTTGACGCGGAAGCGGGCCGCGGTCTCGACCGAGGTGTCGACCGTGGTCTCGAAGTTGCGCATCTCGATGAAGCCGCCCGAGACCATCGAGACGCCGGAGCCAGCGCCGCTGACGGTGCGGACGGTGCCGCCGCGATAGAGCTGGTCGCCGACCGTGTTGACGCCCGCGCCGAACTCCACATTGGCGACACCGGACGGGGTCCTGCGCCGGACGGTCAGATTGTCCAGCCTGGCGCCGGCCGGGCCGAGCAGGTCCTCGAAGAGGGCCGTGCCGTTGAGTTCGAGCGTCAGGGAGCGGGCGCCGTCGTCGTCGGAGAGGACGCGGCTGGCGAAGACCATCGCGTCGGCGGTCATCAGCAGGTTGTTAGCGAGGGTGACCACGCCGCCGAAGGAGAGCGAGCCGCCGGGCGCCGCGGTGAACGAGCTGTTCTCGAGCAGCACCTCGCCGGCGCCGCTCTGGGTGAACGAGCCGGTGAGGTCGGCGTTGGCGCCCTCGCGGAAGCGGAGGGTCGCGGAGTTGGTGATGTTGACATCACCGCCGCCGGTGGTGGTGAGCGGGCCGTCGAGCGTGACATTCTGCGCGTTCAGCTCGATGCCGCCAGAGCCGGCGTTGAGCCCGCCGTTGAAGGTGAAGTTGGCGCCGTTGGCGAGCACATTGCCGTCGCCTTCAGCACTGACGAGCTGCGAGGCGGTGAGGTTGGTGCCCGAGAAGCTGAAGCCCCCGTCACCGATCGTCGTGACCGGGCCCGAGAAGGTTGTCAGCCGCTGGCCGGCCGCCTGGACGAACTGGTCGACATGCACCGAGCCGCCGAAGGTGGCGTCGCGGGCGTTCTCGATCCGCAGCACGCCGAAGGGCGACGAGGCGGAGCCGACCGAGCCGGCGATCGAGAAGTCGGCGAGGTTGCCGGTGTTGAACGAGACGGTCCGGGCCTGGTCGCCCGTGAGGTCGCCGGCGATCGAGATGCTGTCGCCGCTCTGGCCCGGCGTCTGCAGCGAGACATCCTCGCCGACGACCACGCCGCCGGAGAAGGAGATCGCGCCGCTGCCGGCGGTGAAGGTCCGCAGGTCGCCATTGAGTGTGGTCTGGCCGACGGTGTAGGTCTGGGTGTTGTTGCTCTGGACGCTGCCGAGGGTCGCCTCCGAAGCGGTGACCTGCACGCGTCCGACCTGGAAATCGGTGCCGATGCCGCCCAGGAGCGAGGCCGAGCCTGCGCCGGCGTCGACGGTGAGGTTCGCGGGATTGGCCGGGTCGTCTTGAGACTGCACACCCCGCCCGATGGTGATGTCGCCGCCGCCCGACTCGATGCGGAGGCTGGCGCCGTCAACGAGGACGATCCCGCCGTCGGGGCTCGCGCCCCCGTTGACATACTCGCCGAAGCTGATCGAGCCGCCGCTGCTCAGAACGCGGGTGCCGGAGATGTTGACGCGCGCTCTGCCGCCGGCGCGGTAGGTGGTCACGCCGCCCGAGCCGTCACCGGCGTGGAAGACATCGCCGTTAAAGAAGATGTTGTTCACCGCGGCGATGTCGGTCAGACCGCTGACACCCGCGTTGTCGAGGTCGCCGAAGCCCGTCAGCGTCGTGTTGAGCGCCCGGACGATGAGCGAACCGAGCGCGGTGTCGGCGCCGACGACGCCTTCGAGCAGCACATTGCCCGACATGGCGATGTCGTCGGTATCCAACGCGTCAAGGCGGAGGGTGTCGGCCGGGTCGCCGGCGCCGTCGATCGAGCCCATGATGCGGATCAACCCGCCGTTGGTCGTGATCGAGGCGTCGCCGGAGACGATGACATTGTCATCGATGAGCACATCGTTGCCGGCGGTGACGATGTCGCCCTGCAGGTTGGTGGTCGCCATCGCGCCCAGAACAGTGATCGTCGCGTTGTCGTTGCCGGTGAGGGTTCCGAGGACCGTGACATTCGCGCCCTGCTCGGTCGCACGGAAGGTGACCGGGTCGACGAAGGTGGCGTCGCCGATGAAGATGCCCGCGGTGTGGTCCTCGCGTCCGATCGTGATCGAGTCGAACCCATTGCGCAGGCGGGAGATCTCATCGGAGGTAAGCACCACGCCCAAGCCCGGGTTGCTGACGCCGATGAACATGTCGCGTCCGGCCGTGCCCTGCTGCAGCACGATGCTGCTGCCGGCGACCTCGTCGTTGAGCTCGATCTCGTTGGCGGAGATCACGATATCCGACAGGGTCAAGCCCGTCGGGTCGGCGACATCGCCGCCGACCATGCCGAAGCTCGCCGACCCCGCCCCGGCGTCGACCAGCAGCGTCTCGTCGCCGGTCTGTCCCTGGAGCGAGCCGACGAAGACCAGATCGGTCCCGAAGGCGTAGAACTCCGTGTCCGTTGAGAGCAGCATCGCGCCCTGCTCGTCCTCGCTGGCCGCCACGAAGGCGCGGGCCGACTCGTAGCGGGTGACGGCGCCGGTGTTGACGCCCGCGGCGTACAGCGGGCCGCCGAACTCGATGTTGTTGCCGGCACGGACCGTGGTGCTGCCGAGCACGCCCTCGAGCGGGTTGAAGTCGACATCGAACGCGCCGATGCCGTCCAGGAAGATGTCCCACCCGCTGATCGCCAGGGAGACCAGCGGGATCTCCGCTCCAACGGCGCCGAGCAATTCGACATTGCCCGCGGTGGGCTGGATGTTCTGCGGGTCGATCGCCGCGTCGGCGTCGCCCGCGTCGAGCTCGAGCGCAAAGCCGCCGTCGATGGCGCCGGTCACCCGGATCGAATCACCCGAGCCGGTGCCCGGGGTTCGGACGATCGTGTCGCCCACCAGCAGCACATCGCCGTCGAACTCGATCCCGCCCGCGCCGGTCTCGAAGAGGCCGGAGAGCTCGATCGAATCGGCGTTGTAGTCCTGGGTGCCAGTCGAGATCACGCCGCTGAGCAGGAGTTCGGCCGCGTTCATCAGCACCGAGCCGACGGCGAAGGGATCGCCGACGGCGCCGAGGATGTCGATCGCGCCGGCCTCGGCGTCGAAGTCGATCATCGCGTTGCCCGAGGCGCCCGAGACACTCGTGATCCCGCTCTCGATGAACAGGTCGCCGCCGCCGGTGCGGATCGTCAGGTCGGCCCCGTCGACGAGGACGATGATGCCGTTGCCGTCGGCGGTGTTGTTGTTGACCTCGGTGAAGAAGATCGACTCGCCGTTGGAGAAGAACCTGGTGTCGGCGTCGACCATGCGGGCTTCGTCGCCGGCGCCGTAGAACTGCTCGCCGGCGTTGTAGAGGCCGCCGTCGAAGGTGAGCACATCGATCGCCAGCACGCTGGTCAGTCCGGTGACGCCCGCATCGCTGAGCGTGCCGATGCCGCTGAGCAGGACATTGCGCCCGACGACATCGAATTCCGCCAGCGCCGTAACGGCGCCGATCAGGTCGTCGAACAGAACATTGCCGAGCGTGTCGACCAGCAGGGAGAACGCGCCGTCGACCGTTCCAGCAAAGCTGACGCCGCCCGAGGAGGAGAAGACCGACGCGTCGCCGAGCAGTTCGGCGTTGCCGAAGAAGAGGACATCGCCGTCGACCGTGTCGATCACGGCGCCGTCGCCGAAGCGGATCGTCGGGGCTCGGAACGCCAGCGAGCCGTCGGCGTCGCCGAGCACCTCGCCGATGATGTCGATCTGCCCACCGTCGCGGGCGAGGAAGACCGTCTCGTTGACGAACGCCGAGGCCGGGCCGACATCTCCGATCTGGATGGTGTGCTGGCCGTCTGCAGGCGTGTCGAACTGCGTCGAGTCGTAGCCGAACTGCACGCTGTTAAAGCCGGCCGAGATCTTCTCGAGGCTGGCGTTGTCGATCGCCAGGCCGCCGCCGGGCGTGCCGCCCGCACCCGCGACATCGCCGATGTCGATCGCGTCGCTCAGGCCGACGGGGCGGAGGATCAGGTTGCCAGTGCCGGTGACATTCAGCGTCAGGCCGGAGAAGTCGATCGAGTTGGCGATCAACGCCGCGTCGAAGGCGAGGGTATCGAAGAAGAGGCCGCCGAAGGTGATCGCGCCAGCGGAGCTTCTGAGCGTGCGGTTGCCGCCCGCAAGAGCCGTGGCGCTGCTGAAGGAGATGCCCCCGTCGGCGTCGATGCTCCCGCCCAGGGTGTTGGCGCTGAGCAGGCCGAAGGTCGAGTTGGTCTGGGCGAACTCGCCGCCGAGCTCGACATCGCCGTTGAGGGTGAAGACGCCCGCGTTGTCGACCGTGAGGTCGCCGAGGAGGGCGACATTGCCGACATTGATCGCGCCGCCGATCAGTTCGAGGTCGCGCAACGAGTCGAGAGCGGGCGTGCCGAGAACCAGGTCGCCGAAGACATCGTTGAGCGTGATCGTGCCCGAGCCCGCGTTGAGTTCCAGCGCACGCTCGGAGAGCTCGAACTCGCCGCCGAGGTCGCCGTTGACGGTGATCGCCCCGCCGTTGGTGCGGATGAAGCTGTCCTGGGCGAAACTGGTGTCAACAACAAGGTCGCCGTCGATCACCACATCGCCGCCCTGGGTCACCATCTCGACGCCGCGGAGTTCGGCGCGTTGCGAGAGGACGGTCAAGTCCGCGTCGGCGCGGACCTCGCCGCCGAACACGCCCACGCCGAACCCGGTCGGAGCGATGAACCTCGTGTCCGTCCTGAACGCGTGCCCGGCCGAGAAGCCGCCCACGGTGATGGTGTGCTGCCCGGTCGTCTCAGTGCCGATGTCCAGGCGGGCGATCGACGAATCGATCCTGTTGACCGTCGCCGAGTCCATAGTCAGCGCGGCCCCGCCCGCCAGCGATCCGATATTGATGCTGTCGAGCACATCGTTGGGCCGGATCGACACCACCGCACTACCGGAGCCGGCGCCGTCAAGGATCTCGATCCCGATCGAGATCGTGCCGTTGCCGACAAGGTCGAGGTCGCGCCCGTTGACATCCAGGCCCGAGCCGATGCTCAGCCCGCCGGTGCCGAACGCGAGCGTCCGCCCGCCGGTCCCGCCCGCCGTCACATCGCTGACAAACGAGATCCCGTCATCGGCCTCGATATCGTTGTTCAGCGAAACGGCGCTGGCGCCGCTCGATGTCGAGTTGGTCTGCGCGAACGCGCCGCCGAGGACGATCTCTCCGCCCAGCGTCAGCGTCGCGGCGTTGTCGACCGTCAGGCCGCCGCTCAGGTGCACCTCGCCGATGTTGATGATGCCGCCGATCAGCTCGAGGTTGCGAAGAGCGTCGGGGCCGGCCGTACCGAGGCTCAGATCTCCGAACACATCGTTGAGCGTGATCGTGCCCGAGCCGGCGTTGAGCTCCAGGTCACGATCGCCGTTCTGGAAGTCCCCGCCGAGGTCGCCGGCGACGGAGATCCCGCCCCCGTTGGTCCGGACGAAGCTGTCGCCGGAGAAGTTGGTGTCCACAACGACATCACCGTCGAAGACCACCGACCCGCCCTGGGTCGTCAGTTCGAGGCCGCCCAACTCTGTGCGCGGCGTGAGGAATGTCAGGTCCGCGTCGGAGCGGACCTCGCCCCTCACGCTGACGAGTCCGTTCGGCGAGAGGAATCGCGCGTCGGTCCTGAACGCGTGCCCCGCCGAGAAGTTCCCGACAAAGATTTCATGAGCACCGGTCGTGACGGTCCCGATATCGATCCTCGCGATCGACGAGTCGATCCGGTCGATGGCCGACGAAGGAATCTCCAGCACCCCGGGGCCGGTCACCGTGGCGCCAACACTGATGAAGCCGGAGGTCGTGTTGTTCCTCATGGTCACGACCGCGGCATCGGTCCCGGCCCCGTCGATGATCTCGATCCCGATCGAGAGCGCGCCGTTGCCAACGAGGTCGAGGTTGCGTCCGTTGACATCCAGGCCCGAGCCGATGCTCAGCCCGCCGGTCCCAAACGAGAGCGTGCGGTCGCCCGTTCCATCCGATGTCACATCGCTGACGAACGAGATCCCGTCGGCTGTGATGTCGCCGCCGAAGGAAACGGCGCTCAGGCCGCTGGCGGTCGAATTCGTCTGCGCAAAAGCGCCGTCGGCCTCGACATCCCCGTTGAGGTTGAGCTGGCCGGTGTTGTCGATCGAGACGCCGCCCGAGGTCGCCTCGATGCCGGCGAAGGTCAACGCCTGGCCCTGCATACTCAGCGAGCCGACGGCGATGTCCTGCCCGTTGGTCGTAAAGCCGCCGGTCAGGCGGTTGCTGGTCATCAGGGCGCCGGAGATATCGACGCTCTGGATGCTGGTCGCGCCCGCGTTGGTGATCGTCACCGCCGTCAGGCCTTCGGGGTCAGCCCCGGTCCCGTCGCCGGTGATCGAGCCCGAAACGGTCAGCGAGCCCGAGCCCGCGTTGAGGGTCAGCGACTCGGCGCCGGGGGTGCTCGTGTCGCCTGAGATCGACTGGTTGAACGCGATGTTCCCGCCGCCGGAGGTCACCGTGGCGTTGCCGCCCCCGAAGACCTCGGCCGACCCGACGAAGGTGATCCCCGCGCCGGCGGTCGTGACCGACGAGCCCGCTTCAAGGCGGACCAGATTGCTGTTCAGGCCGATCGTCGCGGCCGAGTCGGTGGTCGACAGCGCGCCGGTGACCGTCGTGACGGCCCCGCGGAAGAGCACCGCGTCGTCGAACGCCGCCGTCCCGATCTCCAGCTCGGCCGCGCCGGTGTTGTACCCGAAGGTGATCGAGGCGAAGCCGTCAACGAGGTTCCCGATCGACGCGTTGTCGAGCAGGATGTTGTTCGTCAGCGTCGTGCCGTTGCCGAGCTGGAAATCGGTGTCCTCGTCTCGCTGGCGGAAAAGCAGCGTGCCCGCGCCGGAGACATTGCTGGCGAAGGTGATGCCGTCGTTGGCGCCGCCGTCGGAGTGCGCCGTAAAAGTCGTGTTCCCGCCCAAAGAGAGCGTGTCGGCCCAGACTTGGTAGCCCTCGGTCGTGAACGAGCGCGTCCCGGAAGCCGTCGCGCCGTCGTTGACGAACAGGTTGCCGTCGATCTCGAGGTCGGCGCCGAACGAAATCGCCGTCGGCGCATCGATCGTCAGCGAGCCCGGCGTCGCGACCGTGCCGCCCCCGGTGAACGAGACGCTGTTGGCATCAAACGAGATGTCGCCGGTGATCCCGCCCGAGGCGAGCGTCGATCCGATCTCGATCGAGCTCGCACGCGTCGCGCCGAGCGTTGTCCCGCCGACGATCAGGCCGGCGCCGCTGATGCGGTTGTAGGTGTTCAGATTGATCAGGAAGGGCGGCGTGCCCGCCACGGCCCCGATCCCCATCCCCCCGCCGTTGTGCGCGAGGTAGACATCGCCGGTGTTGCCCGCCGCGCCGAGGCGACCGCCCGAGCCGATCGTGAGGTTCGCCGCGCGCACCAGGATGTCGTTGTCGTCGGAATCGACCGTCACATTGTCGGCGATCGCCAGCGTGCCCGTCCCGTCGTCGGACGCATCGGCGAAGAACTCGATCTGCCCGCCCGCCGTGACATTTGCGTTCAGCGTGATGTTGTCGTCGGCGGTGAGGTCGAGCGCCCCGGAGGCGACCGTGCCCGCGAGCGTGATTGAGGCGTCGGAGGTCACCGACGCGGCGCCGGCGCCTGCGTTGATCGAGTAATTCGCCAGCATGTCGAACGCGCCGCCGGCGGTCGCGGTGAACGAGCCGCCGCCGGTGTTGACGCTGTTGGTGATCGTCCCGTCGCCGAGGGTGATCGCGCCGCCCGCGTCGAGCAGCACATCGCCGCCGCCGGTTGTGAGCCCACCGAGGATAATCTCGTGGGCGAAGATGCTGATGTCAGCGCCGGCGGTCACGATCGTCGTGGCGATGTCCTGCATCTGGAAGACGCCGCCGTTGGGATTGCCCGCGCCCTGCCCGTTGTCGTTGGCGCGGAAGATCACGCTCGTGGTGATGTCCGAGAGATCGAGCACATTCCCCGTCAGCGACTCGATAAAAATGCTGTCTTCGGCGATCAGTTCGAGATTCGCGCCGCTGAACGCTTCGAGAAAGCCCTTGCTGAGCGTGTGGTCCACGCCCGGGTCGGCGTTGATCACGCCGGCGGTGAATTCGCCGTCACGGCTGCCGCCGGAGGGGGCGTCGATGATCGTGATGTTCCTGGGGTCCAGCAGCAGCGTGCCCAGTTCGCCCTTCGCGGCCGTCATGTCGGCGGTGCCGCGGAAGATCAGGTACTCCTTGCCCGAGACCTCGGCGAAACCGCCGTCGCCGCCCTTGGCGCCGCCGCGGGCGCTGACATGACCCGCAAAGCCGGTCAGCTCGTCGGCCCAAACGATGACGGTGCCGCCGTCGCCACGGACCATCGCGTCGGCGCGGAGGGTCGAGTCGTAGTCGACCGCGGTGCGCATCGCGGTGGGCTTGTCGCCCTGGCCCCGGTAGTCGCCGCCGACGAGGATCGTGCCGCCCCCGGCGTGGCCCGAGGCGTCGATGTCGGCGCCGATCAGGCCGACGCGGTTGCCGAAGATCTCGACGCTGCCGCCGATCGCGCCGATCGCGTCGTTGGAGACATCGATCGAGCCGCTGACCATCACATCGGCGTTCATGCCGCCGTGGATCCGGACCATCTCGGCGCGGATCTTCGAGGCGTCGTGGATGACCATCGCGTAGATGTCGCCGGCGCCCAGGAGGATGTCGCCGTTCTCGGCGTGCAGCATGCCTGCGTTCTCGACGCCGCCGACACCGGCCATCTGCCCGGCGTTGTGCACGCTCGCCTTGGCGAAGATGCGTCCGTTGCGGGTGCCGATGAGCACCTCGTCGCCCGCGACCATCGCGATCGTGCCCTCGTCGGCGACGATCGTGCCGAAGTTCGCCACGCTCGTGCCCAGGAGCGCGACCATGTCGCCCTGGATGAACCCGCGGTTCTCAACACGCCCCGTCAGCTTGAAGTGGTCGCGCCCGGCGTTGAAGTCGTTGTTGGAGATGTTGCCCGCCGCGGCGTACAGCGCCCCGACATTCACCAAGGCCCCGTCGCCGAAGTACACGCCCGCGGGGTTGACCAGGTACACCCGCCCGTTGGCGATCAGCGACCCGTCGATCCGCGAGGGATCGGCGCTGTTGACCCGGTTGAGCACCCGGGACTGCTCGCTCGGCTGGACGAACCGGACCGTCTCGTGCCCGGCGACATTGAACGACTTGTACTCGATGATCGAGTTGTGCGAGGCGGTGATCGTCGTCACCGAGCCGTCACGATTGAACGACGCCTGCCCCTGGCGGACGACCTCACCCTGAGGACCCGCCAGCGCCGGCACGCACACCATCGTCAGCAGCGGGCCGGCAAGAACCGCCGAACGGACCGAACCGCGCCTGCTACGCATGGAACCCTTTGCCATCGCGAACTCCTCACTCAATCTCGCGGCGATCCGCCGCGCACCGCCGACTCGGGACTCGCCCGCGCCGGTGACATTTTCTTCCGTTCATGAACGCACGCCAGCACGACGCACATTGCGCCGTACCGGCCGCCCCCCGCCCCGCGCTTTGTCCCAGGAACCGATGCATCTGTGCATCTCCGATCGGGACCGGCATCTCATCAATACAGCAGTGTCAGCAAGAAGTGCAGCTTGCTGTTCTGGCTCCGCTCGGCGCTGTCCGGATCGGTCAGCGCAAAGCCCCAGTCCAGCCTCGCCTGCAGGTTCCGCTTGATCTGCAGCTCCGTTCCAATACCGACGCCCACGAGCGTCTCGTCACCCTCGAAACTCAACGCGTCGCTGTTGCCCGTCCAGCCCACATCCGCAAACCCGCGCAGGATCAGGTCCCAGTCCGGACGACCGTACACCTGCTGCGGGGCGAACTTGAACGGCTCGCCGAACACCCGGTACCGAGGCTCGGGATCGATCGCGAACGCACGCGGCACATGGAACCGGTATTCGGCCGTCAGCAGCACCTGATTGTCAGACGCCACGACCGTCTCGTCGTACCCGCGAACCGAGTAGAAGCCGCCCGTCGTCGCCTGCGCGCTCGGCACAAGCCGGTTGCCCAAGGCGTGCTGGCCGGCGAAGCGGAAGAACAGCTCGTGGGCCAAGGTCGAGGTCTCGGGCGTCGTCGGGTCGCGCCACGCGTCGCCGAAGATCGCCGGCTCGAGGTAGAACGAGTACCTCGCGTTCCAGTTGAACACCACCCAGTCCTTGTCGGGGTCCACACGACCGAGCCGCTGCAGCTCTTCGACATTGTCCCCGAACCCGAACTCGAACCCAGCGTCGGCCGAGAGCGTCTGCGTCTCGCTGAACCGCTCCGCCCTCGCGCCGAGGGTCAGGTACCAGATGTCCGCGTCGCCCTTGATCTGCGTGATCTCGTTCTCGACGGTCACATTCTGGAAGCGGCCGCCCGCGTAATAGTCCACGAACAGGTTGTCCCACTGGTGGGCGTTGAAGATCAGCTCGCCGCCGATGTTGTACCCGTCGCCCTTGAACCCCTCGCCCGCAAGACCCACATCCGAGGCGGTGAACTCGTTGTACCCGCCCGAGACACGCCAGCGGAGCCGGTCGACCCCGAAGAACGGCGCCTCGTACGAACCCACGATCGCGTGAGAGTCGTCGAACCCCGCCGTGATGTAGTCCAGCGACAGGATGTCGTCGTTGCCGAAGAGCTGGTTGTGCGTGAACCCGAACCGGTGACGCCACTCGCTGGTGTTCCGCGTGCCGGTGTTGGAGAGCTGGTAATACACCGTCCAGGGCTTGGACTCGAACACATAGTAATCGAGGACCGCCTCGCCGGACCCGAGCCCGGGAGCGATCGCCACATCGACCTGACGCCCAGGGTGCCGGTTCTGACGAAGCACATACGGATCAAGCCGGTCGCGACGCAAGAGAGCCACCGCACGGTCCTCGCCCTCCTCGGGCGGACGAACCGGGCTGTTCTCCCGGATCCGCCGGTGGGCGGGGCTGTTGATGCGCTCCTCTGTCGGGATCCTCGCCCCCGACGCGATCGTGTTCACCTGCGAGACCTCGGCGGTGAACACACGCAGGGTGATCCCCTCCTCGCCCTGCCGCCTCGCGTCCTGGCCCGTCGAAAGCCGGAGTTCATCGGGCACGATGAAGACGCCGATCACGCCCCGCCGGTTGAACTCCTGCACGAGCTGCCCGGAGATCTGCAGCAGCGCGCTGGAGTAGAACTGACGCGTCGGCTGCTCGGCGATGTCCTGCAAGGTCATCGTGACCGCCGGCAGCCCACGCCGCGGCGCCACATACCCCTGCGCTGTCTGCAGCAGCCTGAACTGCACATCCTCGAACTCCGAGAGATCTGGCAGCCCCAGAGCGGCCGGATCGTCCTCGGCGTACGCCAGGCGGATCGAACCGATCGCAAAGCGCGGCCCGTCCTCCTCCCTCGGCGCCGCCTCCTCGATCACCTCGACCGTGATCGGCCCCTCCAGTTCAGGCTGGGCCGCCACACCACCCACACAAAGCCCCGAACCGGCGAGCAACGCCGCGATCAGCAACCGCGACGCCGCCGCTCCCCCCTCCGCTCGATTCAAAGCCGTCATGCTGGATTCCTTCTCACGCTCACGGCGTTCTCTCTGCCGATCCCGATCCCGGGAACGCCCGGGGCCTCTGCATTTCCACGGCATGCGCCGCGGATATAGGACGCAAGCTACCACCCGCCACCACGCGTTGCAACAAGCTCAACCCCGGCACACCACATCCGGGCTCCATCCGACACCATGGCGTCGGGCCATCCATTAAGGATGCAAACAACCTTTATCGGGCGGGCTGCTCGCACCTCGAACAGTCGGCACGCCCGTTCTCACGCGATCAGGAATCGCCTCCGGGCTCCAGGAACGGCAGCGTGCGCAAAAACTGCTCCGCCGTCCGACGCACTGAAGCCCCGATCTCACCCTCAAACCCGAACACCAGGCGGAAGCCCACATCCGAATAGCTCTGCTGACGGGCAAGCGGGTGCCCGATCGCCTCGTCGACCGCCAGCGACCGATCCGACAGGGCGGACCCGCCGATCACGCCCTGCCCCGTTCCCGTCCCCGGGGTCGCGACCCACTCGGCGACATTGCCCACCATGTGACGCAGCGTCCCGCCTCGCTCGGCGTCGACGGGCTCGAACCAGAGCGTGCCGTCGTCGAGGTCCGTCCACGCCCGGGCGTCCCCGCCCTGCCCGACGCCCCGAGCCACGAACGCCCCCGAATCCGGCCAGGGCGCCGCAAGACCCTGACGCTCCCGCGCCAGCGCGTGCTCGAGCTGGCGAGACCAGGTCGCATCGCGAATGTTCCACGCCGCACGCCCACCCTCCCCGGCCGTCGAGGGATCCTCGAACGCCTCCAGGGCCACCCGCCACTCACTGGCGGCGGGCAGTCTGCACCCGACCGCCTCGGCCAGCGCCGAGGCCGCCTCGAACGACACCATCTGCATCGGGCTCTGGTCGGTCGGCCGTCCGGGGTCCAGGCCTTGTGGGTGGGCCGCACCCGCCGCTTCGTCCCACGACAGCCATCGCCTGTTGGGGACGATGCCCCGCTCTGAATCCCAGGCCCACGACCTCGGCCCCTGCCAGCGATCCGAGACCCCGCCGTCCATCGCTGCGGCGAACGCCGGCCACCGTTCGCGGAGCTCCGCCTGCGCCTCGGGCTCCCCCACCGCCCGGGCGAAGACCCCGACGGAAACCTCGTGCAGCCCAACAAACACCGTCGCCCCGTTGATCGATACCCCGACAAACGACAGCTCGGTCTGTCCATCGGGGTGCTGGTACACCACCGACCGCCCCTCAGCTTCGGCCTCGAAGCCCCAGCCGGCGACGCCCGGGCCGAGCGAAGCGAAGTCGATCGCCGGCCCGACATCGCCGCCGGAGGCCAGCTCGATCACTCCGCTCAGCCACTGCCGATCTTCGCCTTCCAGCCGCTCGACCGCCCGCGTGCCGTCGATCCCGTCGACGAATCGCTCCAGCGCGGCAAGGGCCGCCTCATCGTCGGACGCGGACGAAAGCTCCCGCTCCAACAACACCGCCTGCGCGTTGAACCTCGCTCTGAACGGGAGTCGGTCGATCCGGCCGCCCAGCGCGTCTTGCCTGACCATCGCCTCGCGGATCGCTGAGGGCGTGGAGGCCCGACCGGCCGCGGCTGCCCACCGGGCCGCGGCGCCGGCCTCCAACTCTTCGAGCACCCGGGCCCGGCTCGCCTCGTCGTCGATCTCTCGGGCCAGGGCCCGGAGCCTGTCCTGGGCCTGCACCTCCGAGGCAAGGTGCTCGGGCAGCGGCCAGCCCGACGCACCGTCCAGCCGGCGCCACGCCGCCAGCGCAACCGACAGGCTGGCTTCCTCTGACACCACAGACGACAGCTCCGACGGGTCGGACATCGACGCGATCCGGTCGATCCGGCCCAGCCGATCCAGCAGCGGCTCCATCGCCGGACGGAGATCGGTCGCAAGATCGTCGCCCTCCCACGCCCGGCGAAGATCTCCGATCGCCCGCCCATCGTGGAGCGGAGCGTCGATGGCGAGGCCGGATTCGATGTGCCGATCGATCGCCACGGCGTCGGCCAGATGACGCCCGATCTCATCGAGGGCTCGGCCCTCGCGTCCGAGCCTTTCGGTCCAGAGTCGCTCGAACGACTCGGTGGGCCCGTCGCCCGGCGACCACGAGGCGAGCGCGACCCCGCGTTCGACCAGTCGCTCGCGCCGACTGTCCAGCAGGCGCCGGAGCGAGGCCGCACGCACGGCGCCGCCCGTCTCTGGAGGCGCGAAGGCCGAGAGCTTGTCGGACGCGTCTTGCTCGATGCGGCGGAGAATGTCCTGCGCTGCGTCGGCGCCGTCGGCGAGGCGCAGCCGATCTTCGGGGCGTTCGTATTCGCTGAGCAGTTCGTCGCGCCACGCCTTCCACGCCTTGTCGATCGCCTCTGAGCCGATCTGCGAGACCGACGCCGTTTCGCGCAGGGCGCGGATGTAGTCGCTGTGGTCGCGGCTGAGGCGGAGCCCCGCGTCGCTGATCCCGCGATCGATCGATCGCAGGGCGATCTCGACCTCTTCGACCCCCGAGGTGATCTCCCGCTCCGTCGCCCGTCGCCACGGGCCTTGCTTGATCGACTCCGCCCGGTCCGACGCCTCGTCGAGCTGATCGCCTGCGCCCGCGACGAGTTCGGCCGCGGCTTGCCCGTGACGCTCGACAAGCTCGCCGAGCTGCTCACGAAGCGAGGCGATGCGTTCTTGCACGCCCCAACCCTCGCGCGGGTCGGACCCCTCGGGCAGGCGGTGCACATCGCGCTGGGCGGCGGCCAGCCAGTCGTGAAACAACTCGGGCGTCGCGCCTTCGGCCGACGCCCGCTGATACACCCCCGAAGCTCCTTCGCGCAACGCCTCTCGATCGATGCGTGGCCAATCGTCGTCGAGGAAGGCCGCGAGCCGGACTCCCAGGCTCTCGGCCCGTTCGAGCCTCGCCTCGGCCTCGGCCAAGGAGCCCTGCCCGTCGCGCCCCGGTCCGCGGGCGAGCATCTCGAAGCGTTCGAGCACCGGGTCGCCCGTCGCACGCGCCCGCCCGCCGACGGCCTCGATCAGGCGGAGGCGTTCGAGCATGGTTTCGACGCTCGGGCCCGTGTTCAGCACCCGCTCGACGCCGGTCGCCAGCCGCTCGCCAGAATCGAAATCGACCCCGGACGAGACCCTTCGCAGCTCGTCGGCGCCGGCGTTCCAGCCCATGGCCAAGAGCCTCGCTCCGGCTTCTTCCAGTTCACCCCTTGCCGGCCAGGCGGGGGCCTGCAGCGCCGTGCGCACACCGGAGACAGCGTCGAGCGCCGTGCGTGTTTTCTGGATCGCCTCGGGCTCCCAGACCTGCAAGGGAGGGTTGGTGCGCAAACGCTCCAGCCTCGGCGCCCCGCGCCCCGCGATCGCGGTCGGGCTGAGCTCGTCGGCCTGTTCGATCACCGGCAGCACGCGCCGGCTCAGATGCTCGTCCTGCCCGAGCAGGTCGCGGTCGACATCGCGCGAAAACGCGAGGAACCAGCGCTCGTAGGCGACACACAGCGCCTCCCACCTCGACGCGGCTGCCTCTGGAGGACCCGCCGTGGCGACCGAGGGTGTCTCTTCTGCGGGAGTGACCCTCGCCGAACGCGTCTCTTCCGCCGGTGGTTCGGCGCCGGTCTCTTGCTCTGCGGCCTGCCCGCCCCCGCCGGCGAGCAGCTTGACGATGGCGACGATCACGACCACCGCCAGCAGCACGCCGAGCACCAGCGTGCGCTTCGAGCTCCCGCCCTTGGCGTCCGCCCCGGACCTCATCCGCTCCAGCCCCGCGCCGAGACCGGAGACCGCCTCGCGGAAACCGGGGCGGTCCTCAGTCGGGTCCATCGCGCCGGGCTCGACCTTCCGCTTCAGCATCGCCCGCCCCGACTCGAGTTGCTTCTCGTCGATCGTGTAGGGCACCTCCGTCACCGGCGGGATCGTCGAGCTCGACGCGAGCATGCAGAGGAACTGCGGCTCGTCGGGCTCGCCCACCACCAGGTCCACCCACGGGTGCTCGACCGGCGCCACCGCCAGGATGGGCGCCCCCTTTGCCGTGTGCTCTGCGATGAACCGGGCCCAGAGCGCGACAGCGTCTTCCGGCGTCGCATCGGCCCTCGGCACGCGCAGGTGCTGGGGCCTGGCGTCGACGCTCTTGCCGCTCGTCGAGCCGCCCTTGGCCGGCATGAACCCCTTGAGCTCGCGCTGAACGATGTACAGCACACGGTCGAGCGACTCAGAACCATCGCCCAGCATGCCCGATTCAGCGATGCGCGGCGTCGCCGGCGCGAGCGCCTCAGCCGCGCCCGAAGCCAAACCCCGCAGCGACGAGAGCGTGCGCTCGACGGCGCTGCGCACTTCGTCGGCGGTCTTGACCGAATTGCAGTCGTGCTCGAGCGTCGCGAGGGCGGGCAGCCCGGTCTTGAGCACCCACGAGAGCCCGGGCCCGCGCGACTGGGCGCAGACGATCATCGGGTAGGCCGACCGGCCCTTGCCGTCGGTGGAGGCCCAGAGCCTGCCGAAGAAGAGCGAGTTCCGCCTTCGCCAGAGGAAGACATGCCCGAACCCGCCGATGCGTCCGCCCTCGGGGAGGTTCTCCCACGAGCCGGCGTCGATGTTCCCGCCCACGCCCTGCACATAGAGCAGGCGCTTGAGCTCGGCGAGCTCCTCGGTCTCGATGCCGATGTCGTCGATGTGGTCGTTCCAGCCCGGGTGCTTGCCGAAGCACCCGAGGAAGACCGACGGACGATCTGACGCGTTCTTTGCCATCAGCTCCCCCGGGGAAGGCTCCCCGACGCCTTGCGTCCGTCGGGGCCGATCCGTCGGCCCCGTTCTATCAACAACCCCGACCGCCCGTCATCCCCCGAGGTTCACCGGCCAGCGATCCGCGTCCGGCCACGACGCCGGGCTGGGCATGCCGGTGCGCCGGAAGCGGAAGCCGATTTTGTACTCCAGCGTGCGCCCGTTGTCGTCGATCGAGACGGGCACGGCCCAGACGCCGTCGGTCCCCTCCACGCGGGAGGCCTTCCCGTCGAGCACCAGGCGCAACGCCGTCCAGCCGCGCGGGAAGGGGAAGTCGACCCGGGCGTTGCCCTGTGCTTCGGGGTCCTCGAACTTCCAGAGCGTCACGCGCATCGGCGACTGGTCGTACACGCTGCTGCGCAGGTTCGCGTCGGCCCCGCGCCGCGTCGAACGCAGCCGGTCGCCGGGCCCCTGCCCGCCCTCGATGCGCACAAGGCCGAAGGCGTTAGACGCCTCGCGCTGCTCGGACGAGATCTCCGGCGAGAGGATCACAAGCTCCCACTCGGGGAGCTGGGGCCGCTCACCGTCGCCGCGCAGCCAGCGCACCGCCGGCAGCACACGCTCGACAAAGAACCGGCGCTGCTCGGTCCGCATCACGCGGTCGCCCCGGAGGTCCTCCAGCAGGGCGTTGATCCGTCGAAGGTCGACAAAGCCCTGCCCGTCGCCGATGGTTCGGCCCTCGCCCCCCTCTGCCGCGGCGGCCAGCAGGCTGACCAGGTCATCGTGGACTCTGAAGACGCCCTCGGGATCGAGGTCTTCGCCAGGCGCGCCCTTGCACACGGGGAAACGCCGGTGCTCGGTGGCGATCCGCCTCGCGTCGGCCCCGGCCTCTGCACGCGACGCTTCCGCCAGCACGCTCAGCGTGGTGTGGATCGCGTCCGACCAGTACCGCACGGGCGGCTCCTGCTCGTCGTACACCCCGTCTAAGTAGATCGCTCTGAGCCTTGGCGGCGTCAGGGCGAGGATCTCGCGCCTCGCCAGGCTCATGTTGCCCGTGAGCTCCTGCCACGAGAGCATGCGGTCTGTCAGTGTGCGGACGAATGTCCGATCGCTGGAGTCCAACAGCTCCAGCAGCCGCCCCATCTCCTCGTACACCCCGCTTTCGCGCGAGCCCCAGAAGGGGCGCGCCGCCTCCAGCCCCGCGCGAACCTCCTTCGCCCCGATCACGAGCTGCGGGTTCACCCGTCCCGGCTGCATCGACCCGGCGAGGACCGTGAACATGTCCTCCCAGTTGCCCGGCTTTCGCGAGGGCTCCATCTCGCCGATCACTTCCGACGACCAGTAGCGCAGGTAGTCGTCGGCGTACGAACGCATGCGCGACAGCATCACCTCCGCACGCTCGCCTAGCCGCTCGGCGTCGAGCGGTGCGAGCCTGGAGCCGCCGGCGTTCTGCTCAGGGTCGAGCGTGCGCCGGATGCGGTCGGCGGCGCCGAAGAGTGACGCCGCGGCTCCCGGGTGGAACGAGGGGTTGAACTCGTCGCCGTCCATCGCCGAGAGCGGCAGACGGGGCTTGAGCACCGGGTCGAGCGAGCGTGATCGCGCCTCGACCAGCGCCCGCACGCCACCCTCGGCCCCGACGATCGAATCCATCGCGGCGCCGATCGCCTCGGCGGCGCGGCGGCGCTGGGACGCGTCGACCGCTTCCGACGCGACGCGGACGACCCGCTTCTTCGCCTCCGACGCCTCGTCGGCCGGGCCGCGGAGACGCACGATCCTCGCCGCGGCCTCCTCGCCCTCGCGGCGGACGCGGTCGAGCGCCGAGGCCAGGTCTTCGTATGAGGCCGACTCGCTCGCCCGGCCCAGCTCCTCGTCGGCCCGCTGGAGCATCGCAAAGCGCGCGGCGAACGGGCGTTCCTCCGCCCCCGCGCCGCGTCTGGTCCTGAGCAATTCTGCGCCCAGCTCTCGCAGTTCCGAGCCGAGCCCGCGCGTCGAGGCGCGGACCTCTTCTTCGAGTTTGGCCAGCGACGAGCGGAGTTCGGTCTCCAACTCCGCGAAGCGTTCGTTCTGCTCGTCGACGGCGCGGGCGCGAGCGACCTCCGCCTCCAGCCCGGCGAACTGCTCGCGCGCCAGGCCGAGCGTCTCGTCGCGGGCCTCGTCGAGCGCACCGGCGAGATCCTGCGGCGCGCCGGACCCGAAGGTCGACTCGACCCTCGCCACGACAGCCGCCAGCGCGTCGTGCGCGGCCTTCACCTGGGCGAACTCTTCCGACCACGCCTCGCGCTCAGCGCCGAAGCGGTCGGTCGTGCCCACCTCGGGGAACTGCACGCGTGAGAGCAGTTCCCGCTCTCGCTCTGCGTAGCGCCCCATCGCCTCGCGCAGCTCGCCCAGGAGCCCGAGCTTGCCCCCCCCGCCGGCGCCCTCACCAGACCAGTGCGAACCGAACGAGCGCACGGCCGATGTGATGGTGTGATCTGGATCGACGAGCGAAGGGGGCGGCCAGGCCATCGCGCCCCCGTCGGCGGCGTAGGTCCAGTCGATCACCTCCTGCAGGCGTTCGATCTCCGCGGCGGTCTCGGGCTCGAAGCCGACCTCTCGCCCGTCCGAGTCCTTCTCAGAGAGCACATAGCGGGCGACGGGCACGATCTCGAAGACGCGTCCTTCCTCGTTGCGGGCGCCGGCATCGAGGCGGAGGAGCTGCGCCAGCGCGGCCGAGGCGTCGCGCCCCCACGCCTGTTCGCGTGAGAGCTTGTCGCGGGCGGCGTTCACCAGCGGCTCGAGCGCGACACGGCGCAGGACCGCATCGTGCGCCTCACGCTGGCGGTCGAACGGGTTGCCACCCGAGACCGCGGCGACGGGGCGGAAGACCGCCGGCGTGGAGCGGTCCGCCCGCGCCTGCTCCATCGTTCGGATCGGAAGGGTGACGAGCTTTTCAGTGCGCCCCGCGGCCTGCACGGAGGTCGCGCCCTGGTACTTGTACTCGCCGAGCTCTTCGTACAGCAGCGCCTGATCCTCGGGCGAGTTTTCGTCGCTGAAGGTCGCGACATCGCCCCAGAAGCGGCTGGGCTCGCCCATCGCGCCCGAGTAGCTCCGCCCGCTCAGCCAGGTGATCCCGATGAGGGCGATCGTGGCGAAGACGCCGGCGCCAGCGACGGCGTAACGCCGGTTGCGCTGCTGCTTGCGCGCGTTGGTCGCAGCGGTGACCAGCCCCTTCTCGCGGAAGACCTTGTTCATGAACAGGTCGCGCAGGAAGAGCGAGGTGTTGCGCGAGAAGCCGGCCCCCTCGGGCAGGCTCTTGACATCCACGCCGAGCGCCTCGGCCAGCTCCGCGTCCAGCTCCGCGCCCTTCTGCATCGAGCTGGTGAAGTAGATCCCGCGCAGGAAGAGCGGCTTGGTCGACCACTCGCCGGCGACGAAGACCGTCTCCATGTAGAGCTTCAGACGCGAGGAGATCTTCAGGATGCTGTCGGGGAAGGAGTAGAGCGCGTCGACCTGGTCGATGCGGCGCCCGCCCAACTCGTCGTCGGTGTTCACCGGATCCATCAGCAGCGACATGCGCCGCTCGCGCAGGCGATCGGCGACCTCGCGCAGGTGCTGCTCGACCTGCTCGGGCCGGAATGGGGCGTCGAGGTCGGCGGGGTTGGACCAGCCGAGGATCTGCTGCTGGAGGCTGGGGTCGTCGAGATCGGCGAAAAACTCGCGGAACCCGTTGATCAGGTCGCACTTGGTGATGACGACGAACGCGGGGAAGCGGACGCCGAGTGAGCGCTGAATGCCGTCGAGCTGCTCGGCGATCTTGCCCGCCTTGTGCATGATGTCGTCGGACGAGTCGGCGATGAGGCTGTCGGCGGGGATGACCAGGAGCAGCCCGTTGATCGGGCAGTTGGGCCTGGCGGTCCGCATGAGCTTGAGGAACTCTTTCCACTCGCTGCTCTTGCCCGCCTCGACCTCCTCGAACATGAGCCGCCCGGCGGTGTCGAGCACGACGGCGTGGTTGGTGAACCACCAGTTCATGTTCAGCGTGCCGCCGGCGCCCTGGAGCTGGTCCTGCAGGCCGGGGGGGAAGCTGACCTTGCAGTGGCGGATCGCCTCGGTCTTGCCCGAGCCGGGCTCGCCCACGAGGAGGTACCACGGCATCGAGTAGAGGTCCTTGCCGTGCTCCTTGAAGGTCGAGACGCCTTCCTCGAATTTTCTGCGCAGATCGTCGAGTCGCGCTCGGCGCGTCGCGTCGGTGACGCCCTGGGGCGTGGCGCCGCTGTTTTCTGCGAGCTGGCGTTCGAACGGCTTGGCCCGGCCCTTGTCGCGCCACTTCAGGAAAGCGCGGTACAGCAGCAGCACGAGCCCGGAGAGGGCGATCGCGAGGATCAGCAGCCAGAAATACTCGCGGGGCACCACCATGAACAGCGAAGCCATCACGCCCGCCCCGCCAGCGACCGCCAGGCCCGCTTTGGCCGGCGCCGGAAGATTCATGAAGCTCTGAAGCATTCGCTCCGTCCTCTCCGGGAAAGGGGTCAGTCGGTGATCGTGTCCAGCGAAGCGCGCATGTCGCGCGAGCCGTCGAGGTACAGGTACGACCCGCCGGCGATCAGCACCACCACCAGCACCACCAGCACCAGCACGATGCCCATCAGGCTCCGCCCCGGGGGCTGGATCAGGTCGCTGGTGTCGACATGCTCGTACGACTCCGGGCAGATCTTGCCCGCCTCGGCGTTGCGGGCGCCAGGGCGGATCCTCGCCGACATCTCGAGCATCTTTTTGCGCAGGAACTCGGGCTGGCCGGTGTAGAACCCCGTGAACCCGAGCCCGACCATGACATAGAAGACTTCGAGGCGTTCCTTGGCCGCGGCGCTCTGGTCGGCCAGCGTCTCTTCGAGCTCGTCCCAGAAGGCCTCGTCGCCGCCGAAGAGGTTCTCGTCGGCCGCCATCTCGTTCCAGTCGCGGGCGAACTCCAGCTCACTCTCTTTGATCATGAAGTCGACGAAGTAGATCAGCGGGATCCGGATCTTCTCGTACTGCTCGCCCAGCCCGGCCGAGGCGGCGCGGGAGGCGATCTCCTTGAAGAGCTGCTCGACCTCCCCGCGGACCTGGTGCACCTCCAGGCTCACGCCCTTCCGCGCCGAGCGGTTCAGCCGGCAGATGTACTGGAGCAGGGGCTCGCACGCCTCGAGCAGGTTCATACGGGTTCACTCCGCCAGTTCAATTCGGCACCGTCATATAGATCGCCACGCTCTCGAAACGCCCCTGGTCGGACCCCGGGAACTTCAGGGCCACCTGCTTCTCCTGCATGATGCGGTCCCAGGCCCGCTGGCTCTGTGCCCGCTCGATGCGGAAGTAGTTCAGCCCGACCGGGGAGGGGAGCTGCGCCGGGGCGTGGCGCACTTCTTTGAGTCTGACGCCGTAGAGCCGCGTATTGGCCAGGCTTTTGGGGATCAGCTTGAACTCGTTGGGGTTCTCCACCAGCTCGGCGAGCTGTCGGGGGTCTTCGTTGGTCTTGACGCCCAGGAAGTACTCGTTGGGTCGCGTCGCGTGTTCGTCGGTCAGGTCGCAGACGAGCAGGTCGCCCTCCTTGCGCATCTGGACCATCAGGTAGGAGCCCTTGTCCTGCACCTTCAGGAAGGTTCGGATCTTGGCCGTCAGGTCGAGGAAGGCGGGCGCGGGGTTGTCGTGGTCGTAGGCGGGGACCTCCCACGGGTCCTTGTCTGGAAAGAGCGCCGCCAGCCCGCTGAGGCAGTCACGCATCTCTAGATAGACCTCGAAGGGGCTGACCGCGCGCGAGGCCTGCACTAAAGCCGGCAGCCTCGCCGCCGCACGGTTCAGCGTCAGCAGCTTGAGCATCGACTGGATCTGGATGCCCTTCATCGTCTCGACATTGAAGCCGCCCCGGGTCATCTGGTTGACCAGCTCGCGCCGGGTCGCCTCGATCTGGTTGCCCAGCTCGAGCACCTCCTGCCGCAGCCGGCCCGAGCCCTCCAGCACTAGGCAGGCGGGCACAAACTCGGGGTCCATGCGGGGCACGCCCGAGTCCTCCCCCGTCGCGTGGGCGACGCGCAGCAGGGGCAGCACCTCCATGTCCGTCCGGTCGTCGCGGTCGAGCATCAGGCGGGCGTTGAGCTTGCGGTACATCACCGGCTGGGCGTTCTCGCCCGTGTTCTCGTCGGCCTCGTCGCGCTCGAAGACGCGGTACATCCTTTTGGTCCGCCAGTCGGCGTTCTCGCCCAGCTCGATCGCGTTCGCCCTGCCCGGGTAGTGAAGCGGGACGCCCAGCGAGACGGTGAACGGCCTCGTGCTCGCGTTGAACTCCTCCTCGATGTCCAGCGCCGGCAGGTCCGCCGCATTGGGGTAGTCCAGCACCACCCCAGAGGGCATGACCACCAGCAGGCGGTCGAAGCGGACCCGCATGTTGTCCAGCCCGTCGCGGGAGAGCTTCGCCTCCGCCACCCCGTACGGGTACGGCCGCGCCAGCGCACGGTCCAGCGACGCGCGGTCGATGGACGACCGCTGCATCGCCTGGAGGTGGTGCGGCTGAAGAAACAGCCCTTCGTGCCAGTGGACCTGCGCCGTCATGCCTGCCTGCTTCCCCGTCGGGCGCCGCGCCCGCTCGACTGTGAACCTACCGCGCCCGGCCGATCAACGCCATGATCGAATCCGACAACGCCTCACGCACCTCTTTCTCAAACACCGGCTGGTCGAGGATCGCCGCCAGCTCGCGGTACTTCCGCCAGTAGGCGACCTCCCACGACTCCCACGCCTTCTTGCCCTCGTCCTTGGCCGCCGCCATCACCCCCTCGGGCGCCAGCGTCTGCACCCGGTTGTGCACCAGGTTCGCCGTCCCGCTCATCGCCCCGATGATGCCGACAGTCAGCTGGCGGAGGCGTTCGAGATCCTGGCGGACCTCGTTGAGCGACACCTCCCCGCTCCCCCCGCTGAACCGGCCGATCGTCGTGCCGAGCGGGGTGCCCCGTTTGAGGGGTGAGCGGGGCGAGATCTCCTGCCACGCCCGCCAGACCAATTTCTCCACGCTGGTGACAAACTCCGCCATCGCCCCCGAGAGCTCCAGCAGGCGACCCGGGTCGATGTGCTCGCTCCCGTCGGGCGCGGCCTTGCGGAACCTTTTGACCGCGTCCGCCGGCCAATCCCCCGGCCCCCCCGAGACCATCCCCGCCTCGATCAGCTTCCGACGGATCGCCTCTTTCTGCTCCTCGTCCATGTGGTCGAGCATCCCCAGCAGCTTGTCGAGCAGCCAGGACGGGTCGTTCAGCTCCCGCTGGTCGGCCTGCGATCTGGCAGGGCTGGCGGCGGCCGGCGCCGAGGCCATCGAGCCGTCCCCCTCCCAGGACGGAAACCTCGACGAGAGCCTGCGGAGAAACTCGTCGCGGTCGCCCGGGGCGAGTTCGCCGAGCTGACGCTCGACCTCGTCGGTCAGGGCCTCCTCGCGGAGGGCTGCGTCGGCGTCGGCGAGGTCCGTCTGTACCGCCCGCAGACGGTTGGCGGCTTCCTCGACTCGGGCCTGAAGATCCGGATGGCCGCTCACTGGTGTTCCGCCTCCTGTTTCTCGCGATCGCTCAACCCGCATGATAAGGCCGCGGGGACCGGGCCGAAACCCGGAGCACGCCCAGCGTCCGATCACGACCGCTGCGGCGTTCTGGTTCTAACGCCTCGGCAAGCCGGACGGGCTGCAACGGGTCGGCCCCGTCCCCAACCGCCCACGCGAGCACAGACGCCGACAGATGCCCCCGCCCGCGGACGATACCCAATTCAGCCGGAACCGAACCCTCCGCGCCAGGAGCACTCACCATGAAGCGCGCCCGAACAAGCCTCACCCTCGCCCTTCTTACCGCCGCCGCCCTCGCCGGCGGCTGCAGTTACAGCAACGAGCGAGCCGCCGACGACGGCTTCTACTACTACGCCGGCGGCGCCGGCGACGGCTTCGTCCGCCACAATGTCGGCTTCGGCGACGCCCTGGGCGCCGCCCTCTGGGGGACCGACATCACCATCGCCAAGGCCCACCAGTTCGGCGACACCGAGTTTGCCGCTGTCTCCGACTACGGCTTTGAGGACTGAACCTCGGCCTCCCGCCGGTGATCACCCCCCGAACGAGAACACCGCCTGATCGACCAGCCTCGCGAGGCGGTCGGCCGAGCTTTGTTCCTGCGCTGCGCCGTCGGTGCTGAACGACAGCCTGAAGCCGACATCCGAGTACGCCACGCGGCGCTGGAAGGGCAGCAGCCCGTACACCGTCTCCGGGTCGGCCTGAGCGGGTGAGAGGGCCGACCCGCCAATCACCCCGTGTTCCTGGGGGAGGCCGGGCGCGACGACAAACTCGGCCACATTGCCCAAGAGGTGGTAGAAGCGCTCCCCGCGCCCCGAACGCCCGACCCGCTCGAACCAGACCGACCCGTCATCGTCGCGCACCGCCGGAACAGCGTCGGACCCGACGGGCACCTGCGCCCTGGGCGGGGTGAAGATCCCGTTGTCGGGGTAGGGCGCCTGGACCTCATCGAACGCCCGCTGGGCGTCGAGCTGGCGGACCCATTCGTGCTGGCCGAGCCACGCGGCGTCGCGGAGGTTCCCGCTCAGCTCGCCCTGCTCACGCTCGAAGTCGACCGCCGCTCGCCACTCCTCGTCGGTCGGCAAGCGGCAGCCCATCAACTCCACAAACCGATCAGCCGCCACGACAGAGACCATGTGCATCGGGTGGTCGAGCGTCGGGTTGTCCGGGCGCTCGCCCCTTGGGTAGAAGTCGATGTCGCGGAAGTGCGGCTCAAAGTCCGGCATCCAGCTCGAGGTCGGCGTCAACTCGCCGCTGACCGGGTCGTAGCGGTACGAGAGCAGCCTGGCGTTCTGCCCGCCCACCGAGCGGTTGCGCTGGAGGTCGATCGGGTTTTCCTGCCACTGCTCGGTCACACGCTCCCACGCCCCCGCCCGAGCCACAACCTCTGAGAACAGCCCGATCGAGACCTCTTCACGCGAGAGGTAGACCGCGCCCTCGTCGTCGCTCACCCCCGGCACACGAGCAAACTCAACCGCTCTGCCCCACGGGCTCACAAATCGCACGATCCCGTCGCCGACGGGCTCGGGCGTCCACCCGTGCAGCCCGGGGCCAACCTGCGTGTAGTCCGTCCCGCTCGACGCTTCGCCCTCTGCGACGCGGACCATCTCCGCGATGAACTCCCGCTGCTGCTCTCCGAGAGCGAGCCCATCGACGCGAGCGACGAACGCGTCCGCACGCTCGCGCACCCACGCCTCGTCGGGCGATTCGGCCCGCTGGCGCCACGACTCTTCCAGACGCAACAGCTCGATGTTGTACCGCACGGGATCGGGGAGGTCCGCCGCGTCGGGCTCGACATCCAGACGCGCGGCCAGGCGCAGGCTGTCGGCCAGCTCGCGCCGGTTCGAGGCCGCAGCGACCGCGCCCTTCCACCTCGTTCGCCCGATCGACGCCAATTCCGACGCCAGCTCTTCACTCGCCTGGCCGTGATCGATCAGATCGATCGCCTGGCGCAGGTCGGCCAGCGCCTCGGCCTCGGCGCCCAGCGTCGCTGAACGGGCGGGCAGCGTCGAAAGCCGGCGCCAGGACGCCATCGCCAGAGGCACATCCGATGTATTCGAAGCGCCATCAAGCAATCGGGCGTGATCGTCGAGCGCCGAGACCGCCACGAGCTGCTCCACGCGTGCCGCCAGCGGCTGGAGCACAGGCTCAAGCTCCCGCAGCTCCTCAGCAGAGCGCATCTCGTCGAACCGTACGAGCGCCGTGGAGGCCGGCTCGCGGTCGAGCGGAGCGGCACTGTCAAGGATCGCTTCGAGTTGGGCCGATGTCGCGACGGCGCTCTGGAGCCGCTCCGCATCGGCGCGAGCACGAGTGAACGCCTCCAGCGACCGGACATCTCCCTCGCTCAGCGAGGGCACGCCCTCGCCCCTGGCGACGCGATCGGCGACGCCGGCCGCCCCGACCATCGATCCCGCGGTGCGTTCGACCCTCGCCCGGACAAGCTCGCCCCAAGCGCCCTCATCGAACCGCGATGGACGCTCTGTCAGACGCGGGGTCGTCTCGCGCGCAAGCGTGTCGATCCGGCGCAGCAACTCGTCGAGCCGGTTCGCCTCGCTCTGCAGAGCCGCGGCGTTGCCGTCGCTGCGATACCGGTCGATGATCCCGTCCCTGGCGGGCGCAAACGCTTCGTTGACCGCCCCGGACTCGACGCCCGCCACGCTCGCGCGACCGCGCAGATCCTCGATGATCGCTTCGGCGTCGATCGTGCTCCGCATCAAGTCGCGCTCGATCACCGCGACCTGCTGCACCACGCCTTCGAGGTCCGTGCGCACACGGTCGGACAGCTCGCGGAGCTCGGCCAGCTCGCTCTGGCGGACCTCGCCGCCCCTCGGCGCCAGTTCCGCCCTGCGGCCTTCGAGCTCGTCGACGCGCCGGGAAATGGCGCCGAGCTGCTCGAAATAGTCGCTCCGTTGCTCGCTGTCGAGCTCGCCCGCCGCCAGCTCGCTCTCGTCGCCGAGCGCGAGCTCATCGCCGACGGTCCGCAGGAGCGTGCGCGCACGCTCGATCTGCGCCTCGCTCTGGGCGAGCCACTCGGCCCGCACCGGGCTGGGCACGAGCGGATCCACCGGGAGGTCATAGCGCTCGTACTCGACGAGATAGCCGCGCAGCGCACGCTCCCAGATCTCCGGATCGGTCTCGCCCTCGTCTTGCAACGACGCGAGCTGGCGCCCGAACCGGCTGGTCTCGACGAACTGCTCTGGCAGGCTTCCTTCAAAGCGTGTCTCGATCAGCTCGGCCAGACGCATCACCACGCCGGCCTGGCGTTCGAGCAGTTCCGCCAGATCCTCGAGCCTCGGAGTCCCCGAACCCTCCAGCCGCTCGTCGGCAAGACGGGCCATCGTCATCGCGACGCCGATCCGGTCGTCGCCCGATGCCTCCAGCCTCGCCGCGGCTGAGGCCAGCCGGTCCAGAGCCGCCTCGGCCCTGGGCACATACTCGGCGGCACGGAGGATCGCGAGGATCGCCGAAGCGCGCTCGCCCGCCCCCGACTGCTGCGCCAACGCCTCGCGCAGCCAGCCTTCGACCGTCCGCCAACTGGCGTGCAGCCCCGCTTCTCGGAGCCGGCTGGCCAGACGGTCGACGGTCTCCCTCGCCTCCCAGTCCTCGGCACCGAACGCATCGGGGTACGCCTCGAGCCTGGCGATCGCCTCGGCCATCTTTCGGACGCCCTCGGCCGTCCTCGCCTCGTCGGGGATCGTGTCTTCCGGGCGCACCGTCGGGCGCCTCGACCCCCGCCCGCCCCGGACGATATGGGGCGAGAGGGCCCCGTCCATCTCTTCGAGATCCGCGAGCACGCGCTCGGCGAGGAAGGGGTCGGAGGCGACGAGCTCGCGCTCGCGCAGGAGCAAGAGCGCCATATCGCGGAACTCCGCGTGCACCTCGCACCACTGCGCCCACCGCTCCTCGCTGAAGCGGACCTCGACCTCGCCGGGGGCGACAGTCGCGCCCTCCTCGCCTTCTTCTCCTGCGAACATCTGCGAGACAAGCACGAACCCGCCGACACCGACGATTGTGAGCGCCGCCGCCGTCACGCCCAGCGGGACCAGCGGCAGCCCGCCGCCGCCGGAACGCCCGTCGCGCAGCGCCTCGATGTCCCCCGCGAGGCCCTCCAGAGTGAGCTGGCCTGAGCGCACCGCCGGGTCGAGCACCATGTTGCAGAAGTTGCGCCAGTCCTCGCCCTTCTTGCCGAGCTTTGACCACTCGGCCGACTCGGATACCGGGTACCCGCCCCGCTCCCTGAACGGCTGGAAGAAGACGAGCTGGAAGACCAGCCGCCCGAGCGCCCGGATGTCGTCGAGCTCCGCCTCGGCGCTGTCGAGCCCGGTGAGCGGCGCCGGGTCGGCGAGCATGACCCGCGCCTTCTCGACCTGGCCCACGCGGTCGAGCAGCACATTGGTCGGCTTGACCATCCCGTGCGGGCGGCCCTTCAGGCGCTGCAGCTCGCGCAGGCCCTCCCAGACCGACCGGATGACATTGAACATCCCCGGCCCGTCGAGCTTCACCCGGCCGTTGATGAGCTGTTCGAGCGTCCGGGGGCAGCGGTCGGCGGCGTAGAACGCCCCGCCCTCGGTCAGCCCCAGCGCGTGCAGCGGGAGCCAGTGCTTCGCGCCCGCCTCCGTCAGCGCACGCATCGCCTCGGCCCGTTCGAGGAAGAGCTTCGCCTCGCGATCGACCCCGGCCTTGCCGGTCACCGCGCTGCCGGGCTCGTAGAGTTTGACGACATACGCCTCGTCGGCGCCGCCGGAACGGTTCGCGACCGAGACCGTCGTCAGCAGCCCACGGTACAGATCCCGCGTTGTCTCGAACTCGGCGTAACGGCCCATGAGCCCTCAGCAATCTCCGGCCCCACAAAGCCCGGAGCGTTCGATATCAGTCGGCGGCGGGCTTGGGGGGGGTCAGCAGCGTCAGCCCGCTGCCGTCGACACGGATGTCCACTCGCGTCCCGCTCCAACGCGAGCGGTCCAAGGGCAGGATCAGCCGGCGCGGGTCCGCCTCGCCGGGCAGGTCCTGCGTCACGCCCGGGATGTCCGCCAGCACCGCGAGGTACATCGCGCCCTGGTCGTCGACCCACTCCTTCCAGACGCCGTCGGTCCGGGCGAGCGTCTTGGGCTCGGTGTTGCCCGAGGCGAAGTAGAAAGTCTTCTTGTTGGTGTCCCGGCGCAGGTTGCTCAGAAAATACTCGCTGAGGTTCACCGTACGGAAGGTCTCGAGCTGGCTCTGGTTGAGCCCGATCACATCGACCTCGATCGAGGGCACACGCCCGCTCTGGGCGAGCTGCTCGTTGAGCGTCATGTTCACCTGCAGGTTCGTCGCGCGGGGCGTGCTCCCGCACCCCGTCAGCAGCACCATCGAAACCAACGCTGCAAACGCAACACCAAGGATCCGGATCGGCGTCATGTGTCGCTCCTCTCGGGCCGCTTCCTGCGGCCGATGAATTCCCGTTCGTTCGAATCGCCGCTCGGCCCGCCCCGCCGGCTCACGCGTCGGCGCCAGAGGGCGCCAGACCGGACATGAACCTGCGGAGCACGCCGTTGATCTCGCGATTGTAGTTCCAATCGATCACGATCAGGCTCCTTGTGCGCACAAGGAGGAGGCCCAGCCGCTCGATGATCGGCTCGTAGATCAGGTGCAGCCCGCCGGGTCTGGCGTCGCCGGGGTCTCTTGAGACCGAGTCCGGCCCCGCCCCGGGCAGCATCTTCACCAAGGTCCCCAGCGCACCGAACCACACCCCCGAAGGCACCAGCCCGAACGCCTCGCCCGGCTCGACGCCCTCGGCGGTCAGCCGCAGCGGGCCGAGGGCCTCGATCCAGCGCGGGTCTTCGTCGAAGACCGCGGCGATCCGATCCTCGATCGGCGTCTCGTGCCCGCCCCCCTCGGCCAGACGCCCCGCCAGGCTCATCAGCTCGTCAAGCACAACCGACAGCGGCCGGTCCGGGCCCGCCAGCAGCAGCTTGGCCCCCAGGACCGCCAGCGCGTGCATGTCGCACGGGGATCTCAACAGCGGGATGACCTCGAAGCTCACCTGCTCGATCAGCACCCCTCGGGCGCCCTCCAAGGCCGCCCGATCCTCGTCGCTGAGCGCACGCCCGAACGACTTCAGGCGCAGCTCCCCCCCCGCCATCGCCCGGTCGGCGCTCACGCTGGTATAGAGGTCGATCCTGCGATCGCCCACCGGCAGCACGAGCCAGACAACATCGCTGGAGGCGGCGCCCACGCGTTCGTCGGTGCTCAGCGTCCCCTCGACGACCAGCCCCTTGCCGCCATCGGCGTGCACCTCGCGGATTCGGACCGAGCCGCGGCCGCGAACGGCCGAGCGCACACGCGGGCGGAAGATCCCCTGCAGCTCTTCTTCGGGAACGAGGAAGCAGCTCGCCCCGCCCTCGCCCAGGGCCAGCTCGACCGCCGTGCCCGCCTCTACCAGCGAGACCCGCGACGCCCATAAAGAAGGAAGGCCGACGCCCGCCCCGGCCCCGAAGACCCGGAAGCTCGCGTCGGTGAGGTTCAGCAGTGGGCGGCCGGTCGACGCGGTCAGCCGCGCGACCTCGTCGACGGCCTGAGCCAGCGTCCGGAGCTTCAGGTGCAGGGCCTCTACGGTCCTGCCGCACTTGCCCTGTCGTCCGAGCAGCAGCCCCCGCTCGGCCTCGTCGGGGTCGGCGAAGGCCTCCGGCTCGGGGGGGTCCAGGGGCAGGGGCGACTTGCCGTGGCGTGGGCCTTCCCAGGTGCCTCCCTCGATCAGCCGGTCGTACTCCTCAAGGGCCATCGGGGCGTGCAGGCGGACGAGCATCCGCCCGCCGCAGGGGTTGAGGGGGACCAGCTCGCGCGTTTCGCCCGTCGCGGCCTCGAAGGAGACGCTCGGCCCGGTCTCGGGCGTGGCGCGCGTCGCCGGGATGAACGGGCTCTCAAGCCCCATCTCCGGCGACCAGAGATAGCGGGCCAGTGTTGTCGAATACTCGGGCAGGCCGACCTCGCGGAGCAGGGCGTCGTCGGTGCAGAGCTCCAGCGGCGCGCCGACCTCCTGCACCACCGGGTGCACCGGGGCCATCGTCTCGGGGTCGATCCAGACCGGGCGGGGCGGCGCGTCCTCGTGCCCGGTTCGGATCAGCGTGCGCCGGGGCATCTTGTCCAGCGCCGAAGCCAGCTTCGACCACCGTTCGTCCATCGCACGGTTGGTCAGCGCGTCGCGGTAGGCCGGGGGCGTCGACTCCAGCCCGTCGAAGTGCTGGACCCAGACCTCCAGCCAGTGGACCACGGCGTCGGATGCGTCGAGCATCGCGCCGAGGCAGACCCTCGCCTCCGGCGTCTCTCGGAGGGCCACCAGGCGACCCGAGGCGGGGTCGGGCCGCTCGGAAACCAGCACGCAGATCCGCAATGGCCCGCCAGCCTGCGAGGCGTCCACAGGCGCTGCGGCGAACTCGCGAGGCAGCCGATCGCCGAGGTCTGTCAGGGTTCCGATCGCCATGGGTCAATCCGTTCCAAGGGGCTCTGCGTGATTTCACCCCAATTCTGAGGCGGCGGACGATAGCCCCCGCGCCTCCCGGTCGGTCAGAGTGTACTTGCAAGCCGTGCATCGAACGCTTCCCGGTGGATGTACCGGGTTTTCGCCCAGATATCATGGATTTGGAAGCCGGTGGGTAGGTACGATCCCCATTGGCGGGACCGGAGCCCCGCCCGAAGCGCTGCCTTGCTCGCCGCTCGGCAGACCCGCCCAGAGGCGGCCGATGCGACCTCAATCCCATCCGCAGCATCTGCTCGACGCGCTGACCGCCCACACGGCGGTTGTTGCCGACGACGGCGAGATCGTCTCCGTCAACCACACCTGGAAGCGCTTCGCTGACGAGAACGGTCTCGCGAGCCGGGATTACTGCGTCGGCGAGAGCTACCACGAGGCCTGCCTTCCCGCGTCGCGGACCGACCCTGTCGCGGCGGGTGTCTGTGACGCGATCCGGGGGGTGTGCGCCGGCGACCTGACGCGCGCCGAGTTCGAGTACCCCTGCCACGCCCCCGACGAGCGACGCTGGTTCGTGGTGCACATCACCCCGATGCGGGTCGGCGGGAAGCGCTTCGCGCTCGTGCTTCACGAGAATGTCACACGGATCAAGGCCGCGGAAGAGAGCCTCGCGACCATCGCCGACCTGCTCGCGGTTCCCGCGGGCGAGGGTTGCCTCGGGGCGATCGCCGAGGGGCTGCGGCGGACGCTCCCCGCTGACTTCGTGCTTGTGACCGAGGTGCTCCACACCGGCGAGGGCCGGGTGCGCGTGCTGGCCTCGGCCGGCCGGAGCTTGGCGGAAGAAGGCCGGGGCTCGACCGAAGAGGGATTGATCGTGCCGCTGCCGGGCACGCCCGAAGCGAGGCTCGCGAACGGCTCGCGGTCGGTCTGCCTGCCCACGGGCGCATCTGAGTCCTTCGCGGATGACCCGAGGCTCGCCGGTGCGCGTGGGTTCATCGGGTCGGGCGCCGGCGAAGACGAACTCGGCCGCCCGCTGGGCATGGTGGGCGCGCTGTGGCGACAACCGGTGGCGGGTGTTGACTTGGCGCGGCGCGTTGTCGGGCTGTCGGCGGGCCGAGTCGCCGAGGAGCTGCAGCGTCGCCGGGCCGAAGCCGAGCGAGAGCGGAGCGAAGACCTCGCCGCACGGGCGGAGGCCCTTGACGAAAAGGCCTGCGAGACCGCCCACGAGCTGAAGAATCTGATCTTCGCGCTCCAGGCGCATCTGAAAGAAGCGTCGAAGACGGTCGAGGCTGGCGGAAGCCCGCGGCAGGCCCATGCAAAGCTCGGGGAGCTGATCCGACAGGCGGGCTCGCTCGCCAACTCGCTGCGGGACCTCGCCTCTGAGCCAGAGCCGACGCGTTGCGTGCTGTCTCTCGCCGAATTGGCCCGCGATGCGATCGCGACGGTCAAGCCGCTGCTCCCGGCCGAGACGAGCGTGACGCTCGACGCCGACACGCGGGTGCGCGTGCTCGGCAACGCCGACCAACTGCAGCGAGCGCTGGTGAACCTCACGCTCAACGCGCGCAACGCGATGAAGGCCGATGGCGGACGCATCGTCGTCGGCGTGCATGCCCACGGCGCCGAGGCGGTCTTGAGCGTCACCGACTCGGGCGAGGGCGTCTCCGGTTCGGTCAGAGACAGGATGTTCGAGCGCCGCTTCACCACCAGGCGCAGCGAGGGGGGCGAGGGGCTCGGCCTCACGGTGGTCGACGAGATCGCCCGCGCCCACGCCGGACGCGTCACGGTCAGCACCGAACGGGGGGTCGGCACGACCATGGCCATCATCCTGCCCGCTCTCGCGGCCGGTGCGGAGGCGACCGACAGCCCTTCCGCAGAGCGAGGGCGTTGCGCACTGGTCATCGAAGACAATCCTCAGGTGCTCAAAATCGTCGCGGGCATGCTCGATTCGATGGGATACTCGGTGGTCCGGCGGCGGGGTGACGAAGCGTTCGGCGAAGGACGTGAGCTGCTGCCGCCGGGCGTCACGCTGGTCGTCTCTGACTATCGGCTGCCCGGGAACGACGGCGAGTCGTTGCTGCGAGAGCTGCGCGAAGCCGGGTATACGGGCCCGGCGGTGCTGATGAGCGGGAGCCGCGCCGGCGGTGTTTCTGCCGACGCGAAGCTGGGCGCCGCGCTTCTGGCCAAGCCCTTCGGCGAGACCGAGCTCCGCTCGGCGATCGGCCTGGCTCTGGACATGCTGCGTGAGGTTGGGCCATGAGCGAACGGACGATGGTGCTGCTGGTCGACGACCACACCCTCGTCCGCGAGGTGTGCGCTCGTCTGATCGAGGGCGAGCCGGACCTTCGCGTGATCGCCCAAGCCGCCGACGCCGAGGCAGGAGTCGAGGCCGCCGAGCAACACCGACCCGATGTGGTGCTGCTGGACATCGACATGCCGGGCGGCTCGGCGTTCGACGCCGCGCAGCGCATCGTCGAGCTCAGCCCCGAAACGCGCGTGATCTTTCTCAGCGCGTACGCCTACGACCGTTACATCGACGAAGCGATCGGCGCCGATGCTGCGGGGTTCATCACCAAGGATGTGTCGCCCGAGCGCGTGCTCGACGCGGTCCGACAGGTCGCGGCCGGCGGAATGGCCTACTCCCCCAAGGTGATGGACCGGCTGATGGACAGGTCCGGGGAAGGACCAGGGGGCGCAACACGCGCCAACACCCTGACCCGGCGCGAGCGTGAAGTCCTGACCATGATCGGTGAGGGCTGCGCAAAGAAGGTCATCTCCGAACGCCTGGGCGTGAGCATCAAAACCGTCGAAAAGCACGCTGCGAATGTGATGCGCAAGCTCGGGCTCAACGACCGCGTCGCGATCTGCCGCTACTGCGTGCGCGAGGGGCTGATCGCGCCGTGAGCGGAACCAGAACGCACGAACTCAGGGCCGGGCGCCTTCGCGCGACACTGGTGGCGCACGGGCCGATCGGCCACCGCGTCCCGCTCGTGCTCTTCCTGCACGGGATCGGCGAGTGCGGGACCGACGCGGAGCTTGTCTAGAGCAGGTCGCTCCCCTCGATCGCCCGGGCGGATCCATCGCTGTGGCCGGCGCCGATGCTGATCCCCCAGAAGCCCGATCCCCAGCGGCAATGGGAGGACCACGCCGCGGAGATCATGCAACTGCTCGACCGATCCCTCGAGCACGGCGTTGCGGACACCTGCGTGATCACGGGTAACAGCCAGGGCGGGCACGGGGCGCTGGTGATCGGCGCGCGGCATCCGGATCGGTTCGAGCGCGTGCTGAGCGTGTGTCCGTACGCCGACCCGCCCGAGAACGGTTACGGCGCTGGCGACTGGCCCTTTGACGCTCGATCTGCGCTTGTGGCCGAGATCGCGTCGGGGCTGAGATCGACACCGGTGCGGATCACGCACGGCGTTGACGACGATGTTGTGCCGCCCGATCACGCGCGGGGGCTGCTGGCGGCGATCAGCGCCGCCGGAGGCGATTGCCGGCTGGAGCTCCTGCCCGAGACGGGCCACGACGCGTGGGGTGAGACCTATTCGAGGGCGGACTACGCGGCATGGTTGCTGGGGATTGGGTGAGTTTTTGCGGGCTTTCCACGGGTTCCGGTGTGCTTCGCACACCTCCACCCGTGGCTGCATTCTTGCGTCCCTTCGGGACTTTTCCGGATCAGTCGCCGAGGATAGCACATGGCGTAGTTACAGACTCAACATCAGTCTGCAGGCCAGCACCGATCGATCGTCTCAACCTGAGCCGTCTGACGCGAACTCCAGGATCGCCAACGCCAGCGACCGTGCCTGTTCACGATCGATGACCGCTTCAGCGTCTCCGTTTCGTTCAAGAGAGAGACAAATTGCCACCTGGTCGTTCACGGCTCGAATGACGAAGCACGCGCCCTGGTTCTCGGCCTGATCCAGAAAGTTGAAGGTTACAGGATCTGGAGACCTGCTCATGCTTGCATCTCGATTCCGTGCCTACCCCAGTCAGGGCTGCTGACAGATTCGTACCCGCTCACGCGAACTTTGAGACCACCGTCTCCTTGCCGCGCGTTGCGATCTCGGTGTCGAGGGCCTGCACGAACTCGTCGAGGGGCATGGCGCCGAGGTCTTTCTGGATGCCGCGGGCGCGGACGCTGACCGTGCCGCTCTCTTCGTCGCGCGGGCCCACGACGAGCATGTAAGGCACCTTCTCGTCGGCCGCGGCTTTGATCTTCGCCTGAACGCGTCCGGAGCTGTCGTCGGTGCTGACGCGGACGCGTTTCGCCTTGAGCGCGCTTTCGACTTTGGAGGCGTACGCCGCGGACTTGTCGCTGATGGGCAGCACGCGGACCTGCTCTGGCGAGAGCCAGGCGGGAAACGCGCCGGCGAAGTGCTCGATCAGCACGCCGATGAACCGCTCCATCGAGCCGAACGGGGCGCGGTGGATCATCACCGGCCTGTGCGGCTTGTTGTCCGGCCCGATGTACGAAAGCCCGAACCGCTCGGGCAGGTTGTAGTCCACCTGCACCGTGCCGAGCTGCCACTCGCGACCGATCACATCCTTGACGACAAAGTCGATCTTGGGCCCGTAGAACGCCGCCTCGCCAGGCTCCTCGACAAAGGGCTTGCCGAGCGTCTTGGCCGCAGCGCGGCAGGCGGCCTCGGCCTTGTCCCAGTTGGACGGATCGCCGGTGTACTTGCTCGAATCCGGGTCGCGCAGGCCGATGCGCACGCGGTAGTCCTCCATGCCCAGCGCGTCGAAGATGATCTTCACCAGGCTCAGGCAGCCCTGCAGCTCTTCGTCGAGCTGGTCCTGCGTGCAGAACAGGTGCGCATCGTCCTGGGTGAAACCGCGGACGCGCGTCATGCCCCCGATTTCGCCCGACTGCTCCCAGCGGTACACCGTGCCAAACTCGGCCAGGCGCACCGGCAGATCTCGATACGAGTGCTGTCGCGACGCGAAGACCTTGATGTGGTGCGGGCAGTTCATCGGCTTGAGCATGTAGCCGTCGATCTCGCCCGACGCCATCAGGTTGCCAAGCTCGGCGCACGAACAGCCCTCCTGCGCAAGGCGCGACAGCTCCTCGCGAGGCACGATCGGCGGGTACTGGCTCTCGGCGTAGTACGGGAAGTGCCCGCTGGTGCGGTACAGATCCAGCCTGCCGATGTGCGGCGTGAAGATCTCCGAGTACCCCTGCAGCCGCAGCTCCTCGCCGATGAAGTTCTGCAGCTCCTTGCGGATCGTCGAGCCCGCGGGCGTCCAGAGGATCAGCCCCTGCCCGACGGCCTCATCGATGTGGAAGAGCCCGAGCTGCTTGCCCAGCACGCGGTGGTCGCGGCGTTTGGCCTCTTCGATGTTGTCGAGGTATTGCTGGAGGTCGGCGGGCTTGAAGAAGGCGGTGCCGTAGACGCGGGTCAGGCGGTCGGAGTTCTCGTCGCCGTGCCAGTACGACGAGGCGAGCGACATCACCTTGAACGCGCCGATGCGCCCCGTGCTTGGCACATGGGGACCGCGGCAGAGGTCTTCCCAGTGCTTGCCCGGCTCGCCGGTGGCGTAGAACGAGAGCTTGGCCTCGGGCCCGGATGCGGCCAGCGCCCGCTCGGCGTTGTCGAGCTTGTACTTGCTCCCCTCGGCCTTGAGCTTGGTCATGCCCTCGTTGGGGTCCAGCTCGTAGCGGGTGAAGGGACGGTCCTCCTTGACGATCTTCTCCATCTCTTTCTCGACGGCCTCGAAGTCGCCCTCCTTGAGCGGACGGTCGTCGGGGAAGCGGATGTCGTAGTAGAAGCCGGTTTCCAGGGGCGGGCCGTAGACGAGCTGCGCCCCCGGCACGACCCGCTGGATCGCCTCGGCCATGACATGCGCGCACGAGTGGCGGACGAGAAAGAGGGCGTCGGGGTCGGGCTCGTTCTTGCCGCTCTCGCCCTTGCGGGTCTCGGTGATGATCTCCAGGCGGCAGTCGGCGTCGAGCGTGGCCGAGAGGTCGCGGACCTCGCCGTCGACGCGGCAGCCCACGGCGGCCTGGGCGAGGCGCGGGCCGATCGACTCGGCGACCTCACGGGCCGTCACCGGGGCGTCGAACTGTTTGACCGAACCGTCTGGGAGGGTGATGGCGGGCATGTCTGGAAGTCTCCGGCAAGGGGGGGCCCGGGATCGGGCCGCGGGGGTCAGCATCGGCGGGTCGGGGCGGATCTCAACGAAATCGCGGTCAATGAAAACGCCCGGCCTTGGTCAGCCGGGCGTGGAGTGGTTGTGCAAACAGCGATCGCGGGCGGCCGGCTATCCGCCCCGCGTCGGCGTGGTCGTGGTCGTAGTCTTGCCGGTCGAGCATCGCATGGGCTGAGGATAGCCGCCGGGCGAGGGGGCGGGCAAGAGCCCCCACGCTTTGACCCGGGGGGCCGGGGCCCTGACAATCCCGGGCCGAGCCCCAACGGCTCGCCCTTGCTCCCGACCCGAGGCCCTTGATCTGGTGGTTGACGCATGATCTGCCCTTTCTGCGGGTCCAACGAAGACCGGGTGATCGACTCCCGAGCCGCCGAGGGCGGCAAGGTCATCCGGCGTCGTCGCCAGTGCGCCGACTGCGAGAAACGCTTCACCACCTACGAGCGCGTCGAGCAGACCAGCCGCATCGCGGTCGTCAAGCGTGACGGCAAGCGCGTCCCCTTCGACCGAGACAACATCGCACGCGGGCTCGACGCCGCCTGCGGCAAACGCCCCGTCTCCGAAGACGCCAAGCAACGCCTCGTCGACGAGGTCGAGGAAGAACTGCACCGCGAGTTCGACCGCGAGGTTTCGAGCCAGGTGATCGGCGAGCGCGTGATGGCCAAGCTGCGCGACCTGGACGAGGTGGCGTACATCCGCTTCGCCAGCGAGTACCACCAGTTCAAGACGGTCGACGACATCATGGACGAGCTCAAGGCGCTGACCAGCAAGCCCAAGGATGTGAAAAACCAGCAGGGGCTGTTCCCCTGACGAGACTGTTTGCATGAGGCTGTTTGCATGAAAAGACGAGGCGCTGTCAACGCGGGGCTCATCGTGGCCCTGGTGGTCGGTCTGCCGCTCGTGCTGATGGGCGTGGGGATTGCCTGGCTGCTGATGACCTCGTCGGACGGCCCCGCCGAGCGCGTGCTGCCCGACACGACGCCCGCCCCCGAGAGCCTCGAAGACCGCGCCCAACGCATCGATTACAGCTACAACCGCGTCAAGGCCGGGGCGGGCGAGCAGCTCTGGTTCCGCATGTGCTTCGCCTGCCACTCCGACGACGGAACGGTGGTCGAGGGGCCGTCGTTCCTGCACCTGTACGGCTCGGAGGTCGTGCTCGTCGGCGGGACAAGAGTGATCGCCGACGAGGAGTACCTGCGCCGGGCGATCCTGGACCCGTACGACCAGGTGCGCCGGGGGTGGGAAAACGTCCGGACGATGCCGCCCAACCGCGGGGTGCTGAACGATCAGCAGGTCGAGCAGCTCATCGAGTTCATCAAGAGCCTGGCCGAGCCGAACATGCCCGAGCCGCCCGCCGACGAGACCGGAGAGGGCGAGCCCGGCGAAGGCGAGCCGGATCCGGCCGAGAGCGCCGGGGGCGGCTGACCCGGGCTTTCGAATACACTTCAACCAAACACGCGACCCAGGGAGCGACCATGGCGAGCAAAATCTTCAAGTCACCGGCCGACACGCTCGCGGACCTCCGCGACAAGGGCGTCCTCACCGATGGGTGCACGATCCATGTCGGCGGGTTCGGGCTCTGCGGCATTCCCGAACACATCATCATGGCCCTGCGCGACACGGGCGTGAAGGACATCACCTGCATCAGCAACAACGCCGGCGTCGACGACTGGGGCCTGGGCCTCTTGCTCAAGACGCGACAGATCAAGAAGATGATTTCGAGCTATGTCGGCGAGAACTCCGTCTTCGAGAAGCAGTTCATCGAGGGCGAGCTCGAGGTCGAGTTCAACCCGCAGGGGACGCTCGCCGAGCGGATCCGCGCGGCGGGCGCAGGGATCCCCGCGTTCTACACCCCCACCGCCGTGGGCACGATCGTCGCGGATGGAAAGGAAGTCCGCGAGTTCTTCCGCCCCGAGGACGACACGCGGAACTTCAACCGGGGGCCCGACCCCGAGGGCATCGAGCGAAAGCCCTATGTGATGGAGACGGCCCTCTTCGCCGACCTCGCTCTGGTCAAGGCCGACGCGGCCGACGAGTTCGGCAACCTGCGCTACCGCAAGACCGCCCGGAACTTCAACCCGATGATGGCGACCGCCGCGAGGTTCGTCGTGGCGGAAGTCGACCGGATCGTCCCGCTGGGCGAGTTCGACCCCGACGATGTGCACACGCCGGGCAACTTCGTCGACCGCGTCGTGCAGACCAAAAGCGAGAAGCGGATCGAGCAGCGGACCGTGCGCAAGGGCTGAACCTCACGCCTCTGTCGCGCCGACCCCAATCCGACGGGCAAGCGGAAGCCGTAAGACCGACGGGGGGACGAAAGGGAAGGCCATGAAGACAAAGCACCAAACCTTGGCGGCGTTTTCGGCGTGCGCGGCTCTCGCGCCGCTTTCGCTCGCGGAGATCGTCACCGAAGAGATCCGGTATCTCCACGACGGGGTCGAGCTCAAGGGCCTGATGGTCTACGACAGCGAGGCGGAAGGGCGAAGGCCCGGGGTGCTCGTCGTCCACGAATGGTGGGGACGCGGCCCGTACGCCCAGAAGCGGGCGAGGATGCTCGCCGAGGAGGGGTTCGTCGCGTTCGCGCTGGACATGTACGGCGCCGGCGTGCTGGTCGACTCGCCCGCCGAGGCCCGAACGCTCGCGACGCCCTTCTACGCCGACCGCCCGCTCATGCGCGACCGGGCGATCGCCGGCCTTGAGGTCCTGCTCGACGCTGAACGCGTCGACCCCGAGCGGGTCGCGGCGATCGGCTACTGCTTCGGCGGGACCGTCGTCCTCGAAATGGCCCGCGCCGGGGCGCCGCTCGCGGCGGTCGTCTGCTACCACGGCGGCCTGACCGGCCCGCACCCGATGCGCGAGGGCTCGTTCGCAGGCACAGTCGCGGTCTTCAACGGCGCCGCCGACCCGATGGTCAACCACGACGACAAGAAGGCGTTCGTCGAGGAGATGCACAAGGCGAAGGCCGACTTCATCTTCATCGACTACTCCGGCGCACTGCACTCGTTCACCAACCCCGAGGCCGACGGGCTCGGCATGGACGGGGTGGGCTACGACAAGAAGGCCGATGAGCGATCGTGGAGGCACACGCTCGACCTGTTCGGTGAAGTCTTCGCCGCGGGAGACCGTGACAGGAACGATTGAGCGGAAGGACACGGCTCGGCGAGCCGTGCCACCCCGAAACCCGAGACCGATTCTGAGAGGAAAGGACAGACCCATGCCCCTGGACAGAGATCAGATCGCCGCCCGTGCCGCGCGGGAGCTCGAGGACGGGTTCGTCGTCAACCTCGGCATCGGCATGCCGACACTGGTGGCCAACCACATCCCGGGCGGCATGGATGTCTGGCTGCAATCCGAGAACGGGCTGCTCGGCATCGGCCCCTACCCGACCGACAGCGAGGTCGACGCCGACCTGATCAACGCGGGCAAGCAAACGGTCACCGCTCGCAGGGGCGCGAGCTTCTTCTCCTCCGCCGACTCCTTCGCGATGATCCGGGGCGGGCACATCGACATGTGCATCCTCGGCGCGATGGAGGTCTCCGAGAAAGGCGACATCGCCAACTGGATGATCCCCGGCAAAATGGTCAAGGGCATGGGCGGGGCGATGGACCTCGTCGCCGGCGTGCAGAAGGTCGTCGTCGCCATGGAGCACTGCAACAAGAAGGGCGAGCCGAAAATCGTCAAGGCCTGCACCCTCCCGCTCACCGGCGTCGAATGCATCGACATGGTCATCACCGACCTGTGCGTCCTGAAGATGAACCCCGACCGCAAGCTCTTCGAGCTGATCGAGCTCGCCCCGGGCGTCACCGCCGACGAGGTGGTCGAAAAGACCGGCGCCGAGCTCGTCGTCCCCGCGTCCGTCCCCACGCTGGAGGTCTGAGTGCCCCTCTACCGCGTCACCGGCATCCACGCCTCGTCGCACCGCGACAGCGAGCTGTACATCGACGCCGCGTCGCCCGAGGTCGCCATCAACACCGCGCGGCGGCGCAGCCTGCTCTCGCCGGCGATCGAAGCCGTCGAGGGCGGCATCGCCCCGCCCGGCTCGGCCGTCATCGTCAAGACCCGCGACCCCGCAACAGCGCTCCGCGAAAGACCCATCCGCACCATCGCCTACGGCGTCTTCTTCGGCGGCCTGCTCCTGATCGTCGCGATCGCGGTTTTTCTGGGAATGCTCCGCGGATTCGTGCCCTCGCCGCCGGTGTAGCCGCTCCGTCTCGCCCGCCGCACCGCCCAGCGCAAAGAAACACCGGCCGTAATCGGCCGGTGCGTGTGTTCCTGAATTCCCTGCGTTCGATCAACCGCCAGAGGGCGGGGGCGATTCGCCCGAGGGTGGCGTTTCGGCCGGAGGCTCCTCGCCCTCGCGGGGCTCGGCCGGAGGCGCCGTCTCCCGCGGCTGCACATCCAGCTTGCGCCCCAACGCCTTCTCGATTGCCCGCTCAAGCTCGCCGGGGATATCGACCTCGAACGCTTCCTCGGGGATCTCGGCCGCGTCGGCCTCCTCGCGGGCGCGCTCGATCATCGCCCGCAGGTCGTCGTCGCTGACGCGGTCGGGCGGGCGGATGTCGAAATCATCGCCCGATGAGCCCGGCTCGCTGATCGGCTCGACGACATAGCGGATGCGTTCCTCGTCGATCTTCTCCTCGAAGACGCCGCGCGCCAGACGCCCGATCTGCAGCCTCGCGTCCGCCTTCTCCTCCTCGCTCAGGCCGGAACGACGGATGTATTGGTCTTCGACGAACATCACGGCCGCGAGCGGAAGCACAGGGCTCTCGGCGATCTCCTCGAGCACCCGGCCCATCTCCTCCAGGGAGATCTTCTTCTCGCGGAACTCCTGCGCCAGCGCCTCGACCTGCGCGATCACGCGGCTCTTGTCCTCTTCGGTCATGTCCGACCGCTCGATCGCCTCGACCAGAGGCGGCGTGAGCACATCCGCGGCCAGATCCCGCCAGTTGTTGGCCAGCCAGATGCCGCCGATCACCCCGATGATCGCCAACACGCCCAGTACAACCAGACACCCCGTCAGGCAGTCGCCCCGGCGCCACCCCTCGCGGACGCTCAGGCGCACGCCAGCCCGGACGCCCCCGCGTTCAACGCCCGCAAGCCCGACACGCGACGCCCGATCCGATTCAGCCACCATCCTCGATTCCTTCCTGCCCCCCCGGCGGGCTGTACTCAAGCTCGGCCTCTTCGGCGAGCCGATCGATCACCTCGAACAGCGGACGCAACGCTTCTTTCAGGTTCTCAGGACGCCCGGTCAGCAGCACGCTCGCCGGCTCCTCGACGCCCAGACGCCGGTACAAGGGCTGCGCCAGATCCCAGACCTCGCGCACCGCCTGTGTGTATTCGTCTTCCCCGCCGACATTTTCACGCAGCACCTCCCGGACGACCGGCCGGAGGTTGTCCGCCGTCGGCGCCACGCGGAAAAACATGAACAGCGCCAGCACATTGCCCAGCACCGCCAGGATCACCGCCACCATCAAGACGATCCGTTCGCCCGGCTGCACGCCCGGCCTCCTTCCGTCATCAATCCCCCCGGCCCGCCGCTTGCCGCGCCGAGGCCGGACCGGACGGTAGGAGGCCCGTCAGCGGCTGAAGATCGCCCGCAGGCGTTCGACCAGCGTGAACTCGCTCAGGTCGGCCAGCTCCCCGGCGTCGAAAAACATCCCCCCGCAGGTCGGGCAGAGCTCGTACTCGATGTGTTTCTGCTGCTCGTCGTTCACCACGCTGAGCTGCGTCCCGTCCCGAGGGCAGGCGAGATCCCCCACCGCGAACGAATTGACCAGCGCCCCGTGGTCGTCGTACGCCCCCGAGTCCAGCCGCTTGATGAGGTCCTTCGCCCCGCCCGGCAGGCCCAAGAGATCCTCAAGCTCTCCCCCGTCCAGCCAAATGCCGCCGCAGTGCGAGCACCGGTCGACATCCACCGCGTTGTCCACGCGGATGCGCTCCATCACCATGCGGTCCTTCGGGCAGCGGATCTTCGGGTCGTGCGGCTGTTCCATGGCCCCAGTCTACCATCCCCTCCCGCACACGCACGCCCCCCCTTCCGCCCCAACGCACCCCTGCCGAGGAGCCCCGCCTTGCCCCAGCCGACCCCCAGATCCGAACGCTGGTTCGACGCCCACCTCGACCTGGCCTACCTCGCCGAGGTCGGGCGGGACATGCACACGAGCGTCGACGACTGCCGGGGCCGCTACCAGCCCGCCGCCGTCACCCTCCCCACCCTCAAGGAGGGCCGGGTGACCGCCTGCCTGGGCACGATCTTCACCGAGCCAGTCGACCCGAACGACCCCCACGCCGAGGACGGCCCCTTCGCCTACCCCGCCGATGACGCCGACGCCGCCTGGCGGGCCGGCATGCGACAGCTCAAGCTCTACCACGCCTGGCGCGACGCGGGGCTGATCGAGCTGCTCCCACTCCGCGGCTCGGTCGTGCCCAAGGGCTCATCCGCGCCCCTCCGCCTGGGCGTCCTCATGGAGGGCGCCGACCCGATCACCTCCCCCGACGAGGCCCACGAGTGGGTCGCCCAGGGCGTCATCGCCGTCGGCCTCGCGTGGTGGACACCCTCCCGCTACGCCGGGGGCAACGGCACCACCACCGGCCTCACCCCCATCGGGCGCGAGCTCGTCGAGACCCTCGACCGCCTCGGCGTCGTCTTCGACGCCAGCCACCTCTCCGACGCCTCGCTCGACGGCGTGCTCGAAAACGCCTCCGGCCCCGTCATCGCCAGCCACTCCAACGCCCGCGCCCTCATGGAGCCCGGCGAGCAGCGGCACCTCACCGACGAACACGCCAAGGAGATCGCCGCGCGAGGCGGCGTCATCGGCCTCAACCTCTGCTCACGCTTCCTCAGAACCGGCATCGCCAAGCACGACAAGGAGCGGGCGACGATCGAGGACTGCCGCAGACATCTGGAACACTGGCGCGACCTCGTCGGCCCGGCGCACATCGGGCTGGGATCAGACATGGACGGCGGCTTCGCGGCCGACCGCCTGCCCGAAGACATCAACCTCCCCGCCCACCTCGCCAAACTCGCCGACCACCTCGCCGAGCACGGCTGGAACGACGCGGATATCCACGCCTTTGCGTGGGGGAACTGGGCTGGGTTTTGGGGGATTTAAGAACGAGGATCTGACGGACAGTCGTGCCACCGACCTCTGCTTTGAGAGGTCGGTGCTCACAACCGCGAAGCACCTCACTGAGCAGCGTAACGCTGCACGCTGACCTAAGTTTAATCATCCGGGTTAGGGTTCGGCTTCAGCCGCACAACCCCCTCGTTAAAATAGCGCATCAGCAGCACATCGTCGTGGCGGGGCTCGGCAGGCCCCTCTGACGCCGGAGCCCCTTCTCGGCCCACGGCGATCTTCTCGAACATCCCCCACATGTCATCTTCAAGGTCGACCGCCAGCATCATCCGCTGGTGCAACTCCATGCCCACGGACCCGATCATAAACTGTACTAGCTCACCGTTGCCGTTCAGGCCCTGATCCTCTGGGTTCGCAGCGAGCCCCCGCGCAAGACACTCCTGCATCGCGTTGTAAAGCAGCAGCACAAAGTCTTCGTCGGCGTTTCGCGCAGCGCAGAGCAACGCCGCGGCAACGCAATGGATGGGAAACGGCATGTAGCAAAACCGGCAGCCGTGCAGAACGATGATGTACGCAGGGATCGTTAGCAAAGCGGCATCGGCCGGGACCGGTGCTCGGTCGATACACGCGGGGGTCAGGTAGTATGCGCGGCGTTGCAGCTCCTCGTTCAGGCTGTAATCGACCTCGGCGTCGGGGTCAGCCGCATTGAGGTAGCGACGCAACTCGTCCAGAAACTCTTGCGGTTCTAGATCGACCTGACCCACTCCCGGATCGACCATCTTCGGCCACAGCGCAGAACGGGCGAGCGCATCTTTGTCGTTCATCAACGAGGCGTAGCGGGCAAATAGCTCGCGATGAAACCCGGCTCGCGCCGGCTCATCGATGCTCCCGAAGCACATCCCGGCAAGTCCGCTCGCCATCGCGTCACACTCCGTTCGCACTTACTCCCCAAAGCGATCGCTCTGCATGCACTGCGACGACCACCAAAGTCATCAGTCGAAAGTCCGCCCCGTTGCCTCGTCGATCTCCAGCACATCGCCGCTATCAAGCGTCACCCGCAACAATGACTGCACTCGCTCATAGCCAATAACAAGATCGTCCGTCGAGCGTTCCCAGACAGTCCGGCCTGCCGCATCCAGCATCGCAAGGTCCCCCTCGCCAACGACCATGAGGCCAAGAGGTGTGGTCCAGCAGTCCATCATCGGCGTCATGAATGTCCGCTCCCAAGCGAGTTTCATGTCCTGCAGGTCTACTGAAGCAACGGTGCAGTCGACCGCGATAAAGGCATTGCGGTTCTCGAAAATGCACATGTGCGATGCACCGGTCACCGATGCAGTCAACTTGAGATGCAGCACCGGCGAACGCGTCGCCGCGTCGCACAGCGTTATAACCCAACGCTCGGCCGCCCCCTCCTCGGCGTCGCCGATGTCGATCTGGGGAACGCCCGGGTCTCCCGAGCCTGATGAAGGCCAAAGTTCGCATTCGCAACCGATGAACCACCGACGGTCGATCGGCCCGACTTGAAGCCTTTGCATCAGCCCTCCTCCCCGATGGCCGGATCATCGATGCTTCTGAAACACATCCCGATCAGCCCGCTCGCCATCGCACCCCCCTCTCAGTCGCCGGTGCGTTCACCCCGCAACGCCCGCCGCTCGTTCCTCCGAAGCCTCGCCCACAGCCGCAGCCACCAGACCGCGTTCAGCAAGAGCACCGCCCCCAGCAGGATCGCCCGCCAGCGGGCGTCGGGCGCCAGCATCCAGACGATCAGCACCGACACCACCAGCGGCAGCGCCACGCCAAGCAGCAAAATCGCGTTGCCGGACGAAAACCCCGCTCGCGTCGCGCCGTCAGGCTGTCCCTCGTCGGTCATGACTGCCCCCTTGCCATGCTGATCTCAATTAGCGGCCCGCGCCGCGGAAACGCCTACTCCTGCCCAGCCTCCGCCATCGCGCAGTGCAGACACCACGACGCGGTGTGCGCCAGATTAAACGAGCCGTCGGCCGACGCCCGCGGCCGGATCCTCGACAGCACCTCGCGCTGGTAGCGGTCCTCGTAGGTCCTGAACTCGGGGTTGTTCTGCGTGTGGGCGTACTCGCCCCGCAGCAGCTTGTTGATCGCGTCGATCCGCGTCTCTGAGTGCGGGTGGGTCGAGAGGAACTCGGGCGGGCGCTCGCCCCCGGCCAGGCTGCCCAGGAGCTGCTGCACCTGCAGGGCGCCGATCGGGTCGTAGCCCGCGCCGGTCATGTAGCGCACGCCCAGCATGTCGGCCTCGAGCTCCTCGTTGCGCCCGTAGCTGAGCAGCACGAGGTTGCCCCCGATCGCAAGGGCAGGCAGGCCGACCTCGCCGTAGCGACGGAACGAGCTGTCCTGGTCGGAAACGCCCACACCGATCGCCAGCCCCGCGAGCAGGACATTGAAACCGATCTGGTTGCTGATCCGCTGGTTGCCGTGCCGGGCGGTGACATGCCCGATCTCGTGGCCGATCACCGCGGCGAACTGCGCCTCATTGGTCATGCGCGACGCCAGGTCCCGCGTGATGTACACCTTCCCGCCCGGGAGGGCGAAGGCGTTGATCACATCGGAGTCGAGCATGATGAACTCCCAATCGAGTTCGGGCACGCCGCTCTCGATGTGCGGGATCATCGATTCGCCCACGCGCCGCGTGAACGACCGAAGCTGCTCGTCCTTCACCTCGCCCCCGAACTCCTGGGTCAACTGCGGCGCGGCCTCGGCCCCCAGCGACCGCTCGTGCTCCCACGAGAGGAGCGTCAGCGACCGACGCCCTGTCGCGGGGTTGGTGCTGCAGCCGGTGGTGACGGCCCCGGACGCCATCAGCAGGGCGATCAGCCCCGCCGCCGCCAGCCCGCTCACGCCGCCCGACTGTCTGTTTCTTCTGCTGAACATGTGGATCTACCTCTCTCCTGCGGCCGAAGCCTCCGGCCCCGACCGTTCGTTCTGAAATACCATCGCCGATGCCCCCGACCACCGACGAGTCCGCCCGTTCATCCAACCCGACCCCGCCATCGGGCGGGGCCGAGACAGTGAAGGGTACCACACGCCCCCCCTCCGGGCCCGGTAACCCGGCGGACACCGTCTGGTCCGACACCGATCTGGACACCCTCCATCAGGACGATCAGAAGGCCGAGAAAGTCAGGCGGATGTTCGCGTCGATCGCCCGCAGCTACGACCTGAACAACCGCGTCCACTCCCTCTGGCGCGACCAGGCCTGGCGGCGCTTCGCCGTCAGACAGGCCGAGGTCCGCGAGGGCGACACGGTCGCCGACATCGCCTGCGGCACCGGCGACCTCACCGAGGCCTTCGCCCGCACCCCCGCCGCGAAGGTGATCGGCATCGACTTCACCCACGAGATGCTCCAGCTCGCGGATGTAAAGAAGGAACGCCGCGACCCGGGCTTGGCGAGCAAGATCACCTACATCCGAGGCGACGCCCAGCGCCTCCCCCTCGCCGACGCCTCGTGCGATGTGGTCTCGATCGCCTTCGGCATCCGCAATGTGCAGGAACCCGAGCTGGCGCTGGCCGAGTTTTTCAGGGTGCTCAAACCGGGCGGGCGGCTGGTCATCCTCGAGTTCGACCGCCCGCGATTCGCGCCGGTCCGCTGGGGGAACGATTTCTACGCGGGATGGCTGATGCCTCGCACGGCGACCCTGATCAGCCGCGACCGATCCGGCGCATACCGCTACCTGCCAAAGTCTGTTGGGTCGTTCATGTCACGCAACGAGCTTCTGAGCGCAATCGGGCGCGCCGGGTTTGCAAATGCGCGTGCTCGAAGCCTGACTCTGGGGATCGTTGCTTGTTATCGAGCACTGCGTTCTGCGTAGATCGCCCGTTTGTTGCGCATGGGGCGTAGACCGGTAACCCGGCGGTCGCTCCGAGCGGGACGGCGGACGAACGGATTGGTTATCGGTCGCGAACGGCTCTCGGACCACCCCTCAGGAAACATGCCCCAAAGCTGAATGCATTTGCGAGCCCGGCGACGATGTCACTCCCCGTCGCGGCTGGTGGCTAGCGGCCCGGTGGGGACCCCCGGACTTCGGAACAACTCAGCAACGAGGCCAGGTGGAACCGGCCCCGACGCGAACACGCCGGATGCTGCCTCCGGCGTGGAAGGTCTCATCGCCACGGATCGGCGGAGGTTCCCTGATGTCACATGACGCTCTGATCGAACGGTTTCTGGAGGCCCTTGTCAGCGGCGACCGCGACGCGGCCCGGGGGGTCGTCCGCGACGCCTCGCCCACACTCCCCGAAGCGACCGACCTCATCGTCGATCTCTTCTGGCCCACCTATGAGCTGATCGAGAAGCTCAACCGAAATGACCAGCTCTCGGCGCTCAGTTACCGGATGTCGATCCGGCTGCTCCGCGTCCTGGCCGACCAGACCTCGGCCTCGATCGTGCGGGCGCCCTCCCGCAACAAGCGGGTGTTCGCCGTGGGCGGGCCGACCGACGCCGACGATCTGGGCGTCCAGATGGCCGTGGACATGCTGGAGGCCAACGGGTTCACCGTCGCCTTCGCCGGCGGGGGCATCCCCGCCGACGAGATCCTCGACCATGTCCACACGAACCGCCCCGACGCCCTCCTGATGTTCTGCCCCAGCCCGCAGGACCTCCCGGCCGTCCGCCAGGTGATCGACACGATCCACGAGATCAACGCGGTGCCGGACCTGCAGATCGTCGTCGGGGGCGGGGTCTTCAACCGGGCCGACGGCCTGGCCGAGGAGATCGGCGCCGACCTCTGGGCCGCCGACCCCCTGGACCTCGTCGACGAGCTCGTCAACCACCCCGACCGCCAGGCCGAGCCCGAGCAGCGGACCGTCGGCCGCCGACGCAAGACCCGCACCGCGGCCTGAGTCATTCCGTCCACCTCAACCCAGCAGGCCCGGCCCCAGCGCCGGGCCTGCTGTCGTATGGGCAGGTGGCTGGGGTGGGCAGGGAGGCCGCAAAGTCCCGTCCGAAACCGCCCCGGCCCGATATCGAACAAGGAGAAGTCCCCCCGCAACTCGCCCCCGGCCGCCCCGTATACTCACGACAGGAACCGCCGCAATGGAACGACACGAGGAGCAGCGTCTGATCGAGGACGCCGCCACGGGGTGTAAAGACTCCGCGGCGGCCCTGATCCGGGCGCACCAGCGGTCGCTGTACGCCTACCTGCTCCGGCTCTCGGGCAAACCCGACCTCGCCGAGGACATCGCCCAGGAGGCGTTCGTCCGCGTGCTGGGCAACCTGCACCGCTTCGACAACCGCTTCCGCTTCTCGACCTGGCTCTTCACGATCGCTCGGCGGCTGCTCGTCAACGCGGGCCAGAAGATGCGTCCGGCGTACGACACCGACGCGATCTCCGGCACCCCCGCCCGCCCGAGCGACCCGGGGGCCCCGATCGCCGACGCCGAGAGCGGAATTCGCGCTCGCGACGAGTTGCAGCGGGCTCTGTTGCGGGTCTCAGCCGAGCAGCGTGAGGTGCTCGTGCTCTTCCACCAGCTCGACTGGCCGATCGCCCTGATCGCCGAGCAGCTCCAGATGCCCGAGGGCACCGTCAAGAGTCACCTGCACCGCGGGCGCCGACGCCTGCGCGACCTGCTCGAATCCAGCACTTCGATTGACCCGTCCCTGACCGGACGCCGCGAGACCCGATGACCGACCGACCGATCCAGCCCGCACGCAACGACGCTTCCGGCCCCGAGCCTGCCGAGGCGGTCGATCTGCTGCTGGACCGCCAGCTCGACGCCGATCGTCGGCGTTCATTGCTGAAAGACCTGAGCAGCAACGCCTCTGCTTCACAGGAACTCGCCTCGCTGCGAGCGACGGTCGCCCTGTTCGATGAACCGATCGATGTGCCCGACATGAGCGGGGACATCTTGGACGAGTTGGAGCGCCGTCGCGCGTTCCGCCCCGCCGGACGCAGGCTTTTGGTCCGCGTCGGCCGGGTCGCGGTCGCCGCAGCGGTGGTGCTGACCGTCGGCGGCGTCGCCTTCGTCCGACAGAACGCACCGGCCTTGGACCCCAGCCCCCCGCCCGCGCCGATCACGGCGTTTGTCGAGTCTTCGGGCGGCGAGCTGGCGGGCATTCTCGGCTCGACGGTCGAGTTCGCCGGGCGACTCGCCTCGGGCATCCAGCCGGTGATCGCTAGCGCAGCCCATCACGAACGCACGCTCGCGCAAGAGCCCTCCCGGGCCGCCGACAGAGCCGAGGCCGAGACCGGCCTGATCGCTCGCGGCATCCCGCTGCGCTACCTGATGGATGCGACCTCGATGGCCGCTTCCACCTCGATCGACGACGACCGGGTGCTCCGTTTCAAGCCCGCGCCGCGGGCCGACCGCCCCGGCCTGCTGATCGACGCCGAGGGTCGCGTCTTCACCCTCGGCGACCCGTCGGGCATGGGCACTTCCCGCACCGGCGCTCCCGGGGTGGACATCAACGGCGTCTGGAACCAGCCGAACTCCGTGGGCCGCCCCTCCGGGTCGCTCCCCGGCGCCGGATCGGACTTCTCTGACGGCTTTCCGTTCCCGGACCTTGAGCAGTAAGCCCACCGATTCTCGGGGGCGGATGTCTGCACAGCCACTTTCCGCGCCAACGCCGGTACAACATGGCGGCTATGCCGACGATGTTCAAACGATTGCGTGCCCGTACGGCCGCCCTGCTGGCGTGGGGCGGGCTGCTGTGCGCATCGGCATCGGCGGACCCGTGGCTCGAACAGGCGCCGCAGGACGCCTCGCTCGTGGTCGTGTTCGACCGCCTGATCAGCGAGGACGCGGCGGACGCCCGCACGGCGATGGCCAAGGTGCTCGGCGCGCCCGGACGCCTTGAGCAGACGCGTAAGGCCTGGGCCCGCCTCGCCGACGCGTTGGGCGTCGAGGAACAGGAACTCACCGAGTCGTTCTTCGGCGGCCGGTCGATGCTCGTCGTGGTCGAGGCGGAGCCCGAGCCTGTCTGGGCCCTGCTCGCGGAGGTCGAAGGCGGGCTGCCCCGCAAGATGATCAGGTCGCTCAAGGCAGCGCCCCGCGACATCCGCGAGGGTGTGCCGGTGCTCTCGCTGGAACGCGGGCGCTACATCATGGCGGCACGCCGCGATCACGAGACGAGGCGGGGCTCGATGCTGATCGCCCCCAGGGGTTCGGAGCATCTGTTCGATCAGTTGATCCCGGTGCTCCGCACGCCCAGCGCCGACGCCTCGGACCGGATTGTCGCCCGTGTGCGCACGGGGAGACTCACGCCCGATCAGGACCGCCTGCTCGAACTCAGCGCCTCACCCGGTGAGGGCGGGTGGACCGGGCGATTTGTCGTGTCTCACGCCGGCGAGCGCGCCGATCCGACAACGCCGCGGATCGTCGCCGCCCGTGCGCGCACAGCCGAAGCCGAACCCGCGGCCCGCGAAGACCAGACGCAGCCTCCATTGCCCGAGGACGCGCTGCTGCTGCTGCGCGGCGGGCGGACGCCCCTCGCCGAAGCCGTGTTCCTCGCGTTCGCCGGGGTGGCGATGCCCGAGACGCCCGCGGACGCGCCCGTGTCGGTCTTGGTTGCGGCCAACGCTGAAGCCGGGACGCGCGTGCTGCTGGGTGTCGGACAGGTGCGCAACGCCGAGCACTACGACGAGCTTCTGGCCGGCGAGTGCGGACCGGACTTTCAGGGCCTGTTTCCCGGCGCGGTCCGCCGCGTGAAGGCGACGACCTCCCGCAGGGCGCTGGCGTGGGCGTTTACCGAGCACGAGTCCGGCTCGGGCGTGCTCGCACTCCGCGTGGGCGAGCACGGGGCCGGGACCGACCGCGATCTGCTCTCGATTCGGATGGCGACCAAGCGGTCCTGCCCGGGCGAGGGCATGCTGCTGGTCCTCCGTCCGCGATCGCTGGGGGGGCTCGCTGAGGGCGGCGCCATGCCCGCCGCGGCGTCCGGGGCCGAGGCCCTCGCCCTGTTCCGCTCGGCCGAGCTGGTCCGCCTGGAGCTGCGACCGACCGAGAACGGGGCGGTCGACGGCTTGTTTCTCGTGAAGTTCGGGGGAGATTCGCAAGAACCCTGACCGGGCGGCGTACAATTTTCATTCCCCTCGCACGCCACCCCAGACGGGACCCCACAACGATGCAGGCCAGCCAAGAGGCCCACGCCCCCCGGGCGACCAGGGCCGGACATCTCCGCAATGTCGCGATCATCGCGCACGTCGACCACGGCAAGACCACCCTTGTCGACCAACTCCTCAAGCAGTCGGGCAACTTCCGCGTCGGCGAGCTCGAGAAGCTCGAAGGCGGTCAGCACGGGCTGATCATGGACTCCAACCCGCTGGAGCGTGAACGCGGGATCACCATTCTCTCGAAGAACTGCGCCGTGAACTACACCGACCCCGACGGGGCGGAGTTCCGGATCAACATCATCGATACGCCCGGCCACGCCGATTTCGGAGGCGAGGTCGAGCGCGTGCTGCGGATGGCCGACGGGTGCCTGCTGGTGGTCGACGCGTTCGAGGGGCCGATGCCGCAGACAAGGTTCGTGCTCGCCAAGGCGCTCGAGGCGGGGCTGCGACCGGCGCTGGTGGTCAACAAGTGCGACCGTCCCGACGCCGACCCGGACCGCGTGGTGACGGAGGTCTTCGACCTGCTCGTTGAGCTGGGCGCCGACGACCACACGCTGGACTTCCCGGTGGTGTACACCTCCGCCAAGGGCGGCTGGGCGCTCAACGAGGCCGACGGGCCCGTGACCGACCACCCGGGCACGGACATGCGTCCGGTCTTCGAACTGATCGTCAACTATGTGCCGGCCCCCAAGGTCGAGGTCGGGCCCGAGCTGCGCATGCTCATCACGACGCTCGACTACTCCGACTATGTCGGACGCATCGGGATCGGTCGTGTCTTCGGCGGCGCGGTGACGCGCGGCCAGCGGGTCGTCCTGCTCAAGCACCAGCCCGACGGGACCATCAAGCGCACCAACGCCAAGATCGGCAAGCTGCTCGCTTTCGAGGGGCTCGGGCGGCGCGAGGCCGAGCGGGTCGAGGCGGGCGACCTCGCGGCGGTCACCGGCGTCGAGGGCATCGACATCGGCGACACGGTCGCGGACCCGGCCGTCGAGACACCCCTGCCACCGGTGACGGTCGACGAGCCGACGATCTCGATGATCTTCCGGATCAACGATTCGCCGTTCGCCGGTCAGGACGGCGAGTTCGTCACCAGCCGCCAGCTCGGCGAACGCCTCAAGCGCGAGCTGCAGCACAATGTCGCCCTGCGGGTCGAGCCGGGGCTGACGACCGACGAGTTCTTTGTGTCCGGGCGCGGCGTGCTGCACCTGGGCATCCTGCTGGAGACCATGCGCCGCGAGGGGTACGAACTCTCGATCGGCAAGCCGGTCGTCATCCAGCGCGAGATCAACGGCGTCATGTGCGAGCCGGTCGAACGGCTCGTGATCGACTGCCCCAACGAGCATGTCGGCAGCGTGATGCAGCTCGTCGGCGAGCGCAAGGGCGACCTGCTGAAGATGGAGGCCCGCTCTGAGACGCTGAGCCACCTCGTCTTCGACATCACCAGCCGGGCGCTCATCGGTCTGCGCGGGCGCATCATGACATCGACGCAGGGCGAGGGCCTGATGCACCACACCTTCGACCGGTTCGAGCCCGTCAGCGGCGAGCCGCCGTCGCGCCAGAACGGCGTGATGATCGCGACCGAGGCGGGGCCGGTGACGGCGTACGCCGTCGAAGGTCTGCACGATCGCGGCGTGCTGTTCGTCAAGCCCGGCGATCAGGTGTACGCGGGGCAGGTCGTCGGCGAGCACAACAAGGCCAACGACATCCCGGTGAACATCACCCGCCTCAAGGCCCTGACGAACATCCGCTCGGCCAACAAGGAGGCGACGGTGACGCTCAAGACGCCGCGCTCGATGTCGCTCGAACAGTCGATCGAGTACATCGAAGACGACGAGCTGATCGAGCTGACGCCGAAGGTCGTGCGGCTGCGCAAGCGGCTCCTCGACGAGGGCGCCCGCCGTCGCCACGAGCGCAAGGGCAAGGGCTGACGCGAGCCGCTGGGAACCGGGCGCGGGGTTCGGGGCGCTGGGGGCAGGGGTCAGATCTGTGGCACTGGCGGCTTGTCCGCCAGTGTTCTCAGCGATCCACTACAGCAAGTCCCGAAGGGACGCAGGGTTGTAGCCACGGGTGGAGCGCAGGCCGACGCGCAGCGTCGGACAAGCGCAACCCGTGGAAAACAGCAAACAACAACTCGCCCTGAAGGGGCGAAGGAAGGCATGGTTTCGATCGTGCGATTCCTCCGCCCCTTCAGGGCGGACTGGTTTTTGTCACGCTTTCCACGGGTTCCAGCGTGCTGCGCACGCTTCCACCCGTGGCTACATTCTTGCGTCCCTTCGGGACTCTCTCACGGAAGCATGGGTGTGTTCAGTACAGCGAGACTGTGGCACTGGCGGCTTGTCCGCCAGTGTTCTTTTCTGTGAAATGCGTAGGTCACCAAGGGCGGGTCCGCCCCGCATAACCTGCCCTATGCAGACTGACACATGGACCATCCCCGGCGCCGACGACAAGCCGATCGCCGGGTTCACCGACCGGCCCGATACGCCCCGCGCTGTCGCGATCATCGCCCACGGGCTTCTCGGCTACGCCGACTACGGCATGTTCCCCCGCCTTGCCCGCGAGCTCGCCTCGCGAGGGCTGGTCGCCCACCGCTTCAACTTCTCGCACTCGGGCGTCGAGGGCGATCCGTCTGCGTTCGCCCGCCCGGAGCTCTTCGAACGCGACACATGGAAGAGGCAGGTCGACGATCTGCTGGCGATCGTCCGCGCGGCGAGGGCCGGCGAGTTCGGGACGGAGGAGGACAGACTGCCGCTGGTGCTGATAGGGCACAGCCGCGGCGGTGTCTCGTCGCTGCTTGCGTCCGCCGAGATTTCGCGGGTTGGCGAGCCGCCGGCGGGCGTTGTGACGCTCGCTGCGCCCGCCCGCTGCGCCGACCCCGCGTCGCTGGGCGAGCACCTCGAACGCGGCTATCGCGTGGTCGTCAGCAACCGGACCAAGCAGACCCTCCGCGTCGGTGCGGCGTGGGCGCGAGAGCAGGCCGAAGACCCGGCATGGCACGACCTGCCGTCACGCGTCGCACAGATCGCCTGCCCCGTGCTGGCGATCCACGGCGAGCTCGACGAGACGGTCTCGCCCGAGAGCGCGGCGGCGATCGCGGGCGCGGCGAAGGACGGGCGGGCCGCGATTGTGCCGGGGGCGAACCATGTCTTCAACACGCCGAACCCAGATGACGCGAAGAAGCCGGCTTCGGAGGCGTTTACAGCGATGCTCGGCGAACTGGCCGGGTTTGTTGATCGGGTTTGTTGATCGAGTGGAGGGCCGCTGAGACTCACCCCGCCAGCAGGCGGGCGAGGATGTCGATGCCTTCTTCGAGCATCTCGGGCCGGGTCGCGTAGCTGACGCGGAAGTGCGTGTCGCGGGCGCTGAAGATCGAGCCGGGGATGATGATCACCCGCTCCTTGATCGCCCGCTCGATGAACTCCGTCGCGGTCAGGCCCAGGCGTTCGGGCACCTTCGGGAAGGCGTAGAAGGCGCCGCCGGGAACGGCGATCTCGGTGTGTGCGCCGAGCTTTTCGATCACCATGTCTCGCCTGCGCTTGTACTCGGCGATGTGATCGGACATGTCGATGTCCAGCGCGTCGATGCACCCCCACTGCGCGATCGACGGCGCGCACACGAAGGTGTACTGCTGCAGCTTGAGCATCTGCTCGATCAGCCCCTTGGGGCCCGCGGCGTAGCCCATTCGCCAGCCCGTGCACCCGAAGGTCTTGCCGAACCCGCGGATCAGCAGCACATCCTCCGATGCGCCAGCGAGGCGGGCGGGGCTGGGGATGCGCGGGGCCTTCGGCTCGGCCTTTGAAGTGTCGGTCATCGCCTCGGGGTAGGCGAACTCGTCGTAGATCTCGTCGGAGATCAGCAGCACGCCCTTGCGGCGGCAGAGGTCGAGGAGCTCTTCGCAGTCGCGCCGCGGGGGGACGATGCCGCAGGGATTGCTGGGGGAGTTGAACAGCACGGCCTTGGTGCGTGCGGTGATGAGTGGCTCGACCCGTTCTGCGGTCATGCGGAAGTCGGGGTAGGTGTCGCAGAGGACGGCCTTGCCGCCGCACATTTTGGCGACGTGCGGGTACATCACGAAGTAGGGGTCTGGGATGACGATCTCGTCGCCCGGGTCGAGCAGGGCGAGCATCGCGAGCAGGAGCGAGCCGCTGGTGCCCGATGAGATCATGAGGCCGGGGCCGCCCTGGTCGCCGGCGCCTTTCCAGCCCAGATCCCAGGCGAGGTGGCGGGCGATGCGCTCGCGGAGGGGCTCGATCCCCTGGGTGACGGTGTAGCCGTTCTGGTCGGACTCGATCGCGTTGATCGCGGCCCGTTTGAGGCGCTCGGGCACCGGGAAGTCCGGCTGGCCGATCGAGAGGTTGATGGGGTTCTTGATCGTCCGCGCAAGGTCGAAGGCCTTGCGGATGCCCGACGCGTCGATGGAGCGCGAGCGCGCGGAGATCAGGCGGTCGGTGTCCATAGGAAGATCTGCCGAGCGATCACTCGGTGATCTTGGTCTTGGGCAGACCGAGCACGCCCTGCTTCTTTGCGTCGAACTTCTTGGCGTCCTTCAGGCGGGCGATGCGCTCAGCGCGGGTGTACACGCTGCGCTTGCCGGCGAGGGCGCCTTTGATTTTCAGTGATGGGTCGAGGCTCATCGGTCCGCTCCGCGTCTTGATCAGGCCCGAGGAGGATCTGCCTCCCCGGGCGGGTTTGGTGTCAGTCCGGCCTGTAGAGCTCCCAGTTGGTTCGGGCGAGGTCGACGGTCCCCTGCCGCTCCCTGCGCCACTGCGAGCCCAGCCTTGCCGCCTGTTCCTGGAGGCGTTCGCGCTGGCTCCGCATGGCGCTGAAACGGGCGCCCGGAACCGCCAGATCGATCGCGTACAGGTCGAAGCGGTCAGAATCATTGGTCGCCCCGCCGCCGGAATCCACCGAGCCGGGCCGTGTCATGACCGCCAGAGCGGGCAGGCCCCGCTCGCTGAGATACGGCACCAACTCCGTCGCCTCGGGCCTGGGGACATTCGAGGCGAGTTTCAGGTAGTTCAGCCCCCCCTCTCGCGGGTCTTCCGACAGGGCGCCTTCGGGCCCGATGAACGCGGCGGTGGCGATCGGGCCTTCCGGATCGGCGGGCGTGGGCGTGGGCCGGGCCTGGCTCCGAGTCTCTTCAGGCTCACTGGATCTGGTGTTATCGGGCTCGGTGGGTCTTTCCCGGCGCGGCTCGGGCCGGGGTCGGACTGTCGGTTCGTTGTCGAACGACGGAGGATTGGTCGCCAGCGGGTCGGGGCCGCGGGCGAGCCCCCCGGCCGGGCCGGGGTCGATGAGGCCGAACTCGCGGAGGGTTTCCTGCTCGCCCCGCCCGAAGCCGACTTTGTACGCGACGACCCAGGTCACGACCGCCAGCAGCAAGGCGGCGCTGGCAAAGGCGTAGACCGCCGTGATCGGCACGCTGATGCGCCCGGGGGGAGGGGGCTCGGCGGGGTCTTTCAGGACGGCGGGGTGGACCTTGCGGGCCGAGGGCTCCGAGGGCGCATGCAGATCGGGCGCCCCGCCCTGACGGCTGAGCACCTCGAATAGAGGAGGGCTGGAGCGTTTACCGGCCACGCGCACAGTCTAAGTCGCTTCGGCTCGGCGCGACGGGGCGCGAAGGCTACCATCCGGCCACATGGCGATCCGCGACGAAGAGATCATCCCGATCAGTACCAAGCCGCTGAACCGGCTCGAAAGCGTCTACCTGCCCGAGATCTTCAAGGGTTTCGGGACGACGCTCCGCCACATGTTCACCAGCTGGGGCCAGGGCAGAACCAGCCGCACGATCCAGTACCCCGAGGAACGGCGGGAGCACTACCACCCGCTGGACGGCGGGCAGGAGATCAGCACCTTCCGCGGCTTCCACCGGCTCAACCGCGACGAGCAGGGCAGGGTCAAGTGTGTCGCGTGCATGATGTGCCCGACGATCTGCCCGGCCAACTGCATCCACATCGAGGCCGCCGAGAGCCCCTGGGATGACCGCGAGAAGTACCCGGCGAAGTTCGAGATCGACGAGCTGCGCTGCATCTTCTGCGGGATGTGCGAGGAGGCTTGCCCGGTCGACGCGATCGAGCTGACGACCGAGTACGACATCGTGGGCAAGAGCCGCCAGGAAATGATCTTCGACAAGAACAAACTTTTGCACATGTACGACATCACGATCGGCCGCAAGCCGATGTAGTGTCCATGGTTGTCGCGCTGGACATCGACGGGACGATCGACCAACACCCCGAGTTTTTCGCGCACCTGTCCGAGTCGCTGGTCAGCGCCGGGCACAGGGTGGTCGTGATCACCTTCCGCGAAAACGAGCGGGAGACGGCGGCGGCGCTGGACGCCTGGGGCATCCGCTACCACGAGCTGATCGTCAACGATCTGGACGAACAGCACTCCGTCGGCGTGCTGGAGTGGAAGGGCGTTGTCTGCACCCGGCTCGGCGTCGATGTCTTCTTCGAGGACGACGCCGAGGTGCTGGCGCATGTGCCGGCGGGTGTCGTCTGCTTCAGCCCGTTCATGCGGTGAGTGACGCCGCTCCGGACGGCTCGTTCCGGGGGCTGGCCGATCACTTCTCGTAAACGATCAGGATGAACAGGTCCGAGGGCCGGAAGGTCCGCCCCGAAGAGGAGGCGGGCAAATCCTGGCGGGCGAGGGTCTGCGGGGCGATGTTGCCCTGGATCGAGACCACCTTGACCTTGTTTTCCTCGATCCAGGTGTTGACCTCGCGTTCGAGGACCGACTGTTCCCCTTCGATGCCGACGAAAACTTTGATCTGCTGCATGGCGGTCCTCCAGTTGAACAAAGCCGGCGGTGACGATCCCTGCGAATCGCCGGCGGGTCGGGATCTTCACACACCCGGGGGCCCGAGGCAAGCGCCCTGTCGGCGAGGCGAGCCGGAGCCGGGTCCGGATAGCATGTGTCCACTCCCGGGACTCCGGAGGTCCGACACCCAATGAAGAGCGGCTACATCTTTCGAGTCTACCTGACCGTTGCGCTCCTTGCGGTTGCGTTGATCCTCGCGGCCTTGGCGTTCTTCGTCGGCGGGGTGGGGTGGGACGAGTTCGCGACGAACCTGGCCTCGGAGCTGACGGCGATCGCCCTGATCGTGCTCATCGTCGACTGGATGCTCGAGCGGAACAAGCTGCGGGAGGAGGCCCAGCGGATCGCCTGGTCGATGTTGCACGACATCGACCACGCCGTGTGGGTCTGGCAGGGCGGGCGCAGGGAATTCCACCTCGACGAGCTCGTGGCGCTCCTGGAGATGGTCGAGGACAAGGACCCGATCCCCCCGTTTACGCAGAACCTGCTGGCGAACCTTGGCGTGCGGGCGAGCGACACGCTCCGGCTCCAGTCGAGGATTTTCGGGATCCACAAGCGGCTCAAGCAGTCGATGATCTACCTCAAGAGCTTGGGGCAGATGCGCGAGATGGAGGACCTGATGCCCCCGTCGTTCGTCGTCGACGCATTGAAGTCTGCGATCACGCAGTTGGCGGCCGTGACCGGGCAGGGGCTGCACCCCGGGGAGTTCGGGGTGGCTCGGACATTCAGAGACGCATCTCCGGAGGCCCAGCGGGCGAGGTACATGGGGATCGAGCAGGACCCGTTCATGGAGGGGACGCGCTGGCCGGTGGCGGGCGTCGCCAGACGACCGCGATCCGCGGACCCGAGGCCGCCGGTGCGCGGCGCGGCTCCGGAAGAAGAGCCCCGGCCAGCGGACCCGGCGCCACGGCGCCGGAGCAACCGCCCAGAATCAGGGGGAGAAAATCCGGACGCCGAGGGCACGGATGAAAGCGGGCCAGGCGGGAGCGGAAGAAGGGAAGATTGACGCCGGGTGTTCTTCGGCGTTGACTGATGTACACGCGTCCGAGTCGCCCGGAGAGGAGACTGGGGCGCCCCGACCCCCTCAACTGGTGGAGGGGCGGATAGATCGATGGGCCGACGGCCCGGACGCAACCGAAAGGATCTTGCAATGAAGTATCGGATCAGCTCGTGCCTGCTCGCCGCTGGCGTGGCGGTTTCCGCCGCCCAGGCGCAGAGCGTTCCCGCCTCCATGTACACCGACAACACGGTGATGGTGGCTCATGTCAACCTGATGCAACTGAACCCGCAGGCGATCAAGAGCTCGGTGCGGGCGATGATCGACCGACCGGCGCTTGAGGCGGCGGGCGCGGATGTTTCGTTCATCCCGATGCTCGAACAGCAGCTCAACCAGGTCGACCAGATGGGCATGTTCATGATGATGTTCACCGGGGCCGGGGCGAACACCGTGACGATGGTCATGGACATGGACCCCGAGGCGCTGGAAGAGGAGCCGACTGTCCGCGTGGTCATGCCCGTGGCCAACGAGCAGGCCCAGGACCAGATGATGCAGATGGTGGCGATGTTCGGCGCCGGCGCCGGGCTGATGGCCTCGGCGCATCAGGAGAACAACGAGCACTACATCGTGATGTACCAGCCCGGGCAGGGCAACCCGCTGGAAGGCAACGGCAACGCCTCCCGTCGCGGGGCGTTCAGCGAGGCGTTCGGCCCGATGGGCGAGACCTCCGTGCTCCGCTTTGCGATGATCCCCACCGAGGGGCTGCGCAAGCAGGCGAAGGAGAACCTTGACGAGCTGGAAGACCCCGAGCAGCGCAAGGTCGTCGAGGCGCTGATGAGGTCTGAGTGGTTCGGCGGTTCGCTGAACATCGGCAACGAGCCCTCGATCAACTTCAGCGCGAAGGTCGACGGCGAGAGCGCCGATCACATCATCGCCGCCCACACCAGCGCCATGGACCAGGTGGGCGAGATGCTCCGCAAGCGCGAGGCGGATCTGATCGAGGCCGGCAAGCTGAAGGCCGACGGCGTCCGCCCGACCGACCTTGCCAACCACCTGAGGGCCATCACCCGCCCGACGCGGGAGGGCGGCCTGCTCCGTATCTCGCTGACCCACACCGAGCTGCGGGACACCACCACGCTGCTGATCCGCGCCTCGCAGGAGAACGAGGAGGGCTTCATGGAGCTCTTCGAGAGCCTGGGCGAGGGCTTCGGCGTGCCGCGCGGCTTCTGACCGATCCCGGTCCTTCGCTCTTCAATGCATCAACACAGCGCCCCGGCTTTTCGCCGGGGCGTTTTTCATGCGCTGCCGATGATGTTCAGCGAACCGGGAAGAGCGCCTCGGCGAGCATGCGGTGGAAGTGGTGGACGCCCTGCTCGCGCGTCGGCGAGTAGCGCCCGCGCGAGTAGATCCGGGAGCGGACGCCGCGCTGCACCTGCTCGACGACCGCCTCGTCCTCGCGTTCGACCTTGTCGAGCTCGGCGCCGGCGCCCTTGTCGAGGCGGGATTCGTCGGCGACATAGGTCAGGAAGGAGACCTTGGTCAACGCCGGGCCGAGAGGGCGGACGATGTTGACCGAGCAGCCCCACGGGTAGAAGTTGAGCATGGTATTGGGCCAGAGCCACCAGTAGTACGCCGCGACGCGCCGGCCGCTGTCGGGGTGGTCGTCCGGGATCTGGAAACAGTCCTCAGCGCCTTTGGCGATGCCGAGCTGGAGGACGGCGCCTGGGAAAAGCTCGGTGCTGTAGCTCCCGTAGTCGAGCGCCTGGGCGAGCGAGTCGTGCACGAAGGGGACATGGAAGCCCTCGAGGTAGTTCTCGACATACAGGGCCCAGTTGCACTTGACGAGGTAGTCGCGGCTGCGCGTCGGCTCGTGGCGCATCTGGCGCATGTCGAGGAAGCCGACACGGTCGAGCACCGGCGCCGCGAGTTCCGCCAGTTGGGCGGCCGGGTCGATCGAGGCGAAGAGCCACGCGCCGAGAGCCTCGCACGGGATCGGGCGCAGGTTGTCAGCGGGCGATGGGAAGTCTTCGGTCTCTTCGAACTCGGGCATAGAGCGGAAGGCGCCGTCGAGGGCGAAGCGGCGGCCGTGGTAGTTGCAGCGGAGCTGGGCGCACTTGCCGGCCTGCGTGCAGACGAGGTTGCCCCGGTGGGTGCAGACATTGGAGAGGCAGCGGAGCGTGTCGCGCTCGTCGCGGGTGACGACGACAGGCTCGTCGAGCAGGCCTTCGAGGATCGTCAGCGGGCGGGCGGAGCCGGGAAGCGAGACCGATTCGAGATCGGTGACGAGCTGCCAGCTGGGGGCGAAGACCGCGTCGCGCGAGCGCTCGTACACCTCGGGATCGGTGTAGACCCACGAGGGGAGGGTCTGGGCGCGCCGGATGTCGGCGTCGATCTGGAAGGATTCTCTTTGCACGGGCCGCTGGGGCTTCATCCGCCGCCGCCGGAGTCGTTGCGGTCGCGTTCACGGCGCTGGCCGGGCAGGAGGCCCCGGAGGCGGTCGGTGGTCTCTTCGCCCACGGCGTCGCGGATGCGTCGCTCGGCCTCGTCGGTGACTCTGTCGGCCTGCTCGCCGATGAGCTCGGCGGCCCGCTGCTCGCCCGCCTGGCGCAGGGCGCGGACGAGGGCGTCGTCCTCGACGCTGATGCGCGGGGCGCTGATGCGTCCTGTGACGAGCAGGGGCAGGCTCATCTTGTCGAGGTCGGTCGCGCCGACCTGGGGGAGCTGGAGCTTGGTGTTGTGGAAATCGATGTTGAGGGGCATGTCGAGGCGGATGCCCCCGGCGAGGCCGAAGCCGCCGTCGAGAGAGACATCGAGCGTGCCGCCTTCGAGCAGCGGACTGCCGCCGGTCCAGTCCTGGGGCAGGAGCATGCTGGAGATCTGGTCGGCGCTGAGGCCCTTGCGGACGAAGGTGAGGGTGTTGGCGCCCCCGCCCCGGCTCGCTTCGCGGAGCGAGGCGTTGAAGACCAGCGTCTCGTTGATCGATCGGAAGTCGATGCTGGGCGCTTCGGCGACCAAGTGCGGGTGGGTCGAGAGCGAGCGGGCGACGAGGCGGACGGGCTCGTCGGGCATCGCCTCGATGATGAGCCCGTCGATCTCGATCTCGCGGACGATGAACTTCGGGGCGTCCTGCATCAGGTGGTCGGCCCTGACGCGGGCGTAGCCGAGCTCGGCGGCACGGCGTTCGAGGCGCTCGCGGAGGGTTTCTTGGTCCTCGTCGCCGACGGGGTCGGTCGGTTCGTCGTCGGTCTTCTCGCCGATCTTTTCCAGCCAGCGTTCGATCTGACGGAGGCGGTCGTACCAGAGTTCGGCGTCCTTGACATAGTCTTCGATGGTCTTGCCGGGCCCGGGGTCGGGGTCGGGCCTGGGCTCGCGCCCGATCAGGACGCCGGGCGTCTCACGCTGCGGGCCGCTGAATGCCTCGCGGACCGTAACGCGGTCGACGGCGAAGCGCCCTCGCAGGAGGTCTGCCGTGTCGACGAGCGCTTCGAGCGTGTCGGCCCTGAAGAGGTCCTTGTCGAGCTCGGCGGCGTCGGCCATCGCGAGGCGCGCGACGGTGACGCGGCCCTCGCGGATGTTCAGCGAGACGCTCTCGATGTCGACGGTGGCGCCGTTCGCCCGCTCCATCGCGTGCTTGGCGGTGCGGGTGAGGATCGGCTCTGCGAGCAGCCCCCGGGCGAAGAAGCCGACCACCAGCAGCACGAGCACGAGCCCGACGCCGACGGGGCGGATGGGCAGGCCGACCTTCTTCTTGAGCAGGTCTTCGTAGGTCTTCTTGCCCTTGCTCTTGCCGAGCAGAAGCCATGTGGAGAAGCGGGCGAAGGGGTTGGCGGCGAGCTTCTTGTAGCGGTCTGAGCCCTGTTCGAGCTTCGACATTCTTTTGCGATAGTCCGACAGCATCTTGACGAGGAGCAGCCCGCTGGCGACGCCGAGCACGATCGCGATGAGCTGCCCGCCGGTGTTGGCGTAGAACTCGAAGCCGAAGAAGGCGAGGACGGGGGCGTTGATCGCCCATTCGAAGAGCGGGCGGGTCGGCCCGTCGAGCAGGACTCGTCCGGCATGGAAACTGACGGGCAGGAGCGCCAGCGCCACGAGCTTGAAGACGCCGGCCGAGACGATCGCCAGGAACAGGTTGGCGTTGAGCACCACCAGCAGCAGCACGAGGGCGATCAGCAGGCCCGGGGCCTGGCTGAAGCCGGGGACGAACCCGATCATCGCCCCCAGTGTCGTGGCGAGCACGATCTGGAGGGGCGTGGCGCGTCCGCGGATGAGTTTTCCGATCCTGCGTGTGATCAGCATTCGCGCACCTCCGTGCGGGCGGGTTTGAACGGGGACCTTGCCTTGGGCGCCAAGCCCGGGGGCTGGGGGAGCGGGGCGCCTTGGGGGGCGGCGCCCTGCTCGCCCGACTCTGAACCGTGCGACGCATCGGCGTCGGCGGGGCTCGGGGAGGCCGGGCTGTTGGCGGGCTCTTGGGGGGGGACTTCGTTGGGTTCTTCGTCGGCTTCGAGCCTGGTGAAGTGGTGGTCGATGGTCGCCTGGTGGCGGTAGTGCTCCATGAGCACTTCGACCGACTCCTGAGCGTCCATGACGCGGAACGAGGCGCGGTCGGCCCAGAGGCCCATCCGATCGAGCGCCTCGCACGCGTCCTTGGCGTCGAAGCGGATGCGGATGCCGAACCGTTTGGCGATGTACCGGCCGGCACGATCGCGCAGGTCGTCCTCGGTCGTGATCGGTTCGAGGAGCCCGCGCTCGGCGGCGGTGCAGAGCGTCCAGGCGAGGATCGCTTCCTTCTGCTCTTCCTGGGCGACCATGGTCGTCAGCGTGTGGATCGCGCCGGCGTTGTTGGACATGTTCTGGAAGTAGAGGTGGCGGGTGCGCTGGGTGTCGCGCTTGTCTCTGGCACGCTTAAAGCCGAAGACGGCGCGGAACATCAGCAGGACAAGGGCGAAGGCGATCATCCAGAGGATCTGGGTTCGCAGGATGAGCCGGCCGCCGATCGAGGTGAAGCGGATCCCCATCTTCGAGAGGCGCCAGACGGTCGAGCCGATGACGCCGCCGGCGCCGGCGAAGGCCTGCATGCGGTCGAACCAGCCCATCTTCGCCCGCGCGTGGGGCAGGAGGGCTTCTAGGCCCGAGAGCGGGATCTCGCGGAACATCTTCAGGTGGATCGAAGGGTCGTCCTTGAGGCGGGCGAAGACGAGGACTCGCCGGAAGAGCGGCATCGGCACGACCTGGCCCCGGAACGGTCGAGAGAAACTCCGGGCCGTCCGTGAGCTCCACCCCCGCCCGCGGACCCAGACCGAGAGCATGTCGAGGCGTTCTTCGTCGAGCTTGACGCGCAGGCCGGAGATCTGGCCCGCGACGATCGCCTCTTGCATCTGGTCGCCGGAGAGCTTGTGGAAGTTGGCCCGCTGGAGGAGGTACTCGCCGCGCCGGCGGAGCTCCTGGAAGGCCTCTTCGCCCCCGTGTTTGGCGTCGCGCCCGATCGAGAGCGAGTCGGACTCGGGGTTGAAGGCGTCGTAGAGGTCGTCGATCTCTTCCTCGAAGGCCGAAGCTTCCTGGGTGACGACCAGCCCGATCGCGCCGGCGACGCGCCTGATCTCCGGCCCCATGTCGCCCAGGGCGCGTTGGTCCCTGGCGAGCGCGTCGACGAACTCCCGGGCCCGCAGGGGGACGCAGCGGTCGTCGACGCTGGAGTGCGCCTGGCGGAGGGGTGATGGGATCGACCCGGAGTTCATCGGGGCAATGGTATCAACCGGATAGAATCCTGCCGTGCCCGAGAGTGTCTTCTCGTCATCCCGACCCGGAGCGACCGGCCGCGGCTTGCGGACATCGTTGTGTGCTGCCCTGGCCGTTTTATTGGTCTTTCTTGGCGGGTGTGCCGTGAACCCGTGGCCCGAGGCGTTTGTGCAGACGGGCGACTTCGGGCGTGCGACCGGGCAGGCCCCGGTGCTTGAGTTGGCCGAGTTCGAGGACCTCTCGCCCGAAGAGACGCTCCAAGGGCACGAGGTGATCGGGCACGCGTCGATGACGGCCCGGTACACGACGGCGATCGAGAGCGACCTGCGTCGGTTCGGCGCCGAGATCGGTGCCGACCGCGTCGTCTGGGGGCTGCGGCTCTTGCACACCGAGCTCGACACGGACCTGCGGCCTGTCTTCGAGACCGATTCGGCGACCTACCGGACACGGCGAGACGCCGACGGGCGACGGACCGAGGTCAGGCGGCGCGGGACCTCGACGACCTATGTCCCGGTCGTCAGAGAGCGTGCGTACTACGCCTTCAGAGCCGTCTTCTACCGCAGGGCAGACTGAGACCATGCGCCACCTGACCATCATCACCACCGGCGGCACGATCGAGAAGACCTACGACGAGCGCACGGGCGTTCTGGACAACCGCGCCTCGATCATCCGGCGGATGCTGCGTCGGTTGCGCCTGGAGCAGACCTCGATCAACATCATCGAGCTGCTGAGCAAAGACAGCCTGATGCTCACCGACGCCGACCGGCGCCGGATCGTCGATGTCGTCAAGGCGACGGGCGCCGCCGACAGTGCCGAGCGGGCCGTGGCCGACGGGATTGTGATCCTGCACGGGACCGACACGCTGGAGCAGACGGGCGACCTCTTGCTCAGCGAGATCCCAGAACCCCGCGTGCCGATCGTGCTGACCGGGGCGATGCGCCCGTTCGAGATGGTGCGCTCCGACGCGCTGCAGAACCTCACCGAGGCGCTGTTCGGCGCCGGGGTGCTTGGGCCGGGCGTCTGGTGCGTGGCGCACGGGCGGGCGCTGCGGTTCCCCGGCGTGCGCAAAGACCGCGACGCGGGCACATTTGTCCAGTCCGACGACGCTTCCTGAACACGCCCCACTCCTCTTCGACAGGGTTCCGATCGTGCTGACGCTCTACCTCATCCGTCACGGCAAGGCCGACCCCGAATCACCCACCGGGCGCGACGAGGACCGCCCGCTCCTGCCGCGGGGCGAGCGGCAGGCGCTGCGCCTCGGCCCGGCGCTCTCTGCGATGGAGTTTCCGCCCTCGCTGCTGGTTGTCAGCCCGACGCTGCGGGCGCGCCAGACGGCGGCGAGGCTGCTGGACTCGATGGCGGTGCCGCTGGTGTTCGATGAAGGGCTGCGTGTTGATCGGCCTGTTTCATCGTTGCTCGATGTGCTCGACGAGCATCTGGGCGAGCGGGCGGTCGCGCTGATCGGGCACAACCCGCAGCTGCAGTTCGCCGCGGCGACGCTGACGGGCGGCCCGGGCGCCCCGCCCCCGGCTGTGCGCACCGGTCAGGCGCTGGTGCTCAGCGTCGACCCGGAGCGCAGCTTGCTCGGGAACGCGAAGCTGGTTGATTCGCTGCGGTTTGATGATTGACGCAAGCGCTTCATCGGGCGATGACAGCAGCAAAGTGTGAGGCCCCGTGACTCAAGACGCTCCGAAGGAGCGCCGGAACCTTGCGACGGGTGGAGCGCCTCGCGATGCGCAGCATCGCGTGAAGCGGAACCCGTGGAGAGCGACACAATCAGCCGAGCCCCGAAGGGGCGAAGGAATGGGTTTCGCGCACGACCCGAGTGTTCCTGCGGCGAAGCACAACAGTCCTCCTCCGTCCCTTCAGGACGGCATCGCTGTTGATCGCTGTCCACGGGCTTGCTCGGCTGCGCCTCGCGGCGCCCGTGGCAAGGATCGTCCGCTCCTTCGGAGCGGGAAACACACCGGCCATAGTGGTCGCCTTTCATGTAGACCGACGCATGGTCGGTCAACCTGAGTGAGGGCGCAACAATTCGCTACCCCGCGTCGGGATGCCTGAAGCACGAGACGAGGTGGTCGTTGACCATGCCGACCGCCTGCATGAAGGCGTAGCAGGTGGTCGGGCCGACGAAGGTGAAGCCTCGCTTCTTGAGGTCTTTGCTCATCCGCGTTGAGGCTTCGGTCACCGACGGCGCTTCGGCGAGTGATTTCAGGCGGTTGACTACGGGCTCGCCCCCGACAAACGCCCAGAGGTGCTCGCTCAACGGGCCGACCTCTTCGCGCAGGCGCAGGGTCGCCCTCGCGTTGGTGACGATCGCATCGAGCTTGCCGCGGTGGCGGATGATGCCGGGGTCGTGGATCGCTCTCTTGACAATGGCGTCGCCCCGGTCCGCCAGCTCCGCGGCGTCGAAGCCGCAGAAGACCTCGCGGTAGCGTTCGCGCTTTTTGAGCACGGTGATCCAGCTCAGGCCGGCCTGCTGGCCCTCCAGGCAGAGCATCTCGAAGAGGTGGGTCTCGTTGCGGGAGGGGACGCCCCACTCCTCGTCGTGGTAGCGGACATACAGCGGGTCGTCGCCGCACCAGGGGCAGCGGGCGGGCTCGGTCGCTGGGGCTCGTTCGGGCATGGGGCGTCCTCGGGTCGGGCGGAACCGGATCATTGCCTTCCGGCGGGCCGATCGGCCGGATATGCTCGGCGCATGCTGATGTACCTCTGGATCGCGTTGTCGGTCGCCGGATCGCTGCTGCTCGTCGCGGGGCTGCTGCACGCCTTGCCCAAGTTCGGGTTCAAGGGCGTGACGGAGTGGCTGAGCAGAGCGCCGGGGCTGGATGTGTTTATCTTCTACTTCACGGTCCTGCCGCTGTTTGTCGGGCCGTGGATGGCCGTGCGATCGACCCTCGACGCCGGGTTCTGGGTCGGGCTCGGGGGGCTCGTCGCGGCGGTCGCCGGGCAGGTGCTGACCGTCTGCGTCTGGACGGTCCTGCACGAGATGGCCCACCGCGAGGCGGTCAGGGGCCCGCGGATCGTCAAGCAGATCAACCGATCGGTCGGGCCCCTGCGCAACCACGCGGCGGTCTGGTGGACGGCGTGGGCGGTGCCGCTCTTTGCGATGATCCGGATCGCGCAGTACCTGGTCTACCCGCCTCTGACCTGGCTCGTGCGCCTGCCCAAGTACAAGCACGAGGAATGGGTGAGTGTCAGCCGTCATAAGTTCGAGGGCCTGGTCGGGCACGACATGGTCTGGTGCCTCTACTGCGACTGGATGACGGGGGTCTGGTCGCTGGGGTCGGAGATGCTGCGCAATGTCGAGTCGTTCTGGTGCCCGATCCGATTCATGCCCGACAAGAAGTGCGAGAACTGCAAGACCGACTTCCCCGACATCGACGGCGGCTGGGCGGCTTTCAACAGCGGGATGGAACAGGTCGAGAAAACCCACGCCGAGCACTACCCCGGGCCCGATGGCGTCAACGCGTGGTTCGGCCACCCGGTGCGGCTGACGGTGAAGGGGAAGAAGAAGTAGCAGGGCGCAGCAAACCTGTGGCACTGGCGGCTTGTCCGCCAGTGTTTTCTGTCATGGATCAGTCAATCGCGGAGAGACACTGGCGGGCGAGCCGCTAGTGCCACACACAGAAGGCTGCTGGAGCGTGCCACCGACCTCTGCAAGAGGTCGGTGCCGTTGCGTTTCCGTCGCGGCGAGTCGCGTCTAGCGCACCGACCTCGCCGAGCCGAGGTCGGTGGCACGGGGACCGCGTTGATCGCGATTAGCCCCTGAAATACTCGCCGATCTTGGCTAGGTCGATGTTGCCGCCGCTGATGGTGACGCCGATCTTTTTGCCCTCGACCTCGGCGGGGTTCTCGCGTGCGTGCCGCAGCAGGCCGGCCAAAGCCAGCACGCCCGTGGGCTCTACGACGATCTTCATCCGCTCCATACAGAGACGCATGGCTTCGACAAGCTCTTCGTCCTGCACCGACATCATGTCTTGCACGAAGGCCTTAACCATCGGGAAGGTGTATCGGCCGAGGTAGGGTGTTCGCGCGCCGTCGGCGATGGTCGCGGGGTTGCGGACGGTGTGCAGACGCCCGGTCTTGAAGCTCAGCACCGCGTCGTTCCCGAGCTCGGGCTCGACGCCGATGACCTCGCAGCGATCGGCGACCCCTCGCGTCGCGATGGCGCAGCCAGAGATCAGCCCCCCGCCCCCGCAGCAGACATACAGCCTGTCCAGAGGCCCGGCCTCCTCGTGCAGTTCGAGGGCGACGGTGCCCTGCCCGGCGATGACATCGAGGTTGTCGTACCCGGGCAGGAGTTCGAGCTTGCGCTCCTCGGCCATCTGGCGCCCGAGTTCCTCGCGGTTCTGGGTCTGCGGGTCGAAGGTGACGACCTCGCTGCCTTCGGGGGCTTTGGAGAGGTAGTTCTTCGCCGCTTCGAGCTTGAGCCTGGGCGCGTTGACGGGCATGAGGATCACTGCCGGGACGCCGAGCATCGAGGCGGCGAGCGCGACGCCCTGGGCGTGGTTGCCGCTGGAGTAGGCCAGCGCCCCGCGGCTCTCGCCCCGCTCCCTGATCCCTTGGATCGCGCAGTACGCGCCGCGGAACTTGAACGAGCCGGTCCGCTGGAAGTTCTCGCACTTGAGGAAAACCTCGCACCCCGCGAGCCTGTCGAGGTGGCGGGAGGTCATCACCGGCGTGCGGTGGGCGACGCCCTCGATGCGGTCGGCCGCGGCTCGGACATCGTCGATCGTCACCACCCCCGCGAGCGACATGTCTGGCTCGTGACCGGTGTCGGTGGGCAGCACGCGGGTATCGGTTGACAAGGCGGAGCTCCTGGTTCGTTCGAGAGGAGCGTGAGCGTATGCGGGATCGAAGGCGGTCAAAAAAACAACCGCCGCCGGGGTCACCGGCGGCGGCCGCAGGATTTCTTGTTCCTGCACGGGGCTCAAGCCCCGTCGTGATGGGGGTTCAGTGAACCCCTTGGGTTGAGGGCCGCGTCCTGCGGCATCCCCGTCGGGCGCCGTCAGCGCCGCGACCCTCTCACGGAATCAGATTTCAACACTGGACCACCTCCTTCTGTACGAGTCTCCCCGGCCTCGGGCGTGTTTGCCCTGCGCCGAGCTCCGTACCTCCCCCGACCGTCGCCGGGGGCTCATCGCGCGACCTGGCCGTGCACTGCCGTTGGCCGCTCGTCGCGCCGTGTTCCGCGTGCCGCCTCCGGGTTCTCCGGGGCAAGCCGCACGAAACGCACGACGCGATGGTGAAGTATCGCCGAAAGATCCGCGTCAACACAAGCCCCGGTTTCAGGCAGACGGTGCAGATTTTTTTATACGGACCATCCGGCCCGCACAAACCCGCCGCACGGCCTAGCGAAGCCGGATCGCGCGCACGCCCTCGGCGACCAGAAAGATCGCCAAAAGCGCCACCGCGACGCTCGGCCCCGCCTGCCAGTCCAGCTCGAAGGCCAGCACCACGCCGCCGATCGTGCCGACCAGCGAGACCGCGACCGCCAGCCCCACCACCGCCCACAAGCGCAGGCTCAGACGCAGCGCCACGGCCCCGGGCAGGATCAGCAGCGCCGTGGCGAGCACCACACCGGCCAGACGCATCGTCACAACGATCGCGACCGCCAGCAGGCAGAGCAACAGCAGCCGCAGCTTCGCGACGGGCAGTCCCGCCGAGATCGCCGCCTCTTCATCGAACGACGCAAACAGCATCGGGCGGCGAACCAGCCAGAGGACGCCGAGAATCAAGACGCAGCACGCCCACGCGATCAACGCGTCGGCGCCGCCGAGGGTCAGGAACGAGCCGAAGAGCACCGTCTCGATCGACGGCGGGGGCAGCTCGCCGGCCTCCTGCGCCCGCCTTGCCGCGTGTGCCGCCAGCAGGAAGCCGATCGCCATCGCCCCCGCGAGCACGACACCGATCGCGGTGTCCGCCCGCGACGAGTCCTCGCGGCTCAGCCACGCCACCCCCAGCGCCGAGGCGATGCAGAAGGCCACGACGACGAAGAACATCCCCAGTTCTTGCCCGAGCCCCGCCTCGGTCGAGGCGAGGCCAAAGACCATCGCGAGCCCCACGCCCCCGAACGCCGCGTGGCTGACGCCCTGGCCGATGAAGGCGAGGCGCTTGAGCACGACCAGCACGCTGAGCACGCCGCAGAGCAGCGCGATCGCGACCGCCGCGAGCAGCCCCAGCGAGAACTGCACGCCGAGCGATGGATCGGTGAGGTAGTCGTATGTCCTCACGGGCGCCCCTCGCCCGCATGCCCGTGATCGTGGGTATGGCTCGGGTCGTCGCACGACGCCGCGTCGTGCGCATCGACATGCACCTCGCCGAAGATCCCCGCGACATCGTGGCGGAAGACCTCAGCCAGCACCGCCGGCGTGAGCCCTTCGGGTGAAGTATGCGAGTGGACGGTCCGGGCGATGCACGCAACACGGTCGCACCCCGCGACAATCGAGCGCACATCGTGGCTGACCAGCACGATCGTCAGGCCGAGCTCACGCCGCAGGGTGTTCAGAAGATCCGCGAACCGGCGCTGGCCCTCGACATCGATGCCCACGGTCGGCTCGTCGAGCAGGAGCAGGCTCGGACCGGTCGAGATCGCGCGGGCAATCAGGACGCGCTGGAGCTGGCCGCCGCTGAGTCGCCCGATCGGCCGTCGCGAGAGGTCCGAGACGCCCACGAGCTCCATCGCCCGGTCGGTCCGCCCCCTTGCCTTGGCGTCGGGTCTTCTCCACGGTGCCAGCCTCGCGGTCGAACGCAGCTCGACGCACTGGCGGACGCTGATCGGGAAGGCGAGCTCCGCCCCGAACTTCTGCGCCACCACGCCGACGAGCCCCGACGCCACGGCCTCCGCCGGCGAACGCCCTAGGACCCGGACCGAGCCCTCCGTCGGCCTGAGCCGGCCGAGCACGAGCTTGAGCAGCGTGGACTTGCCGCCCCCGTTGGGCCCGAGGACGCCCAGAAACTCGCCCTGCTCGACGCGGAGCGTCACGCCTTCGACGGCCGGGGCCTCGGTTCCGGGGTATCGGAACGAGACGCGGTCGAACGCGATCGCGGGCTCGGTTGCATCGGATGTCGGGCCGGACGGCGCCCCGGGCGTTGCCTGGGTCATGCGCGAGTCTAGGTTGACCCGCCGAGGGTCCGGACGAGCTCGTCGAGGTTGCGGCGCATCATGGCGAACCAGTCGCCGTCGCCGTGCGGGTCGAGCACCCCCACCGCGACCCCCGCCTCGCCGGCGACGCGCCGGATGACGCCCGCGTCCCGGCCGCTGTACTGCGGCTCAAGGAAGACGCCCCTGACGCCCGCCTCGCGCACCGCCCGCGCCGCCCGCTCCATGTCGCCCGCCGAGGGCTCGGCGGTATCGACGGGGCGGAGCACCTCGGCGACCTCGAGGCCGTACCGGTCGGTCATCCGGGACCACGCGTTGTGGTGCGTGACGATCACGGCGCCTTGAAGCGGCGCGAGTCGATCGCGGTACTCGGCGTCGAGCCCATCGACGCGCGTCGCCAGCGCCTCGGCCGCGCCGGCATCTGTCTGGAGCCCTGCATCTCGGGCTGCCTCCAGCACGATCGGGCCGAGCTTCTCGACGAACTGCTTGACAAGAACGGGGTCGAGCCAGAGGTGCGGGTCTTCGTCGCCGTGGTCGCACTCGTCGTGGTGATCGTGGTCGTGGTGATGGTGGTGGCCGAGCTCGATGCCGAGCAGATCGGCGAAGGAGACATCGCGCCGCCATGGGGACTTGTGCCGGTTCAGGTGGCGGACGACGATCGGCTCGAGCCCGCGACCGATGTACACGACGATGTCGGCGCGGCTCAGGCTCGCGACATCGCTCGGCGTCGGCTGCCAGCCGTGGTGGTTCGCCCCCGGGGGCAGCAGCACCTTCACCTCCGAGCCCTCGGGGAGCATCGGCTCGATCAGGCCCTTGAGCGGCGGCAGGGTGACCACGACGCGCAGCGGACCTTCGGGACGGGTTTCGGAGCGTTCGCCGCAGCCGGAGATGAAGGCCGCCGCGATCCCGATCAATATGCACGCGAGGAAGGTCCGCATTTGAATCAGCTCCAGGGCCGGAACGCCGGCGGCGCGTGCCCATCGGAGAGAACCCGAGCACCTGAGAATCTATTCTCATTGTTGGCCCGAGGTTCGGCCGGGTCGAGCGAAATTCTCTGGCCGCCCGGGGCGACGAGCGGAGCGGCGTCGCCTTGGCGTGCGTGCAGGGTCCGCCTAGACTCACGACCGCGGGCCCGGAAGGGCCCCGCTGCGACAATCAGGGGCGGTAGCTCAGCTGGTAGAGCGCTTCGTTCGCAATGATGAGGTCGGGAGTTCGAATCTCCTCCGCTCCACTTTGAAGGCCCCCGCTACGGCGGGGGTCTTGTCTTTCGCCCGGTGACCAGAACGCATAGTTATAGGACTTTTCGATCCCGCCAGCCCTGTCCGGTATGCGGGCAGTGCGGATTGTGCCGGAAGTTCTGTTGCGTACCCGCCCGTCAAGGGGTAGCTTTAAGGGTCATGAGGAGAGGGGCTCGGAGGGAAGGTCTCTTCGCGCTCTCCTGAATCCGGTGTACCCGCCCGGTCCGCTCGCGATGCCCTTCTGGCCCGCCGGACCGGTCTTTGTGCAGGGGAATGAAGATGAGAAAGCAGTCGATTTTCGCGATGGCGTTGGCGTTCACGGCAGCCCCGACGCTGGCGAACGAGATTCTTCAGGCCAACCCGGGCCCCACGAACAATGGCGGCTCACCGAACTGGGGCATGTTCTTTGATCTCCAGGCCAACACCCAGGATCTGACGGTGACCGCGCTGCGGACTGCGAGCCAAGCCGCCGCGGGCGCTCCGTTCGAGATCGAAGTTTGGGTCCGCTCGGGCACGGCGCTGGGCGGCCCGGCCTCGGCAGGCGCTGGCAGCGATCCCTCGGGCTGGACACTCCTGGGCATCGCCCCCGCGACGCAGGGCCCCGAAACCAATGAGATCTCCGAGGTCATCGACATCCCGAACATCGAGATGCAGGCGGGCGACCAGATCGGCGTGGCGCTTGTCTTCCTCGGAGCGGGCCCCCGCTACTTCGGTACCGGCAGCCCCCCCTACGGCATCTACTCCGACGCCGACCTGACGCTGACGACCGGCGACGCCCGGTCGCAGCCGTTCAGCCCGAGCGGGAGCTTCTTTACTTCGCGTGAGCTCGTCGGCGAGGTGCACTACACCACCGGCGCTCCGACCTGCCCGCCCGACCTCAACGGCGACGGCGTGGTCGACGCCGACGACTTCTTCCTCTTCCTCCAGCTTTTCGCCGATGGCGATCCCCGCGCCGACTTCAACAACGACGGGGTCATCGACGCCGACGACTTCTTCGCGTTCCTCAACGCGTTCGCCGTGGGCTGCTGACCCGGACCGTTCAACTCACCGTCACTTCAAGGCCCGCCGCTTCATGCGGCGGGCTTTTTCACTGCCGCTGCGCTGCTGGACAACACCGAGAATTCCGTACACACAGAGTGTCTATGAGCGGGCTTCCGCACCGAGTGTGCAGAGCCCTCGCGCGAGTGGAGAAATGCCGCGAGTGTTTCGTGGCTGCGGTTGTGCTTCGGATTGTGAGAAAGTTCTGTTGCGTGACGGCCTTCTGGCAGGTACGGTGGAAGGTCATGAGGAGAGGAGTCCGGAGAGAAGTCCTCTTCGCGCTCTCCTGAGTCCGTCGTAACGGCCCGGTCCGCCCGCGTGGCCCTTCTGGCCCGCCGGACCGGTGTTTTTTGTGGAGAATGATGATGAGAAAGCAGTCACTTTTCGCGATGGCGCTGGCGTTCACCGCCGCCCCGGCGCTTTCGAACGAGATCCTCCAGGCCAACCCGGGCCCGCAGAACAACAGCGGCGCGCCGGACTGGGCCATCCTCTTCGACCTCCAGGCCGGCTCACAGGACCTCACCGTCACAGCGATGCGGACTGCGAGCCTCTCCCCCGCCGGCACTCCGTTCAGCATCGATGTCTGGGTCCGCTCGGGCACAGCCTTGGGCGGGCCGGCAACGGCAGGCCCCGGCAGCGACCCCTCGGGCTGGACACTCCTGGGCAACGCCCCCGCGACACAGGGCCCGCAAGCCAGCGGCATCTCCGAGATCATCGATATCCCCGATATCGAGATGCAGGCCGGCGACCAGGTCGGCGTGGCGCTGGTCTTCCGCGAGGTCGGCCCCGCCTACTTCGGCACCTTCTCCCCGCCCTACGGGACATACGCCGACGCCAACCTCACCCTCACAACGGGCGACGCGCGGTCGGCGCCGTTCACACCGGGAGGGAACTTCTTCAGTTCGCGCGAGCTCGTCGGTGAGCTGCACTACACCACAGGCGCGCCGACTTGCCCGGCCGACCTGAACGGCGACGGCGTGGTCGACGCCGACGACTTCTTCCTCTTCCTCCAGCTCTTCGCCGATGGCGACCCCCGTGCCGACTTCAACAACGACGGGGTCATCGACGCCGACGACTTCTTCGCGTTCCTCAACGCGTTCGCCGTGGGCTGCTGACCCGGACCGTTCAACTCACCGTCATTTCAAGGCCCGCCGCTCGATGCGGCGGGCTTTTTCACTGCCGCTGCGCTGCTGCACAATACCGAGAATTCCGTACACACAGAGTGTCTATGAGCGGGCTTCTGCACCGAGTGTGCAGGCCCGCAGGGGTGGAGAAGCGCCGCGAGTGTTCGTGGCTGCGACTGTGCTTCGGATTGCGCGAAAGTTCTGTTGCGTGACCGCCTTCGGGCAGTTACGGTAGAGGATCATGAGGAGAGAGGCTCTGAGAGAAGGTCTCTTTGCGCTCTCCTGAGTTCGTCGTAACGGCCCGGTCCGCCCGCGACGCCCTTCTGGCCCGCCGGACCGGCGTTTTTTTCATGGAGATGATGATGAGAAAGCAGTCACTTTTTGCGATAGCGCTCGCGTTCACCGCCGCTCCGGCGTTGGCGAACGAAATCCTTCAGGCCAACCCGGGCCCGCAGAACAACGGCGGCGGGGCGACCTGGGCCATCTTCTTCGACCTCGAGGCGAGCTCGCAGGATCTCACCGTCACCGCGCTGCGGACAGCGAGCCTCGCTGCTGCCGGCGCTCCGTTCAGCATCGATGTCTGGGTCCGCTCGGGCACTGCCTTGGGCGGGCCGGTCGCGACCGGCCCGGGCAGCGACCCCTCGGGCTGGACGCTTCTGGGCAACGCGCCCGCGATGCAGGGCCCGGAAGCCAGCGGCATCTCCGAGATCATCGATATCCCCGAGATCGAGATGCAGGCCGGCGATCAGGTCGGCGTTGCGTTGGTCTTCCGCGATGCCGCTCCCGCCTACTTCGGCATCGGCACGCCGCCCTACGGGACATACGCCGACGCCAACCTCACGCTCACAACCGGCGATGTACGGTCGCAGCCGTTCACCACGGGAGGGAACTTCTTCAGTTCGCGCGAGCTCGTCGGTGAGCTGCACTACACCACCGGCGCGCCGACTTGCCCGGCCGACCTGAACGGCGACGGCGTGGTCGACGCCGACGACTTCTTCCTCTTCCTCCAGCTCTTCGCCGACGGCGATACGAGAGCCGACATCAACGGCGACGGTGTGATCGACGCGGACGACTTTTTCGAGTACCTCGCCCTGTTCGCCGCGGGCTGCTGAGACACCCCGACCAACCTACTGCCACATCTTTCAAAGCCCGTCGCCTGCTCGCGGCGGGCTTTTTCTTGCCCAGAATTGGGTTGCACAGGGCCGAGAATCCTGATACAACCTTGTCATGGTTCCGGAAGGCGGTTCGCCTTCGGGAGCGTTCGCGGCCTTCACTGTTGTGAGGTCTGCGATGGGGGTTTCTCGGAAGCCGCGAGCTGTGCGGACGCGGTGCATTCGCGCTGTTGGTGTGGATGCGTGGAGACGAGAGTTCCGTCGGCCGGGTCACCGGTGTGCGTACCCCGGGGGAGCATCGGCCGAGATCCAGGGTCGCGCCTGTTCAGGCATCGACCGAGAAAAAGAGGTTACAGCGATGAGATCGAGAGTGATGCCCAAGGTTCTTGCCGCGGCGTGCGGGCTTGCGATTTCCGGCGCGAGCGCCGCTGAGTCCACCGCCGTGCACGATGTTGTGACGCCCGATGGCGTCTTCACCGTTCCGATGCAGACACCTGCGGATCCGACGCCCGGCGTGCCGACGCTGCGCAGCGGCGGTTGGTTCTACGATACCAGCCCGGGGATCGGCAACACCGTCGCGATGGGCCCCTCGCACACCTACGGGGCCGTAAGCACCAACTCGCACCGCCTGGCGGCGTTCGAGACCGACGGGAACGGCATGCCTGTGTACGAGGCGTTCAGCGAGAGCAACAGCCCGGGCGGTGTCGCCGCGTCGAAGGGCGCCGATGTGGTCGCGTATGTTGACCGCAGCAACTCCGATGTGCGCCTGCAGGTGTTCAACTCCACGAGCAACCAGCCGCTCTGGTCGTACACCTTCGATCCCGAACTGACTGGGGTGAACGCCAACGCGGTCGCTGTCTCGCGTGACGGCACGGTGGTTGCCGCCGGCGCGAGGCGCGTGGGGCTCAACAGGGTCGTCTTCTTCAACGCCCAGACCGGCGCTGAAATCGCCACTTGGGAGGAACCCGACGGCACGCTCGCGGCGATCGACCTCAACGACGACGGCACGCGGGCGATGGTCTCGCTGGGCAACCAGCCGAGAGTCGTGGACGCGACCAACGGCCAGCTCATCTGGTCGGGAACCGGCAGCGGGGCCGGCAATGTCGACTACCGCATTTCGGGCGACGGCAACATCATCGCCGTCGGCGGGTTCAGCCTTCAGGTGTACGAGTGGGACGGCTTCGACTACCAGCAGATCATCAGCTTCACCACGCCGCCGACCGAGTGGTTCGGTTTCGGGACCTCCGTCTCGCGCGATGGCTCGACCATTGGCGCGATGTCGCGCGAGAGCGCGACCGAGACGCTGAATGTCCGCGTTTGGGATGTTGCGACCAGGACGCTCCTTCACCACGAGATCCTCGACCCGGCTCCCGGCTCGCGCCAGACCGGTCCGCGCGGCGCCGATGCCTCTGACGACGGATCGATCCTCGCCTTCGCGACATGGGGTGACGGCATGGGCGTCTATCCCGAGATCCAGGTCTACGACCGTGATCTGAACCTCATCGGTGAGATCGACATGCCCGGCTCGGGGTACGATGTCGCCATCACCCCCGACGGCTCAAGCGTCGTCGGCACCGGCAAGGCCGTGCACGCGAATGTCTTCGGCAACGGCGGCCAGATCGTGGTCGAGACGGTCAGTGTTACGCCGACCTGCCCGCCCGACCTCAACGGCGACGGCGTCGTCGACGCGGACGACTTCTTCCTCTTCCTGCAGCTCTTCGCCGACGGCGACATGCGCGCCGACTTCAACAACGACGGCGTGATCGACGCCGACGACTTCTTCGAGTTCCTGAACGCCTTCGCGGCCGGCTGCTGATTCGGCAGGATCCACCGGAGTCCCGACCAACATGCGGCCTGCCGAGGGAAATCCTCGGCAGGCCGATTTCTTTATCGCCGACAGACCGCAGCCGCGTCTCTCTCGGATCGGACGCTTCCACAAGGAGTCACGATATGGCGATCGAGTACATCACAGCGCACGACAAAAACTCGCTCACCCAGGCGTACCAGAGCCGGACCGACGGACTGCTGCCGGTCCTCCGAGAGGACCTGCGACAGAAGATCGTCAACGACGGGGGCGTGATGCTCGGCTCGGGCGTCTGCATCGACTGGGCGGTCCAGACCGCCGATGGGATGGGCGACAAGCCGCTGGTCGTCGCGGGGATGTTCACCGGGCTGCCCGCGGGCCTCGGCGGCGACTCCATGAAGCGGTTTATCACCGAGTGCATCACAACACGCTCGATCCCCGACCCCGGCAAATACGGGATGCGTCTGCTCTGGGGCAACCAGCAGTGGTTCGCCAAGCTCGGCTTGGCCGAGGAGGCCCGCCACCGCTGGAAGACCGGCTCGTTCAACCAGGGCCTGTCCGGCGATCTGGTCTACTCGGGCAACTGGGGCTGACCCGCCCGGCCCTCAGCCGCAGCCTGTGGCAAAGAGCGACAGATACTCGAAAAAGTCGTCGGCGTCGATCACGCCGTCGTTGTTGATGTCGGCTTGCGAGTCGCCTGCGGCGAAGAGCTGCAGGAAGAGGAAGAAGTCGTCAGCGTCGACGACGCCGTCCCCGTTGAGGTCCGCGGGGCAGGGCTCGGGGCAGCCTTCGGCGTTGAACTGCGCGAGCATCTCCCACTTCTCGCTGCGCCCGGCGTCGTAGTTGAGCGCCCAGATCCCAACGCCCCCGATCCCGCGGCTGCGCGCCAGGTCGAGCTTCAGTCTCGTGCTCGGGGCGTCGTCGGCCCAGCTCTGGCGGTAGCCGCCGGAGATCGAAGCGAGATGCCAGGGCGTGCTCGACGGCGCGTCCCAGCCCCACCCCGGCTCGGCGAGCGCTCGAGACGCGGCGTAGGTGATCGAACCGACATAGCTCTGGACCGATGCCCTGGGCAGCGGGCTGGCGGTGTTCCACCGCTCGCCGTAATAGGGAACGCCGAGCACGATGCGTTCGGGGAAGTCGGCGATGGCCTGCGCGTACTGGCTGTCCAAGACGCCGGTCAGGCTGATGCCGCTGCCGCCGAGGGGCGCCGTCGGCCCGGTCTGCGTCGAGAACGATCCGGAGAAGGCGTAGCCCATGATGAAGACGAGGTCGACGCTGGCAGCGATGTCGCGGAAGTTCCAGTGGCCCCAGTTGTAAGGCGGCGTCGCGATCGAGACGGTTGCATCGGGCGAGAGCGTGCGCACGCGAGTTCGCAGGTCCGAGAGGAAGGCGGGCATGAGCGCCGGCCAGCCGTTGGAGACCGAGCCCTCGAAGTCGATGTTCACGCCGTCGACGCCCGCGACGAAGACGGCCCAGGCGATCTCGCCGAGCAGGCGGTCGCGGGCGGCTGGGCTGTCGAGCACTTCGCGGATGGTCGTTGGGTTGAATTGCGTGATGACGATCTCGACGCGGACGCCGTGGGACTGCGCCTCGGCGATGGTGTCGGTCCAGGGCCAGCCGACGCTGTTGGTCAGGCGTCCGTCGGAACGGACGCCGAGGCTGAACATGCCGACATGGGAGAGGTGGTCCCAGCGGATGCCCTGACGGCTGACCCAATAGGGCAGGTAGCCGTAGACGATTTCGCAGGGCTCGGGGTTGATCGATCTGAGAACGGATCCACGGGGGGCGTCGGGCGCGGCGATCGCCGCCGGGTCGGTTGTCGCGGCCGCCTCCCGTTCGGCCGGGGCAATCCGGGCGTCTTGCGACGCCGCGCCGAGACGCGCCGCCTCGTGGGCCTCGTGCACAGATCGATGCTGGGAATCGTCAGACAAACCGGATGCCGTCGCGCTGATCGAAAGAACGGCCAGCGTTGATAAACAGCCGATGATCCAACGAAATCCCAAGGACACGACCTGATCTTCGCAGGCTCCCGCGGGGCGGATCCCGCCCGATCGCAAGTCTCTTGGTGTTCACTGATTTTCGGTCCCGCAACGGAGCGCATCGTGCGATGGCTTTCCGGTGATTCAAGGGGAAAATGCTTGTGATCCACGCGGGCATCGACATCGGCGGCACAAGCGTCAAGGCGGCCCTGCTCGGGCCCGAAGGCATGCGCACGGGGAGGAGTTCACCCTACCGGCGTCCTTCGCTTGAGCGGCTGGCTGAGGCGGTTCTCGAAGCGATGAACGGGGCGGGAATCCACCCCGATCGCGGGGCTGCTGTGGTCGGCATCTGCGTGCCCGGGCGTCTGGATTCGACCGGAACAATTGTTGAGCTCTCGGTCAACCTGCCCTGCCTGAACGGGGTCCGTCCAGCGGAGATCGTCGGCCGTTGCTTTGGGCAAGGTGCGCAAGCTGCGCAGTATTCGCCCAGGGTCGCGCTGCTGTCCGATGCGGTCGCCGCGGCGATCGGTTCGCACCATGTCGACCCGTCGCGCGGGCGGCTCGCGGCGATCGTTCTTGGGACCGGGGTCGGGCTGGCGGTGCTCGATGGGGGCGAGCCGGTGACGATCGGGGCGCGGGGGATCGGGCACCTGGGGCAGTTGGATGTGGGCGTCGAGCCGATGCCGCTGGGGCCCGACGGGGGGCGGGGCGGGCTTGAGGGGCACATCGGGTTGCGTGCGCTGGAGGCGAGGTTCGGCGAGCGGATCGCCGAGGGGCTGGCGGGGCTGGATGGGGAGGATCCGATCCTGCGTGCGATGGCGAGGGCGTGCCGCATCGTGCACGCGATCTACACGCCCGACGAGATCCGGCTGCTGGGCGGCGTGGGGATGCTGCTTGAGCCGGTGCTCGGCAAGTTGGAGGGGCTTGTGCGCACGGAGCTGACGGGTGTCGCGCGGAAGGGATGGAGGATGTCGTGCGCCGACTCTCCATTCCTCGCGGCGATCGGGGCGGCGGTCCATGTCGGGCGGTCGAGGGTGTAGCCCGTGCTCAGCCCGGCTTGGGCGGGACGAGGTCGACGGTCGGTTCGTTGTCCTCCCGGCGGCTGCGGAGTTCGTCTTTGCGGCGTCGGGGCGCCTCGGGCTTCGGGGCCGACTCGTCGCTCCGGTCTGGGGCGGATTTGCTCACCGGGTTGTCGGTGGCCCTGCCCAGCAGGCAGACGATCAGGGACAACGCCGCGGCGATCATGAACCGCCAAGGAAAGGCGACCTCGGTCGCGAGGGTCCGCCACGGGTCTGCAAAGGCTGGGGGCAGGCCGGAGGCGAAGTTTCCCAGAGCCCAATTGGCGAACCAGGGCTGGAGCACGAGCGTCGCGCCGATGCCGACGATGAGGGCCGCGATGACCGATGCGGAACTGCCCCGCTTGGTGCAGATGACGGTGAGGAAGACGGCGACCATCCCCGCGTAGGCGAAGGCCATGACGCCGAGGGCGAAGTCGATGAGCTGCTCTTCCGAAGACCGCTGCCAGTAGATGCACAGGCCGGCGAACCCGCCGAGCACCAGGCCCCAGAAGACGACGCCGAGGCGACCGACGAAGAGGTAGTGCTTCTCGGATCTGTTCCTGGCGATGCGCCTGTAGAAGTCGTTGACGACGGTCGAACTCATCGAGTTGAGGCCGGAGTTGAGGCTGCTGAGCCCCGCTGCGAAGAGGCCCGCGAGCATGAGGCCCGTCAGGCCGGCGGGCATCTCGCGCAGGACGAAGCTGAGGAAGATGCGGGCCGAGTCGAAGACCTCGTAGTCCGGCGCGTTCTCGCCCATGATGTCGGGGCGGTCGTAGAAGATGTACAGCAACAGGCCGACGCCCATGAAGACGCCGACGACCGGGATCGCGGCGATGTTGGCGCTGATGACCGACCACGAGCCGCGCGAGGCGGTCTTGCAGGTCAGCATGCGCTGGACCATGTCCTGGTCGGTGCCGTAGGCCGCGACGCCCCAGAGCGTGAATGCGAAGATCGAGGCCCAGAGCGTGAAGCTGGAGCCCCAGTCCATGCGGGTGTCAAAGACGGTGAGCTTGGAAGTCCCTTCCTCGCCGACTCGGGCCTCCCTGAGGGTCGAGACGATCTCGGAAGCGGGCACGGGGATCTGAGAGAACAGGACGAAGACCGCCGCCCCGATCGCGACCATGAAGACAAGCATCTGGACGACATCGGTCCAGATGACGCTGGCGACGCCCCCGACGAGCGTGTACACGATGCCGACGACAACGAGCGCGCCGATCGCCATCAACAGGTGGCTGTCGGGGATCGCCTCTTCGGGCTGAGCGCCGAACATGATCAGGGCCGCGGGGATGGCGACGATGTAGATCCTCGCGCCCGAGGCCATGATGCGCCCGAGGAGGAAGGCGCCGGAGGTCGCGACGACGCCGGCGGGGCCGCAGCGCTTGCCGATGAGCTCGTAGACCGTCGCGACATGGTGGCGGTAGAAGGCGGGGATGAAGAGCAGGCCGATGACGAGGGCCGCGAGGATCATTCCGATGTTGGTCGCGAGGTAGGTGAGGTTGCCCGCGTAGGCCTGTTGCGGCCCGCCGATGAAGGTCGCGGCCGAGAGGCTGGTGGCAAGCACCGAGACGGCGACGGCCCACACCGGCATCTTCCGACCGCCGAGGAAGTAGTCCTCGGTGTTGCGGTTCTTGCGCATCGAGAACCAGACGCCGGTCGCGACGAGCACGAGGAAGTAGAGCCCGAGCACGAGAACATCGAGGATGCCGAAGCCGCCGGGTGTGTCCGCCTGGCCGTCCATGGTAACTGAGGGTACCTCCGGTCAGGGGTCGATGACGCGGTCGAGGCGTCCGCCGGCTGCTGAAAGGCGCTTCTCGGCGTCGGCACGATCGACGCCGAGCCTGTGCATGACGACCGCGGCCTTGACGCCCCCGCCCGCGAGGTCGAGCAGTTCGAGCGAGCCGGGGCGGTCGAGGCCTGTGAGCTCGGCGACGATGCGCGCCGCCCGGTCGCGAAGCTTGTCGTTGCTGGCCCGCAAATCGACCATGAGATTCTGATAGACGCGTCCGGAACGGACCATGAGCGTGGTGCTGATCATGTTGAGGGCGAGCTTGGTGGCGGTGCCCGCCTTCATGCGAGTCGAGCCGGTGAGCACCTCGGGGCCGGTAGGGATGACGACGAGCCTGTCGCAGCCCGGGGGTTTTTCTGTAGGTGAGCAGGAGAGCATCGCCGTGAGACAGTTGGGGCAGACGCGTTTGGCGATGGCCATCGCGCCGCGGACGAAGGGGGTGGTGCCCCCGGCGGCCAATCCGATCACCGTGTCGCTCGGCGTCAGGGCGAGGGCTTGCAGTTCGGGGAGGGCGCCCTCGGGCTCGTCTTCCTTGTGCTCGCTGGAGCGTCGGAGGGCCGCGTCGCCCCCGGCGATGATGCCGACGATCCGTCCGGGCTCGACCTGAAAAGTCGGCGGCGCTTCAGAAGCGTCCAGCACGCCGAGGCGGCCGGAGGTGCCGGCGCCGAGGTAGATGAGCCTGCCGCCGGCGGCAAAGCCGGGCTCTGCGGCTTCGATCAGGGCCGTGAGCTCGGGCAACGCGAGCTCGAACGCGTCGAGCATGCGTCGGTCTTCATCGTGGATAGCGCGGGCGATCTCGTCGACGGACATCGTGTGCAGCGAGCGGGTGCGTTCGTTGCGCTGCTCGGCGAGGACATGGGCGCGGTCGGGCGGGATCGACCCGGGAGCCTCTCTCGGTGTGCGCTGTGCCGGATCGTCGGTCATGCTGAGGCTCCGGCGGGGCGCGACGGGGCGGGGGTGAGCGAGCCCGCAAGCGGCGGCAGCGGCGAGCCGGTGACCCTCGTCAGCGTGATCGGTACGCCGTCGACGGAGAGCGCGCCCAGCACCGCCATCGCCGCCGCTTCACGATAGGTCGCGGGGAGTCCGGCGCTGTCTGTCGGGCCGATGGTCGCTCCGGCCAGTCGCTTGCTGATGGCGGCGACGAGGGCGCAGTTGCGCGAGCCGCCGCCCGCCAGCAGCAGACGCGTGCACCCCGCCAACCTCGACGCGACGGCGCCCCCCACCGCTTCGGCGGCCGTCGCGCACAGATCGCTCGGCGAGAGCCCGCCCTTCCATCGCTCGACCCAATGCGAGGCTTCGTCGCTGCTGCCGAGCGACCGACCGGCGCGGCTCTGGCCCTCCAGCAGTGCGGCGAGATCTCGCAACGCTTCCGGATCGGCCGCGCCCTTCAGGGCTTCGGCGCCGCCTTCGTCGAACGGGCGTTCAAGCGCGGCCCTCGCCGCCGCGTCGAGCACCTGGTTGCAGGCGCAGATGTCGAAGCCCTCGATGCTTTGCACGCCCGAAGCCCGGGATCCGAGCAGCGTCGCGTTGGCGAAGCCACCGAGGTTGAGCACCGCCAGCGGCGACTCGTCGGCGAAGAAAACAAAGTCGGCCAACGGCGTGATCGGCGCCCCCTGCCCGCCCGAGGCGAGATCGGCCCCGCGCAGGTCGGTCAGCACAGGCGACCCCGTCGCGCTGGCGATGATTGCGGGATCGATCGCCTGCCAGCTCAGGGGCGGATCGTGAAGCACCGTCTGGCCGTGCGCGACGATCAGATCGGCACGCGCCCCATCGAGCAGTTGCAGCGCGAGGTCGGCGTGCAGGCGCGAGAAGTCGTGCAGGGCCTGGACGATCGACCGGGCGGTCATCGCTTCGCCATGCGCAAGCCTGCGCAGCGGCTCGGCGCACGAACCGAGACCGACGCTCGCGCCCCGAACGAACGACGCCCGCATGGTCAGGCCGGAACCCTCGATGCGCACGATCGAGCCGTCCAGCCCGTCGAGGCTGGTGCCGGACATGAAGCCGAGGACGGTGCGGGCGCTCACGCGGAGACCTCCCCCAGCAGACGCCGGTAGTGGCCGAGGCTTTCGGCGAGCCCGCCCTCGCGGCTTCGGATCCGCCAGAGGCGGGCGTGGTCGTGCATGATGTGCCTGAGCAAGCGTGCTGTGGCGCTGGCGGCTTGCCCGCCCGTGTTCCGGCTCTCCCGTGCAATCGCGAGATCCGCCGCGAAGCTCGCAACATCGCACGCGTGCGACAGCTCATCGTGCAGCAACGAGCCCGCTTTGCCGGGGATCGATTCACGAAGCGCTTCGATGCGTTCGCGCACCGCTTGCCACGCAGCCCCGTGGTCGAGCCTCAGCCCCTCGCGGGCCGGGAAGAGCACGCTGAAGAGGGCCGAGGCGTTGTGCAGGCGTGTCGGGCCGGCGTCGCCTGGGACGCCCGAGATTTGTCTGAGGTCGAGATCGGCGTCGCCGAAGGCGTCGAGCCACTCGGCGGTTCCAGGCGCGCAGAGCGCGTGCAAGGATGCCGCTTCGTGTTCGAGCGGATCGTCGTCGAGCCCGCCCCTCCACGCGGCCTGCGCGCCCTGCGCGATCGCACGCAGCGCCACCGGCCAGACCTGGTGGTGCCCCGTGTCGCCCCAGTCGGTGATGAGGCAGCCGCTCGCGCCCGCGTCGAGCCCCTGCGCCGCCGCGGCGTGCAGGTTCGCCCGGCGCTCGCTCGCCCGCCCGGTGATCGACCGCCACGAGCTCGTGCCCGGGCAGACCCAGCCCTCCATGCCGCGGGCTCGCGCCTCGCGCAGCGGGCCGGCAAAGTCCGCGTCGGGCTCGTAGTTCCAGACCAGGGCGATCGCCTCTTTGGGAAGGAGGTCGAGCACGCGCGGGTGCTCGGCCGCGATGTCGGCCCAGAACGCCGGGCGTCGCCCGCGATCGGTCGCCAGCTTGCAGACCTGCGCGACGAACCTCGCGTAGACCTCCGCCTTGCCCTCGCGATCGACCGCTTCTCTCGAGCGGCCCTGACCGATGTCGTAGGTCTCGTCGCACCCGATGTTCACGAGCGACGACGAGAAGCAGGGCAAGAGGTCGTCAAGCATCTTCTCGACGAACCGAATCGAGCCCGGGTCGATCGGGCAGAGGCTGAACGGTCCCGAGCGCGGCACGCCCGCGAACGACCAGTCCCCGTGCGTCTCGGCGAGCGGGGCGAATCGTTTGTGCACCAGCCATGGCTTGAGGTGGCCGAAGCAGTTCTGGTTTGCCGCGAGCTCGACGCCGCGGCTCTTGCAGTGCGCGTCGTGGCGGCGCACCTCCTCGGGCGTCATCGGCGAGACGCCCGCCCAGACCTCCGGCGCCCACGAGTAGGCGAAGGCGTGCTCGGTGTAGAGCTGGAGGTGGTTGATCTTCAGCGAGGCGAGCAGGTCGACCGAGTCGAAGAGCTCTCGCATCGTCGGGACGCGGCAGCGTGAGACATCGAGCATGACGCCGCGGACGGCAAAGGCCGGCGCGTCCTCGATCTCGACGCACGGGACCTCGGGGCCGACGGCACGGAGGATCTGCGCGAGCGTGCGGAGGGCGTTGCGGACGCCCGCGTCGGTCGGTGCGTCGATGGAGACGCCGTGCGGGTCGATGCGGAGGGTGTAGGCCTCGGGGGATCGGCTGGCGGATCGGGTGGCACGGGTCTCCGACCTGTGCCCACTACCCCCGCTTGTGGCACGGGCGTCTCGCCCGTGGCTACTCGATCTCTCGGATACCGGGCTCGAACCACTGGCGAAAGAGCCGCCAGTGCCACAGATTTGGATGTCGCCTCGGCCGTGCGTTGCGATGAGCGAGGTCGGCAGCCCGGCCGCGAGTGCGTTTCCTTCGGAATCGATCGGCGCCCGCAACGGCAGGTCGAGCGTCACGCTCCCTCCGAGCGGTCTGATCGACCTCGGTCTGGGCAAGAGCGGGATAGAGCTCGCATCGCGTCGCACGCAGCACACCTTACCCGCTCAGACCTTCAGGTAGATCTTCCGCCGGTGCAGCCACCAGACGAAGCACCAGCAAAGCAGCATGTACCCAATCGCGTGGGCCCACGCCCCGGCGTGGTCGCCGATGAGCCTGGCCCGCTCGGTGTCGCCCAGCGGCCTCGAGAGCAGGTGCACCGAGAGGTTCGCCCCCCACTCTCTCAGCCACGCCAAGACGCCACCGATCAGCGAGCCCGCGTGCCCGTTGGGATGGACGATCTGCCAGCGGGTGAAGACCAGCCGCCAGAGCATCTCGACAGTGAAGTAGAGCGCGATGGCGTTGAGGCCGAAGATCTGCATCCAGCGGCACTTGGTGACCCGCCACACATCGACGAGCGCGTACATCACGCCCAGCAGGCAGGCGCCCGTGCCCGCGGCCAGCAGCACATACGACGAGGTGAAGTAGTCCTTGCTGTAGGGCAGGCGGACGCGGTCGATGAACGAGGCGAGGCCGGGCGCGCTCTCGCGCAGGCCGGTCCATGGTTGGAATTGCCAGAGCCAGCTTGCGCCCCAGAAGAACAGGCCGAAGGCGATCAGCCGCCCGGCCGTAGAGATCGATCGCCCGCCCTTGCGCAGGAGATCGCCTGCGAAGGCGCCGAGCAGGACGGTCGCAGCGGCCGGCAGCGCCTGCTGGAACCCGCCGAACCAGCCGAGCTGCGCGTTCAGCCAGCGGTGCACGCTCTCCTGCTGCGTCCAGACGATTTCGCCGGTCGGCGGGTGCGGGATGAAGCGCAGGATCGCCCACTTGGCCAACAGCACGATCACGATGAACGCGACGCGGACCGCGACCGGCGACTGGTAGAACACGACGCCGAGGATGTACCCAGCGCCGATCAGCGGCAGGATGTCCCAGTGCAGGAAGGCCCGCCAGCCGATCGGATCGCCCCGGTTGGCGATCGTCGCCATCCAGATCAGGATCCCCAGCAAATAGAGCACCAGCCCGCGCTTGAAGGCGATGAGCACCCGCTCCGTCGGCGTGCGGCTCTGCCCCCGGCCCGAGTGCATCGAGAACGGGATCGCCACGCCGACAATGAACAGGAACCACGGGAACACAAGGTCCGTCACCGTCGCGCCGTGGTTACCGTCGTTCCAGCCGAGGTGGAACATCTGCTGGGGAAAGACGCTCTTGTCCCAGGTGACATTGACCAGGAGCATCGTGGCGATCACCAGGCCCCTGAAGGCGTCGAGCGAGGCGAGGCGGGGGGACTCGCCGAGGGCGGGCGGGCGAAGGCGGGCTTCGCCCGTGTCGTGCTGGACCGGTACCTCGTTCACGCCGTTGCCTCGGCGGGTTGCGGCCCGCAGGCCTCGGGTCCGAGGAGCATCGCCGCGACGCTCTGGCGGGCTCGGATCGTGCGCCAACTGTCTTTATCGACGAGCACCTCGGCGGGGAGGGGGTGGTCGTTGTAGGTGCTCGCCATGGACATGCCGTAGGCCCCGGCGCTGAAGACCGCAAGCAGATCGCCTCGTTCGACAGGCGGCATCGGCCAGTCTCGGATGAACGCGTCGGCCGATTCGCAGACCGGGCCGACGACATGCGACGGAACGAGGCCCGGGCCTTCGGGCTTCTTGCTTCGCCGGGTTGGCGCCTGCCCCTCGCCGACGCGGACGGGCCAGACGAAGTGGAACGCGTCGTAGAGCGCGGGGCGGATCAACGCGTTCATCCCCGCGTCGCAGACGACGAAGCGCCCGCCCGAGGTTTCCTTGACATACTCGACGCGCACGAGCAGCACGCCCGCGTTGGCGATCAGCGTGCGACCGGGCTCCATCAGGATCTTCACGCCACGCCCGACGAGGGGCAGCAGCATCGGGACGATGCGTTCGGCGTACGAGGCGTACGAGGGCGTCGAGCCCGTCTCGTAGTCCGCCCCGATCCCGCCCCCGATGTTCAGGCGGTCGACCCGGTGGCCGTTGCGCTCGATCTCGTCGATCCGGACGAGGATGCGTTCGAGGGCCTCGGTGTAGGGGTCGGGCGAGTAGATCGGCGAGCCCAGGTGCATGTGCAGCCCGCGGAGGTTGAGGTGGGGCGAGTCGCCGAAGCGGTCGAAGGCCGCGGGGGCTCGCGCAAGGTCGATCCCGAACTTGTTCTCCCGCTTGCCGGTGGTGGTGTGCCTGTGGGTCCTGGCGTCGACATCCGGGTTGACGCGGAGGGTCGCCGAAGCGACGACGCCCACCTCCCTCGCGGCGTCTTCGAGCACCTCCAGCTCCTGCTCGCTCTCGACATTGAACAGGCCGATCGGGCCGCGCCCCTCCGGCCCCAACCCGTTCACCTTCACGCCGCTCTTGGCCAGCGGGCTGTAGCGTCCGTCTAAGGCGGCGAGCATCTCATCGCGGCGTTTGCCGACCCCCGCGAAGACGACCCCCGACATCGGCGCCCCCGATAGCCAGACGCGTTCGAGCTCCCCCACCGACACGACATCGAACCCGGCGCCCGCCCCAGCGACGAGGCGGCAGATCTCGGGGTTGCCGCAGGATTTAACGGCAAAGCAGATCGCCGGGTCCACCGGGGCGAAGGCTTCGGCCAGCCTCCGGTAGTGCCCGAGGAGGGTGGCCGACGAGTAGACGAATGTCGGTGTCCCGACCTTTGAGGCGATCTTGTCGACGGGCACGCCCTCGGCGTGAAGGCGTCCGTTGGTGTACGAAAAGTCGTCCATGCGGGGCGGTTCCGTGGGGTCGGGCGGGATGGCGGCCGCCAGTATACATTGTTCTATAAGATTCGCGACCCCCCCTCTTCACGACACCCCCGCGCACGCCCGGAGCGGCGGGCGCACAATGCCGCCCGGAATTCCGAGACCCGAGCCCCCAGAAGGCGACCCGATGCTCTGCAATACCGCCCGATCGATCCTGATGCTCGCGATGGTCTGCCTGATTGGCGTGGGGTGCGCCCCGCAGCAGCGGGCGGTCGAGGCGGGGCCGCGGATCGGCGACCCGGCGCCGCGGGTGGGCGATGAGATCATGGTCGCCGGGCGGATGTTCCACACCGGGGCGCCGGTGGTGCTCTGGTTCGACCCCGGGGGGTACGACGCGTACCGGGTGGAGCGTCGGTTCGTCCCGCTCGACCAGGCGTCGTGGGCGGAGTCGAGCTCGGTGCTGCGGTCGCCCAACCGCTACAGCACGCGCCGCGTCGGCATGAGCCCCGAGGACCAGGAACGCACCCGGCACGGCAACTGGACGCTCGACGATGTGCGCACGCATGTCGATCAGTTCGTGATCCATTACGATGTCTGCGGCGTCAGCCGCCGGTGCTTCCGTGTGCTGCACGATCTGCGGGGGCTGTCGGTGCACTTCATGCTGGATATCGACGGGACGATCTACCAGACGCTGGATGTGCAGGAACGGGCGTGGCACGCGGGCACGGCCAACGACCGCTCGGTGGGCATCGAGATCGCCAACATGGGCGCGTACCGCGACCCCGACGACCGCACCCTCCGCCAGTGGTACGCGCGTGACGAAGAGGGCACTCGGATCACGATCCCGGGTTCGCTCGGCGACGGGGGCGTGCGCACGCCGGGGTTTGTGGGCAGGCCCTCGCGCCCCGAGCCGGTCAGCGGCGAGATCCACGGGACCACGCTGCATCAATACGACCTGACCGACGAGCAGTACGAGTCGCTCATCAAGCTCACCGCGGCGCTGCACCTGGCGCTGCCGGGGATCGAGCTCGACTACCCGCGCGAGAGCGACGGCTCGCAGGGGACGCGCGAGCTGACGCAGGAGGAGTACGACAGCTTCGGTGGCCTGATCGGTCATTATCACATCACGCGGGGCAAGATCGATCCGGGCCCGGCGTTCGACTGGGACCGCGTGGTCGAGGGGGCGCGGGCGATCGTCTCTGATCGGGCCCGCGAGGGCGCCCGCTATGTGCGGGGCGGGCGTTGAGCACAGCATCATGACACCCCCCACCGAACTGCAACGCTGGATCGGGCGCTTCGAGGCGTACCTGCGTGAGGTGATCTCGCCCGCGGTGTACGCCGACCGCGAGCCGTTGCGGGTTGGGGCACATCTGTGCGAGGGTTCTCCATCGCCGGCGGATGCCGAGAGGTTTGACTTTGAGCCCGTCGAGCCGGGCTGGCGCTGGGGCCCGGCGTGGCGGACCTGCTGGTTCAGGCTCGAAGGCGTCGTGCCCGAGCGGTTCGACGCGGGAACCGGGCGGACGGTGGTGCTGCGCTTCAGCACGGGGACGGAGGGGCTGGTCTATCTCGACGGCAGGCCCGTGCAGGGCGTGGATGTGAACCGCGATCGCGTGCGCCTTGAAGGCGTTTCGCCCGGAAAGCCGGTCAGCGCCCTGGTCGAATCGGTCTGCGTGCATCCGTGGGGCGCGAGCGTCTTTGACTGGGACACCGCCGAGACGAAGGCGCGCTGGACGGACCGCGAACCGGGGAGGCTGGAGGTTTCGGAGCTGGCGCTGCTCGACGAGGGCGTGCTGCGCCTGTCGCGGGCGTTCGGCTTTGCGATCGCGCTGCTGAAGGAGTTGCCCGAGCGGACGCCGAGGGCTGGAGAGCTCTGCCGCGCGTTGCGTGAGGCGGTGACGACGCTCGACGACACCGACATCGCCTCGGGCGCCGGTGACGCCGCCGCTCACATCGAATCCGCGCTGTCGCGCGGTGCATCGCCCTCGGCGACCGAGTGCGTCGCGGTCGGGCACGCGCACATCGACACGGCCTGGCTCTGGACGCTCGAAGAGAGCCGGCGCAAGTGCCTGCGTTCCTTCAGCAATGTGCTGCGCCTGATGGAAGTCGACCGGGCGTTCTGCTTCCTCTGCTCGCAGGCGCAGCACTACGCGTGGGTCGAGGAGGACTCGCCGGAGCTGTTTTCGCAGATCGCCCGGCGCCTCAGGGAAGGTCGATGGGAGCCGGGCGGGGGCATGTGGGTCGAGCCGGACACCAACGCCCCCAGCGGCGAATCGCTGATCCGCCAGCTCCAGCACGGTATCGCGTACTGGACGGACCGGTTCGGCGAGATGGGCGGGCAGCGCCACCTGTACCTGCCCGACACCTTCGGATTTGCGGCGTGCTTGCCGCAGATCATGAAGCTCGGCGGGCTGGACACCTTCATCACCAACAAGCTGCACTGGAACGACACGACGGAGTTCCCGCACACCACCTTCCGCTGGGTCGGGCTCGGCGGGCATGGTGTGCTGGCGCACGTGACGCCCGGGGGCGATTACAACTCAACGCTCTCGCCCAAGGAGCTGCGCAAGGGCGAGGCGAGAGCGGCAGAGCAGCTCGACGGCGCCGCGGACCTCTGGCTGCAGCCGTTCGGCTTTGGCGACGGGGGCGGCGGGCCGACCGAGGAGATGCTCGGCAACGCCCGACTCGCGGCGGCGTGCGAAGGCCTGCCCCGCGTGAGGTTCGGCACAGCCCGGGAGCTTTGCAAAGACCTGCACGACCACGCCGAGGCGATCGAAAACACGGGGCGGGCGCTGCCGGTCTGGCGGGGCGAGCTCGACCTTGAGTACCACCGCGGCACGCTGACGAGCCAGCGCGAGATTAAATGGTTCAATCGGGCGTGCGAGGATTCGCTGCGCCTCGCAGAACTCGTCGTGTTCTTTGGACCCGAGCCGCTGGAGCAGCAAGACGCCAAGCGGCTGCACGCCCGGCTGGACAAGCTGTGGAAGATGCTGCTGCTCAACCAGTTCCACGACATCCTGCCCGGTTCGTCGATCGCGCAGGTGAACGAACGGGCGATGGATGATCTCGAAGCGGTGCTCGACGGGGCGGAGACGATCATCGATGAACATGCGCCGGCGTGGGCCGCGAAGGTCGGCGCCGAACGAGCTTACTTCTGCCCCGCGAGTCAGGCGTGCGTGCTCGATCGGAAGGCCCCTCCGCCGCTTTCGGCCTTTGCGCCCACGGAGAAGGCGAGAACCAGAACCGTCCGGCTCGATCATGACGCGCGTGAGATCGAGAACGAGCTGGTCAAGGTCGTGTTCGACAAGTGCGGGCGCATCATCGAGTTCCGCAACAAACAATACGGCTTCGACCTATGCCCGGACGGCCCGACACGATTCCTTGAACACTTCGAAGACCGGCCTCGCACCTACGACGCGTGGGAGCTGGAAGAGAACTACACCGACAAACTGATCTGGACAAACGATCAACCAGCAAAGTGTTCTAGCCACATCTTTAACGCCCAGGCAGGTTTGATTTTCGAGCACACACTCCCCTGCGGCTCGTTTGTCTGCGAGTGTTTCACGCTTCTCTCTGGATTACCGATCTTGGAGATCGAAACGACCGTCGTTTGGAAGGCATCGGCCCGCGTGCTCCGCGTGCGGATGCCTACCTCACTCGAAGGCGCGTCGGTCCGTCACGGCACGCAGTTCGGCGTGCTCAACGATGAAGCGACACGCAACACACCGCGCGACAGAGCCCGGTTCGAACGCTGCGGCCACCGCTTCAGCGAGCTGCGTCAGACCGGACGCGTCTTCACGCTCCTCGACGACGGGACGATCCTCGGACGATCGGCCGATGGATCGGAGCTCGGCCTCACGCTGCTCCGCGCCTCGAACTGGCCCGACCCCAACGCCGACCGGGGCGAGTACGTCTTCCGAACCGGGCTTTGGCTGCACGACGGCAGCGCACCCACAACGCGGGTCGCCGAGCGGTTCGCCAGACCGATGCAAGACTTTCTGGATAACTCGCCGTACAGGTTGAGCGGCGCGTCGTGGGCGCCCTTCTCGATTCAGGCCGTCAGCGTCGAGGTCGCCGCAGCGACCGGATTGCCCGACGGCACGCTCCGCCTGCGCCTCGTCGAGACCGAGGGCCTGGAACAGCCCTGCAAGATCGAGTGGAACATCCCCGCATCGGAGGTCGAGGGGGTCGACCTGCTCGACCGACCCTCCCCCGTCGACCACCTCCAGCACGACGGCGACGAGACGAGCTTCATGATCAAGCCGTTCCAGATCGTGACGCTGAAAGTCGTTCGCGGCTGAAGACGGGCTGAGCGGGCTGCACAGGCTTAGGGGCGGAACACAGACTCGCCCCGCTCCCAGGGCCAGGCCAGCGGCATGCCGCCGGCGATCAGCATCCGCTGCACCTCCGCGGTGCGCACGCCCAGGTCGCACGCGTCGGCGGGCGTGCGGTTTTCGAGCACGCACCACGCCGCGAGCGTTCCCGCGGCTTCCCCGATCATCCACTCGCAGGCGTGCGTCCGCGTCGCGCCGTTGACGACATGGCTCACCCCCAGACACTTGCCCCCCGAGACCAGATTCCCGCCCCCCACAGGCACAAGCGATCGCAGCGGCACACGGAAAGGCGAGCACGCGACATACACCGACTGACGCCCCGAGCACGAAGGATGCAGATCGATCGGGTAGTGGCCGATCGCGACGCTGTCTGCAAAGAGCTCGCCGACGCCCCACGGGTTTTCAAGAGCCGACTCGGCATCGACACCGGCCGCGGCGCCCGACTCGGACCTTTGCTTTGTGCCGATGTGTCCCTCATGCATCACGAGCATGGCCTTGAGGCGGCGCGGCTCGCGGATGTAGGGGGCCATGGCGAAGCCGTCGTCGGTGCCGAGCTCGTCGCCTCGCAGGCGCAGCCCCGGGTAGCCATTGCCCCCGTCGTGGCGCGGCGCTTCGGTCTGCATCCAGTAGAGGAACGAGCGGGCCTGCTCACGCGCCTCGCGTGCGGCTTGCGGGTCGCTCCCGCCCGATGGCTTGAGCAGAGCCGAACCCCAGTAGTCCATCTGCACGCAGTTGATCAGCGAGACCTCCGGCGGGGGAGGGCCCATGCCGCGGTCGGGCCCGGCGAAGTGGATCGACCGGTCGACAATGCGCCGGTAGCGCCAGAGTTCGAGTTCGCCCGCTTTCGGCTCGTCGGGCCAAGGGACCAACGGCAGATCGAGCCGGCCCGCGTCGTTGTGGCTCGGGACGGTCCACGAGAAGAGCGGTCCAGTCCAGGGCGTTTCGCCCTCGCGCATCTGGGGCGTGAAGTCTCGCCAACGGCGGTACGCGTCCGGCTCGGGAATCGTGCAGTCCTCGCCCGGGCGGTGCTCGATCGCGAAGCAGTGGGAAAACCCCTGCTGGTCGAAGGGGTCGGTCTCATCGCCCGTGGGCGTGGTTTCCGGGGCGTGCAGCTCGCCGAAGACGCGGCGCGACTCGCCCCCGAGCGCAAAGGGGATCGAGGCGAGTTCGAGCAGGTCGCCGGTTTCTGTCGCGTCGATGACGATCGGCGCTTCGATGGTCCGTTCCGAATAGTCCGAACGATTGCGGAAAGTAACCGAGCGGACGCGCCCGCGGTCGGCGTCTGCGCCGATCGGCTCCAGCCCGATCAGCACCGTGATGGAGCCCGCGTGCTCGGCGAGCATCTCGCGCATGACACCGTGGAAGACGCGGGGCTCGGCGCACAGGCGGCTGACCCATCCGCCGCCGGGGTTGAGTGTTTCGTTCGCCGAAGCCTCGGGCGTCAGCGAACGGTTGTCACTGTACCAGCGCCGGACGTGACGCCGCAGCTCGGCGTACAGACGCGACGCGCCGAACGACTCGACCCATCGGTTTTCATCTGGCGGGACGCCCTGGGAGGTGAACTGCCCGCCGACCCATTGGTGAGGCTCGGTCACGACGCACTTGACGCCGGCGCGCGCGCAGGCGAGCGCCGCCGCGACGCCTCCCGCCCCGCCACCGACGATCAGCACCTCGGTTTTCATCCCTTCACCGCCCCGGCAAACAGGCTCGGCTTGAGCCAGCGTTCCATCGCGAGGAAGAAGACGACGATCGGCACCAGCGCCAGCACGCTGCCCGCGTACGCGTAGCGCGGGTTGGTGGCGAACTGGCCCAGCAGCTCGTTGATCGCCAACGGCAGGGTGTACTTTTCGGGGCTGTTGAGCACGACAAGCGGCCAGAGCAGGTCGGACCACGCCGCGATGATGCTGAAGAGCGCGAGCGTTGCGAGCGTCGGGGCTGAGAGCGGGATCATGACATTCCACCAGGTGCGCAAGGGCCCGGCGCCGTCGATGCGCGCCGCCTCTTCCAGTTCCCATGGCACCTGCAAGAACGCCTGGCGGCAGAGGAAGATCCCGAACGCCGAGACGCCGAAGGGCACGACGAGCGCCGCCAGCGTGTCGAACATCCCCATCCCCGCGACGATGCGGAAGAGGGGGACGACGATGACCTGCTCGGGGATCATCGTCGTCGCGAGGATGAGGACGAAGCAGATGTCGCGCCCGCGGAAGCTCATCCGGGCGAGGGGGTAGGCCGCGAGGGCCGCGAGGAGCACATTGAGCCCGGCGCGGGAGAAGGTGACGAGCACGCTGTTGAGCGTGGCCGAGGCGAGGCCGCCCTCGGCCCAGGCGCCGCGGAAGTTGTTCAGCGTGAAGCCGCCCCCGACGGAGCGGAGGTCGGCGTCGGCGGGCTGGACCGCGATCATCGCCAGCCAGATCGCCGGGACGATCGCCAGCGCCACCAACGCAAGGGCGCAAACGATGCGGAGGGCGACGAGCCAAGGGGGCGTGCGGCTCACGGGCGTCCCCCCTTCACAGCGCCCGTCAGGCGCAGGTTGATCACACTGAACACCAGGATGATCACAAAGAGCACCAGCCCCATCGCGCAGGCGAGCCCGAAGTCGCCCGTGCCCTGCACGAACGCGACCTCGTAGACCAGCGGGACGACTGTTTGGTGCTCGATCGGCGTGCCCTTGATGGTGATGAACAGTTCGTCGAAGACCTTGAGGGCCGAGATGGAACTGATGATGCCCACCAGCACGACGACCGGCCAGATCGTGGGCAACACGACCGCGAAGAACGAACGCACAGGCCCGGCCCCGTCGAGCGCACAGGCCTCTTCGAGCTCCTTGGGCACCGCCAGCAGGCCGGCGATGAAGATCATCATGTAGAAGCCGAAGCCCTTCCAGAGCGTGACGGTCATGGCCGTGATGAGCGTCCAGGGGCGCTGGGTCAGCCAGCCGATCGGGTCGAGGCCGGCGAGGGCGATGATGCTGTTGATCAGGCCCTGGTCTTCGAAGAGCAGTCGCCAAGCGACGGCCGCGACGATCGTCGGCGTCACGACCGGCAGGAAGAAGAGCAGGCGGAGCCAGCGTCCGGTACGGATGCTGCTGCGGACGATCAACGCCGCGGCGAGGCTCAGCAGGATCAGCGCCGGCGTGACGAGAAGGTAGATGAAGCTGTTGAGCAGGCACCACCAGAAGCGATCGTCGGCGAGGACGCGCTTGTAGTTGTCCAGCCCGACGAACTCTGGGGGCGAGAACGCGGTGTAGGTGGTGAACGAGTAGTAGACCACCTGCAGGAACGCGCCGACAAAGAAGACCCCGAGCACCACGAGCGCAGGCAGCATGAAGAGGTAGGGCGTCAGCGATCCGGGGCGCAGCGAAAAACGGCGCCGGACGGGCGAGGTGGCCTGCGCTAGCCCCCCCGCCGTTGAACCGACGGGCGCGCTCACTGACTGCCTCCCGCGATCCCCGCGCGGGGGCCGGGATTGGGGATCGCGTCGATCGAGGCTGGGGGCGAGCCTTCTCTCTGGCGCTTCTCGTCCGCGTCGCGGAGGATGCGTCGCCAGCGATCGTCGGCGCGGGCCATCGCCTCGGCGACCGGCACGCCGTCGAGCATCGCCCGCTTGATCTGGTCTTCCAGCGTGCGTCGGAGGTCGGGCCAGGTCTCCAGCGAGGGCGTGAACGCGACGGCGTGGCGCAGCTCTTCGGCCGCGAGCGACCGGGCCAGCGCGATCCGCGCCTGCGCCCCCTCCGCCTCGGCGGGGGGATCGAAGAGCGGGTCGTCGAGCACCTCGGGCGTGCTTGGCAAGACCGTCGCCTTGCGGCAGAGTGCGAGCTGGCTCTCGGGCCCGGTCAGATGCCAGGCGAGGGCGGCCGCGAGTTCGGGATGCTTCGAGGCGTTGGTCACGCTGACGACCATCGTTGCGATGTGGGCCCGCCCGAGCGAGCCGGTGACCGCGGGCTTGACCTCCGTGACCTCAAAGACGCTGGGGGCCTCTGTCTGGATGCGTCCGAGGAAGTTCGCGCCGGTATTGATCGCCGCGAGACGCCCGGTCTGGAACATCTCGATGAGGTGGGCGTGCCCGTCGGTCGCGGACTGGCGGGGCAGGTCGCCTCTGCGGTACGCCTCGATCCAGTCTGCAACGAACGCGACGGCCTCGGGATCGGTCAGCGCCGGCTCCAGACGCCCGCCAGCGTCGACGCGCAGCAGGGGCAGGCCCTCCTGGAGCATCATCATCGCGATGTCCGACTCGTGCCCGAGCGGGATCGAGAAGAGGAATCGGCCCGTCGTCTCGCGAAACGGCCCGGCCTGCTCGCGGAGTGTCGCCCAGTCTTCGCCCAGGGTCTCAGGCGTCAGCCCGCCCCGGGCGAGCAGGTCGGTGTTGACCAGGAGCGTCTGTGTCGTGAGGTACCAGGGCAGCGCGAGCAGGCGGCCCTCGATGCGGCCGATCCGCAGCGCCCCTTCCAGATACACCTCTGTCGGGTCGCCGGGCAGCAGGCCTTCCAGGTCCGCGAAGGCGCCCGCCGCGGCGAAGCGGGCGAAGCTCCGGTCGCTCATGTTGACAACATCGGGGGCTCGTCCGGCGGCGGCCGTCGCGATGAGCTTGCGGTCGACCGCCTCGAAGGGCAGATCGACCCAGCGGACGCGGACGCCGGGGTGCTCACGCTCGAACGCCTCGATGCGTTCGGCCATGTACTCGTTGAAGGCGGGGCGGAGCGCGAGCGTCCAGAGCTCAAGCTCGGTCTTGCCGTCGTCACGCCCGCAGCCCGGCGCGCAGAGGATCCCGCACACGAGAGCGCAAACCAACGCGAGGACGGATGTGCGGCCTTGACGGGCCATCGTGCTCAGCGCTCGATCCGTTCGTCGATCTCCGACCAGAGGACCTGATAGGTGCTCTTGCCGGTGTTGGGGTCGAATAGATCTCGCCCGTTGTGGCTGGCGACATGCCCGTCGGCGAAGCCGAGGTTGGCGTTGCCATTGAGCTTGAAGAAACTGGCGCGGTCGCGGGGGTGTCTGTAGTAAGGGATGTAGCTGTCGGGTGCGCCGACGGGCTCGGCCTCGGGCGAGCGGGTGCCGCCGAAGGGCTGGAACGCCGCCTCGCCCGCGAGCACGCCGCTAACGCCGCTGCCCCCGCCGAACCGCTGCCCGGGCAGGCCCTGCGAACCGACCTGCGCGAAAGTGAACCAGGGCGACTCGGGATCGCTGGGCTGGGACTGGATGAGCACCCACGCCTCGGCGACCAGCAGCAGGCGGCTGGCGAACATCGCGTCGGCCTTGAACCCGCGCCCGGTCTGGAACGAGGAAGCCGGGCTCTGGAGGTTCCGTCCGGGCGGGGTGATCGGCCTGCCCCGGCTGTCGACGGTGGTGAACGCGCTGGCCCAGTGGTTCATCGTGTAGGCGCGACCGATGTTGCCCGAGACATTCGGGCAGACCATGACGCCCCCGCCGATGGTCTCGGTAATGGTCTGGTTGCCCGCGCCGTCGTTGCCCTTGATCTGGTTGAGGTAGCGCCCGATGCGGGGCGTCTCGTACCAGTAGATCCCGCGGTTGCCGAACTCGTCGGTCCCGTCGTTGGAGTTGGGCGGGAAGTACTCGTTGTGGTCGTTGGCGTAGAGGATCAGCGACGAAACGAGCTGTCGCTGGTTGGACTGACAGCGCAGGTTCCTCGCCGCGTCTCGCGCCCCCGCGAGCGAGGGCAGCAGGATCCCGATCAGCACCGCGATGATGGCGATCACGACCAGCAGTTCGATCAGCGTGAAACCATTGCGGCGTGTGCCGCACGCGCCGTCGCCCGATGCGATCATGGCGTGACTCCCTTGTGTTCTTTGGAGGCCGAGACCGGCGGCGGGCCGCACGATCCACGGGCCATCAACTCGGTGCGCAGCACCGTTCGTTTCTCGCCGGGCCGCGCGGGCCCGTCGCCCTCGATCATGTCGAACAGCGCCCCGACCGCCGCACGCCCCAGCTCGATCAGGGGCTGTCGGAAGGTGGTCATCGGCGGTGACAGGTGCGCGGCGCTGGGCGGGTCGTCGACCCCGATCACCGACAGCTCGCGCGGGATCGAGAGCCCGATCTCGCTGGCGATCGCGTAGATGTCCAGCGCCAGGTGGTACCCGCCGGCGAAGACCGCCGTGGGACGCCCGCGCTCTTCGAGTATCCGGGCGAGCTTCTTTCGCCCCTGCTGATCGAGGCGCCAGTCCTCAACGATCAGCGTGTGCTCGTCGTGCAGCTCGACGCCCCGCCTGAGGCAACGCTCGCGAAAACCGTCCCAACGGTCCGCGTTGTTGCTGATCTTCAGCGACCCGCCGAGGAAGCCGACCCGCCGATGGCCCAGGTCGGCCAGGTGGTCGGCCGCCCGCGCCCCGATGTCGTTGTTGTCGGTGTCGATCACGCACACCTCGTCGGCGCCGAACGAGGCCCCCACCACCACCATCGGCGCCCCGCGCGCCCCGGCGCTGAACCTCGGGGATTTGGCGAGCTGCTCCTGGAACGGGTTCACATAGAGGTAGCCCTGGCACTCGTTGCGCCAGTCCTCCCCGAACCGCAGCAGCACCAGGTCCACCCCGTGCTCTTCGGACCCCTGCCGGACCCCCTCCAGGATCGCCGAGTGGTACAGGTCGGCCAGCGAGCTCTCGGCGTGGAAGACCAGCCCGAGGCGGTGCCCGGTGCTGTACCTCCGCCCGTACTGCTCGTGGACGAAGGTCCCGCGCCCCTGCCCCCGCTGGAGCACACCCGCGGCGACAAGCTCCTGCAGCGCCCGGTGCACCGTGACCAGCGAGACACTCATCTGCTCGCTGATCGCCTTGGTGGAGGGGAGCTGCTGGCCCGCGGCGAACTCGCCCCTGTCGATCGCGGCGCGCACCGCGTCGCGCACCGTCGTGTACAGGGGCTGCCCGGGCTCGGGCTCGACTGGCTGGAGAATCACGGCGTCTGGCATGGTCACCAATCCCTCCCGCCCCAATTACGGAGCGGGAGAGCAATTTAGCTCGTTCCGAGGCTCAGCGCCGGCGGCGCAGAGCGACGAGGCCCGCCAGACCCAGCGCCATCGCCGAGGACGGGGCGGGAACCACATTGAACACCCAGGCGAGGCGGTTGGAGAAATCCACAACCGCCAGGGTGCCGGTGGCGCTGTCGTAGTCGAAGTCGTACCACCCCGTCGACGAGGCGAGAGCGTCGCTCAGGCCGACGAACTCGATCGTCTGGGCGTCGCCGTTCAGGTCGACCGCCTTGATCGCCGAGCCGAGGGTCGGGCCGGCGACACCCCGGTCGTTGTACATCACGAAGTCGCCGAAGGAGGTGTTGAGGATCGCGGGGTTGATCCCGTTACCAGTGAAGGGGGCGAGCGCGCCCGAGGTCGTGGCGAGGGTGACCGCCGCGGCCGTCGAGTTCGGGCCGGTGCGGGCGAAGTAGTTGATGTTGCCGTCGCCGTCGCCGACCGCGATATTGCCCGAATCGTCGATGTCCTGGCCGCGCCAGATGGTGCTGCCGCCGAAGATCACCGGCCCGTTGGTCCCGTCGTAGATCAGGTTGTTGAGGTTGCCGCCCTCGCTGACACGCAGACGGCCCGAGCCGAACTCCGACCACGAGACGGCGTCGCCACCGGCGACCGCGGGATCCCAGTTGGCGAAGATCGGACGAGATTCACGGGAATTGACCAAAGCGCCCGTCGCGCCGTTGTAGATCGCCAGACCCTGCGGGTCGTTGGCGCCGTTCTCGAACGCCGCGGCGACCTGACCATTGCGAACATCGACGCTCAGGTACCCGCGGAAGTTCAGGGTCGGGCGCTGCCCGAAGGCCGTGCCCAGCGCCGAGCTGTTGGCCGCGTCGGCGATGCGGACGATGCCGTGCTCGGTCCCGTCGCCACGCCCGTTGTTCCAGCCGGCGACAAACATGTCCGTCCCGTCCCACGCGACGGCCGACGGGTTCGACCCGATGAACGCCGACGAGGTCGGGTCCTGCGTATCGAGCAGATCGATCGAGTTGACCAGCTGGAGCTGGAGCTGACCCATGGCCGCGCCCGCAAGGCCGGCCGACGCAACAAGCACACACACATTCTTCATGACTGTCTCTCCTCACAAACCAAAGAAACCGAACGGTTCCCCACGAAACCCGGGCCTCCACAGCGCTCGGGAATCGCACCAACACCGGCCGACGCGGCCGGATCACTCTCTTCTGTCTCGCGATTCCCTTCGCGCTCCACACGCACGCCGAGGTGGTTGGCCACCGCGCGCATCCGCCCGTCGCTGGGACGGTTGACGAGCCTCTCTCCTTGCCCGTCGATGTACACAAACGAGGTCGATCCCCCGCCGTCGAGATTCAGCGCGGCGTGCGCCCCCATCCCGATCATGATCTCCGCGAGTTCCGGCAGCGTCGCCCCGATGCTCCACTCCGGCCGGCGCCCGTCGATCACCGCCAGCATGAGCGTCCTGCCGTCTTCGCTCACGCCCGCCGCGGTCCTCGGGTGGCGGACCGAAGGCTGCACGCGCGCCGTCGCGCCGGTGTTCTCCCCCGCCTCGACCAAGAGCGTGCCGGGCGTCGAGTCGTTGGGCGAGCCCCCGATCCCCGCCACGGCGTGCACCGGCTCGGACGATCCCGTGCCGTAGCCGATGTGCGCCCGTCCCTCGGCATCGACGAAGAGCACCGGGTCGGCGCGCCCGCCGAACGACCGCTCAGGCGAGATCTCCTTGCCGTCCGAAACGCTGAGCCCGATCAGGTCGGCCTCGGCCCGCGGCGCCGACCGATCGCCGAGCCACGCAAAGAAGTTCGCGTTCACCGCCAGCGTCAGCCCGTGCTCGTCGAGCCAGGCGTCCGTCGGAGTGAGCACCGCCTTCGCCCGCTCGTGGCTCAGGTCCTCGGCCGGACCGGTCACGACAACTTCAACGCCCGGAGCTGACAGATCGACCCAGGCGAGGAGCCCCCGCACCGGGCCGTCGTCGGAAATACTTTCATAAGGCTCGACCCGGACCGGCGAGGCCGAAGCGAGCGCCGAGCCGACCAAGCCGACCCCGACCGCCAGAACGGTCAGGAATCTTCGGGTCATGCTGGGCGTGCTTCGGGCCATCGGTCGTGTTGCTCCGGGTGCCGCTGGGGGCTCTGGGGGGCAGAAGACTGTGAAACTTCTATAAGCTCTTCCGTGACAGCATCGCGGACCGCCGCCCCCGCGTCAACCCCTTTCCGCCACGAATTTACCCGACCAGTTCCCTTTTTCTGGCCTCTTCAAGCCCGCGGCGGTGAAAAAACGCGCAAAGCGAGGCCCTCAGGCGACCTCGGGCACCTCAACCCACGCCCCGTCCTTGGCCGCCGAGGCGTTGCCCGCTTCAAGCACGCCGATGGTCTCGACGATGTCGCGGAGGCTCGCCGGTGGCTCGCCACCCTCGAAGAACTTTGCCATCGTCCCGACGAAGCGGCCGTAGACCGGCCCGAAGTCAACGCGGAACTGGTGCACGCCCTTGGTCCCGTGCAGGGTCGCGTTGAAGTCCCAGGCGCCCTTGCGCTCCAGACGCAGGCGGGCGTAGCGGCCGTCGCGGTACTCGATGTCGACGAGGTGACGGTCGGGCGTCTCGATCGCGCTGACCCGCCCCGCCCCCGGACCCCAGATCTGATCGATCATCTCGACGGTGTGGCACCCGTAATGAAACAGCCCGGGCATCGAGGGGTTCAGCTCGCCCGGGCCCGAGGCGTCGATCGCGACCAGGTCGCCCAGCGACTCGCGGTCGATCTGTTCGAGCTCGGCCGCGAAGCGAAGGCTGGAAGAACTGAATACCCGCGCACCGCCCTTGCGGCTGCTCTCGAGCAGCTTCTTCGCCTGCTGAAAGTCGCAGGTCAGTGGCTTGTCGATGAACGCGGGCAGTCCCTTCTCCAGGGCGGGCGTCGCGAGTTCGGCGTGCCGGTTGCCGTTGACCGCGAGGACGAGCACGCCGTCGACCGAGCCGAGCAGCTCGTCCATCGAGCCGGCCTGCTTGGCGCCCAACTCCAGCGTGGTCGACCGCCACTTGGCGACATCGTCGGGGTTGGGCCAGTCGTGGTCGCCCGGGTCGTAAAACGAGGTGACGAGGCACGGGGTCTCGCCTTTGTCGTGCAGCTCCTTGATCCTGCGGGAAAACTCGGGCAGGTGGCTGGAATCGATGCCGATGGCGCCAAGCTTCATCTGTACGCACTCCTTCGGGCCGGCCGGTCGCCGGGGTTGCTCTCTCTGGTGGCGCGGCTCGCCGAGCCGCGGGGTTCTTTCTTCAAACTCGCACCGCGCCGCCTTCGGCGAGGCTCTGTCGTTCTGCTTCGATCACGCGCATGACCGCCGCCGCCTCACCCATGGACGCCGACGTGTCCCCGCCCTCTGCGATCGCCCCGATGAGCCTGCGGATCTGTCCGTCCCAGCCGGTGATCGGTTCGAGCCCGACCGCCTCGGCCTCGGCCTCGCCCGCGCGATAGAGACAAAGCTCCGGATCGCGCCCGAGCTGGCAGTCGGCCGTCGCTTCGTCGAAGACCGCCGTGTACCGCATCACGAACGGGAACCCCTCGTGGTGGTCCCACGCGCCTTCAGCGACGACATGCGCGGGGCCGCCCTCGTAGCGGTACTGCGTCGTCACATGGTCGATCGTCCCAGCCGACGAGACGCTCTGCGGCGTCCCCAGCAGCCAGAACACAAAGTCAGTGTCGTGGATGTGCAGATCGACGAGCGCCCCGCCGCTCGCGTCGGGATCGGCGTAGAAGGACGACCACCCCGGCCGCGTGCCCAGCCGCCGGATCGAGAGCGACCGCAGTTCGCCGAGCGAGCCGTCGGAGACCCGGTCCTTCAGCCACGCCCATGCGGGCCACGCACGCACGCACATCGCCGGCACGCAGAGCGTGCCCGCTTCGCTTGCGGCTTTCTCCAGCCGCTCGACCTCGCGCAGGCTGACCGCCACCGGCTTTTCGACCAGCACATGATTGCCGGCCTGCAAAGCCCGGATCGCCAGATCGACATGCGTCGGCGTCGGCGTGCAGACGCTGACCAGCCCGACGCGATCGTCGGCGAGCATCGCGCCGTAATCGGTGTAGCAGGCGACCTGTTCGGGATCGAAGAGCGGGCCCTCGGCGCCCGAGTCGATGTTGCCCCCCGCCTCGCGCGTCGGGTCGAGCTGCGCCGGATCGCTCGAACAGACCGCGACGACGCGGCAGGGCAGGCCAGACTCGGCCGCGCTGTTGTACGCGTTCAGGTGCGTCCGACCCATGAACCCCAGGCCGACGACGCCGACGCCGATCGGTTCAGCCATCGCCGAGCCCCGGCAAGTGCCTCTCGACCAATTCGCGGGCGGTGATCGCGTCGCCGACGCGGTCGTCCCCCGCCTCGCGCTCGATCAGCATGTCGAGGCTCCGCCCGTGCGAGCGCAGCACATTGAAAAACGCCTTCCAATCGACCACGCCCTCGCCGACGGTGACCTCCGTCCCCCACTCGCCAGGCGCCCGCGTCGGCCTCGCGTCCTTGATGTGCACCTGCACGACACGATCGAGCAACAAGCGCAGCGCCTCGACCGGGTCGCCCATCCCGTAGAGCGCCATGTTCGCGGGGTCGAAGTTCACGCCGACACTCGGGCGGTCCAGCTCGCCCAAGACTTCCAAGAGCGTGGTCGCCGATTCCTGCCCGGTCTCAAGTCCGACCGCGACGCCGCGGTCCTCAAACGCGTCGGCGACGGCCCGGAGGCGGTCGAGCATCTTGGGTCGCTCAGGATCATCTTTCTCGTGCGGCAGGAACCCTGCGTGCAGCGTCACCAGCTGCAGGCCCAGTTGCTCGGCGAGCGCCGCGTTCGTGCGCACGCGCTTGAGGTTCTGCTCCCAGTCCGCGTCGGGGCGGACGCCGCCGGTCTGGCGGATCGTTTCGAGCGTCGAGTAGTCCTCACCGGGAAAGCCGATCATGCCCGAGACGATCCCGATCTTGGCTTCCTTCAGAGCGCCGACTGTCTCTTCTTCGTCCCAATCGGCGTGGCTGATCGGGTCCAGCGCGAGCTGCACCCACTGCACGCCGACCTTCGAGACCTTCCAGGCCAGGTCCGCTGGGGAGGCGGGCTGCAGCGACCAAGAACACACACCCAGACGCCCGTTCATCACCACCTCCGGCTTGCGACCCGCTCCCCCGCGTCCCGAACCCTACACCCTAGCGCTCTTTTCTTGAGCTCCACCGTCACTTGAGCTCGACCAGCGCCCCGTCCTCGGCGCTCGGGCGCCACTGGACGAACCCCTCGATTGCCTGGTACTCGGGCAGGCCGAGGCGGTCGAACTGCTCGGCGGTGTGCCGGTTGCGGTCCTCGGCCCGCTCCCAGAACTCGCGGGGGTCGTTGGGGCCCGGGAAGAGCGCCTTGTCCTTCTGGCTCTCGTGCTTGAAGATCGCGATCCTCTTGCGCTCGACCTCCTCGGGGCTCAGCGGCACGGCCATCTCGATCTCGTGCGGCGCCCACTCCTGCCACGCGCCGCGGTAGAGCCAGACCACGCAGTCCTGCATCCACGCCTCGTCTTTGAGGCGGTGCAGCGCTGTGGTGATCGCCGCGAGGCAGACGCGGTGCGTCCCGTGCGGGTCCGAAAGGTCGCCGGCGCAGTAGATCTGATGCGGCTTCACCTCCCGCAGAAGGTCTATCACGATCCGGACATCCTCTTCGCTCAACGGCTTCTTCTTGACCCGCCCCGTCTCGTAGAAGGGCATGTCGAGGAAGTGGATGCGCGAGGGATCGACCCCCGAGTACTTGGCCGCGGCCCGCGCCTCGGTCCTGCGGATCATCGTCTTGATCTGCTGCAGCTCGGGGCTGTCGACCTCGCCCGGGCTCTTCTTCCTGATGAACGCGCGGACATCGCCGGCGATCTTGTGGGCGTCCTCCTGCCCGAAGCCCAGCGCCGAGCAGAACTCCTGCACGAAGTCCGCGTGGCGCTCCGCCTCGTCGTCGAAGACGGCGATGTTGCCCGAGGTCTGGTAGGCGACATGCACCTCGTGCCCCTGGTCGCACAGGCGGATGAAGGTGCCGCCCATCGAGATCACATCGTCGTCGGGGTGCGGGCTGAAGACGACGACGCGCTTGGGGAAGATGTCCTCCCCGTTGCTGTCGTCGACGCCCTTGCCGGCGACGAACTTCGGTCTCCCGGGCTTGCCCCCGGGCCAGCCGGTGATGGTCTTTCCGAGGCTCTTAAAGACATCGATGTTGATACCGTAAGCGCCCCCGCGCTCCGAGAGCAGTTCCTGCAGGCCGTGCTCGTTGTAGTCCTCGTCGGTGAGCTTGAGGATCGGCTTCTCAACGGTCTCGGCGAGCCACATCGTCGCCCGCTTGGTCAGAGCGGGGTCCCACCGCAGCCCCGCGTCGGCGATCGGCCCGAGCAGCCAGGGCGTCTTGATCCGCGTCAGCTCGGCCCCCGCGGCCGGGTCGAGCACGAACCTCGCGTCGGCGTGTTCCTGGAGGAACGAAGCCGCGACCGATCCGGTGATCTCACCCTCGACCGCGCGACGCACGATCGGCGCCTTGTGCTCGCCGAAGGCGATCAGGATCACGCGCCGGGCGTCGAGGATCGTGCCGACGCCCATCGTGATCGCCTGGCGCGTGACATTCCACTCGCCGAAGAAGTCACTGGCCGCGTCCATCCGCGTGACCTTGTCGAGCGTGATCAGGCGCGTGCGGCTCTCCTTGCTCGAACCCGGCTCGTTGAAGCCGATGTGCCCCGTGCGCCCCACGCCGAGGATCTGCAGGTCGATCCCCCCCGCCTCGCGGATCCTCCGCTCGTACTCGGCGCAGTACGACGCGACCTCGGACCGATCGAGCGTCCCGTCGGGCACGTGCGCGTTGGCGGGGTCGATGTCGACATGGTCGAAGAGATACTCGCGCATGAAGCGCCGGTAGCTCTGCAGCCCGTCGGGCGACATCGGCCAGTACTCGTCGAGGTTGAAGCTCACCACATTGGCGAAGCTCAGCCCCTCCTCGTGATGCAGGCGGACGAGCTCTTCGTAGACGCCTTGGGGGGTCGAGCCCGTCGCCAGCCCGAGCACCGCCCGTTCGCCCTTGGCCGCCTTCTGGCGGATCAGATCGGCGATCTCCCTCGCCACAGCGCGGCTGGCCGCCCCCGACGAGGAATGCACCACCACGGGCACACGCTCGACTCCCCCCGACCCCGACCCCGAAGCGTGGATCGCCCGTTCGTGCTGGCTGGCGGTCTGCGTCATGGCTGCCTCCGTCGGGCTGGGCCCGAAGCGTACAGATACCGATCGCCCGGGCTGCCCGGGCCCCGGCTACAGACGCGGGGCGGATGGCTCGCCGGTATTCTTATAGAAGATTACTGGATCCGCCCGCCCCGTCAACCACTTCCGCCGCATGAATTCCGTCGGCAACGCTCGCCAGGCTCCCCGAGTCCCCGCCCGTCGCCGCCCGGGCGAACGCCTCAAGCTGCAGCCGGAACCGGACACCATGGCTCTCGATCGGCGAAACCTCGGCCTGCCCGACCAGGTCCTTGAAGACCAGCTCGGTCGGCTTCTCGTAGTCGTAGTGGAGCAGACCCTTTGTGCCAACAACGGTCAGCGTGAAGCGGCTGGTCTCGGCCCACCCGCTCTCGATGACCGCCGCGACACCCTCGCCGATGTTGGGGCGGACCGGCGAGGGCACTTTCAGCAGGACGGTGGCGGAGGTCTCGGCGCGACCGGGCCAGGCGCGATCGGTGACCGCGCCGACGATCTCGCCCCGCCCGAGCAAGAACGCGAGGAGGTCGACCGAGTGCGAGCCCATGTCGATGAAGGCGCCGCCGCCGGCGAGGGCCTGGTCGCTGAACCACTTGTCTTTGTGGCCCGGAAGATCGCAGGCAAAGACATTCTCGAAACGGGTGACCGTCCCGAGACGCCCGCTTTCGATCTGCCTGGCGATCTCGGTGACGGCCGGGGCGAATCGGTGGCAATAGGCGACAAACGCGGGGGTTTGGGGGTATGCCGCGGCGATCGCGGCGAGCTTCTTCGCGTCGGCGAGGGTGTGGGCGAGGGGTTTCTCGCAAAGGACGGGCAGGCCGGCTTTGAGCGTGCGCTCGACGATGTCGAGGCGGGCGCTGGGGGGCGTGCAAACGACAACGCCGCCGAGGCCGAGGTCCTTCGCCCGGTCGATCAGGGCGCCGGCGTCCTGAAAGCCTTCGGCGCCGGTTTGGCTGGCGAGCTTTTCGCGGCTGGCCTCGATGGGGTCGGCGACGGCGACGACCTCGACGGCGCCCCCGGTCTCGGTCGCGGAGGCGACGTGCGCCCCGGCGATCCCGCCGGCGCCGATGATCCCGATCCTGAAAGTGCTGGTCGCCACCATGCTGCGATGCTCCGGGCGTCGTTACGATGACCCGCTTGCGCGTCCGGCGCACGCCGCCCGGTCGCGTCTTCGGGTCGATATTTCGAAAGTAAGGGTAGACCGATGCGTCACCGAGCCGAGCCTGCCGTCAAGAACCTGCTCTACGCCCTGCTTGGGGCCGCCCTGGCGACGCTGCCGGCGGGTGCTGCCTCCCCGCCTCCTGCTGCGCCGGAGGTCCGGGGGACCTGGCTCACGACAACCGCCAACGACCACATCGCCTCGCCCGGACGGACGGCCGAGACGATGCGTCGCCTCCGCGAGATCGGGCTCAACTCGGTCTATGTCGAGACCTGGAAGAACGGGTACACCCAGTACCCCTCCCAGGTGCTCGAAGACCTGATCGGGGTCGATCGGCGGCCGGACCTGGCCAAGCAGGACCCCTCCGACCCCGACAAGCCCGTGCCCGCCCGCGACCTGCTCGAAGAGACGCTGATCGAGGCGCACCGCAACGGGCTGGCGTACATCGCGTGGTTCGAGTACGGGTTCATGGCGGCGCACAAAGACACCGACAACCACCTGAGAAAGATCCGTCCGGATTGGCTGAGCCGCGACATCGAGGGCAACGAGGTCGCGCCCAACGGGTTTGTGTGGCTCAACCCCCTGCACCCCGAGACGCGCCGGTTCCTGCTGGACATCGTGCTGGAGGCGGTCGACCGGTACGACCTCGACGGTGTGCAGCTCGACGACCGGATCGTCTGGCCTTATGTCACGATGGGGTACGACGACTACACCGTCGCGGTGTACCGCAACGAGCACGGGGGCGCAGCGCCCCCCGAGGACCACACCGACCCGGACTGGATCGCGTGGCGGTCGGAAAAGATCACCGAATACGCGCGTCAGTTCGTCGCGGAGCTGCGCGAGGCGAGGCCGGGGCTGATCGTGTCGGTGAGCCCGGCGCCGTACCCGTGGGTGTACGAGAACTACTGCCTGAATTGGCCGCAGTGGGCGGAGGAAGGGTTGTGGGACGAGTACATCCCCCAGTGCTACCGGTACGACTTTGGCGCGTTCGAGCAGACCTGGGTCTCGCAGACGGAGCTGATGACCTCTGGCGAGGCGCGGGTTTCGCAGCTGATCGCGGGGGTTTTGACGACAGGCAGCCGCCCCGACCCGGTGCCCTGGGCCGATCTGGAGCGGAAGATCGATCTGGTGCGTTCGACGGGCGGGGGCGGGCATGTCTGGTGGTTCAGCCGCGGCGTGCTGGACGAGTACCCCGATGAGATCACAGAGCTCTACGGGGTGTCGGAACTGGGCCCCGCGAGGCGGCCTGACCTGCCCCGGGGGTGGCGCCGTCCTTCGATCGCGATGGTCTTCGAGGACGGGCGGTGGACCACGCCACGCGTGCCCGAGGCCCGCTATCGGGCGATCGCACACGACGGGGAGAGGTGGTCGTACCTGCCCGACGGGGCGCTGCAGACCGATTCCGTGACGGGGAACATGCTCAGGGCGAGCGTCGACCCGGACTCGGTCGACGCTTCGCTGCTGGTCGAGGGCGATGCGAAGGGGTGGCGGGCGGTCGAGCTGCTGATCGACCGGCGTCAGGACACGCTGCGCCCGAGGCCGGGGTCACGCTGACGCATTGTCAGACGGACCAGGACGCGGGTGTGCCCGCGATCTTGCGGTAGTTGAAGTTGTAGGCGTTGGCCTTGCTCTGCTTGTGCTCTGCGAAGAACCAGGTGACGGCGCCCGGTCCGGCGTCGCGCCGGATGAAGCGGCAGGTCAGGTAGGTGCCGCTGTCATTGCAGTCGATTTCGAGACACTGGACCGGTCTGACCGCGCGCTTGCAGGTGAGGGGGTCGGAGACATGGTGCTTGGCCCAGGGCCGGGGGTTGCGGTTGCCTTTGCTGGAGTTCTTCAGCGCGAGGACATCGTGGAGCTTCATGTCGCGAAGTTCGATCAGCCACGCCTTGTCGTCCGCTGCGAGTGTGGTGAATGACTTCTCGCCCTTGTAAAACGAAGGCATGATCGGTGCTCCTCTGGTCGTCCGTCGCCGCCGAGGTTTGGGGGCTGTGCCGGAGTGCAGAGAATCTATCGGACTCGGCTCCGGCCCGCTTGGTCGGTCAGCAAGACACCGGAACGGCTTTCCGGCGCTGGGCGGGCTTGCCCGGCGGAGCGAAAATCGTTATAGAAGAATCCATGAAGACCGCTCAGACGCCGCGCGGGAGCATTGGCCTCGCACCGCTGTTTGTTCTGCTGGCCGCCCTGCTGCTCCAGCCCGGCCCGCTGGGAGGGGAGGCCTCCGCCCAGCCGCTGTTCGACCGGACGGAACGCCCGATCCGCGGGGTGTGGCTGCGTCCGCCGGGGACGATGCCGCAGTTCGAGACGATCGCCTCGACGATGGCCGAGGCGGGGATTACGGACATCTACCTCGAGACTTTCTACTGGGGGCTGACGACCCACCGCTCGGAGGTCTTCCGCGACCGCTTCTCGTTCGACTACCTCGAGGAGGCGATCCGCGTGGGGTCCAGGCACGGGGTGCGGGTGCACGCGTGGATCGAGTCGGCCTATTGGTCGTTCTCGGGCACAGGCAACTACATCCTCAACGAGCATCCGGAGTGGAAGGTGGTCGATGTCTACAGCGACACCAACATCGGGGATATCCCCGGGCAGGTGTTCGTGAACCTCGGGCACCCCGGGGTGCAGGGGAAGCTGGCGGACCTCGTCGCCGAGCTCGCGGCGTATCCGGGGCTGGCGGGGATCCAGAGCGACTACCACAGGTTTCCGCTGGACAACAACCCGGGCGACGGGTTCCCTGCGCCGTACAGCTACGACGCGTGGTCGCGCAGCGAGTTCCAGAACGAGTTCGGGTCCGATCCTCTGCTGACCGCCCGGCGTCCGACCGACCCGCAGTGGAGCAACTTCGTGCAGTGGCGGCGCGACGGGGTCTCGGAGGCGGCGCGGGTGATGTTCGACGCGATCGGGGATGTCGACCCGCAGGTGCGGTTCTCCGCGGCGGTCTTCGCGCAGGCGACGACCAGCTCGAGCCAGCTCGTGAAGATGCAGGAGTGGCCGGCGTGGACGGCCGGCGGGTATGTCGACTACATCGTGCCGATGGCGTACGCGACCTCGACGACCGGCATCCGAAACGACCTGCAAACGACGCGGAATCTCGCGGGAAACACGCGCGTTGTGGCCGGGCTGGCGATCCTCACCAACACCACGCGCCCCTCGATCTCGCAGCAGCTCTCGACGGCGCGGAACCAGGGCATCGAGGACTTCATCCTGTTCGACGCCAACACGCTGATGGCCAACCCCTCGATGCGGACCAGTTTGCGGAACTGGATCGATCAGAACGCGATGCCGCAGGTCGGCGACTTTAACCGTGACGGCGTGATCGATGCTCGGGACCGCGAGTTTTTCTTCAGCGTCTTCCAGGGCGAGCCGGTGCCCCGCAACAACCAGAACAGGCACATGGACCTGAACAACGACGGGGTGATCGACGAGAAGGACCTGGTGATCTTCGAGCGGTTGCTGCTTGAGTACCGCTACGGGGAGGACGGCGTGATCGGGCAGAAGGCGATCGACTTTCTGACCTCGAACTTCACGCCGCCGCATGTGATCGGGCCGCCGGACCCGAACCGCCCGCTGAACCTGCACGACCTGAACGGGGACGGGGTGGTCGACTACCAGGACCTCTTGATCCTCCACGCGGGGCTGACGGAGCCTGTCGAGCCGGACCTCGATGTGAACCGCGACGGCGTGGTCGACATCGAGGACCTGCACGAGCAGGCGAAGAACCCGATCGACATCAACCGCGACGGGGTGATCGACGAGGAAGACACGCGGGTTCTGGTGGAGTACCTGCGCCAGAACGAGCAAGAGTTGATGGAGCAGCCGCAGCGGTAAGTCGGCCTCGCTCCGCCCGGCGGTTCGCGGGCGTCCCGATTGAATCGTGTTAATCGACTTGTGGTCAACGCGCGAGGCATGACCGGCGTCGCCCGACCCGCAACAATCGTTCCACGCACACCCTCTCGCCGGAGATCTCGATGGCCAACCCGATGCACAAGGCGATTCTGACCGTTCTGTTCCTGGCTGTGCTGCTGCCCCTGACGGGTTGCCAGACTGCCCGGCGGCCGGCGGACACGGACCGGTTCACGGCGCTCTGGGTGACGCGTTGGGACTTCCGGACGGAGGAGGATGCGAGGCGGGCGATCATGAACGCCGCGGAGCACGGGTTCACAGATGTGTTCTGGCAGGTTCGTGGGCAGGCCGACGCGTTCTACCAGAGCCGCCTGGAGCCCTGGGGCGAGGAGATCGCCCGGACCTTCCCGGACGGCGTGCCCGACAGCTTCGACCCGCTGCGTGCGGCGGTCGATGAGGGGCGGCGGCGGAGCGTGCGGGTGCACGCGTGGGTGAATGTGATGCCCTTGTGGCGGGGCACGACGCCCCCTGCGGACCCGCGCCACCCGTGGCACACGCGCCCGGAGTGGAGGCTGTACGATCGGGAGGGAAACTTCCAGCCCCTGAACAACCACTATGTGATCGCCAACCCGGTGCTGGACTCGGTGCACGACCACATCGTGGATGTCTGCCGCGACCTTGTGCGCCGGTACGACATCGCGGGGGTGCACCTCGACTATGTGCGTTTCGTGGCGGACACCATGGCGGATCAGTCGGTGTATCCGAGCGACCCGGTGAGCCTGCGGCTGTTCGAGCTTGCGACGGGGCGGACGGAGTACAGCTCGCAGGCGGACCTCGACGCCCGCTCTGAGTGGATCGCCACGCGGATCACCGACCTCGTCCGACGCATCCGGCGCGAGACGCAGCGGGCCAGGCCGGGCGTCGAGCTGACAGCGGCGGTCTGGCGTCTGCCGGAGATCGGGCGTGAGCGGTACATGCAGGAGGGCGTCCGCTGGCTGAACGACGGGCTGGTCGACAAAGTGACGCCGATGATCTACACCGAGGACGACGAGCGGTTCATGAGCGACCTGCGGTCGTGGCGCCGCCAGACGGGGCGGGACGCCTCGCGCGTGGTCGCCGGGCTGGGCGTCTACCAGCACAAGAGCCCGCAGCGGACGATTGCACAGATGGAGTTTTCCGGCGAGGGGCGGCGGCACGCGCTGTTCGCCTACGCGTCCCTGTTTGAGAGCCCTAACCCGGGCCAGGAGCGGACCGATGAGGCCAAGCGGCTGCGGGAGCAGATGCGCGAGGCGGTGCGTCGGATGCACGCCCAGCCGACCAGCCGCCCGGCGGGGCGGGTCTGAGGCGTTTGGAGGGGGGCGCGGGTTACCGGCCCGAAGATTTGTGTTTTATCAGGGTTTGCGCGGGAGACGAATCATTATAGAATCTTCCGGAGGAGCGGCCTCAGGGGCCGCCGCGGCGGGTGTTTCGCCCGCCGCTCACACAGGGAGATTCTCGAATGATCACGCGTCGAACGATTCTTACCGCTGGGACGATCGGACTTGTCTGCGGCATCGCGGCCTCGGCGAGCGCCGGGCCCGCATTCAGGCTCATCAACACCCAGAACCTCGACCCGGTCGCCGCCGACCCGACGAACCCGCTGTTTGTCGGCAACAACATCTCGGCGATCGAGCTGGTGACCAACAGCACCGGCACGCACCTGTTCGTCGGCGGGTTTAACAACAACCCGGCCGTGACGAATGTCCGCGTGGTGAAGGTCGAGGATGTGCTGGGCGATCGCGCGTTCCGCGGGATGCCCGACGCGGACTTCCCCGCGGGCACCGGCTTCGGGCAGGTGACCCAGTCGCGCGGTGTCACGGGGCTGAACTACCGCCCCGGGCTGGGGCTCTTGGTCTCTGTTGATCGCGGCTCGGCCGGGCCGATCGCCAACACGCTGCTGTTCGATGTGGACACGCAGCTGAACCCGATCCTGCTCGCCCCCGACCTGAACAACCTGCCGAACCAGTTCCGCGGCGTCTCTGGCCCGTCGTGGGACCTGGGGCCGGACATCAACGGCGACGGCACGCCAGACGGCATCGACCTGACCGGCAACGGCGAGCCGGACGGGCCCGCGGTCGCGGTGCTCGACTTTACGATCCAGAACTCGAAGTTCGGCCCGGCGGGGTACAAGCCCGACACGCTCGATGCGCTCGACACGGCGTACATCGCCACGAGCGTCTCGGACGGGCAGGGCGGGTTCATCACCAACGGGCCCGTGCTGGAGCCCACCGGCGGGCAGACGATCTGGCGTGACCTGGAGATTCATCCCCGCAACGGCATCATCGCGGCGCGGGCCAACAACGATGTGCTGCTCGGCTTCCGCGAGAACGACGGCTCGGTGGAGAACCGCCTGCGCGTGTTCACCAACAACCGGACCGGCCCGACCGACACGGAGATCCAGGTCGGTCAGCAGCTCGCGATCGTCCACGACATCTGCCCGGGCAGCGAGAACGACTTTGTGATCTACAACAACCGGCCGGTGAACTCCGGCGGGCAGGCGTTTGCGAATGTGGTCGAGTTCCTGAATGTCAACACGGGCGCGCCGGTTTCGGTCGACTTCCTCGATGAGAACGGCCAGCCGATGGTCTTCCCCGATTCGGTCGGGTTCTACAGCTTCAGCTGGGACCCCGAGAGCCGTCTGCTGGCGATCAGCGACTTCGCGTCCGGACCCCGCACCGTCTGGATCTTCCAAGCGCCGTTCAACCCGGACATCAACGGCGACGGCGTGGTTGACGCGGACGACTTCTTCCAGTTCCTGGCGCTGTTTGCCGCGGGCGACAGCCGCGCCGATGTGAACAACGACGGCGTGATCGATGCGGACGACTTCTTCCAGTTCCTGGCGGCGTTCGCCAACCCCTGCTCGTTCTGACGCCGACCGACGCAACGCATGCAAAGGGCCCCGGCGCTGCGCCGGGGCTTTTTTTGTTTCGCAGCGATTTGCTTTGGGCTGGCGCGGGCTCAACCGCCGTCGAGGACAAGGCGAGCGGCGGCCTCGCCGAGGTCGGCCATCAATGGCAGGGCCTTTGTCTGGTACTCGTAGGTGTTGTCGTTGAGGGTTCGGTTCTCGTTGGTGTAGACGGTGGCGGCGAGGAAGAAGGCCTTGCCGGTGGGGATGTGGACGACATAGGCGTTTTCGGTGAGGAAGCCGTAGGCCATGCCGACCTTGTTGTAGATGCGCCACTCCTCGGCGGGTCGTACCTTCGCCAGGCCGGGCAGCAGGTACTTGACGAAGTCGTCGGTGTGGCGTGGGCCGTCGTAGACGGGGTCGACTGACTCGCGGGGGAATGCGCCCATCGACATCAGCAGGAGCGCGCGTTGGCGGGCGGTGATGGCGAAGGGCTTGCCGAAGTCGTCGAGATCGGGGCGGGCGACCTTGACGAGGGCGCGCTGGAGATCGTCGAGGCGGACGGAGCTGCGCCGCGTGAAATCGAATGGCTCCTCGACCATCTCGCCGGCCTGGAGGTAGCGGTCGCCGGCGGTGAGGCCTTCGATGCGTGGCGTCTGCGGAGTGGGGTCGCCAGTGCGTTGCGGGAAGATCTCGCGGAGCATGGGGAAGCCGTGGCGCGGGTGTGTTGAGGGCGTGCCGATGGCGGGGAAGATCGCCTGCTCTTCTTCGGGCAGCGGGATGGCGAGGCGGTGGGTGACGCGGACGCTCCAGAGCCCCGAGTCGCGCATGCGCTTGTTGATCTCGTCGCGCCCGAGGAGGTCGTAGAGCCGGTTGAAGGCCGTGTTGTCCGAGACGACGAAGAGCTTCCAGATCTCGTGCTCGATGGTGAACGGCTGGTCGGGCGCGGGGCGGTAGCGCCGGGACTCGTCGTCGATGGGCATGTAGACGAGCTCTGAGGATGGGGCGGGATCAATGACCCGTCCGCGGGGCATCTCGTGCGGGTTGATCGATTCGAGGGCGGCGATCGCGGCGAAGAGCTTCTTGGTGCTGGCGGGGTAGAAGTACTCGGCGCCAGCGCGGAACGACTGGCGGCGGAGGTGTTCGAGGCCGAACTCGTTGCGCTCGATCAGGCCGAGCACGACCTGGAAGCGGTGCTCTTCCGCGTTGTCGACCGCCCAGCGTGAACGCTGGGGAAGGGCGTCGAGCACGGCTTGCAACTCGGGGCCCATCTGTTCGGTCCGGTGGCGGGCGAAGCGGTCGAGTTGCCAGCCGGGCACGGGGTTGGCGAGGGCGCGGCGTGAGTCTTTGGTGATCGCCGCGGCGTTTGAGAACTCGATCAGACGCTGCTCGATGCCCTGCGCCGGGGTCGGCGCGTCGTCCGAGCCTCTCGGCTGGCCCGCTGCGCCAACGGCCAGCCCCAGCACGCCCACGATCGCCATCCATGAGATCCGCACAGATCGCCTCCGTTTGTTGAAGGACTCGTTCGCGGCCCAGTCTACTTTGCGCGGGCCTCGGCCGCACGCGCGTGGGCTTCGAGCCCTTCGAGCCTTGCGAGGCGGGCGGTCTCGGCGATGAGGTCGGCCGGGGCCTCTCTCAGGTTCAGATAGGTTCTGACGCGGAGGAAGGAGAAGACGCTCAGCCCGGCGCCGTAGCGGGCGGTGGCGCCGGTGGGCAGGGTGTGGTTTGGGCCTGCGCCGTAGTCGCCGAAGACCTCCGCCGAGGCGCAGCCGATGAAAACGGCGCCGGCGTGGCGGACCCTCGCCGCGAGGGCGTCGGCGTCGCGCGTGAGGATCTGGAGGTGCTCCGGGGCGAGGCGGTCGGCGACGGCCGCGGCTTCTTCGGAGTGCTGGACGCAGACGGCGAAGCTGTTGGCGAACGCCTTGCACGCGGTGGACGCGGTCGGCAGGGACTCGAGCTGGGCGAGCACTTCATCGCGAACGCGCTGGACCAATACCGGCGCGCCCGCACCGACTGCAACAAGGATCGGCCTCGCGGCGACATCGTGCTCGGCCTGAGCCAGCAGGTCCAAGGCGATCATCGCGGGGTCCGCAGTTTCATCGGCGATGACCAACAGCTCGCTGGGGCCCGCGAGCATGTCGATGCCGACGCGTCCGTGCACGAGCTTCTTGGCGGCGGTGACCCATCGGTTGCCGGGGCCACAGATGAAGTCGACGGGGTCGAGGCCGGGGATGCCGTACGCGAGCGCCGCGATCGCGTGGGCGCCGCCGACACAGAGGAGTTCGCCTGCGCCCGCGACCAGTGCCGCGGCGAGCGTGGCGTCGGCGGGTCTCGGCGAGGCAACCACGATCCGCTCGACGCCGGCGACGCGCGCAGGGATCGCGGTCATGAGCACTGAAGATGGAAGCGGGTAGCGCCCGCCGGGCGCGTAGCAGCCGGCGCTGGCGACGGGCTCGATCGTGTGCCCCGCGACGCCACCGGGCACCGGGACCTCGACGGGCGAGAGCGAGCCGAGTTGCACGCGGGCGAAGGCTTCGATGCGTTCGGCGGCGGACTCGATCGCGAGCAGGTCTTCGGGGTCGAGGCGGTCTGCCGCGGCTTGCATGTCCGCGGGCCCGAGCAGGAGCGGGGCGCCGGCGTCGAGCTCGCCGAAGCGCTGGGCAAACTCGCGCAGGGCGGCTTCACCCCGCGTGCGCACCGCTTCGATGATCTCGCCTGCGTCGGCGATCGCCGCGGCGTCGACAGCATCGGGCTGGGGGGGCAGGCGGTCGGGCTCGACCAGCGGGAGGATGTGCGAGGCTGTGTTCATGGTTGTGATCTTTCTTGTGCCGAAGAGATCACGGCTCGGCGAGCCGTGCCACCCGGGCGCCGCGATTCACTCTGCCGCGGATTTCTCGCCTTTGGTCTGCGATCTGCGTCGGACGCGTTTTTCGCGCAGGTCCAGCTCGCGTTCGATCGAGCCGAGGCTTGCGCCGGACGCGATCGCTTTGACGAGCGAGAAGTAGAGCAGATCGGCGGCCTCGGCCGCGGCGTGTTCCTGACCTTCTGCGTCGGCGAGCTCCCCCGCTTCTTCCAGCAGTTTGGCCTTGAGCAGTTCGGGGCGTTCGATGAGCCTTTGTGTGTACGAGCCGGGCTCGGGCTCGGCGACGCGCTCGGCCAGGCGCCGCGCCAGGCGGCCTATGCCATCGTCTTCGCCAAAGCATCCCCGCGAGCCTGTGTGGCAGAAGCCTGCGTGCTGGCGAACGGTGAATCGCAGGGCGTCGCGGTCGCAGTCGGCGTCGATGCGCAGAAGTTCCTGGGTTGCCCCGGAGCTCTCGCCCTTGCGCCACAGATCGTTGCGTGAGCGCGACCAGTAGACGCCGCGGCGGGTGCGGACCGCTTCGCGCAGCGACTCGGCGCTGGAGTAGACCAGCCCGAGGCAGACGCCCCGCTCGTCGCAGACGACCGTCGGCCAGAGCCCGTCGGCGCGATCCGATCGCAGGCAAGCGCCGATCGCGTCGGCGAGGTCGAGGCGGCCGGAGTAGATCGCCATGCCGACCTGCGCGTCGGCGCCGAGGCGGTCGGCGAGAGCGACATCGGCCGCGTTGCGCACGCCGCCGGCGATGGTGAGCTTTGCGCCGCCTCGCTCGCATGCGTCGGCGATCTCGCGGACGCGCACCTCGTCGAGGCCGGTCAGCCTTCCTTCGTTCTCGACGAGCGTGACGAGGAAGCCGCCGACGAAGGGGCGGAGCTCTTCGATGCGTTCGATGATCCCGCGTCCGGTGCGGGTCTTCCAGCCCTCGACGACGACCTCGCCTTCGCGGGCGTCGAGGGCCGCGACCGTGCGCTCTCGCGGGAGTGCCCCGAGAATCTCCGGCGTCGCGGCGGTGCCGAGGATCACCTTCTCCGCGCCCGCGTCGAGCCATCGCAGAGCCGCGTCGACCGAGCGGATCCCCCCGCCCACGCGGCACGGGTAGCGTCGCACCAGCTCGCGGATGATCGCCCCGTTGTCGCCATTGCCCATCGCGGCGTCGAGGTCGATCACCGCCAGCTCGCCAGCGAGGCTGAATCGCTCGGCGATCGGAAAAGGATCGCCCGCGTCGATCTCCAGGCGTTCGCCGCCGACGAGCTGCACCGCGCGCCCGTTCATCAGGTCGATCGATGGGACGATCACAGGCGCACCTCCAGTCCGGCGTCCTTGAGTTCGCGTTTGACCTGCGCCACGGCGTAGACCCCGTCGTGGAAGATTGACGCCGCGAGCACCGCATCCGCGCCTGCCCTGACCGCGAGGGCCATGTGCTCCGGACCCGACGCGCCGCCCGAGGCGATGACGGGGATCTTCGACGCGGTCGATACGGCGGCGATGAGGTCGGTGTCGTACCCCTCGCCGGTGCCGTCACGGTCGAAGCTGGTGAGCAGGATCTCGCCTGCGCCGAGGCTCGCGACCTGCGAGGCCCAGACGATCGCGTCGATGCCGGTGCGTTCCCGCCCGCCTTTGACGACGACCTCCCAGCGTCCGACGTCGCGCCCGCTCGATCCGGCCGCGTCGATCGCGACGACCACGCACTGCACGCCGAACCGCTCGGCCATGCGGGCGACGAGGGCCGGCTCGGCGACGGCGGCGGAGTTCACCGACACGCGGTCGGCGCCCGCTTCGAGCAATAGGCGGGCGTCGTCGTTCGTGCGCACGCCCCCGCCGACGGTCAGCGGGATGCGGATCGCGGCGCGAACACGCTCGACGGTGTTGACGGCGGTCTCGCGCCCCTCGCTCGTCGCCGAGACATCGAGGATCACGATCTCGTCGGCGCCCTCGGCCTCGTAGCGTGCCGCGAGCTGTGCCGGGTCGCCCGCGTCGCGGAGGTTTTGAAACTTCACGCCTTTGACGACGCGCCCGGCGTCGACATCGAGGCACGGGATGATCCGGGTGGTCAGCATCGGGCCTCCTTGCGTCCTGTGGCTTTGTCCGGTTCGGTCGCCGCTCTGCCGAGCCACGCCCCGACCAGCGATTCGCCCCATGCGCCCGAGAGCTCGGGGTGGAACTGGCAGGCGAGCACGCGGTCTTTCCTGATCGCGGCGACGAACGGCCCGGCGTGGTCGGCGATGGCGACCTCCCAGCCCCCGACTTGCACAGCTTCGACATCCGCGACGCGATAGCTATTGGCGAAGTAGGCATGGCCGGGCTCGGGCCAGTCGCCTGCCGCGGGGCGGACGAGGTTCCAGCCGAGCTGGGGGCGTTTGACGCGGTCGGGGAATCGACGCACCGTGACGGGCAGGATGCCGAGTCCAGGCGCGCCCGGCGCCTCCTCGCTGGCCTCGGCCAGAAGCTGCATGCCAAGGCAGACACAGAGCGTCGGGCGGCCACCAAGGATCCGATCTCGCAAGGTTTCTCGAGCGCCGAGTTCGTCCAGGCGCTCGCTCGCGGCCCGGAACGATCCGACGCCGGGCAGCACGGCAGCCGCCGCCTGCTCGATCTCGCGCGGATCCTCGGTGATGCGGCACTTCGCCCCGAGCCTTTGCAGGCAGGCGACGACCGACGCGGTGTTGGCGACGCCCGTGCGCACGATCGCGATGTCCATCAGAGGACTCCCTTTGTGCTGGGCACACCTTCGCCGGTCAGGCGGACGCTCTGGCGCAGGACGAGCGCGGTCGCCTTGAACGCGGCCTCCGCCCTGTGGTGGTCGTTCTCGCCCTTGAGCACATCGACATGCAGCGCCGCACGGGCCGAGAGCGCGAACGAGCGGAGAAAGTGCGTCAGGTTCTCGCAGGCGATCTGCCCGCGTCCGGCGCCGATGATCGGGCGGACGAGCCCGAGTTCGATCGAGGCCGAGCCTCTGCCGTCGAGATCGATCACGCACCTGGCGAGGGCTTCGTCGAGGGGGGCGTAGGCGGAGGCGAATCGTTCGATGCCGCGCCGGTCGCTGAGGGCCTGGTCGACGGCCCGCCCGAGGACGATGGCGCAGTCCTCGATGGTGTGGTGGTCGTCGACCTCGAGATCGCCCTTGCATTCGAGCGAGAGGTCGAAGCGGGCGTGGGTGAACATCGCGCTGAGCATGTGGTCGAAGAAGCCGAGGCCCGTTGCGACGCTGACCTCGCCGCAACCGTCCAGCGACAGGCGGCAGGCGATCTCGGTCTCGTTCGTTGCGCGGGAGATTTCGGCGGCGCGGGGCGCTGGGGTTGTCATCGCTGCATTCCTGTTGCCAGCGCCCCGTCGATCGCGTCGAGCAGGCGTTGCTGGTTGGCCGGTTGTGTCGGGCAGGTGATGCGGAGGGCATCTTCGAGATGCTCGCGCCCGGGGAAGGCGCGGACAGCGATGCCGCGTGAGGCGAGCGCACGCTGCACCCGTACCGGATCTTCGAACCTCGCGAGCACGAAGTTGGCCTGCGAAGGGGTGACGCTCACGCTGCGGGAGCGCAGGCGGTCGGTCAGCGTCGTGCGGAACGATCGGACCGAGGCCATGATCGGCGTGATCGCGCCCTCGCCCCGCTGCAGCCTCGACTTCGCCAGCGCGATCGAGAGGGCGCTGCACGCGTACGGGTTGCCCGCTGCCCTTGCCAGCCCGATCACGACCGGGTCGCCCAGCATCAGCCCGACTCGCAGCCCCGCCATGCCCCACGCCTTCGAGAGCGTTTTGAGCACGACGACATTGGGGCGGGTGGCGAGTTCGCGGGTCGGGTCTTCGTCGGCGAACTCGGCGTAGGCGAGGTCGGCGATGAGCAAGGCGCCCCCAGACGCGGCCGCGCCCGAGAGGCGGTCCCAATCGGCCATGGTCAGCGTGAGTCCGGTCGGGTTGTTGGGGCTGACGGCCGCGATCGCGCCCGTGGTTTCGCTCAATGCTCCGAGCATCGCATCGACGGGGGCCGGGCCATCGAGCCAGGGCGTCAGATCCACCTCGGCGCCGGCGAGCTTCGCCCCGCGCGGGATCATCTCGAACGAGGGTGTGAAGGCCGCGAAGCGTCGGCCCGGTTCGAGAACGGCACGCATCAGTCGGTCGATCCCGTCGTCGGCGCCGCCGGTGACGAGCACCGAACTCGGGTCGAGCCCGAACCGATCGGCGATCAGCCGTTCGAGCCTCGACGCGTCGGGGTAACGCCGGATCGCGCCGTCGGGCACAAGCGCAAACGCCTCGCGCAGGTCGTCGATCGGCGCATCGGGGACCTCGTTGGCGTCGAGAAAGAGATCGACGCCCGGCGGGTGCGACGGCGGGCGGTACGCCGCGACGCCATGCATGCGGGAGGCGGGGGTGATCGGGAAGGTCCGCTCGGTTGGCGTGTTGGTCATCGCTTCGAGGCTCACGGCACGATCTGCCTGGGCTGGGTGACGACGATGTCGGTCGCGCCGCGTGACTTGAGCAGCGGGATGAGGGCCGCGAGCTTCGACCGCGGGACCGCCGCACGCACCGCGAAGCCATCGCCACCGTGCAAGGGACTGACGGTCGGTCGACGCATCGCGGGCAGCGCATCGATCACGGCGCCGAGCGAGGCTTCCGACGCGTTGACCTCCAGCATCACGCGCGAGCGGGCGTCGAGCACCGAACGCAGCAGCGTGACGAACGCCTCGATCCGCTCGCGCGTCTCCGGCCGCTCCATCGCGCGAACGCTGGCGTACAGGCGTGTCGAGGAACGCATCAGCTCGTCGATGATCAGCAGGTCGTTGGCGGCAAGCGTCGAGCCGGTGGCGGTGTTATCGACGATGAGGTCGGCGTCCTCGGGCGGGAAGACCTCCGTGGCGCCGTAGGAGCGGATGACCTCCGCCTCGATCCCGGTCCGTTCGATCCATCGCTCGGTGAGGCGGACATACTCCGTCGCGATCCGCAGCGGCTTGCTCGGCAGGCGCCCGTTTTCGAGCAGCGCTTCGGGCGCCGCGGCGACCAGCCGCACAGGATCCAGCCCCGTGTCGAGCAATTCGACGAGTTCGGCCCCGAACTCGCTGACCCAGTCCGCACCGGCGAACCCGAGGTCACGCACGCCGGCGGCGAGCATCTGCACCGTGTTGTGCGGCTTGAGGATCTTGACTTCCGTGTCAGGAATCGACAGCGCGGGGCGGTACCCGCGCGAGGTCGCGCGGACCTGCACGCCCGCGTCGGCGAGCAGGTCGATCACCGAGGCGTGCATGCGTCCCTTTGGCAGGGCGAGTCGGAGAGGCTGGGGTGTGTTTGGCATCGGATGCGGCTCCGGGCGTGGGTCAGTTCGGTGGCTCGCCGGGGCCGGCCCTCGCGCCCGACCCGGAGTCGGGAGGGCACGAAAAAACGCCGGCCTCGGGAGCCGGCGTTTGCAGGGCTTTGCGTTGCTGGATCGTTCAGCCGCGACGCACCCTCACCGGTTCCCGCAGAAGGGATGATGGTGATGGTGGTGGGTCGCGAAGATGAACATCGGAGCAATCATGCCAGCCCGCCGCGGCGAGTCAAGCCGTGACAGGCGATCGGCGGAAGCCCGGATATTGGCCTTGGCGATCCCGATTTGCACTCCGTGCGGCATCCGGTATGCTCCGCGTCAGACGCCAAAGGGGGCGAGCGATGCTGACGGTTTCGACGAGGGTGATCGGGAAGCGCAGGCCGCTGCTGGACGACTTCGGCGTCCCCCCGCCCGATGGGCTGGAGGATGGCGACGGCGGGATCGAGCTGCGCGACCTGGTCGAGCACATCGTCCGCCAGCAGCATGCCGCGTTCAGAGAGCGCGAGGAGGCGCGGCGGTTCGACCGCGTGCTCTCGGCCCGCAAGATCGCCGACGATGCGGCCAAGGGGAAGGTCGCCCCCGGCGCCTCGCAGAACTTCGACGCGAGGCAAGAACTCGGTGAAAAGCCGGACGGGCCGGACGCCGGGCCGGGCGCAGAGCGGGACGACGACACGGCGTGGGACGAGGCCGAGGAAGCTGTGGCGGTCGCCCTTCAGGCCTTCGAGGACGGGCTGTACCTCGTGATCATCGACGGCGAAGAACGACGCTCGCTGGACGAGCCTGTGTACCTGCGTGACGACAGCACGCTGGTGTTCGTGAAACTGACCTTTCTCGCGGGGATGTAAGGACCCGCGAAGGATGAGGAGTCGGGGCGATGGTGTACGACGAGAAGCTGCGCAATCAACTCAAAGGCATGCGGGTCCGGGGCTGGAGCGAGAAACAGATCAACTCGATGGCCAAGCTGCTCCGGGTCAAGCCCTCGCAGTTGCAGGCCGTGTTCTGGCTGCGACGCAACATCACCGACGAGCGCCTGCTGAGAATCTACAACGAGGCCGAGCCGATCGCTCAATCCCTGGTCGGCGATGTCGGGCGCAAGTTCTGGGGCATGGTCTTCCCCAAGCTGGGCGAACGGATCCACGAGGCCATGGAACGGTGCGCCGGCGAGCCGTACGCCATGTGCTTCGACCATCAGAAACCGTTCCGCGCACCCGGCCACGCCATGACGCACGCGATGCAGCGGGCGCGTTTCCTCGTGCATGTTTCTGACAGCCTCCGTGGCCTCGACCCCGACGGCCCCGACATCGCCACATGGATCGCCCACATGGTCGATGAAGGCGACTGGACCCTCAGCGCGGGTCCGATGCTCCAGCTTCTCTCGAGCATCGTCGCGGGCGCGGACCACGAATCTGAGGCGACCCGAGAAGAGCTCAGAATGTCGGTCCGGGGCGAGCACGAGATCGGCCGGATCTGCGGCCCGGGCGTCGCGGCCCTCCTGCACTCGCCCGTTCCCGAAGACATCGAACTCGTCGAAGGCCTGCTGCTCGGCGCCCGACGCCAGGAGGGTCTCCGCGACGCCGTGCTCTCGGCGATCGTCTACGCGCCGCCTGATGTGCTGAGCCGCATGCTGGGCTTCCTGGTCGAGCACAACTTCGCCCGGTTCTCTTCGATGGTCGGCAAGTACAACTTCTGGTTCGACGCCCTGTGGCACGCGTCCGCGTCACGCGAGGTCCACAAGGGGCTCGAACGCACGCATCGATATTTTTCTGATGAGGCCGCCCGGAACGAGGCCATCGCCAGCGGCGAGGCTCATGAGGCTCACGCGGCGCTCTGGGCGCTCGGTGTGGCCGACGCGGTCGACGCGGCCGCCCACGCCCGCACACTGCTGTCGAGTCCTTCCGTTGAGCACCGGTTCATCGCCGTGGAGACGCTTTCCGCCCTCGCACTCTTTCCTGAGTCCGCCGATGCGCTCTCCAAGCGGCTGATCGAGGGCGAGCCCGACGCCCGCGTGCGGATGCGGATCGTCCTGCGCCTGGCCGAACTCAACCTCGACGCCGCGGACCCAGGCCTGTTCGACGCGTTGGCGGTCGTGCACGATCAGATCACCAAGAAGCGCGGCAAGCACGAGCCGCTGGTCTGGCCCTGGACGGAGATGTCCGAGAGTCGCCGCCCCGTGGTCGAACTGATGATGAAGCTCTCGCTCTCGGGCAAGCAGCCGCAGCGGATGCTGCCCTACGCCGACTCGCTCGATCCGTGGGATCTCCGCGAGTTCGTGCGCAACCTGGTCAAAGGCAAGCAGAGCAAAATCAACTACTCCTCGATCGTCGATCCCAAGCCGGCCAAGGGCGAGATCCGAGACTTTCTACTCCGGCTCACGCAGGCCCCGTCCCAGAGCGTCTGCGAGATCGCTTTCGAAGCGCTCGCCAACACTCCGGCCGAACCGGACGAGGCGGAGTTGCTGATTGCCAAGCTCACCCGGACGAGCTCGGCCTTCAGGAAGGGAGCGATCGGGCGGTTGTTGAAGCTCGACGACAAGCAGGCCCTCGCGGCAGCGACAACGCTGCTTGAATCGAAGAACCTCAAGCAGAAAGCCGCGGGGCTGGAGATCGCCGACGAACTGGCGAAGGCCGAGCGGAAGCGGCGCGACGCCCTGAAGCTCATCGAGCGGCACCGCGACCAGCTGAACAAGACCGAGCTCGCAAGCCAGACCGACAAGGCGTCGAACTCGGAAACGGGCCAGCCGCGCTTCGAGGCTTCGAACTTCTTCGGATTGATGGGTTCGCAGACGCTCTCTCCGCTGATAGAGCCACAGTACCGGGGAGCCAGGGTCGACACCATCGGCGCACGCCAATGCATCGAGGAACTCTGCCTGCTGTTCAAAGAGCACGGCGAGAAGCAGGCGACCTACAAGTCTCGCTTCGACGGCATGTCGAAGAAGATCCTTTCTGAGGCGTGCCTGGATTTGCCATCCCCTTCGAGCCACGACGACCCAAAATCCGACGCAAGAACGGTGCTGCCTCTCGCGGATGTCTGGCTCGACTGGCTGGAAAACCGACGCATCAGCACGCGCGACGCGGACGACCTCGAGCTCGTCCGCGTCTGGATCTGGTCCCTTCAGTACGCGGACTTTCTACACGAGGTGCGCAAGCACCTCCCGGGCATCGAGCGGTGGTCCGCAGAAAGGGCCATCGGTAATGTGGCCGACTGGCTGCTCGCGGTGCAGCAGCCGTCCGGCGCCGTCGATTTCGTGCTTGACCTGCTCGAAGACGGCCTGTCGGAGCAAAAACCGGACCGAAAAAATCCGCCGCCCGAGGCGGCCTTCACGGTCTCAATCAGCAGGAGCGACCGCGCCACCGCGGCAAACTGGATCTCAACCCACCAGAAGATCACGAAAACCAAGGAAGAGCGAGCAAGGCACGCTCGCCTTCTGATGTACATGCTCCGCAATCACAGGGGCAGCATCCACGGCGACATGGATTTGGCTGACTTTGCCGCGGGCTACGACGCCGGCCACTTCAACGAAGCCGACTTTGTGTACTACATGCTCGCCGAGATCGTTGAAGAGAACAAGAACTCCAACTACTTCGGTCACAACTGGAGACTCCGCACGGCGACCTCCAACCCGCCGGCCAAGGACCTCATAGACCGCCCCCCGCTGCTCGAACTCATGCGCCGCACCCGCGAACGCATCATCGAGATCGAGCTCGGCCGCGGCGAGATGTCCGGCCCGGCGACAGAGGCCGCCCGATCGCTCGCCTCCTCCGGCGGCACCTCCACCCTCTTCAAGCTCGCCGCCGCGCTCGGCAAGGACTCGATGGTCCGCACCTACCAGTGGGGCGAGCCGACTCGGAAGTACTCTTTCAGCCGCCTGATCCGCATCTCCTGGCCCGAGCAGGGCGACACGCCCGAACGCTTCGCCGAACTCCAGGAGCAACACAAGCTCTCACGCAAGCGGCTGCTCGAGATCGCGGCCTTCGCCCCGCAGTGGGCACGCTCCATCGAGCACACGCTCGGGTTTCCAGGGCTCGAAGAGGCCGTCTGGTGGATCCACGCGCACACCAAGGGCTCGGGCGACTGGTCCCAATCCGACCTGCGCGACCGCTGGGCCTCCCTCATCGCCGAGCGCACGAGCGTCGGGGCCGACGACCTGGAAGAGGGCGCCGTCGATGTCGCGTGGTTCGGGCGCATGTTCGAGGCGATCGGGCGCGAGGGGTGGGACGAGTTGCAGCGCCCCGCACGCTTCGCTTCAAGCAGCGGCGGGCACAAACGCGCCCAGCTCTTCGCCTCCGCCCTGCTCGGCGAGACCTCCGCGCCGGAGATCGAAGACCGGATCGAGCACAAACGCGACAAGGCCGCCGTCATGGCCCTCGGCCTCGTCCCGCTGCCGGCCGACCCCGAGAAGGCGCGGGCCGAATCGCTGCGCCGGTACAAAGTCCTGCAGGAGTTCAAGCGTCAGAGCAACCAGTTCGGCATGCAACGCCGCGCGTCTGAGGGCAAGGCGGTCGCCATCGCGATGCAGAACCTCGCGCGCACCGCGGGCCACCGCGACCCGCAGCATCTTGAGTGGGCGATGGAGGCCGAGGCCGTGCGCGACCTGGCCGAGGGCCCCGTCAGCGTCACCGAGGGCGAGGTCACCGTCACGCTCCGGATCGACGAGGAGGGCGCTCCCGAGCTCACCATCACCAAGAGCGGCAAGCCGCTGAAGGCCGTGCCCGCCAAGCTCCGCAAGCACGAGCAGATCTCGACGCTCCGTTCGCGCGTGACCGACCTCCGCCGGCAGAAGTCGCGCATGCGTCTGTCGCTGGAAGCGGCGATGTGCCGCGGCGACCGCTTCACGCCCCGCCAGCTCCGCGAGATGGCTTCCCATCCCGTGCTGCGCCCGATGCTCGAACGCCTCGTCTTCGTCGGCGAAGGCGGTCTGATCGGCTATCCCGCCGAGGGCGGACGCGTCCTGACCACCTTCGACGGCGCCGTCGAGCCCGTCGGCAATAACGACACACTCCGCCTCGCCCACGCCCTGGACCTTTACCAGCGAGGCGACTGGACCGAGTGGCAGCGCGACTGCCTGCGCGCCGAACGCGTCCAGCCCTTCAAGCAGATCTTCCGCGAGATCTACCCCCCCACCGAGGCCGAGCTCGCCGACGAAGGCATGGTCTCCCGCTACGCGGGGCACCAGATCCAGCCGGGCAAGACGCTCGCGCTGCTCAAGTCCCGCGGCTGGGTCGCCTCGCACGAGGACGGGGTCCGGCGCGTCTTCCTCGAAGAGGGCGTCATCGCCGAGCTCTGGGCCGGCTCGATGATCTTCACGCCCGGCTGGGTCGAGGACCCGGTGGTCGAGGGCGTGCGCTTCTGCCGCAAGGGCGACTACCAAACGCTGCCCGCCTCGAAGGTCCCGCCCAGAGTCTTCAGCGAGACGATGCGCGATGTCGACCTCGTCGTCAGCGTCGCCCACGCCGGCGGCATCGACCCCGAGGCCTCCGCCTCGACCGTCGAGATGCGCGCATCGCTGCTCCGCGAGACGGCTTCGATGCTCGGGCTGAGCAACATCACCGTCGAGGATCGCTACGCCTTCATCGACGGCGGCCTCGCCCGCTACGCCCTGCACCTGGGCAGCGCCAACACCAGCATCCCGCCCGGACGCTCGCTGGTGATCGTGGCCGTGCCCGGCCAGCACCGCGGGCGGATCTTCCTCCCCTTCGCCGACGACGATCCGAAGACCGCCGAGGTGATGTCCAAGGCCCTGCTGCTCGCCCGCGACGGGGAGATCAAGGACCCGAGCATTCTCGCGCAGATCAAGGCCAAAGCCTGAACCCGCCCGTCTGGGGCGGAGCAGCCGCAACACACACGAAGGCCCCCGCCTGTTCTCGCACGGGGGCCTTCGCAGAGTTGGAGTTCTGTCTTCGCTCAGCAGCCCTGAGCGAACTCGTTGAGGAAGATGAAGAAGTCGTCGGCGTCGATGACGCCGTCGTTGTTGAAGTCGGCCCGTGGATCCCCGTCGGCGAAGTACTGCAGGAACAGGAAGAAATCATCCGCGTCGACCACGCCGTCGCCGTTGAGGTCAGGGCGGCAGGTCGGCCCGCCGGTCGAGATTTCGTAGCTGTTCATGATGGCGCTGGTGCCCGTTGGCGGGTTTGGCCCGCCGGAGGCCGAGAAGAGCGAGCCGGCGTGGGTCGCAAGGCCCGTCGGGATGATCGCCGGGCTATTGGCCGGCCACGACATGCTCGACCCGCCGATGTTGTACACCACCAGCCAGTAGGTCGCGTTCGCCTGCAGCGTAAAGGGCGACGGGGGCGTGAACTCGTAGTTGTCGGTGCCCACATTGATGACCGCGGGGTTGTCCAGCGTCAGCAATTCGGAGCCCACTGCGCCGAACGCGTCGTCGAAGATCCGCACCTGTGGGATCACATCGGTCCCGGTAAACTGCAGCCGGAGCGTCACCGTCCCGAGTTCGGCGTCGTTGCCTGGCATGGTGAACCCCATCGCCTTGATCCGACCATTCTGAAGGGCTGCGGACTGCGTCCCGTCGTTGCCCGGCATGTTGCCGATCAGCACATCCGCACGCGCCTCGAACGCGCCACACACGCCGAACAGACAGACCGCGCCCGCGACACAAAAACTCCTGCGGCTATTCATGATCCTCTCCTGTTGCCCCAAACAACACACGGCCGCATCCCCGCAGGGAGCGCCAACCAAACCGCTGTCAACAAGGAGATCTTTGATCTCCCCACGAGTCCGCAGCATAAACCCATCCGCGAGCGGATGCAAGGGAATCTATACCCGCTGCAAGCACGCCAGATGGTCCCGCCCCGGGGCCGCAGCCGCGCGGCATCTGCACGCGATACTGCGAACAGACCCCGCCGGTCGCGAGACCAGGCTCAGCAACCCAGCGCAAACTTGTTCAGATAGATGAAGAAATCGTTCGCGTCGATCGTCTCGTCGCCGTTGAGGTCGGCCCTCGAGTCGCCCGAGGCGAAGAGCTCCAGGAACAGAAAGAAGTCGTCGGCGTCGACCACGCCATCGGCGTTCAGATCGGCCGCGGAGATCGGCCCGCAGGTGACAATCTCGTAGCTGTTCAGCGTCGGGCTGTTGAAGATCGGCGGGATGGGGCCGCTGACGCTGGAGTACAGCGAGCCGGCGTGGGTTGCCTGCCCCTGCGGCGTGACGGACGGGCCGCTGGCCAGCCACGACAGGCTCGCGCCGCCCGTGTTGTAGACCACCAGCCAGTAGGTCTTCCCCGCTTCGAACATGAGCCGGGATGTGGGAGTGAAGCGGTAGTCGTCGAGCCCGACCCCGAGCACAATCGGGTTGTTCAGCGTCATCAGCAGTTCGGCGGGAACGCCGTCGGCGTCGGCGAAGATGCGCACAAGCGGAACCACATCGGGCCCCGTGATGTCCAGGCGCAGCCGCACCGCTTCCAGCCAGGCGTTCTCAGAGTCCAGCGTAAACCCCATCGCCTTGATCCGTCCGTTCTCGAGGAAGGTCGACCGGGCCTGGTCGTTGCCGGGCATGTTGCCGATCAGCACCTCGCCGCCGACGCCGGCGGCCCCCGGCGCCAGCCCGGCAGCCGCCACAAAGACAGAAAGCGCACGACGCATAACGGACTCCTGACCTCGCCCGCGACGCGCCGTGACCGCCGGGCCCGCCGCCCGACTCGCCCGGCCGACAGGCGGAACGAAAAGAGCACCCCCGCCCGTCAAGGCGGGGGGCTACATCGGAATGAACGCCCCCGAGAGGCCGGGGGGGCGAGCGATCAGCAGCCGGCCGCGAAAGCGGTGAGGAAGTCGAAGAAGTCGTCGGCGTCGATCACGCCGTCGTTGTTGAAGTCGGCGCGCATGTCGCCGTCGGCGAAGAGCTGGAGGAAGAGGAAGAAGTCGTCGGCGTCGACCACGCCGTCGCCGTTGAGGTCGGGCGGGCAGGCCGGGCCGGTCCCGCCCTCCAGGTCGACGACATACGCGGCGCCGGCGTTGTTGGCCGGCTGGTTGTGCAAGGGAGCGCCGACCAGAGCGGTCGTGCCCTGCAGAGCCAGGCCGAGACCGAACCGATCGCCCGCGCCGGCGTCGCTGTTGCGGAAGCCGGACTGGAGCTCCCATGTCCCGTTGACCTTCTGGAAGTGGAAGACGGTGCCGCCGTCAAGACTGCTCGCCGCCACCACCGCGTGGTCGCCGTCGATCGAAACGCGACGACCGAAGAGCGAGAACGGCGTCGGCACATCAGCCGTCAGCTTCGCCTCCTGGGTCCATGACCCGTTGTCCTCGCGGAAGATGTACGCCGCGCCGGACGCGTCGTCCTGGAAGTCGGCGCCGACGATGATCGCGTCGCCGCTGATCGACACACTGCCCCCGAGGCGGTCGCCCGCGCCGGCGTCGCTGGCCGTCAGACGCGCGACCTGCTGCCAGAGCCCGGCGACCGAACGGAACACATAGACTGCGCCCGCGTCATCGCCGGCGAAATCGTCGAACGGCGCGCCGACCACGACCGTCTCGTTATCGATCGCGACACTGGACCCGAACTCATCGCCGGATGTCCCGTCGAAGTTCCAGACCTTGCCGATCTCCTGCCAGTTCCCGCCGGTCTCGCGCCAGATGTAGGCGGCGCCGCCCGTCGTGCCGTGGGCTCGGGCGCCGATCACCGCCAGATCATCATCCATCGCGATGCTGGTGCCGAAGCGGTCGCCCGAGACGGTGTCCTGGCCGATGATCTTCGTCACCTCCTGCCAGTTGCCACCCTGCTCGCGGTAGATGTAGACCGCGCCGCTGTTGGAGCCCGCGGCTGGGTTGTTCGAGGCGACCATCACCGTGTCGCCCGCGATCGCGACCGACGACCCGAAGACATCGACCGCCTGGCCGTCCGACGCGGTCACACGGGCGAGCTCCTGCCAGGTCCCGCCGACATTACGGAAGACATAGGCCGCCCCGCTGAAAAATCCGTTCCCAGCGTCCTTGCCCCCAGCCCCGAACACCGCAGTATCGCCGCTGAACCCGACGGCATTGGCGAACTCATCGCCCGAGGCCCCGTCGCTGGCTGTGATCTTCGCGAGTTCCTGCTGCGCACTTGCGCCGCTCGCCCCGAGAAGCCCGAGTGCGAAACCGGCGCAAAGCGCCGTCCTGGTGGTCCTGCTGATCATGGTGACTCATCTCCTTCGGTCTGTCGACAAGCCGCCCGAGGGTTCTGACGGAGCCGAACGGCAACACGCCGCTGAGGCCGGTCTTGTCTTGCTGATTCCAAACACTTTGCAAACTCGCAGTCTGCCAACGCCTGTTGCCCGCGAGACACGCGCTCACGGACCAGTGCAGTATGCCGACACCGAGATCCGGGGTCAACATCTTTTGACAAATCTTTCAGCAAAAAGTTTTCGTTGGTGTTGCTTTACCCGAACAAATGAATATATTGATCCCATGCCCCGCCCCCGGACGACAGACTCGATGATGGAGAACAAGCCCGCCGAGGCGGGGCCCGCCTTCGAGCGCGATGTCCTCCCGACTCTCCGGGCTGTCCAGGGAGCGTGCGCCGCGATCGTTGAGGCGACCGCCGCCGCCAAAGGCGCCCAGGCCATCCGCAAAGCCAGCCACCTTCAAAAAGCCCTGGACATCCCGATGACCCTCGCGTGGCAGGTCTTCCGCCTCGCGACGGTCGACGACCCCATCACCGAGGCGGAGACCGTGCCCGGCTCACGCTCGGTGCAGCGCCTCGTCCGCTCGGCGCGCCTGCAGGGCGTCAGGGCCGAGCCGCTGGACTCCCTGGTCGACTCCGTCCGGCGCTTCGAGGAGCTCGTCAAGGAGATCGCCGGCGACCGGAAGACCTTCAACTCCATCGCCTCGGGCCTCAACCCAGACGACACCGCTGACTCGATGCTCAACATCCGGCGAGACGCCTTCAGGGCCAACAGCAAGATCCACGGCGCCAGCGTCCGCACACGCATGGCGACCTACATCGTCCACCCCGCCAGCGAATCCATGGCCGATGTGCTCGGCCTCGTCGGCGTGGTCGACCTCTACCGCCTCCGCGCCGGCAGACCTTTCACCTTTACCAGCACCTCGATCACCGGCGCGCAGCAGCAGGGCTCGAACTTCGGCCACACGCTCGACCCGCCCGATCTCTCCGCCCGCGGCGGCAGCGTGCTCACGGAGTTCTGCTCAGACCCGATCCGGAGCATCCGGAGCTACATCAGCGACGACAACCGCCTCGTCACCGAACTCTCGCCCGAAGACCTCGGCAAACGCCACGCCGTCGACGCCTTCGTCGCGGAGATCTACCGCGACGGGGACCAACGATTCGCGACCGAAGCCGACCCGATGTTCAGCGTCAAAATGCAGGTCACCATGCCGACGGTGATCGGCGTGATCGACATCGTGCTGGCCGAAGGCGTCTTCGGACGAAAGAACCCGATCCCCGAAGCGACGATGGCCATGCACCGACGCCAGCTCCCCTTCACGGCGGACCGGATCGGAGTCGACCCGGAAGTCGAGATTATCGAGCGTCCCGATGTGCTCTATCTCGGTCAAGGGTCGGGCGTCCTGAAAACATCCGACATCCCCCGCTATCCCGCGATGTTCGAGCATGTCTGCGAGCGAGCAGGCTGGGACCCCGGCGTGTTCCACACCTTCCGCTGCCGCGTCGAGTACCCCGTGATGGGCTCGTCGATCGCCGTCGGACTCAACAAACTCCCACCCGCCTGACCGCACAGGCCGAGACGCGACCGGCAATGAGCAAAGAAAAAACGCCCCCGCGAGTACGCGGGGGCGTTTGGCTGTCGGTGCGAGGCGCTGCTGCTCAGCAGCCCGCGGCGAAAGCGGACAGGAAGGCGAAGAAGTCGTCGGCGTCGATCACGCCGTCGTTGTTGAAGTCGGCGCGGGGATCCCCGGCCGCAAACAAGCTGAGGAAGAGGAAGAAGTCGTCTGCATCGACGACGCCGTCACCGTTGAGGTCCGGCGGGCAGGTCGGGATGGTGCCGCCGGGCTGGTAGTGGATCAGGCCGGAGAAGGCGCGGGGCATGAAGCGGCCGCCCCCGAAGGGCGTCTCGCCCGTCCGCGCCACATCGCTCAAGAGCTCGAGCTGGTTGTCGCTCCACTCGGTGACGGGCGGGTTGGCCGCGGTGCCGTTGTAGCGGATGCCGCCACCCGAGGTGACCGCCTGCAGATAGACAGCGCGTGTCTGCGCGTGCGGGATCACGATCGGATCGGTCAGCACGAGGGGCGAGAATGTGTCGATGCCCTGACGCGTGCCCCTGATGGTCTGCGTGAGCGTCCAGCCCGACGAACTGGCGTCGTTGCCGACATAGCTGCCGTTGCGAGTCCAGACCTCGACATCGACGCCGGTGCCGACGGTGCCGGTGAAGGCGACATCGAATCGGCTGATGGTGATGTTCTGGGTCTTGCCGCGGAGGTTCATGAAGACGCCGCCGCTGCCGTTGTTCGGCTCACCGGTGCCGAAGAGGCCGGTCACGGTGTAGTTGACCACGCCCGCGAAGGTGCGGGGCGTGAACAGTGTGCCGCCGAAGGGCACTTCACCGATCCGTGCGGCATCACTGAACAGGGTCAGGTGCTGGTTGGACCACTCGGTCTGCGGCGGGTTGAGGCCGGTGCCCGTGTAACGGATGCCGGCACCGACAGTGGTGCTGTGGATGTAGATCGACCGCGTCTGGCCGGGCTGGATGACGATGGGGCTGTTCAGGTTGATCGTCGAGAGCTCCGCGGTGCCCTGACGCTGGACGGAGACGGTCTGGGCCGCCGACCAGCCGGAGGAACTGCCGGTGAACCCGTCGTAGCCGCCGTTGCGGACCCGGACTTGGACCTGCGCGTTCGCGCCGGTTCCGGTGACGAAAGTCTCGAAGCTGTCGATCTCAAGCCGGCGGTCGGCCGCGGTGATGGTCATGAACACACCGCCGCTGCCGTTGTTCGCCGGGGCCGTGACCTGCGAGCCGAAGGGAGAGACCGGGGTGGCGAAGACGGCGTAGGTATTGAAGAAGGTGCTCGTGTCTGAGGACGAGGGCGGGGTCGGCGCCGATGTCGAGAAGAGAGCCCCGGCGTGCTGGCCGTTGCCGGTGGGGATGATGCCCGGGCTGTTGGCCATCCAGCTGAAATCGCCGGTGCCTGTGTTGTCAACGACCAGCCAGTAGGTCTCACCCGAAGCGAGCGTGACGCCCGCGGAACCGGGGAGGAAGCTGTAGTTTGTGCGTTGGGAAGTCAGCGAAGGCGAGGCCAGTGTCGTCACGAGCGTGCCGGGCCCGCCGTTGTTGTCGGTGTAGATCCGCGCCCGGGCGACTGCGCCGGCTGTGGCGTTATCGATCCGCAGCACGACCCGATCGAGCCTGTGGTCGGTCAGGGCCTGAGGAACTGTGAAGCCCATGGCCTTGATGTTGTTGCCGCTCATGAAGGTCGAGGTGGCGTCGTTTCCGAACATATTGCTGACGACAGCGCCGCCGGCGGCCTCGTAGATCAGCGAGCCGTTGAAGACGCGCGGGGAGAAGACGCCGCCGGAGAATGGGATGTTGGTCGCGCCGTTGCCGGTGATGGTCATTTCGGCGCTGGCGTAGACCTCGTTGCTGCCGGTGCCGTTGGTATAGTCGTGCGCGATATTGTCGGTGACGATCGCGATGCCGTAGGAGGTGTTGGCGTTCAGCGTGAACGATTGGCTGAGGATGACGCGCGTGGGATTGTTCATGCCCTTGGCGATGCCCCAGCCTTCGCCGACGAGCGTCCACTGTGAGGCGCTGGTCTCCTTGCCGACCGAGGTGTTCGGCGTGATGTACACGCTGACATTGAACTCGGTGGACAGCGCCGAACTGGTGTTCATCTCCAGGCCACGGATATGCAGCGGGACGCCGCTGACATCGACATCGAAGTAGACCGCGCCGCCGGCGCTCCCGCCGTTGTTGCGGGCGAAGAGCGTCGAGGACCTGCCGAGGGGGTTCTGCTCGATGTTGGTGCCAAGCGGGTTGGCCAGCATGTTGACCAGCGAGGGGTGGTCGCGGGCGGTGCCGCCGTTGGCGCCGCCCGTGTTCGTGCAGCCGCCGTGGGAGTGGATGCCGATCGCGTTGCCGGTCGACTCGAGGATAACGGGCGAGCCGGAGTTGCCGCCGGTCGTGTCGGGGCGGTAGCGCAGCGTGGTGTTGCTCCGGCTGGTCAGCGGCCCGGTGTGGGTCTTCTGCGCCGTGCTCCACTCCGGCGGGATCTGCGGGTTGTTCGGATCGCGCAGCCCGTGCCCGGTCACCCGGACGGGCTGGTTGTTCGCCGAGGCGGGCGGGTTGGCGAGGTTGAACGCGCCGCCCTGCGCATCGCGCGGCGCAAGGCCCGTGTTCGAGTTCACATGCGTCTGGAACAACGCCATGTCGTTGCCCAGCCCGCTGTTGATCGACTGGATCGAACCGGCCTGCACCGGGTACTGGTACTCCGGCGCTGGGGCGCGGAAGCCGCCGCCCGAGGTCGACAGCGGTACATTGAAGTGCATGATCGCGGTCGTGTTGCCAGAGCCGATGCAGTGGCCGGCGGTCAGGAAGCGGTTGGCGCTGTTGCCGTGGTTGATCAGCCAGGCGGTGCAGCCGGTCGACATGCGCGCCACGCGCTGGTCGTAGGAGAGCTGGCGGTTGTCCGCCCCGTCGCAGATCGACTCGGCCGGCGCGGGATCGCCCGCCTCGACCTCGGTGATGACCACGCGGTTCTCACCCGTGTCGGCGAACGCCCAGAGCTCCAGGTAGATCGTGTCGCCGTTGAACACGGCCGAGGTCATGTTCCAATTCTGCACATGCACGGCGTCCAGCCGCTGCCAGTGCCCGTCCTCGACGGAGTAGATCATCAGGTACGAGCCGTCCTCGCCGGGCGTGCCCGAGAGCAGCACCTCGTCGAAGTACAGGCGGAGCCACTGGGCCCCCGGCACCGTGATCTCGGTCGAGTAGATCGGGAACTCGTCCCCGATCTGATTAGAAACCATCCCCGAGTCCACCGCCGCAGGGGCGCGGAAGCTCGGAATCGGGTCAACCTGCGCCGCCGCCGTCATCGGCAGTGCGCAGGTCGCGGCCAGAGCAAGGCCGCAGAGTCGTCGCAACATGGCCAATCCTCCTCTGAAAAAGGACACTCCTCTTGACCCTCCCCCACCGGCCACACCGTCGCGGCCGCCCACAAGTCTCCCCAGATTACCGCGGGGCAGTGTTCCGCCATACAAAGTTGGGGCTACGGAACAAAAAAAATTGTCGCAACGAACGCCGCGCCAACCGATACCGTTCTCGGACCGTCCAAAACTGTCAAAAAGAACAGGCGGGCCGTCTAAACGGCCCGCCTGAGTCAAACCCTTTGCGAACTTTTTGTCCCGAGATCCGCCGGTCAGCAGCCCGCGGCGAACGCGGACAGGAACTCGAAGAAGTCGTCGGCGTCGATCACGCCGTCGTTGTTGAAGTCGGCGCGCATGTCGCCGTCGGCGAAGAGCTGCAGGAAGAGGAAGAAGTCGTCGGCGTCAACGACGCGTCGCCGTTGAGGTCCGGACGGCAGGTCGCCTCGCAAGCGAAGACCCGCAGCGACACGGCGTCGACCGCCGCCTCCACGATCGCCTGCGGCCCGAGGTCCGAGGCGATGAACCGCACGCGGAACTGGTCGCTCGGCTCAGAGAACACATCGTTGATGATGAACGACACATAGAACCACCCGCCGTCGTTCTGCCCGTCGTTGGGGCCGACACGCTCGAGCAGTGTCCATGTCTGGCCGTCGTCGTTGGAGACCTCGACATCGAACGGGTCAACCCCGGGGTTGTTGCCGCGGGTGTTGCTGAACCAGCGTGCGTAGCTCAGCACAGCCTCGCCGCCTGAGGCGTCCATGGCCGGGCTCGTCAGGATCGTCGCGCCCTCATCCACATCGCTGTTGCAGCTCGGCGTCGCGCGGTTGGCGGTCAGATAGCACTGCCCGGAGCCGTCGAAGTCCGAGGGCGGGTTGCCGCGATCGCACACCGACCACGGGATCGGCACGCCCCGCTCCCATGTCCCGTCGGTGAGCTCGGGGGTGTCGAAGACGGTCCAGCCCTTGTCGGTCTCGAAGTCGTCGTCGAAGACGATGTCGATCGTGCCGACATCCGCCGCGTACACCGACGCGGGCGCGTTGGCGGGGAGCGTCAACTCCGTCCCGCCGCTGCCGAGGGCGCTGATGAAGAACTCCGGCTCGTCGCCGCAGTTGGCCGGGGGCAGCACCGCCTCGAAGACATCGTCGCCGAGGTAGGCCATCGGAACCGAGACAAACGCGCCGTCGTCGTAACGGTAGTTGAACACCGCATCGCCCGGCGCGACGGTCTCTGCGCCCGGCGTGATCTCAACGGGGAAGGCCAGAGGCAGGCCCGGCGCCACGATCTCCGGCGCCCCGGTGGGCAGCGCGATCGAGAACGCAGTGGGCACCACCTCGCCGCCCGCAACCACCAGCGCGAACGCGGCGTTGACGCCCGGATCACTCGGCCTGGCGTCCTGGTTGATCTCGTCGGCAATCACCTCGACGGTCCAGAGCCCGGCCTCGGGGCTCTGCACGAAGACATTCTCGACCGTGTCGACGGTGTTGGAGTCTCCACCGGGCTGCGACCAGTTGCCCTCGAACAGGCCGTTGTTGCCCCAGTACTCAACGCCCGAGGGCGAGACGACGCGGAGGCTCAGGTCGTTGACCCGAGCGACGGTCGCCTGCGGGTTGCCCGCCGGATCCATGTACACCATCGTCACGCGGAAGTCCCCATCGCCCGGTCCGATCAGCACGCTGCGTGTGTGACTCTCGAACTCTGACAGCACCTCCGACTCATCGATCACGAACAACCGGTCGCGATCGTTGTGCGCGATACCCAGGTCGACCATGCCCCACCCCTGCTTGGCGCGGGAGAGGTCGGCGGCGGGCGAGCTGAACGAGTACTGCGCCGCGGTGTTGATCATCATCGCCTTGGCGGTCGTCGCGTTGGGCCGCTCGTCGAAGACATCGCCGCCTGAGACATCGTTGCCGAAAACGCCGTTGGCCCACATCTGGTGGAACAGGCCGAAGTAGCCGGCGGTGATCGGCGTGGCGCCGCTGGTGCCGCTGAAGTTGCGGTAGTGGGTGTTGCTGTCGCCGCCCGTGGTCCAGATGCTGTCGTAGAAGTGTGTGAGGTCGGGCTTGATGCGTCCGTCGTCGGCCGGGCCGATGCTGGCGCCGCCGGCCCACGCGTCGTCGCTCTTGGTCAGCGTGTTGTAGTGGCGCACGCCGCCGACAGAGACGATGTTCTTCGCCCACGCCTGCGGCCGGGAGTTCCGGTTGCCCGTGTTCGACTGCGACTGGGTGATGACGAGATTGGTGTTGAAAATGATCTCGTCCATGTCGGCCGAGATGTTGTTGTACGCCGTCGTCAGCGAGCTGCCCCAGCTGTTGGTCTGGAAGACGGCTCGGTAGGGCCCGTTGGGATCAACGAGCTCGGCCGTGTGCTGGTGGCGGTTGCTCACCGTCGAACGCGCGTTGAAGATGATCGTCTCCGCGTCGGGCATCACACCGCGCGACTGCGCGTTGTTGACGCCTTCGCCGAAGATGATGCCGGTCACGGGCGTCCCGTGCCCGGTGCTCGTCGAGTTGCCGCCGTGGATCAGGATGTTCTTGTTGGCGAACTCGACATGGCTCGTCAACAGCCCGCCGTCCATCGCCTCGCCCCGCACGCCCTGGCCTGTAAAGCCGTAGATCGTCTCGATCACATTCGCGCCGCTGATGATGCGGGCGAGGTCCATGTCGTCCTCGGGCTCGAACCAGCGATCGACGAACTGCACCTCGTTCATCCGCAGCACATGCAGAAGCTGGCCCTGGTCCAGCGTCGCCTCCAGCAGGAAGCCGTCGGTCGTCAGCCGATCGACCGTCCCGCCCATCTGCGCGATCTCCGCGGCGACCGCCTGCTTCATCGCGTTGTCGGCTTCGAGCACCTTGATGTTGTAACGGCGGGCCGGCGCGAACGCCCCCTCCGCGAGCTCCTGCCTCACAAACGGCTCGACCTTGTACGCCGGGTGCATCTCGCCCACCCAACGCACAAACGGCAGCGCCTCGACCGCGTCGCGCGTCGCCCGGTCCATCCGCACAACATGCGCCTGGTCGGCGAGGAACTGGTGCACCGTCCCGCCGACGCCACGCACCGCCTCGCGGTACGCCTCGATCGGACGCGTCTTGAACTGCACGATGTACAGCTCCGAGTCGCCCTCGGCCATCAGGTGCGCAGGCAACGCAGGCTCACCGCCCCCGACGCCGAGCAACGGGTCGAAGTGCGCCCCCTGCATCTTCACCAACCGACGCTGCTCGCGCACGCGGCTCACACGACGCCCGTCGACCAGCACCGCGTACCTCGTTGTCGCCGCAGGGCCCTCCTCCCACATCGCCACCGAGTAAGGCGTCCCCGCCACCCCGATCAGCCGCTCATTCGCGATCGCACGATCGGACATGTGCAGCACCGGACGCCCGTCGATCGCCAGCGTGTGCTTCCCGCCGGAAACACCGACCACAAGCCCGCGCGCCGAGGCGTCATCGCCCAGCGAAGAAGAAGCAAGCCCGAGAACGCAAGCCAGGGCGGAAACAGAGACAGTTCGATGGTTCATGGACAGATTCCTCTAGCGCCGGGCCCCCGTCCCCACGGGCCGGGCGATAGCGCAAACGGGTGACAACTCTCCGATTCGATCCTGCAGGGGGCTCGAAGTCGCGTTGAACTAAGGTACCACAAGCCCCGCGATCGCCCAAGCATCGGACGATCGCGGGGCCCCAAACCGGTGAAAATTCTCAACGCCGCCCCGCCGACCTCCAGCCATGACCCGAACACGCCGTCGCACTCGTGCAGCACGGGTCGCTCAGGCGCCGGAATGCCGGCAGGCGGCGGCCGCTCAGCAGCCGTCGGCGAAGGCGGTCAGGTAGTCGAAGAAGTCCGCCGCGTCGACCACGCCGTCCTTGTTGAAGTCGGCCATCTCGTGCCCGTCGGCGAAGTAGTCGAGGAACAGGAAGAAGTCGCCCGCGTGCACCGAGCCGTCCCCGTGCATGTCAGCCGGGCACGCGTCCAAGGGCGAGAACTCGATCGCCCCGAGGTCCACGATCGGCCCGACCCCGACGCCGGTGTTCACCGTGTCCGGATCGTCAACAAACCGGTCGCCACCGACCAGATCCACCGTCACGCCGCTCGGCACCTCGTCGTTGTTGCCCGCGTCGATCGCCGGCGAACCGGGCAGCGGCGCAAAGTCCGCGTCGAGCATCGGGTCGGCGAAGATCACCCCGTCGCCGATGTGCGCGTTCGTGTTGCCGTTGATCAGCGACCACGCGACATCCGCCTGCCCGGGCCCGCCCAACTCGGTGCTGGCATGAGGGACCGTGTTGCCCGAGAAGATGCTGTTCCGCACGATCGGCCCGCTCCCCCGCTGTGTGAACACGCCCCACTGGTTGTTGTCCACCACGGTGCAGTTGACGATCAGAGGCGAGGCGTTGTTGATCAGGATCGCGCCGTTTGCGCACCGGCTGCCCGTCACGAGCGTGTTGACGACCTCGATCGGGCTCGAACTCCCGATGTACAGCCCGCCGCCCGCGAAGGCCTTGTTGTCGATAAACCGGGAGCGGTCGATCCGTCCTGTCACCGATGTCAGGAACAGCCCGCCGCCCGCGAGTGTGTTGTAGTTCCAACCATTGCCCATGGTGTTGGGCGTGGCCTCACCGTTCTCGATCGCCTCGAGGCGGGTGATGTCGATCTCGGCATGGGCGATGTACCCGCCCCCGCCGCTGGAACTTGCGATGTTCTGAAGAAGCACGACCCCGTCGGCCGTGACCGAGCCGCCGATGGCGTACAGCCCGGCGCCTCTCGAAGCGTTGTTGCTCTCCATCCGCACATCGAGCAGGGTGAGATCGCTCGCATAGCCGAAGATCCCGCCGCCGGACGCGGCCTGGTTCCCCTCGAGCGTCACCCGCTCCAGCGTCACCGCCGCATGGTCTACGCGTACGCCCCCGCCCTCCAGCCCGCTGTTGCCGGAGATCACCGAGTCGCGGACCACGGGCGCCCCGCCCACCACGGCGATGCCCGACCCGTCGTTCGTGCTCTGCGAATTGGCCGCCCCGGTGATCGTGAACCCGGAGACCTCGGTGTCGCCATCGAGCAGCAGCGCAACGCCCGAGCCCCCGGCGTCGATCACCGTCTCGGCCGCCCCGTCCTCGCCGACCAGTCGGATCGCCTTACCGACGATCTCAACCCGCTCGGCATACACGCCCGGAGCGACCAGCACCGTGTCGCCGCTCTCCGCCAGCGCGACCGCCGCCCCGATCGTCGGCGCATCGGCCGGCACCCGGATCGTCGCCTGCCCCAACGCCATCCCTGCCGCCGCAAAGACAGCAAACGACGAACCCATCCGCTTTGACCAATTCCGTTCCATCTCGATCCCCTTTGTTCTGCGGACCGGCGAGCACCGCCGGCCCTGACCCAGTTGATTACGGGACGCTCGGGGAGGACTTCGGCCGCTGTTGAGAACGCGGATTCACTGCAGAAACGATTTTTGCACTTCTTAACTGATCGGGAAAACAAGACCAAACCAGCCGGATACAAAGCACCCCCGCCGACCGAGCCGGCGGGGGTGTGTGCGGATAACCGGAGACGCATGTCGCCTCAGCAGCCGTCGGCAAACGCCGTCAGGTAGTCGAAGAAGTCCGCCGCGTCGATCGCGCCGTCCTTGTTGAAGTCGGCCCGCTCGTGCCCGGCGACGAAGTAGTCGAGGAACATGAAGAAGTCGCCCGCGTGCACCGAGCCGTCACCATGCATGTCCGCAGGGCACGCATCCAAGGGCGAGAACTCGATCGCGCCGAGGTCCACGATCGCCCCGGTCCCAACACCGGTATTCGTCGTGTCCGGATCGTCAACGAACCGATCGCCGCCGAGCAGATCCACCGTCACACCGCTCGGCACCTCTTCGTTGTTGCCCGCATCGATCGCCGGCGACCCGGGCAGCGGCGCAAAGTCCGCGTCGAGCATCGGGTCGGCGAAGATCAAGCCGTCGCCGAGGCTCGCGATCGCGGTGCCGTTGATCAGCGTCCACGCGACATCGATCTGTCCCTGCCCGCAGATCTCAAGGCTGGATGGGCCGATCTCGTTGCCCGAGAAGATGCTGTTCCGCACGGTCGGTCCGAGCCCCATCCGCGCGAACACGCCCCACTGGTTGTTGTCCACGACGGTGCAGTTGACGATCAGCGGCTCAGAGTTGTTCACAAGAATCGCGCCCTGCGAGCACAGGCTGCCCGTCACGAGCGTGTTGACGATCTCGATCGGGCTCGAACCCGATATGTACAGCGCCCCGCCCGCGAAGCCGTGGTTCTGAACGAACCTGGAGCGATCGATCCGCCCGGTCACAGAAGACAGGAACAGCCCGCCGCCGGCCTGCGTGTTGTAAGTGACATTGCCGTCGATGTTGACCGTCGCCTCACCGTTCTCGACCGCGTTGAGGCGGGAGATATCCAGGTCGGCCGACACGATGTACCCGCCCCCGCCGTTGGTCCCCGAGATGTTCCGCGACAGTTCCAGCCCGTCGGCCGTCACCGAGCCGCCCACGACGAACAGCCCGCCGCCGTTGCTGGGAGTGTTGTGGTCCTGGATGCGCACGTCGCGCAGGGTGACGTTGCTCGCCCAGGCGTGGAGCCCGCCGCCGACCGGCGCCTGGTTCGCCTCGATCGTCACCCGCTCGAGCGTGACCGAAGCGTGTCGCACGCGGACGCCCCCGCCCTCGAGCCCCCTGTTGCCGGAAACCACCGAATCACGGATCACCGGCGCCCCGCCGGTCACGGCAAGCCCCGTCCCGTCGTTCGTGCTCGGCGAGTTGGCCGCCCCGGTGATCGTGAACCCCACGACCTCGGCGTTCCCATGGATCCGAAGGGCGAAGCCCCCGCCACCCGCGTCGATCACCGTCTCGGCCGCGCCGCCCTCGCCGACCAGTCGGATCGCCTTGCCCAAAATCTCCACCCGCTCGGCGTAAACCCCGGGCGCAACCAGCACCGTATCGCCACTCTCCGCCAGCGCGACCGCCGCCCCGATGGTGGGCGCATCGGCCGGCACCCGGATCGTCGCCTGCCCAAACGCCATGCCCGCCGCGGCAAAGACAGCAAACGACGAACCCATCCGCTTTGACCATTTCCGTTCCATCTCGATCCCCTTTTTCCGCGGGCCTACGAGAACCGCCGGTCCTGACCCTGCTGATTACGGGACGCTTGGGGAGGACTTCGGCCGCTGTTGAGAACGCGGATTCACTGCGCGAACAGATTTTTTTAGGGATAGAATTGGGCTCAATCCGTCCGGACGCAGTCGCTTCAACCGTCCGTGCGGTACGAAGGAAGACCAGCGCCACCCATCGTGCGAAAGCGGGCGAAGTAAGCCCTGTCCGCGACTGTCCACCACACGAGCGGATAGACGCAGAAAAACACCCACCATGCGCCGATGTAGGCGGGGAGCACATACAAGCTCACCATGATCTCGAACCAATCGTTGTAGCCGAGACGGTGCATCTCAATCAGACAGACTATTCCGACGCTCCAGCGGAGCACCAGGAAAGTCACCAGCGAAGGTAGAAAGTAAATCCAGGCCCTCAACAAGTGAGCGACGCTCAATGCCCCGGACCGACGGAGGAGCCAAAACCCAATGCTCACAATCAACGACAACGCCGCCGCCGTTGTAGTCTCGGCAACGGGATACCCGGCATCGGTAAGCCACCTCCAGATGTCTTCATCGACGCCAGAGATCGCCAACGGTCTGCCCGACCGGTGGATCGAAAACGCCAGCAGCAAGAGACCGATCGCCAGCACCGTCCCCGTTGTCAACGAGCAGTAAAGCAACAGCCTTCGCCACCGCACCGGCGGCGTCAGCGCGGCCCGCCCCAGAACCAGCGACGGCCGAAACAACCCCGCGAAGTACACCGGCAGCAAGCAGAGCAGGAGCGAACCCGACGCCCGCTCAACCGAAAACAGCCCGGGGCCGGACCGGATCAGGTCACGCCGTTCGATGTTCTCGCCGCACTCTGCACACAGCCATGCCCGATCGGGCGGACCGTCGTCGAGCTCATGCGACTGCGAATAGCCGCAAACCGGACAGTGCTGAGCCGTGAGCGTGCCCCCCTCCACGATGCCCTACCCCCTGACCACATCCACCGGCCGGAAGTCCCGCCCCAGCACCGTCCGCACATCCGCCTTCAGCCACTTCGCCAGAATCGCGGCGTACACCGACCGGAAGTCCGTGTGGTACTTCAGGTCGCCCTGGTCGAGGTCCGTCAGTGAGGGGTGGGCCCCGTGCACGCCCGGGCGCACCATCGGGCCGAACAGGAACATCGGCGCGGCCGTCCCGTGGTCGGTCCCGCCCGAGCCGTTCTGCCCGACGCGACGCCCGAACTCGCTGAAGCTCATCGTCAGCACGCGATCGGCGTTGTCCTGCCGCTTCAGGTCGTTGTAAAACGCCGAGGTCGCCTCGGCGAGCTGGGTGAGCAGCCTGGCGTGGGCGCCCTGCGCGCCGCCCTGGCCCGCGTGCGTGTCGAACCCGCCGAGCGTCGCGTAGTACACACGCGTCGGCATGCCGGCGCGGATCATGCTCGCGATCATCGCAAGCTGCTGCGCAAGACGCGAGTTCGGATAACGCACCAGCGGCCGGGCAGCCACGGCCTTGCGGATCAGGTCCGAGCTCACGCGCGCGTCGAGCGCAGTCCGCGTCAGGAACTCGGCGTTGCCGTGATGATGATCCTCGCGGGCCGAGAGGCGCTCCTTGGCAGCGGCCAGTGCAGAGTGGATGTCCTCGCCCGTCCAGCGGAACAGATCGGCCGACTCGAAACTGATCGGCTGCAGACTGTCGCCCTGCAGCGCAAGCGGCGCGACACGCCCGATCGCGATCGGGGGTTGCACGGCCGAGCGAGGCTCCTCGCCCTCGGGCGTGCCCGACTCGCCCTTGCCGTAGCCGCAGCACTGGCTGTCGATGTAGCGTCCGAGCCAGCCGTTGCCGGTGCCGTTGGTGTCGGCGGTCTGCCAGATGTCCATGGACATGAAGTGCGAGCGGTTCGGGTTCGGGTAGCCCACGCCCTGCACGATGGTGCACAGCCCCTCGTCGTACAGGTTCTTGATCGGCCCCATCGCCGGGTGCAGGCCGATGCCCTGCTCCTGCGAGAGCCCGATCGCGTCCTGCTGGCGGACGCCGATGCCCGGGCGGGCTCGGTAGTACTGATCGTGCGCAAACGGGATCACCGTGTTCAGACCGTCGTTGCCGCCCGAGAGCTGGATCACCACCAGCACATTGCCCTGCGGCACACCCGCCAGCGAGCTGAGCGCCTCCGTCGGCCCGGGCATCGCCAAGGCCGAACGCTGCAGAAACGCCGGCACCGCCAGCGTCGCCGAGGCGAGCGTCAGCCCCCGGTGCAGGAACTGGCGCCGAGTGAACGCGTTGACATCGTGCAGGTCCATCGTTCGATTCCTCTCAGCCCGACCGCGATCGCCCAAGCCCTGTGGCACTGGCGGCTTGCCCGCCAGTGTCTCCTGTCACCACTCCGCCCGACTCAGCACAACTGATACTCCGGCATCGCCGTCGCAAGCAGCAGCACGCCCGTCAACATGTCGTTCGTCGGCCTGCCGCCGTTCTCGGCGATGAACGACGCGATGATCCGCTCCGCCTCGGGCGTCCTGCGCCCCAGCGTCGCCCGCAGCAGGTACGGCGCAAGTCGCTCCGGATCGTTCGAGGCGCCCGGGTCGGCCCGTTCCAGTTCCGCCAGCACGCCCGTCGCGTCGAAGGCAGCATTGTCCCGACGCCCGCGCCCCGCCGGAACGCCCGTCAGCAGGTACGCCAGCGCATTCTGGCGCACAAACAGCGTCGATGTGTTGATCCAGGTCCGCCCGCCGGGCCACCCCCGCACGCTCGGCGGCTGGAACAACTCCTGCCCCATCAGCCCCATCGCGTCGGCGAGAAGATTCAGATCCCGAGCCGGCGTGAGCAGCGACCGCACCGCCCCAACCACAAGCTCCGCCGGGCTCTTGATCTTGTCGTTGCGGAAACCCGCGTGGTAGAAGTGATCGCTGCGGAACAGACGCTTCAGCGCGGGCTTCAGGTCGTAGTTCGACTGTGAAATCACCGTCGCCAGCCGCCCGAGAAAGCTCCGTGTCTCCCGGTCGATCTCGCGCACATCGGCGGGCAGGTCGGCGACAAAGAATGAGTACAGCCTCGCCGCGATGAACTCCGCGCACGCACGCCTCGCCAGGATCGCATCGACAAAGCCGTCCCCGTCGATCGTCCCGCGCCGGCCGAGGATCCTCTTTGTCCCGCGGTCGTGGGCCTGCTCGTTGAACACGAACTCGTTGTGCTCGAAGGTGTACCCCGTCAGCGCCCTCGCCCCCTCCTTGATGTCGTTCTCGGTGTAGTTGCCCACGCCGAGGCTAAAGAGCTCCAGCAGCTCGCGCGCCAGATTCTCGTTGGGCCGGCGCCGGTTGCTCCGCTGGTTGTCCAGGTACGCCAGCATCGCCGGGTCGCGGATGATCCCGCGCAACAGCCGCCCGAAGTTCCCCGTCGCGTTGGCGCGGAAGAACTGGTTCTGCATATACGCGTGGTAGCTGTTCTCGATCTTCCGGTAGCCCGTCGCGAAGTGCCCGTGCCAGAAGAGCGTCATCTTCTCTTCAAGCGGGCGAGGCGACTCGACCATGCGCGCCAGCCACCAACGGCGAACATCACGGATCTGCGTCCGGTCGGCACGCTGCTGCTCCTGACGCCGCAGCCGGAACCGCGCGACCACATCCTCGTCCTGGTTCTGCAACGCCGCGCGGTACCGCCGACGCTCCTCCTCGGTCGGGGGCCGCATGATCTCAGAGTCGAAGTCCTCCGCACCCGGCCGCTCGAACGCAACACGCTCGTAATCGACGATGTGGTCGACCGCCCGCTCAACACCCATCGAGACCAGCGCCTGGATCTGCGAGGGCGTGCCCCCGAACCCCGCGCGCCACAAAAGGTGCCTCGCCTCCTCGTACCCGAACGAGCCACTCGGCAGCCGCCCCAAATGAGACAGCGGCTGAGACTGCGGCCGCCCGGTGTCGCTCGTGGCTCGCTCCCGGTCGGTCCCGGATGAAGTCTGCACGCTCTGGGTTCGGCTGGTCATCCGATCGATTCCCTTCGCTCGCCGCCCACGCCGCGGCTCTCGCTCCAGTCTACAACGGGCCGCCCCCCGCCCCAATTGCCGCGGCAGCCGCAAAAAACCGTCCGAGAAAACCCACGAGAACCCCCCTCTCAGATCCAAAAACAAAGGCCCGGCCCCCTTCGGAGCCGGGCCGGATCTGCTGTGCAAACAAGAATCAGCCCTGGTCGCGCCCCTGCAGCACGACCGTCGTCGTCTGACGCTCGCCTTCACGCACGAAGACGACCTCGACCTCGTCGCCCGGGTTGTGCTCGCTGAGCAGCGGCATCCACGCCTCGACCGACTCGACCCGCTTGCCGCCCCACTCGACGATCAGGTCGCCCTGCTTCAGGCCCGCAAGGTCCGCCGAGGTCCCCTCGAACACCTCGCCGACCAGGATCCCCGGCTCCTCGCCCGCGTAATCGCCCGGCGCGATCCCGAAACGCACATTCACACGAACCCGCGGCACGCCGGACTGCATCGTCCCACGCCCCGTCCGCGTGAAGCTCAGCGCCTCCTCGCGGGTGACGAGTTCCGAAGCGATCGCGTACGCCAGGCGGCAGACCTCCACCGCCCCGGTCCGGTTGATGAAGTCGCTGATGTCCTCGGGCATGTGGTAGACCGAGTGCAGTCCCGTGTGGAAAAACAGCACCGGGATCCCGGCCCCGTAGAAGACCGAGTGGTCGCTCGGACCCGTCCCGCCCGCAACGCGTCGGACCGTCAGCCCGCTCGAACCGATGTGCCGGTCGAGGATCTCGGTGAACTCCTCGGCCGTGCCTGTGCCGAACAGGTCCATGTTGCCGTCGCGCAGGTAGCCGATCATGTCCAGGTTGATCATGGCGTAGTGCTTTTCGATCGGGCGGATCGGGTTCTGCACATAGTGGCGCGCCCCCAGCAGACCCATCTCCTCGGCGCCGTAGCCCATGAACAGGATCGATCGCCGCGGCTCGTCCCCCATCTCCGCGTACGCCTTGCTGAACTTCTCGGCCAAGAGCAGCACTCCAGCCGTGCCCGACGCGTTGTCGTCGGCGCCCGGGTGCAGCGCACCGCGCCCGCGAGCCCCGGCCCGCGAGCCGAAGCTCCCGTAGCCCACATGGTCGTAGTGCCCGCCGATGACGAGCAGCTCCTCGGCGAGATCGCCCGAGCCGGGGAGCAGCGCCGCGACATTCCAGGTTTCGACGCGCTCGCGCCCGACCTCTGCCGCCAGCACAACCGACGCGCCGTCGATCACCTCGACGACCGCGCCCTCGTCGGCCTTCTCCCGCAGCTCGACAAGGCTCGCCCCGTGCGCCTCAGCGAGCTTGCCCGCCGCGTCGTGGCTCATCATCACCACCGGCCCCGGGAAACGCAGGCGCCCGCGGAATTCATCGGTCCGCGAGAGCTGGTTGATCCTCGGGTCATCAGCGCCCGGAGGGTTGACCAGAATCACCCCCGTCGCCCCACGCGTAAACGCGGCCTGAACCTTGGCGTTCAGCCCCGAGGCCGAAGTCCATCCTTCGCCCTCACGCCAGCGGCTCGTGCCGTCTTCGCTGATCGGCTCGAACCGGAACATCATCGCGATGTGCCCTGAGAGATCCGCGTCCTCCGTGTAGCTCGTATACCCGTCCGGGCCGGACTCGATCGAGTAACCCACGAAGACCACCGGGCCCGCCGCCGCCCCGTCGCCGCTGGTCCCCAGCACCGTGAAATCACGGTGCTCGCTGAGCGTTTTGGGCGAGCCCCCGGTCACGACCTGGGCAAACGCGACCGTCGCCGAGACGCCCCCGCCGACCTCGAACGACTGACGGAACGACGATTCGGGCGTCACGATCTCAGAGCCGTCGATGTCTTCAACGCTCGGGAACGCGGGCTTGAGCCCCATCCGCTCGAAGTTGAACGCGAGGTACTCCGCCGCGAGCTCTTTGCCCCGCGTGCCGGCTGCACGCCCCTCGAAGAACGGGTTCGCCAGCGTGCGCACATGCTCGTCGAAGCGGCGCACCTGCGGGTCGAGCTGGGCGAACAGGTCCGCCAGCGGCTTCTCACCGCCGACCGTGATCGTGCGCTCGCGCGACTCGGTCTCCTCCGAGGCGATGGCGTGCTGGAGCCCGCTGGCCGCCACGACCGCCGCGGCGACCGCGACCAATCCCATGCTGGATGGGCCGACACGGGAATGGCGGACTCGGGAAGAAACGATTCTGGAAAGCCGCATGCGGAAGACTCCCTTGCCTCCGGCCGCCGGGCGCGTTCCGCCCCGCCGGTTCAGATCCCGTGACCGCCCGCCGGAACCGCTGCCGGCAAGGCAAACTCGCCGGCCGGAGCATCGGTCCCGGCCCGGCCGCGAAACACCAGTGTACAGGCCGGGCACGCCCGACCACGACGCAATCTCACCCTACAGTCAGCCGGTGGACCGCGTTGCGGCTCGAAAGGTCCCGCCGCACACACACCCCCCGCTGTTTCCCGGAAGAGGCGCATGACCACAACGAACTCCCAGGCCGCCCAGGGCGGCAATGGCTCTGTCGGACGACCCGAGGCCCCCCAGGCCAGGAGCCTCGCCGGCTCCCCCTTCGCCCCGACGGACATGTTTTTCCACCGTCATATCGGGCCCAGTGACGCCGAGATCCAGCGGATGCTGGACTTTATCGGGCACAGCTCCCTCGACGAGATGGTCCGCGCCACCGTCCCAGAGGACATCCTCTTAGGCCGCCCCATGGAGATCCCCGCCCCCCGGGGCGAGTTCGAGCTGATCGAACACCTCCGCGCCAAGGCCGCCAAGAACAAGGTCCACCGCTCCTGCATCGGCCAGGGCTATTACGACACGATCGTCCCCCCGGTCATCCAGCGCAACATCCTTGAGAACCCCGGCTGGTACACCCAGTACACGCCCTACCAGGCCGAGATCGCCCAAGGACGCCTCGAAGCCCTGCTCAACTTCCAGACCATGGTCACCGACCTGACCGGGCTGGAGGTCGCCAACGCCTCGCTGCTCGACGAGGGCACCGCCGCCGCCGAGGCCCTGGCCATGTGCTCCAACATCGCCGGGCCCAATCGCACCAAGGTCTTCGTCGCCGACGACTGCCACCCCCAGACCATCGAGGTTGTGCGCACACGCGCATGGTCGATGGGCCTGGAGCTCGAAGTCGGCGACCCTGCGTCCTTCGAGCCCACCGCCGAGCACTGCGGCGTCCTCCTCCAATACCCCAACACCTCGGGCGAACTGCTCGACCACCGCGCCTTCATCGAGAAGGCCCATGCCGCGGGCGCGCTCGTCGTCATGGCGACCGATCTGCTGGCGCTCTGCATGATCAAGAGCCCCGGCGAGCTGGGCGCAGACATCGCGGTCGGCTCGGCGCAGCGGTTCGGCGTGCCGATGGGCTTCGGCGGCCCGCACGCCGCTTTCTTCGCCACCCACGAGAAGCATGTCCGCAAGATGCCCGGGCGAATCATCGGCGTCAGCCGCGACAGCCAGGGCGCGCCCGCCCTGCGGATGGCCATCCAGACGCGCGAGCAGCACATCAAGCGCGACAAAGCGACCAGCAACATCTGCACCGCCCAGGCCCTGCTGGCGATCATGGCGGGGATGTACGCCGTCTACCACGGGCCCAACGGGCTCCGGCGCATCGCCCAGCGCACGCACAGCTTCGCCCAGGCCTTCCGCCTCGGCCTAGAGCGCCTCGGGCACGACGCGGGCGACAAGCCGCTGTTCGACACCCTCCGCGTCCGCCTCGGAACCGGCGACCCCAAGCAGGTCGTCATCCGCGCCAACCGTCGCGGCATCAACCTCCGCACCTACTCCGACGGCACTATCGGCGTCGCCTTCGACGAGACCGCCGACCGCGCCCTGCTCAAGGACCTGCTCGAGTGCTTCCACGGCGACTCGCCCCTCGGCTTCGAGATCGACGACCTCGAACACGACATCGACACCAAGATCGACCCCGCGTTCGACCGCCCCGTCGACTACCTCACCCACGAGGTCTTCAGCACCCACGACTCCGAGACCGAGCTCCTCCGCTACATCTTCAAGCTCCAGGGGCGCGACCTCTCCCTCGCCCACTCGATGATCCCCCTCGGCTCGTGCACCATGAAGCTCAACGCGACCAGCGAGATGCTCCCGGTGACATGGCCCGAGTTCGGGCGACTCCACCCCTTCGCCCCGCCGGACCAGACCGTCGGATACCGCGAGATGCTCGCCGAGCTCGAACAGTGGCTCTGCGAGATCACCGGCTTTCCGTCTGTCAGCCTCCAGCCCAACGCGGGCAGCCAGGGCGAGTACGCCGGCCTGGTCGTCATCCGCGCCTACCACGAATCACGGGGCGAGGGCCACCGCAACATCTGCCTCATCCCCACCAGCGCCCACGGCACCAACCCCGCCTCGGCCGTCATCGCCGGCTTCGAAGTCGTCCCCGTCAACTGCGACGAGACCGGCGCCGTCGACACCGACGACCTCCGCGTCAAGGCGGCCAAGTACGAAGACCGCCTCGGCGCCCTCATGGTCACCTACCCCTCGACCTTCGGCGTCTTCGACCAGAACATCCGCGAGATCATCGACACCGTCCACAAGCACGGCGGGCAGGTCTACCTCGACGGCGCCAACATGAACGCGCAGGTCGGCCTCTGCCGCCCCGCCGACTACGGCGCCGATGTCTGCCACCTCAACCTCCACAAGACCTTCTGCATCCCCCACGGCGGGGGCGGTCCGGGCATGGGCCCGATCGGCGCCGCAGAACACCTCGCCCCCTTCCTCCCCGGCCACCCCGAGGTCAACCCCTTCGGCCCCTCGCGCCAGCGCGAGCAGGCCGGGCTGACCAATGCCCGCGCCGGCGTTTCGGCCCTCGGCCCCGTCGCCGCGGCGCCGTGGGGCAGCCCCTCGATCCTCACCATCAGCTGGGTCTACATCGCCCTGATGGGCGCGGCGGGGCTGAAGGCCGCCTCCGAGATCGCCATCCTCAACGCCAACTACATGGCCAAGCGACTGGAGAACGATTACGAGGTCCTCTACCGCAACGCCAAGGGTCGCGTCGCCCACGAGTTCATCATCGACTGCCGCAGCTTCGACAAGTCCGCGGGCGTGAAGATCGACGACATCGCCAAGCGCCTCATCGACTACGGGTTCCACGCCCCGACGATGTCGTGGCCGGTCCCGGGCACGCTGATGATCGAGCCGACCGAGTCCGAACCCCTGCCCGAGATGGACCGCTTCTGCGACGCGCTGATCGCCATCCGCGAGGAGATCCGCGCGATCGAGGAAGGCCGGGCCGACAAAGCGGACAATCTCCTCAGGAACAGCCCGCACACCGTCGCGATGGTCAGCGCCGACGACTGGTCCCACCCCTACTCCCGGCGCGAAGCCGCGTACCCCAAGCCCTGGCTGGCGGACGCAAAGTTCTGGCCGGCGGTCGGGCGTGTGGACAACCCGTATGGCGACCGGAACTTGGTGTGCACCTGCCCCCCGATCGAGGCATACATCGAGGACAAGCCCGTCCGCCCCGAACCGGTCGGAAAGGGTGCGTAACCCCATCCTTATAGGCAAAATACCCTATCGTCTCGGCGTTCGACTTCGGGCCGACTCTGCGTTGAATTACGCACGCTAGATTCCGGTGCGGAGTACACAGTTCACCCTGTGCACTTCCCGTGGATAACGCTCGCAGCGACTAAAGCGTATACCCCAGGCAGTTTTACGAAACGACAGCCTGTCCACGCAACGCCGTGATGCCAGAGACCGGTCCGCCCCCGACACTGGCGGTAGTGTCTGCACGGACCCGCTCCCTTTGGCAGACTGTCCTGCCCAAGAGCGGAGCGAGACAGATGAGCACCGAGCACACCATGACCGAGCCCAAGCCCGCCCTCCACCGCGATGTCTCCCCGGCCCCGACGCACGAGGTCAAGAGGGTCGCCCCCGAGACGCCCCTGCGCGACCTGATGGATGGCGACGCCCGGCGCGAGATCCGCGTCCACGAGCACGGGCTGATGGCCCTGGTCGATGTGATGCCCCGCCTTGCGCCCGAGGGCCAGACGGCCGACCAGGCGATCGTCCAGGCCGCGCGCGTCTCGTACGGCGCGGGCACCAAGAAGGTCAACGAGGACCGGGGGCTGATCCGCTACCTGCTGCGCCACCGGCACACGACCCCGTTCGAGATGGTCGAGTTCAAGTTCCACATCGCGATGCCGATCTTCATCGCCCGCCAGTGGATCCGCCACCGCACCGCGAATGTCAACGAGTACTCCGCCCGCTACTCGATCGTCCACGACCGCTTCTACCGCCCCGCCCGCGAGGGCGTCCGAAAGCAGTCGGCGACCAACCGCCAAGGCGGCGAAGAGTCCTTCAACCTCGCCGATCCCGCGCAAGCGAAGACCGCCGACGAGTACCTCGCGTACCTCGACGAGGTCGAGGCGCTGTACGCGAAGTACCAGCAGCTCAACAAGGCGGGCGTCAGCCGCGAGCTCGCCCGCATCGGCCTGCCCGTGAGCGTCTACACCGAGTGGTACTGGAAGTGCGACCTGCACAACATCCTGCGCTTCCTCTCGCTGCGGATCGACGCGCACGCGCAGCAGGAGATCCGCGACTTCGCCTCGGCGATGCTCCAGCTCATCGAGCCGATCGTCCCGCTGACCGTCGAGGCCTGGCGCGACTACGAGCTCGACTCGATCCGCTTGACCCGCCTGGAAATCGAAGCGATCCGCTCGATGCGCTCCGGGGGCGACCCAGAGCTCGCCACCGACAACAAGCGCGAGCGGGCCGAGTGGGCCGCCAAACGGGAGTCGCTGGGCCTCTAAATCGCTCGGGCCCGACGCCTATCGTCGGCGTCCATGCCCCCAGCCCCCCGGATCTTCCCCGGCTACACCGTCGCGGCCGCATCGACCGTCGCCTTCATCGCCACGGCCCCCGGCCAGACGATGCTGGTCTCGCAGCTCAATCTGCCGCTGCGCGAGGCCTTCGGCATCGACGAGCTGACGCTCAACGCCTCGTACACCATCGCGACCGTCCTCGCCTCCTTCCCGCTGGTGCTCGTCGGGGCGCTGACCGACCGCTTCGGCCCGCGGCGAATGATCGCGCTCATCGCCCTGGTCTACGGCCTCGGCTGCCTCGTCATGGCCGGGGCGCAGGGGCTGGTGACCGTCTTCCTCGCGTTCTTTCTGCTCCGCTTCCTCGGGCAGGGCGCGCTCGCCCTGGCCAGCCAGCACGCGGTGGCGATGTGGTTCCACCGCAAGCTCGGGCGCGTGCACGGGGTGAAGCAGGTGATCGTCTTCGGCGTCTGGTCCGTCTTCCCGCCCGTCTCGCTGCTGCTGATCGAATCGATGGGCTGGCGCTGGACCTACGCCCTCTTTGCCCTGTTGATCTGGGTCACCGTCATCCCCGTCGCGCTGGTCTTCGTCCGCAACAAGCCCGAAGACCTCGGCCTGAACATGGACAACGACCCGCCCGACCCCGCGGCCGACCCGAGCTTCACCACGCCACCCGACCCCACCAGCGTCGGCCCCAACCCGCCCCGCCAGAGCGTCAAACCCCGCGAGCCCGCCTTCACCCTCAAGCAAGCCTCGCGGACGAGGGCGTACTGGACGCTCGCCGCGGCCTTCTTCCTCGCGCCGCTCATCGGCACCGGCTTTCTCTTCGACATGCAGCCGATCCTGGCGCAGCGGGGGCTGGGGGCCGGCGTCGCGGCCGCCGCGGTCAGCGTCTGGACGATCACCATGGCCGTGATGGCCCTGCCCGGGGGCGTGCTGGTCGACAAGGTCCGGCCCTCGGCCCTCATCTCTGTCGGCATGGGGATGATCGCCCTGAGTTCCGTCCTGCTCTGGATCGCTTCCAGCGCCGTCGGGGCGGGGGCGGCGATGGCGGCCTTCGCGGTCGGCCAGTCGCTCGTCGCCTCCTGCGGGACCGCGACCGCCGCACGCTACTTTGGCAGGACCCACCACGGACGCATCCGCAGCTCGCTGACCCGGATCGGCGTGATCGGCACCGGGCTGGGCACGCTCTTCACCGGGGTCAGCGCGAGCCTGACCGGCGGGTACGAGGGGGCGATGCTCGCGTTCGTGATCCTCTGCGTCCCGGTCGTCCTGCTGGCGATGAGTCTGGACCGGCCGGAGGAGCCGACACGGGATGGGGCGGCGGGCTGACATCCACCCGGCTCGGCGAGCCGGGCCGCCCCGATACGATTCGCCCATGAGCCAGACCCACGACGCCAGACCAACACCGGGACAACGCCTGCGCACCCTGCTCGACGCGGGTTGCGTCGCCATGCCCGGCGCCTTCAACGCCCTCGTTGCCCGCGCGATCGCCAGCGCCGGCTTTGACGCGTGCTATTTCTCTGGCGGGGCGACCTCGGCCGCCAACGGCGTGCCCGATGTCGGCCTGCTCACACTCGACCACTTCGCGACCGAGATCCGCAAGGTCGCCGACGCGTCGGGCCTGCCCGTCCTCGCCGACGCCGACACGGGCTTCGGCGAGGAGGAGATGGTCCGCCGCACCGTCATCGAGTACGCGCGAGCCGGGGCCGCGGCCCTCCACCTTGAAGACCAGCAGTTCCCCAAGCGCTGCGGGCACCTCGACGGCAAGTCGCTCATCCCCGTCGAGCACTCAGCGAGCAAGATCCGCTGGGCGGCCAAGGCCGCGAAGGAGAGCGCCGACCCCGCGTTCATCGTCTGCGCCCGCACCGACGCGGCGGGCGTGGAGGGCTTCGACGCCGCGGTCGGCCGGGCCTTCGCCTACGCCGAGGCCGGCGCGGAAATGATCTTCCCCGAGGGCCTTCAGAGCGAGGCGGAATTCGCCCGCTTCGCCGAGGCGATGGGCGAGTTGGAGCGCTCGCCCTACCTGCTGGCCAACATGACCGAGTTCGGCAAGACCCCGATGCTCCCCCTGAGCAAGTTCGAGTCGATGGGCTACGCCTGCGTCATCTACCCCGTCACCACGCTCCGCATCGCGATGGGCGCCGTCGAGCGGGCGCTGGCGGTGCTCAAGGAGCAGGGCACTGCAGAGCCCCTGCTCGACGAGATGCAGAGCCGCAAGGGCCTGTACGAACTGCTGGGCTACACGCCGGGCAAGCCCTGGGAGTTCCCGGGACGGTCCTGAGCGGCGGGGACCCCCGCCGGACCCCCCGGGCACAAAAAAACAGCAAACTCCTGCGGATCACCGCAACACCTGACTAAACCCGAAGGTACACTTCTGCCTCACGCCCAGACCGACCGGTCCGTGTGAGGCCGATCGGCGGGCGCTCTTTTCACGAGGAGACCCCCGAAATGGCGACCGTGAACCCGATCCCCGCCGGATACCACACCGTCACGCCGTACATCACCGCGCCCGACGCACGCGCGCTCATGGCGTTCCTCAAGGACGCCTTCGGCGCCGAGCTCGGCGAGTGCCACTCCCGCCCCGACGGAAAGGTGATGCACGCCGAGGCCCGCATCGGCGATTCGTGGATCATGATCAGCGACGCCTGCGAGAAGTCCGGCGGCAAGGGCAAGCCGGCCGGCATCTACCTCTATGTGCCCGAAGTCGACAAGACCTACAAGCGCGCGCTCGAGGCCGGCGCGACCTCGGTCATGGAGCCCGCGGACATGTTCTGGGGCGACCGGTTCTCGTCCGTCAAAGACAAGTGGGACAACGAGTGGCACATCAGCACCCACATCGAGGATCTGACGCGCGAGGAGATCGACCAACGAGCCGCGGCCTTCGCCGAGCAGATGGCCAAGCAGGGCTCTGCCGGCTGACGGGGCTTACCGCTTTTTGCCTTTGACCCTGGGCCCGCCGCCGACCTTTTCCGCCGAGGTCGGCACGACGCCCTGCAGCTCGGCCTTGACCAGCGCGTTGGCCTTGCTGTCGGCCTCGATGGTCAGGACGGTGTCGGTCCCGTCGTCGCGCTTGACGCCCTTGACGGTGTACGCGCCGGGGCCGTCGCTCTCCGGCGCAGGCTTCACGGCCTCGCCGGGGGGCGTGGACTTGTCGGCGTACAGCGACTGCGCTTCAGAGTGCACCGCGTGGCGGAAGCGCATCGGCTTGGCGATGGCGCCGTAGGTCGCGTACGACCCGCCAGTCCCGACGATCGTGATCCGCCCGTAGCCGAGCACCCGCCCGAGAACCGACTGCGCCACCGAGACCGTTTCGAGCTGGCGGAGGGTGATCTCGAAGACCTTGCGCCGGATCAGCCCGGTCCGCATCACCACGCGCCGGGTCGTCACGGCGTACTCGTATGAGAAGAACGAACGCAGCCCGATGACAAACCGCAACGCCGCCAGCAACGCCACCCCGACCACCACCGCCCCGATCATCGTCCGAGCGTTCTGGGGCGTGACCGGCAAGGTCTCGCCCTCGCCCCAGAACTCGGCGGCATCAAGCTTGGCGACCACCCACGACGAGATGTCGCCCTGGAAGTACACCAGGGCCCCGCACCCCGCCAGCAGAATCAGCAGCCTCAGGATCGCAAACCAGGTGAACCACCAGTGCTTGCGAGCACGGAAGACAACCTTTTCGCCCTCGGTCAAGCTTTTCTTGATGTAGCTCATGCTCTGCCTATGCGTTGAGATTCGGAACGCGGGCGTCAGCATACCACGCGCGGCCTCGAAAGCACATGCGGAAATTCGCACGCCGACACGCAGCCCGAGTCCCACGCCGAGGTCGACCCTCCCGAACCCGGCGACGCCCGCCCCGATGCCTCCTTGCTAGCATCTTCTCCCCGGCCGAAGCGCCGGGCCCTGCCGAAGACCTGACGACGGCGGGAAGGCTGACATGACCCGGGCCGGACCCGGGACGACCCAGACCGGAGGGAAGACCGATGACCACCGCGACCGCAGGCAAAGGGCTCGAAGGCATCACCGCAGGGGACACCGCCATCTGCGCCGTCGATCAGACGAGCCTGATCTACCGCGGCTACGAGATCGCCGACCTCGCCGAAAACGCCACCTTCGAGGAGGTCGCCTACCTCCTGCTCGAAGGTGAGAAGCCCGACGCCAAGCAGCTCAGCTTCTTCAAGGACGAGCTGATCGCCAACCGGGCGCTCGACCCGGTGACCATCAACTACCTGAGGGAAGCCGGCGCGATGATCCGCGAGGGCTCGGCGGTCCCGATGGATGTGCTCCGCACAGCCGTGAGCCTCCTGGCCAACCTCGACAACGAGTCGCAGGAGATCAGCCGCGAGGCCAACATGCGCAAGGCCAAGCGCCTGCTCGCCAAGATCCCGACGATCATCGGGCACATGCAGAATGTGATCGACGGGAAGGACATCATCGCGCGCGACACCGGTGGCGACGCCAACCTCTCCCACGCCGCCAACCTGCTCTACCTCATGACCGGCGAGCGCCCCAGCGACGAGGTGGCGCATGTCATCGATGTCTCGCTGATCCTCTACGCCGAGCACGACTTCAACGCCAGCACCTTCGCGAGCCGCGTCATCGCCGCGACGCTCAGCGATATGCACGGCGCCGTCACCGGCGCGATCGCCGCCCTCAAGGGCCCCCTCCACGGCGGCGCCAACGAGGCCGCCATGGAGATGCTCAAGGAGATCGACGCCTTCGTCTCCGCTGGCAAGGGATCCGTCGACGACTTCATGCACAAAGCCTTCGAGGAGAAGCGCAAGCTCATGGGCTTCGGCCACCGCGTCTACAAGAACGGCGACCACCGCGCCGGCATCCTCCACAAGCTCGGACGCGACATCGCCGAGAAGAAGGGCAAGGACGCGGTCAAGTGGTTCGACCTCGGCGAGAAGGTCCAGAAGATCATGCTCGACGAGAAGAACATCTTCCCCAATGTCGACTTCCCCTGCGGCATGACCTACTTCGTCATGGGCATCCCCGTCCCGCAGTACACCCCGATCTTCGTCGCCTCCCGAATGTCCGGCTGGGCCGCCCACATCATGGAGCAGCACGAGAACAACCGCCTCATCCGCCCCGTCGCCAACTACACCGGCCCCAAGCTCCGCAAGTGGAACGGCTGAGGGCAAAGGCGAAGACCGGTCGGGCTCAGTCCTCGACCTTCTTCATGATGAACAGATAGTTAAAGCCGCGCAGGTAGAAATTCTGCTCCTGCGCGGCTTTGTGCCAGTTGCCCCGCTTCAGCTTCGCGTTGTGGCGGATCACGCAGACGATGTCGACCGGCTCGAAGAAGTCTCGCATGATCGAGAACAGCTCGAAGCCGATCGGCATGAACTGCCCCGCCCCGCCCCCGGGCTCGCCCCGGCGCTTCCTCCACGAGTCGCTGACATACAGCGCCATGTATCGCCGGTTCTTCAAGACGCGGTGGATCTCGGCGATCACTTCCTCCATCGCCTCGTAGTACGCCTCGCCCGTCATCGCGCCTTCTTCTTGGTCGCTCTTTGGGGGGGCCTCGCCCGCGTCGAGCTTGCCGATGCAGCGCGGGTCGTCGGAGTAGTCGATGTGCGTCGAGTAGGGCGGATCGACGAACACGAAATCGGCAGACGATGTCTCCTGCGGGAGCTGGCGCGCGTCGGCCTTCGTGATGTCCGGACGGGTGGGCGCAAGGTCGTAGCCGACGCCCTTCCGCCCCAGGTCCGCCGCGACATCCAGCGTCGTGCCCGAGCCGCACATCGGATCGAGCACCGTGTCCCCCTCGCGCGTGTAGCGCTGCAGGAGTTGCCAGATCACCCACGACGGCGTCGCGCCGGCGTAGTTCGGATCGCCCTGCACCTCGCGCCCCGTCTCGGCGCTGTTGTAGTGCTGGCTCGGGTACTCCCACGCGGTCGTGGTCATCACGCGCAGCGGCGGCTTCTTGAAGCGGGGCCCCTTGCCCCCGCCCCGGGCCCCCGGCCTCCCGCCCTCACGCGGGCCTGCGCCACGCTCCCGGCGATCGGGTCCTTCCGTTTCGCTCACGAGAGCGCCTCTTTCACCAGGCGGACGAGTTCCTTCTTGGCCTCGTCGATCGTGCCTTCGTACCTGGCGCCCGCGGCCTGGCGGTGACCGCCCCCGCCGAAAGCGGTCAATATCTCGTTCACCGCGATCGGGTCCTCGGCGCTCTTGCTCCGCATGCTGATCTTCGTCAGCGGACGGCCCTCGCCCTCGACCTCCGTCAGCACCGCCGCGACCTCGACCCCCTCGATCGCCAGTGCGTAATCGGCCAGCCCGCCCGAGTCGCCGAGGCCCACGCCCGTTTCGTGCACATCCTTCGCCGCGACGCTCAACAGCGCCAGGCGGTCGTCCAGGTGCAGCTCCATCCCGCTCAGCGCCCGCCCGACCAGCCGCAGTCGCCCCGAACGCTGGCGCTGCTCGGTCTCGCGGAACAGGCGGCTGTGGTCCGCGCCCGCCTCGATCAGGTCCGCCGCCGTCCGCAGCGCCCGAGCATCGACATTCGAGTGCTTGAACCAGCCCGTGTCGGTCGCGATCCCGAGAAACAGCGGCTCGGCCACGCCCGCCGGCAGCTTCGTGACCGACTCACGCTCCAAGAGCAAACGGCAGAGCTCCGCCACCAGCACACAGACCGCCGCCGCCTTGGCGTCGATAAACCGACGCTCGGCCACATCCGGGTTGCCGTCGAGGTGGTGGTCGACGACCACCGTTCGATCCTCCCGGCCCTTGAGCAGGGGCGTCACGCTCTCGAGCTGGTTCCAGCTCCCCGTGTCGAGCACGACGATCGCATCGGGCTCGGTATCCTCGACGCCGTTCTCGTTGATCTTCGACGACGAGACCGCCTCGAACTCGTCGCTCTGGGCGATCGACTTGGTCCAGGTCGGCAGCGGGCCGTAGTACCACGCCTTGATGTGCGCCGGGTCGGCCCACGAGCCCCCGATCAGGCGCAGCGTGCGCACAAGGGCGATCGTCGAGCCGATCGCGTCGCCGTCGGGCTTGGCGTGCGTGAGCACGCAGACACGACGGCGCGTCCGCAGCCACGAAGCGATCTCGTCGAGCGTCGCGCTGCTGGCATACCCCGCTTCTGCCCCGACCCTCGCCTCACTCATCACGCACCGCTCTTTCCTCGCCGCGAACGACGCCCGTCGCGCTGTGCGCACACCCGCACAGCCCCGAAGGCAACCCTTCCTCGGCCATCATCAGACAACGCCCGCAGTCCCGCTCCATCTGCCCCAGAAGCTCTTCGAGCGATCCGAAGACCGCCTGGTCGCGCACGAACCCGAGCAGCGACAGCCGGATCGTCCAGCCGTACTCGGGCAGCCCGGCGATCTTGTCGCCATCGCGCTCGACCCCAAGCAGGTGCGCCTCGATCCGACGGCGATCGCCCCGGAAGTGCGGGTTGGTCCCGACGCTCACCGCGGCCGGGACATCCCTGCCGCCCGGCAGCACAGCACGCCCGGCGTACACCCCGTCGGCCGGCAGCAGGCAGGGCGTCGAGATGTTCGCGGTGGGATACCCGATCTTTCGCCCACGCCGGTCCCCCGTGACCACCTCGCCCTCGACCTCGTAGGGCCCGCCCAGCACCACCGCGGCGTCGACCACCCGCCCATGGGCGACCAGCCAGCGCACGATCGTGCTCGACGCCCGCACCAGAGTGCAATCGCCCAGCGCCGCCTCGACCGGCTCGACCACCTCGACGCCGAAGCCCAATTGCGACCCGAGCCGACGCAGCACATCGATGTTGCCCGCCCGCATCCGCCCGAAATGGAAATCCGGCCCCTCGACGAACGACACCGCCCCATAAGTCTGCATCATCAGCCGCACGAACGCCTCGGGCTCCAGGGAGAGCAGGTCGGGCGTCGGTTCGAGCTTCACCACGCGGTCGGCGCCGGCCTCGATGAGCAGCGCCTCACGCCGGGCGAAGGTCGTCAGCCGGGGCGGCTCGCGCCCAGGGGCGAGCACGCTGGCGGGGTGCGGGTCGAACGCCGCGGCGATCACCCCCGCCCCCTCCCGATCGGCGACCTCTCTGGCGCGCTCGACCAGCGCCCGGTGCCCGAGGTGGACACCGTCGAAGTTCCCGACCGTGATGACATTTCGGCCTGTCGCCATGCAGCATGCTCCGCGTGGGAACAACCCTAGCAACCGCCGGGCCCGAACGCCGCATGCATCCGCCGATTCGGCCCCGACGGGCCTGAAGCGCAACCCGCCCACGGATACACTTTTGCACGCGGCTGCGCGCTCCGGGCGGGCCCCGCTGCACACCTCCACGCCGTTCTTCCCCGAGGCGATTCCATGGCGATGTTTTCCAAGAAGCAGAAGGCGGGCCGCCCCGTCCCCGCGCCCCGCACCCCCCCCACACCCTCGACCGGCTCGGGCGCTCCCGCCCAGGCCGGCGAAGCCGCCGAGGCCCGCATCCGAGAGATCGGCGAGGACATGCTCCAGCGAGCCCGCGGGAGCAAGGCCGGCATCTTCAGCTCGCGCTTCTACTCCGACAAGCTGATGAACTGGTCCATGAAGGACCACAACTTCAAGGTCCAGCTCTTCCGCTTCGTCGACTGCTATCCCATGCTCACCACCTCCGAGATGGTCCACGAGCACCTCGCCGACTACCTCTCCCAGCCCGGCGTCAAGACGCCACCCGGCCTCGACCTGGGCCTCAAGGCCGGCGGCCTCGCCAAGGGCCTGATGTCCGGCACGATCTCCTCGCAGATCAAGTCCATGGCCTCCAAATTCATCGCGGGCACCGACGCCGCCGACGCCCTGCCCGGCCTGAAAAAGCTCTGGGACCGAGGCATCGCCTTCTCGGTTGATCTGTTGGGCGAGGCGTGCGTCTCCGTCGCCGAGGCCGACGAGTACAAGGCCAAGTACCTCGACCTGATCGAGAACCTCCCGGGCGATGTCGCCTCCTGGCCCTCCCGCCCGCTGCTCGAGACCGACCACCTCGGCGCGATCCCCCGCACCAATGTCTCGGTGAAGATCAGCTCGCTCTCGGCGCGCTCTGAGCCCATCGACACCGAGGGCGCGATCCGCGACCTGATGTCGCGCCTCTTGCCCATCCTCGAGACCGCGCGCGACAAGGGCGTCTTCATCAACTTCGACATGGAGCAGTTCGAGCTCAAGGACCTCACCCTCGAACTCTTCAAGCGCTGCTGCGAGAAGATCGATTTCCACGCGGGCCTGGCCATGCAGGCCTACCTCAAGTCCGGCGTCGAGGACGCGAGAAACATCGCAAGATGGGCCGCCAGCGCCAAGCGCACCGTCACCGTCCGCCTCGTCAAGGGCGCGTACTGGGACTTCGAGACCATCCACGCCGAACAGATGGGCTGGCCCTGCCCCGTCTGGAACGCCAAGTGGCAGACCGACAAGTGCTTCGAGGACATGACGACCGTCTTCCTCGACGCCTGCCCCAAAGCCGCGGCAGAGGGCGGCGTCAAGCTCGCGCTGGGCAGCCACAATGTCCGCTCCATCGCACGCGCGATCACCGAACTCGAACGACGCAGCCTCCCCCACAACGCCATCGAGCTCCAGATGCTCCACGGCATGGCCGACGAGCTCAAGACCGCCGGCAACGACATGGGCCTCCGCGTCCGCGAGTATGTCCCCGTCGGCGAGATGATCCCGGGCATGGCCTACCTCGTGCGCCGATTGCTCGAGAACACCTCCAACGAGTCGTGGCTCAAGGCCGGCTTCCTCGACAACGCAGACAGCGCCGATCTGCTCCGACCGCCCGCGCCGCGCACGCAGCCGATCCAGAACGGCATGACGACCGGCGCGCCCAACGCAGCCCCCGTCTCCACCGAGAAGCGCGACCTCTACGAGATCGCCCCCGAGCGCCACCAGCTCTCGCCCGCCGAGCCCAAGGTCGGCGACGGCCGCGCGTTCAACAACGAACCTCTCCGCGACTTCTCGCAGAAGAGCCAGCGCGACGACTTCGCCAAGGCGATCGCCGGCGCCCGCGTCCGCAGTGTCGCCAGCGACAAAACCGTCCAGGACGCCGACCGCGCCATCGCCCAGGCCTACGAAGCCTTCCCCGCCTGGCGCGACACCGATCCCCTCGAACGCGCCCGCGTGCTCACCCGCGCCGCCGACGCCATGCGCAAACGCCGCGACGAGCTCTCGGGCCTGATCATCAAGGAGAACGGCAAGGGCTGGGTCGACGCCGACGCCGATGTCGCAGAAGCCATCGACTTCTGCGAGTTCTACGCCCGCTTCGCCCCCCAGCTCTTCAGGCGCGAACGCATCGGACGCTACATCGGCGAGCTCGACGAGCAGTGGTACCAGCCTCGCGGCGTCGCCGCCGTCATCAGCCCCTGGAACTTCCCCCTCGCCATCGCCTGCGGGATGACCGTCGCCGCGCTCGTCACGGGAAACACCGCGATCCTCAAGCCCGCAGAGCAGACCGCCGGCATCGCCTCGGTCTTCGCCGACATCCTCTGGGAGGCCGGCTGCCCCCGCGAGGTCTTCCACTTCCTCCCCGCCCCGGGCGAGACCGTCGGCGCCGCCCTCGTCCGCGACCCGCGCATCGCCCTGCTCGCCTTCACAGGCTCGAAGGCCGTCGGCCTGGACATCATCAAGGCCGCCGGCGTTACGCACGAAGAGCAGCACCATGTCAAGAAGGTCGTCTGCGAGATGGGCGGCAAGAACGCCCTGATCATCGACATCTCCGCCGACCTCGACGAGGCCGTCCTCGGCGTCCGCCACTCCGCCTTCGGCTTCCAGGGCCAGAAGTGCTCGGCCTGCTCGCGCTGCATCGTCGTCGACCCCGAAGGACCCGAGGGCCAGCACACCCAGACCTTCATCCGGCGCCTCGTCGAGGCTTCCCGCTCGCTCGTCGTCGGCGACCCCATCAAGCCCGGCACCGATGTCGGCCCCGTGATCGACGAGGGCGCGTTCAACAAGATCACCTCGATGATCCGCCAGGCCAAGGAAGAGGGCTGCGTCGCCGAACTCCAGCTCGACCCCACGCCGCTGGAGGCGAACTCGCCTTCGCCACAGATCGATTCGGACCTGATCCCCCGCCACTTCATCGGCCCGCACATCTTCAGCAGGGTCGCCCCCCACCACACCCTCGCCCGCGAGGAAGTCTTCGGGCCGGTGCTGGCGGTGATGCACGCTCGCTCGTTCGACGAGGCGCTGAAGATCGCCAACGACCATCCCTACAAGCTCACCGGCGGCGTCTTCAGCCGCAAACCCGCAAACCTCGAAAAGGCCAAGCGCGAGTTCCGCGTCGGCAACCTCTACCTCAACCGCGGGATCACCGGCGCGATGGTCGCCCGCCAGCCCTTCGGCGGCTTCGGCATGAGCGGCGTCGGCAGCAAGGCCGGCGGACGCGACTACCTCCTCCAGTTCGTCGAACCCAGAGCGAGCTGCGAGAACACCATGCGGAGAGGCTTCGCGCCGGAGCTGTAGATCCTCAGAAGATGCCCGCAACCTGGACCCGACTCTTCGCTTCGCTCAGAGGTCGGCGTCCTCTCCAGCGCGATGAATCTCTACCGCAGCGCCCCCAGCGCCTTCTTCGCCGCCTTCATCCCCTCGGTGATGTGCGCCTCTGAAGTCGCAAAGCTCAGCCGCAAAAAACCGTCCTGCAGGAACGCTCGCCCGCTGGCGGTCACCACGCCCGCCTCCAGCACGAGGTACTCGCTCACATCGTCGGCCGTGCGGATCACCTTGCCGCTCGGCGTCTTCTTCCCGAAGCACCCCGCCACATCCCAGAACGAGTAGAAGCTCGCCGGGGTCGGCCAGATCTTCACATGCGGCATCCCCTCGGCGTGCTGGAGCAACAGGTCGCGCTTCGCGCGCAGCTCGTCGACCATCGACGGGTTGTACGCGTGGTCGATCGCCGCGATGGCCGCGTGCTGGTCGGGCACGCTGGGGCCGCTGGTGTAATGGCTCTGCAGGTTGACCGCCGCCTTCATCACGTCCTCGGGCCCGACGGCCCAGCCGATCCGCAGCCCGCCCGTCCGCCGGAAGTTCTTGCTCATCCCGTCGACCTGGATCAGCCACTGGCGCGTCTCGTCGTCGATCGGCGGCTCGGGGTACCCGCCCTCCTCGAAGACGATCCGCCAGTACAGCCGGTCGAGCACGAAGTACACCTTGTACTCGCAGCACACACGCAACAGCGCCTCGACCTCCTCGGCCGAATACAGCTGCGCCGTCGGGTTGCACGGGTTGTTCAGCAGGAACAGCCTCGTGTGCGGCCGCACCTCCAGGTTCCGGCGCAGGTCCGCCGGCGTCACCTTCAGCCGGTTGTCGCTCCCCGCGAGCGGCAGCACCGCCACCGGGAAGGCGTACGACGCGACCGCCAGCGGCTGGTAGCTCACCCACGGCGCCGCGTCGAACAGCACACAGTCCGCCGGGTTGCAGACCGCCAGAAAGATGTTGAACAACGCCTGCTTCGCCCCGGTGGTGATGACCACCGACTCGATCCCGTAGTGCTGCTCGAGGTCCAGCCAGCGGAGGACCTGTTGCCGAAGCTCGGGCAGCCCCGCCGGGTCGGCGTACATCGTCTGCTGCTCTTGAAACGCCCTGACCCCCGCCTCGACAATCTCGGGGTCGAGATCCCCCTTGGTCTCGCCGAGGCCGAAGTCGTAAACCGGCAGCCCCGCGGCCTCGCGCTCGCCCGCCAGCCGCTTGAGCTGGAGCGTCAGCGAGGGAACGAACTTGCCGAGCTTGGCGCTGATGCGGGGCTTGTCGTCGAGGCGCAGCGTGTCGTGCATCGGGTGGGCTTCCTTTCCCGGAGGCGTTCTCGAACCATAGCGGACAACCCCGTCCCCGGGCAGCGGCCCGGGCCCGGCGGCCGCCTCTTTGCGCACAAGCGTGGGCGTTCAGCCCCGAACCCCTACCGCCCCGCGGAGGGGTCCATCGGCTCGTATCGCATCATCCGTTCGATCTTGTTGCCCTCGCCCATGATCGCCACGCGTGGGCGGTGCTCGGCGTATTGCTCGTCGGTCATCTCTGCGAAGTGCATGATGATGACCTTGTCGCCCGGCTCGACCAAGTGGGCCGCCGCCCCGTTCAGCTCGATCTTGCCCGACCCCGGCTCGCCCCAGAAGACATAGGTCTCGAACCGGTTGCCGTTGCGACAATTGGCCACCAGCACCGCGTCGTTGACCCGCAGCCCCGTCGCCCTGAGCAGGTCCTCGTCGATGGTGATCGAGCCGACATAGTCCGGCTTGGCGGCGGTCACCGTCGCCATGTGGATCTTGTTGAACAGCACTTTCCGCAACATCGGCCGAGTGTAGGCGGGCAGCCGGTCGGCGCGGCCGCCCGATCGGGTGGCGGACGGGTGGGCGGGGTAATCTCCCTGCCCAAACCGGGTGAGCGCCAAAGCACGAAACATGATTTCTTTCAGACGCTGTGCGAGATCTCGCGTGGATTCTCGTAGTACCTGTCGAAGCTGCACCTCTGGGCGAAGGGCGTCGCCCCGCGCCTCCGGGGCCCAGGGGGGATTCCGGTCGCGGGCGCAACCGAGGGGGCGGGACGCATGAACGGGCGTTCCGTCCCCTCGCGCTTTTTGCCCCGCCGCCCCAGCTCGCCCAGTGTCTCATCCGCCCGAACTGCCGGCCCCGGACTCAACCGACCGGGCCCGCTCGATCGGACTCCGCCCGGGCAAGACCGGCGGCAAGTCGCCCCAGCACAACTGGTCCAGCGTGGGCAGCCGCGGCTCGATCTGTCTGGCCGCAACGGTGATGTCGGCCTCGTGGTGGGGCACGATCAGCCCGCCCTCTTTGATGGCCCAGACCATGGCGAATGTTCGAGGCGACCCCGTCTCGCCTCCGGACAACTCGCCTCCGAGCGAGAGCACGCGCAACAAATCCGGGTCTCGCATGGAAGTCAGGTATCCCGCCGAACGGATCCGAGGGAGGTAGAGCCCTTCTTCGGTCGCAAGCAACACCCGGTACCACTGAGGCTCGACATCCGAGCGCTGACACCCGGGCCGCAGGAGCCCGCTCCTCCGGCCATGCTCGGGCTCATAGGCGAACACCACGATCGGAGATCCCGTGTCCATTTCGAACGGAATCTCCTGGACGCGATCGTTCCAGTGGACCTCGCTGTTCTGGCCCAGACAGACAAGACGGGCGATCCTCTCAACCCATGCGATCTCGTAGATCCTGCCGTCGTGCCAGACCTTGTCGAGCAGGCGCCCGTCTGTCGAGTGCACCGCGATCACCGTCGGCGAGAACGGCCGGTGGTGCGAGACCGTGAGAATCTGCGGCTCCGGCTCAACACTCTTCGGGAAGACCCGAGCGAAGAGCACTTGGTTCGATGTGAAGATCGCTTTGCGGTGCTCGCCCGGACGCTCATCGGCGGACCACTGCGGGTACGCCGGGTGCCACGACCACTTCGGCCGTGATCCGCGCGAACTCCACGAACCGAGTTCGATCACTTCGATGACCGACGAACCGAACTCCTCATCGGCGGCTGTAAGACCCACCACGGCCAGCCGACCGCCCGAGTAGCCGTCCTTCTGCGTGACCAGACGCACATGATTCACCGTGGTCTCGAATCGGAACCGGTCGACCTCAGCGCCAGAACGCGAATACACCACAACGCTGTTCGGATCGGCGCTGTCGATCTCGACCGAGTGCGGCACCAGGTTCAGCCACCAGACCGCGGCGCTGGTCAGCCCGAGCGAGCTCGCCGCGATGACGCCGCACGCCGCGACGGTGCCCACGATCGGGTGGCGCCCGAGCCAGCGCATCGATCTGGCCCATGCCCCCGGTCGCCTCGCGGTCACCGGCTCGCCCCGCAGACACCGGCGGAGCTCTTCGGTCAGCTCGTGCGCCGACTGGTACCGCTGCGCGGGCTCGCGCCGGATCGCCTTGAGCACCACCGCCTCGACATCCTTGGGAATCGAAGGGTCGATCGAGCGGGGCGGCGTCGGCTCGGACTCCATCGCCGCGTGGATCACCGCCGCGAGCGAGTCGCCGGCCTCTTGCCACACCTTCCGCCCGCAGAGCAGCTCATACAGCACGCAGCCCAGCGAATAGATGTCCGATCGCACATCGGCCGCCGACGAGCCGTGGACGATCTGCTCGGGGCTGACATAGTGCGGCGTTCCGAGGACCTGCCGGTCGATCGTCAGCCCGCTGTCTGCGCCTTTGAGCCTCGCGATCCCGAAGTCGATGACGCGCGGGCGACCGTCCTCGCCGACGAGGATGTTCTCTGGCTTGAGGTCGCGGTGGATCACGCCCCGCTGGTGCGCGTGCTGCAACGCGTCGCAGACCTCGACCATCAGCCCCAGCCGCTCGGTCAGCGTCAGCCTCTCGCCACTCGCGTGCGCGATAATCGAGCGCGCGCCCGGCACGAGTTCCATCGCGATGAACGGCGTCAGTTGCCCCGCCCCGCGCCAGACCCCGAACTCGTGCACCGTCGCGATCGCCGGGTGGGTGAGCCCCGCCAGAACCTCCGCCTCTGTTTGCAGGCGCTGCGCCGCCCCGTGGGCCGCCGCGATGTTGAGCACCTTCAGCGCCACCCGACGGCGAGGCGACTCCTGCTCAGCGACAAACACCCGCGCCATCCCGCCCGAGCCGAGCTCCGACAGCACGCGGTACCGCCCGATCCGCTCGGGCAGACCGGCCATCGCTTCGAAATCCTCGGGCTCGTTCAGCACCCGAAAAAACCGCAACGCCTCGTCGGTGTTCAGGACCCGTTCACCCACCCCGTCTCCTTACCACAAGCGATCGAAAACCCCGGACTCAGATGCAGCGCTGACGGACGCGACTGCTATAAGTTACACTGATTGTCGGAAACAACAACAGACTCTGCAACTACATGGAACGGGATCGATTTCAGACAACTCAGTGGGATTTGATCGACGCCGCCAAGCGCGAATCCGACGCGCTCGCCCGCGTGCTCGATCTCTATTGGCCCCCCGTCTACGCCTTCCTGAGGCGTCAGGGCCTCAGCCCTGAGCGGGCGGGCGACCTCACCCAAGGCTTCTTCTGCGATGTCGTCCTCAGCCGCGACCTGATCGCCAAGGCGGACGCCAGCCGCGGCCGGTTCAGATCGTTCGTGCTCGCCTCCCTCCAGAACTACCAAATCGATGACGAACGCAGAGCCAAGCCCGAACGGAGCGTGCTCTCACTCTCAGAGTCCGATCTGGCCAACGCCGAGCCCGACGCCAACGACGATCCGAAAGCCGCCTTCGACCGCGCCTGGACCGCCTCGGAGATCAACGAGGCCATCGCCATCGTCCGCGATGAGTTCGCGTTGCGGGGCAAGGCGAGTGTCTGGGAGGCGATCTACCTCGCACTGATCGAGCCCGCCCGGAACGGGTGCGACCGACCGAAAGTCGCCGACATCGCGGCTACTTTCGGGCTCACACCGCCGCAGCTCAGCCGCGAGATCTACAAGGCCAAGCAGATGATCCGCCAACGCCTCGGCGAGATGGGCCGGCACGACGAGTCCTGCGCCCCGAACTGGCCGCCCACGCCCCCGGGCGACGCCCGCTAGGTCGCGACATCCGCGTCGGCGATTCGCAGCACGATCACCAGCACCACGAGCAGCACGGTCCAGAACAGGATCGCCATCATCGTCGCCTTGCGCGCCCGGCCCGCGTCCCACCAGCTCCTGGGCGAGACGCCCCGCAGGAGGAAGGTCGCCACCCCCGCCAGGTTCACGCAGATCACATTCGTCGCAAGCAGCAGCACCGCCTGGGACGCGTGGTGGAAGTTGCCAGAGCCCGCCAAGAGCCCAACGGCGACCAAGGGGGGCATCAACGCCACCGCCACCATCACCCCGACCAAGGCCGTCGGCGCCCCGCGCGTAAACGCCAGCGCCCCCGCCACGCCAGACGCCAGCGCCAACATGATGTCAGACAGATCGACCGAGGTCCTCGCTCGCAGCTCTCCCACGCTCGGATCAACGGTCAGGATCAGCCCCATCGCCAGCGAGATCGCCAGCCCCACACCCAGCCCCGCGACATTGGTCACCATCGCCTGCCGGAACAGCTTCCCGTGCGCCAGCGTCGTCGCCAGCGAGAGCGCGATGTTCGGCCCCAGCAGCGGCGCGATCACCATCGCCCCGATCACCACCGCCACATTGTCTTTGAGCATCCCGATCCCGGCCACAAGCGTCGATGCGACCACCATGATGAAGTAGTGCTTCGACAGCGTCGTGTCGGTCTGCACATCCTGGATCAGTTCGTCGCGGCTGACGCGGTAAGCCGCGGCTCTCCGCCGCTTCTCGTCCTGCTCGGCCTCGGGGTCTGAAGGGTCCGGGGCCTCGCCCTGGTCGGCCTTGTCTCTCTTGGGCAACCCGGGCACCGACGCCTCGACCGGCACCGAGATCACCCGGAACCCGTCGACCGCCCCGAACCGGTCGGTCAGTTTGTCGACCAGCACCTCCGCCTCGTCGGTGTCGACCAGCACCCCCGACAGCAGACGCTGATCGTCCACCTCCACCGTCCACGCCGACCCCAGAGGCCTGCGGCTGAGCAGGTCCGCCAGCTCGATGTCGTGACGCTTCGGAACGATGATCTGAAGTGCCCGCAGCGCCATGGGCCAAGCGTACCGCGGCGACGGGAGCCGCGGCGGGCTCGGCGTCAGTCGATATCCCTTCCCGATACGCCGTTGGGCGTGTGCATGACCGGCAGACCGAAAGACCACCACGACCCCGGGAAGCTCCCCTCGCCGGTCAGATGAGGCCTGGTGAACTCGCTTGCTCGCGGGGCTTCTGCGTGACCGTCGGCAAAGCCCGTCGGATGGAATCGCCTGTGGGGCGGGTCGCTGTAAGCCAGATCGATGTCGCTGATGTAACGCATCGAGCCGGCGCCCGTGAAGTCCCAGAGGATCCCCTTGCGGGCCGGGTAGGCCACCTGCGCATGCCTGACCGTCCGCCACTGAGAAGGCCCCCGCCTGGTCTCACGGTTCCAAAAATCCGGCTGCGCCCGGACCGTTGCGCTCAGGTAGTAAAAGGTCCCCCACGGGCGGGTGACATCGCGGTCCAGCGGCGTGCGGAACGATGCGGTGGCGGCATTGCCCGAGTAGTACTGGTCCGCGATCGCGACATGCCAGAGGAAGTACCCCGCGAAGTAACCGGGAATCTTGTACTCGCCGAAGCTGGTCTGGATCACCGTCTCGCCCTCGCGCTTGGTGTAGTCGGGGAACAGGTCGTCGTAGTCGGACGCGTACGCCGCGAGCACGCCCATGTGCCCGCGGAGATGCGAGAGCGCCTCGACACGCCGGGCGTCGTGGCGAGAGCGGAACAGGGCCGGAAGCAGAATCGCCATCAGCACCGACACGACGATGAAAACAACGACGATCTCGATGATGGTGAACGCTCTGGGTTTCATGCCGCTCGCCTCGTCAACACGATCCACGCGATTTCCGCCGATCGAGAGAACCAATCCGAAGTCATCGGCGGAGATTTCTCGCGATCAAGAACCCCGCGAGCGCTGCGAGGCCGCCGACAAGCACCACACCGACCAGCACCGGCGCGTAGCTCCGACCCACACTCGAACCGCCGGTGTGCCCTTGCAGCACCAGCCGCTGCGCACGATCCGAGTCTTCGGCGATCACCCGAGGCGGATCTCGTCTGTAATCGACGAGCAACGACACCTGCACATCTCTTTGGCGGATCGGGTCGTGCCATGCGCCGAGCTTCGGCTCGGTGAACACCTGCTCCATCGCGCGACGATCCAAGACCTCGGCACGAACCAGATGGACCGCGAACACTTTCTGGCCGGACGCCGAGCGTGATTCAACCGAGGACGGAACGACAACGCTCGAATCACCGATACTCACCAGATCGCCGAGCACAATTCTTGACGCGGCGCGATCGCCGAGCGCGGGGTGATCGATCCGATCGATCGCAAACCGCCCCTGATCACGCAGGATGAAGACACGCGCGGTTTCACCCGGCGGATTCGAGTACTCGACATCCGCGATCCAGCGATTCGGCGCATTCCCCTCGCGGATCACAAAGCTGTCGATGGTTATCGACTGCCCGCGCAACAACCCCCACGACAGCAAGAAGCGGAGCGACCGCACCCGGTAGGCGTACTGCTGCCTCGGATCCTGCCCGGAGTAAGGCGGATCCACAAAGGGGCGGATCGAAACACGATCGCCTCCGGCGGTCCACATCTTGTTCTCAAGCAGAACCGCATCCGACTCGGTCTCAGGGCCGTCCGGAAACACGAACCGGCTGTAGACCCTGCGGCGGCCGGCGTCGCACCACACAAAGCACAGCATGGTCTCGTCCGGACCGTACTCGCGGCGCCTCGACTCCGCCTCCGCGATGAACGCAGCGTCCGACTCCGGAAACGCGTTCGCTCGCTGCACGAGCTCCCGGTACTCGGCCTCGGAGCGAGAGGCGAACTCCTGTTTCGACAGTTCGATGAGCAGGCCGGGCAACTCGAGCTCACCCGATGATCGCTCGATCACTCCGGCGAACCACCGATGCACCTCTTCGCGTTCTCGCTGCTGGCGGTCGATCCCGCCTGCGGCCGACGGGACAAAGCTCGCCAGCGTCAGCAGCAGCACAACAAACCGGGAGTCGGCGATGCCGAGGCCCATGCCGCCAGATTATCGCACCTCATCGGATTCCGCAAGGGTTATTTTCGGATCTTCACAGATCGACCGGGATCTGATCGTCAGGGCACTTCAAGGCGATCGCCCGAAGAAGCTCCGCGTGGTTTGTTTTGCAACCGCGTCCGCCGCGCCAACACTTGGCCGATGCGTACCCGACTCGCCACAGACGCCGACATCCCCGCCATCGCCGAGCTGATCAACGGCGCCATCACCGGCAGCGTCGCCCACTTCGGCACCAGCCCCGAGCCCCCCGAAGCCGTGCGGGAGCAGTGGCTTGCGCGCCGTGACCGCTACGCCTGGCTCGTCGCCGAGATCGACGCCCGTTTCGCCGGCTTTGCGCGTGCCGCCCCGTGGAAGACCCGCGGCGCGTACGACTGGACCGTCGAACTGGGGATCTACATCCACCCCGCCTCGCAGGGCCGCGGCGTCGGCAAGGGGCTGTACACGAAACTCATCGAGGTCTGCCGCGAGCAGGGGTACTGCACCGCCCTCGCCGGCGTCGCCCTGCCCAACGAGGCGAGCGAGGCGCTGCACCGGAGCGTCGGCATGCAGGAGGCGGGCACAATCCCCCGCGTCGGGCACAAGCACGGACGCTGGATCGACAGCCGCCTCTACACCATGACCCTCGCCGAAACCCCCGGCCCGATCATCGGCCCGGAAGAGGCGATCCTCAGGCTAGAAACTTCGCAAGTGCGCTGATCCGCGCCCCCACGCCCCACACCCCACACCCCTCAATGTGCATTCCGATGCACAAATCCCCGGAAGACCGTCAGCCACAGGATCCACAGGTCGAACCTGAGCGACCAGTGGCGGACATAGAACAGGTCGTGCTGGAGGCGCTTGCGCAGGTCGGTGTCGCCGCGCAGGCCGTTGACCTGCGCCCAGCCGGTCATCCCCGCCTTGACATGCTGGCGGAGCATGTACCCGCGCCAGTCTTCCTTGAAGCGTTCGATCAGCTCCGGCCGCTCGGGCCTCGGGCCGACCAGCGACATGTCGCCCCTGAGCACATTGAAGAGCTGCGGCAGTTCGTCGAGCGAGGTGCGGCGAAGGAAGCGTCCGATCGGCGTCACGCGCGGGTCGTTCCGCTGCGTCCACTGCACCGTCGGGTCGTCGCCCGGATCACAAGGGGCCGCTTCGTCTTCGACATGGAACATCGTCCGGAACTTGTAGATCCGGAACTCCTCGCCCCCAAGGCTCACGCGGCACTGCTTGAACACCACCGGCCCCGGCCCGGACATCCGCACCAGCGCCGCGATCGCCAGCATCACCGGCGAGAACAGCAGCAGCGCCGCCGCCGCCCCGAGGATGTCCACCGCCCGCTTGCTCACGCCCCCGAGCCCGTACAGCGGGCTCTCGCGGTAGCTCAGGACGGGCATCCCCTCCAGCTCGCTGACCGCCATCGACTGGGGCAGGTACCGCAGCGGCACATCGGGAATGATGCGGACATCCAGGGCGAAACGCTCGAGCCGACGGAGGATCGCGGGCATCTTCGCCGCCTCCGTCGCGGGCAGGGCAAGGTAGACCGCGTCGACCTTCTGCGACTCAAGGACCTTCTCGATGTCGTCCAGCCCGCCCCGCACCGGGCGTCCGACGCACTTGGCCCGGTCTGCTTTGGGCGTGTGGGCGATGTGGTAGGCGACATGGATCCCCGTCCATGAGTTGCGCGTCAGCGTTCGGGCGGCGATCTGTCCGAGGCGCCCGACGCCGATGATCGCGACATGGCGGAGGTTCTTGCCCCGCTTACGCAGGGACCGCAGCGCCATCCGCACGCTCACGCGGAGGCCCACCAGCCCGACGGGCAGGAGGATCGCCAGCAACGCGACCTGGAACCGCCCCGCATCGAGGTTGAGCCCCATGACAGTCGCCGCAGCACCGGGCTCGGCCCCGAGCGTCTCCGCCCCGACCGCCCAGAGCACCACCACCAGCGCCATCACCGAGACCAGCGAGGCCTTGATCACCTGCCCAACCTCGACCCACATCGAGCGGTCGCGCCGAGGCCGGTAGAGCCCGAGCCCCCAGAAGACCATGAGCACCGAAGGCGCCGCAAAGAGCACGAGCGGATGCTTGATCCATGCCTCCCAGCCGGTGGGCCAGGCGTCGCCAGTCAAGACGATCCGCAGCCCCCACGCCATGTAGCAGGCGAGGGCGACGACAGACGCATCGATGCACGCAAACAGGCAGACGAAGAACTGGTGACGCTTCTTCAGCACCTCGGTGCTCCTCCACCTTCAAGAGGCGTCGATCCCGGCATCCTTGCCGGCCTGGCGCACTCTCGCTCCGAACGCCGGTTGTTGTCAAACCGGCTGTTGGTTCGTGGATCGGGGCCGCTCCAGACGGCCCCGCCGCGACGCCCGGGCGGGACAGGCACTCGGGCCTGCGATGGGCGACAGCGGCAGACGGCGACGCTCGCCGTCATGGCGAGTACCCATCCCGCCACACATCATCGTCGCGGATACGGGCCTTCTCACCAATCTTCTCAAGGGTAGCCCGCTCGGCGTCCGTCAGCGCCCCAGCGTCGGGAGGAACAATCCGGATGACCGCGTACAGGTCCCCTTTCTTCCCCTTGGCGTCCTCCAGACCACGCTGACGCAGGCGGAGCTTCTTGCCCGAAGCCGTGCCCGGCGGCACGCGGAGCGAGACCGGGCCCGTCAGCGTCGGCACTCGGATCTCAGCGCCGAACGCCGCCTCCGACACGCTCAGGGGCAGATCGAACTCCAGATCGAGCCCGGAGCGGTCCGGACGCCGGAAGTGCGGGTGCCCCCCCACCGAGACCGTGACGATGATGTCAGGCTCGTCCTCGTCCCCACGCACGCGGAGCTTCGCCCCGTCGGCCACGCCCTTGGGGATCGTCACGCCGATGCGCTTGCTCCCGCCGGGTGTGTTGACGCTCAGGTGCTCCGTCCCGCCCCTGGCGGCGGTCATGAACGAGACTGTCGTTTCAAAGCGGATCGGCTCGGGCTTGGTCATGGGCGCTCTGCCCGCGAAGGGGTCGCCTCCCGATCTCGGCCCAGGGCCAGCGCGCCCTTTCCGCCCTCCGAAGAACGCGTCGAACATCGAGCCGAGGTCGTTGAGGTCGAAGTCGACATGGACGCCGCGCTGGCCCGCCGGCCCCGTCCTTGCCCCCGCGGCACCCTGGGCAAAGCCCGCCCTGCCGACGCGGTCGTAGAGCTTGCGCTTCTCCGCGTCGGAGAGGATGTCGTACGCCTCCTGGATCTCGGTGAACTTGGCCTGGGCGTCGGGCTCTTTGTTCACATCCGGGTGGTACTTGCGCGCAAGCTTCCTGTAGGCGGCGCGGATCTCGTCCTCCGTCGCGCCGCGCTTGACCCCGAGGATCTCGTAGTAGTCACGCTGGGCCATACAGCTCCGTGCTCCGTCCCGCCCGGGGCCGGGTCTCAGCCAAGGCCGATCAGGCCAGCTCCGGGAACAACTCACAGACCTTGTCGACCAGTTCCTTCACATGCGAGGCCGACTCGTCGAGCAGCTTCTGCTCGGGGCCGTCGAGCTTGAACTCGACGATCTTCTCGACGCCCTTGCTGCCCAAGAGCGCCGGCACGCCCACGAACAGGTCCTTGATGCCGAACTGCCCGTCGCAGTACGCCGCCGACGGGATGATCCGCTTTTTGTCCTTGACGATCGCCTCGACCATCTGGATGGTGCCCGACGCCGGGGCGTAATAAGCGCTGGTGCCCATGAGCTTGACGACCTCGCCCCCGCCCATCTTGGCCCGCTCGACGCACGCGTCGATCTTCTCCTTGCTCAGGAGGTCCGACACGGGGATGCCGTGCACGCTCGTCAGGCGGGGCAGGGGGACCATGTCGTCGCCGTGCCCGCCCAGGAGCAGGGCCTGGACATCCTCGACCGAGCAGCCGATCTCCCACGCCAGGAAGGTGCGGAAGCGGGCGACATCGAGCGCCCCGGCCTGGCCGATGATCCGGTGGGTCGGGAAGCCCGTCGCCTTCCACGCCGTGTACACCATCGCGTCCAGCGGGTTGGAGACCACGATCACGATCGACTCGGGCGCGAACTCCTTGATGTTCTCTGAGACGCTCTTGACGATCTTGACATTGGTCTCGATCAGGTCGTCGCGGCTCATCCCGGGCTTGCGGGGCAGGCCCGCCGTCACCACGACCACGTCCGAGCCTGCGATGTCCTTGTAATCGCTCGTGCCGGTGATCGCCGAGTCGAACCGCTCGATCGGGCCGCAGCAGGCCAGGTCCAGCATCTTGCCCTGCGCCACGCCGACCCGGTCGGGGATGTCCAGGACGACGATGTCGCCCAGTTCCTTGGCCGCGGCCCAGTGGGCGCAGGTCGCCCCGACATTCCCGGCTCCGATGATGCTGATCTTGGCGCGTCGCATGCTGCTCTCGCTCCTTCTTGTGGTCGTTCTGGTGGGCTGAATCGTTGTCGAAATCCGGTCCGGTGCGCCGCAGCGGACGGGGCCGACGCGGGCGGTCTAAACAATAGCGCCGCGCTCGCCGAGACCCGCCCCAACCGCCGCGAACGACGCCGGAAAACCCGCCTGCGGCCCTCGACAGACCCGCCGGCGCTACGCCTCGGCGCCCGGCTCCTCGAATTCGACCGGGAGCGGCGTTGCCAGCCCCGGGCCGCGGGGAGGCAGGGTCACACGCTGCACCTCGCCACCCAGCACCGCGGGCACGAGCAGCGGCTGGCCCGAGAGCAGCGAGTCCTCGCTCATCGCCACCAGATCGCGCACCGGCCCGCCCTTGGCAAAATCGAACTGGCGGTACGCCTGGCGAAGCCCCGCCCGACGCTTCGGGCCCGACACCCCCTCGCCCAGAAACCCAGACACCGCCTCGACGAAATCCTCGTCCGGGAGAGCGCCGCCGGGCAGACGCAGAAAACCTGCCGGGCAGCCGTCAAACAGCTCGATCCCCGGCGTCGGCAGGTACAGGTCGCCTCTGAACCCCGCCGAGACCAAGCCCGCCACCAGTCCCGCGGGATGCTCTGCGATCAGGACCTCGTCGGCAACGACCCACTCCAGCCCCGCGAGCTCGGCCAGCCGCAGGGCGAGCCTCGCGTCATCGATCACTTCCTCGACCGCGGGGGGCAGGGGCTCGCCCCGCCAGAGATCGTTGATCGCCGAGGCGTGCCGACGCACCAGCACCGAAGCCTTGTCGATCGCCATGGCCCGCTCGTGGCTGAGGACCCGGTCCAGATCAGCCATGGCGAACGCGACCGCCTGCAGCCCGATGATCTCGGGCAGCGAACGCTTCAGCCGCCCGCTGTCGCCCTCGTCGGGCAGGGCCTTGGCGGCCTGCGCCACCCCGGTCCAGTGCGCCAACAGAGCCGTCCAGGTCATCGGGGTCTGCGCAGAGTCAGGATCGGGCGTGTGGTTGGTCATCGAGCGCACTGTACCCCGCCGGCCTCACCCCGACGCACCCGCCCGGCCCGTACAGTCCGCCCATGGAGATCGACCCCGCCGGACTGAAAGCCTCCGACCGCTACAAGCTGCTGATCGGGTGCATCGTGCCACGCCCCATCGCCTTCGTCTCGACGGTCTCGCCGGACGGGAAGACCAACCTCGCCCCCTACTCCTTCTTCAATGGCGTCGGCTCCGACCCGATGACCCTGCTCTTCTGCCCCGCCAACGACGAGCGGGGCCAGGAGAAAGACTCGCTGCGGAACGCCGCGCCGCCTGCCGAGGGAGGCGTCGGCCAGTTCGTCGTCAACATCGCCCGCGACGCCTACGCCAGGGAGGTCTCGGGCGCATCGGAGCCCCTGCCCTACGGCCAGAGCGAGTTCGACCTCGTCGGCCTGACCCAGGCGCCCTCGTCGAAGGTTCGGCCGCCCCGTGTCGCCGAGTCCCCCGTCGCCTTCGAGTGCGAGACGATGCAGATCGTCCGCACCAACCCCGACGCCCCCGCCGGGGGCAACATCGTGATCGGGCGGGTCGTGCATGTCTTTGTCGACGACGGGCTCATCAACGAGCGGTACCACACCGATCCGGAGAAGCTCGACGCGATCGGCAGGATGGGCGGGCTGACCTATTGCCGCACGCGCGACCGCTTCGACCTGCCCCGCGGCAAGGCGGCGCTGGACGCTTAGGCGATCGGGAGCATCAAACAACAACGGCCCCTGCTGAAGCAGGGGCCGTCGGAGATCGTTACGGGAGGCTGTCGCTCAGCGGCGACGGCGGGTGGCGACCAAGCCGCCAAGGCCGAGCAGCGCCATCGAGGCAGGGGCCGGAACCACGAAGATGTCGATGTCGGTGTTGTTCGACCGGCCGTTGACATTCGGGTTGAACTGGAAGTTCACGAACGAGCCTGAAAGCGGCTGCTGGTCGAAGAAGGTCGTGATGTCAACGCCGGCGAAGCTGTTGGCGTTGAAGAAGGCGCTGGTGATCAGCCCGTCGATGAAGAACCCGCCGAAGCCGGAGATATCGGTCACCTGGCCCTGGCCGGCGACGATGTCGGCGTTGAAGGTGTCGCTGTTGTTCAGCGTCATCGACAGGCTGCCGCCGCTGACCTGGCCGTTCACCAACTCGATCACACCGGTGAAGGTGGAAAGCTGGCCGTTAGCGATGTTCTGATTCGAGCCATCGATGAACAACTCGTTCAAGACGCTGTTCGGATTGGCGTTGAAGGCGATGCTGCCGGTGTGGGTCGTGCCGCCGAAGGCGCTGTTCGCACCAGCTGCATCACGAGCCTGAGCGGTCAGCACATTCACATCGAGCTGGAGCAGGCTGGCCGCCGACGCCTGTGCGCCGAGTGCCGCCATCCCTGCCAACACTGCGATCTTCAAGGTCTTCTGAGCCATTTGGACTTCCTCCCTGTCTCTCTCTTCGGTCTCTCATGCTCCCCACGAGCCGGGTCTCGATCAGGACGACGATTCGATCCTGCACCGTACCCGCCTTGGGATTCTCTCACCCGTAGTGTACATCAACTTCAGCGTTGTCACAGCGCGAATGAGTGGTTTTTGCGAGAATCCTGCTTCAAAGACTCAATGTTGCACCAAGCAGTCTCTCATCACGATATTATTGGACCCATGCTGTTTACCGGACATTGTCATCCGATGCAAAAGAAGCCCCGGCGTTGCCGCCGAGGCTCTTGAGAGACGAGTAAGGATTGGGATCGGGCCCAGTTCAGGCGTCGGGATTAGCGACGGCGACGGGCGGCGACCAGGCCACCGAGGCCGAGCAGCGCCATCGACGCGGGGGCCGGAACCACCCAGATATCGATGTCGGTCATGTTCGAGCGGCCGTTCGAGTTCGGGTTGAACTGGAAGCTGACGAACGAGCCGGTCAGCGGCTGGGCGTCGAAGAAGGGGGTGACATCGGCACCGGCGAAGCTGCTGCCGCTGAAGGTCGCGTTCGCGAGCAGGCCGTCGATGAAGAACCCGCCGAAGCCGACGGCTTGGTTCACCTGGCCGATGCCCGAAGCGATATCAGCGTTGAAGGTGTCGCCGGAGGCCACGATCGACAGGCTGCCGCCGGTGACTGCACCGTTGACCAGGTCGATCACTCCGGTGAAGGAGGAGAGCTGGCCAGCGGCGATGTTCTGGGCCGAGCCGTCGATGAAAATGTCGACGAGTGAGCTGTTGGCGTTGGCGCTGAACGCGACACTGCCGGTGTGGTTGGTGCCGCCGAACGGGCTGTTGTTGTTCGCGGCGTCACGGGCTTGCGCGGTCAGGGTGTTCACATCGAGCTGCAGCAGGCTCTGGGCCGAGGCATGGCCAGCGGCAACAGCGAGTCCGGCAAACGCAGCGATCAGGGTCTTTGAAGCCATCTTTGGGTTCCTCCCAGGAATCTCTCTCAAAAGGTCTCTCTCACTCCTGCGGTTTCAATCGGGCGAGCCCCATGAGCGCTCCCCGGCCGATCATCCGCACGATCTCTCACCAGTAGTGTACAGCAAAATGACCGTCGTCTCACCCCCTTTGACAGTATTTTTGCTTCCAGACCTCTCGGTCTGATCTCTGTTGCGACGGCAACCCCTTCGATCCTATTATTATCGGGCCTACACGCCTTCCTACAGCCTTTCTGATCGGCTTTTTGCGTGCACAACCTTCCCGACACCCTTGACCGCCACAAAGTTCATCCTTTGTAAGCACACAAACAAAGCCCCCGCAGACCGAGGTCCGCGGGGGCCGGAAGGCGTGGGTCAGGGCGGCGGCACGAAACCGAATCCCGCCCGACCCCTCGTGGTGGGCGGTCCTCAGCTGCAGCCCATGCTGTTGCCGCAGTTCAGGCACTTGTAGCAGGTGCCAGAGCGAACAGTAATCGTTCCGCAGACATCGCAGGGCGGGGCATCACCCGCGGCATCGAGCGCCGCCGACAGCGTCTCGGTGTGCACCGACAGACGCCCGTCGGGCGAGAGCTCCGCGTCCATCGACTCGGCCCGGACGGTCACCCGCTGGCCCGAGCGGATCTGGTGCTTCAAGAAGGTGCCGCCGGCCGTCTTGTCGGGCGTCCGATCACCGAGGCGCGAGGGTGTCTTGGGCTCGGCCTTGGAGGGCCGCTGGGGGGCGTTCGCTTCCTTATACCCCGGGATGAACTGCATGCCCAGCCAGCGGAAGATGTAGTCGACCAGGCTCTTGGCGAAGGGGATGTCCGAGTTGGTGGTCATGCCCGCCGGCTCGAATCGCTGGTGGGTGAACTTGCGGACCAGGCTCTCCAGCGGCACGCCGTACTGCAGCGCCACGCTGGTCGCGGTGCCCAAGGAGTCCATGAGGCCGCCGATGGTCGAGCCCTCCTTGGCCATGGTGATGAAGAGCTCGCCCGGGCGGTTGTCGTCGTAGACGCCGACGGTGAGGTACCCCTCGTGGCCGGCGATGTTGAACTTGTGGGTCAGGCTCCGGCGGGTGTCGGGCAGGCGCTGACGCATCGGCTTGTGGACGATGCGGATCCGCTCGGCGACGGCCTCCTCGACGAGCTGCTCGACCGCCTGGGCGGCGCCCTCAGAGGCAGCCTCCGTCAACGCCGCAACTGTCGCCTCCGCCTGCTTCGAGGCGCCGTCGGACTTTTCCGCCTCGGGATCCTCCTGGGCGTCGGACTTGTTGCTCAGGGGCTGGGAGAGCTTGCACCCGTCGCGGTAGAGGGCGTTGGCCTTCAGGCCGAGCTCCCAGCTCAGGCGGTAGGCGCTCTTGATGTCCTCGACGCTCGCGTCGTTGGGCAGGTTGATGGTCTTGCTGATGGCGCCGGAGATGAAGGGCTGGGCGGCGGCCATCATGCGGATGTGCCCCTCGGGGGCGATGAACCGCTCGCCGATCTTGCCGCAGGTGTTGGCGCAGTCGAAGACGGGCAGGTGCTCGTCCTTGAGGTGCGGGGCGCCTTCGAGGGTCTGGGTGCCGCAGACGAGGGTGTTGAGGGCGTCGATCTGCTTGCCGGTCAGGCCGAGGTGCCTGAGGAGGTTGAAGCCGGGGGTGGCGCGGGCCTTCTCAGGGTCGGCCCCCACCGCCTTGATCGCCTCGTCGGAGAGGGCCCATGGCCCGAAGGCGAAGGAGAGCTCGAAGACTGCGGCGAGCTGGCCCTCGATCGCCTCGATCGCGCTGTCGTCGAGGCCGCGTCCTCTGAGCCACTGGCTGAGCGTCTCGCCCGGCTGGGCGTTGGGCGAGCCCGCGGGCATGGGGACATCCAGGTCGAGCGCGCCGAGCAGGTACTGCATCATCTCGCGGACCTGGGTCTTGGAGTAGCCCAAGGCGACGAGGGCCGGCTCGACAGACTGGTTGGCGATCTTGAAGTACCCGCCCCCGGCGAGCTTCTTGAACTTGACCAGCGCGAAGTCGGGCTCGACGCCGGTGGTGTCGCAGTCCATCAGGAGGCCGATGGTGCCGGTAGGCGCGATGACGGTGACCTGGGCGTTGCGATAGCCGTGCTTCTCGCCGAGCTTGATCGCCTCGTCCCACGCGACCTTGGCGCGGATGGAGAGGTCGCCGGCGTTGGTGATGGGGATCGCGCCCGAGCCGATCAGCTTGTGGTCGACGGGGACGGGACGGATGCGGAGCGACTCGTACTTCTTTGAATCGCGGGGCTCGCCCATCGCGGCGAGGCGGTGGTTGCGCATCACGCGGAGCATGTTCTCGCGCTCGGTCTCGTAGCCGGCGAAGGCCCCGTGCTCGGAGGCGAGCTCTGCGCTGGCCCTGTAGGACCGGCCGGTGAGGATCGCGGTGAGGGCGGCACAGACGGCGCGGCCTTCTTCAGAGTCGTACGGCACGCCGGCCCGCATCAGCATCGCGCCGAGGTTGGCGTAGCCCAGGCCGAGGGTGCGGTACTTCCAGCTCAGCTCGGCGATCTCGCGGCTGGGGAACGAGGCCATCAGCACGCTGATCTCGAGGACGACCGTCCAGAGGTCGATGCCGTGCTCGAAGCGTTCGACATCGAAGGTGCGGGTCTTGTCGTCGTAGAACTTCAGGACATTCAGCGAGGCGAGGTTGCACGCCGTGTTGTCCAAGAACATGTACTCGCTGCACGGGTTGGAGGCGTTGATCCGCCCCGCGTCCGGGCAGGTGTGCCACGCGTTGATCGTCGTGTCGTACTGCACGCCGGGGTCGGCGCAGCGCCACGCGGCATAAGCGATGTCGTCCCACAGCTCACGCGCGTCGAAGCTCCGAGCGACCTCGCCGCTGGTGCGGAAGGTCGTCTCCCACTTTTCGTCCGCGTCGACGGCGTCGAAGAACGCGTCGGGGATGCGGACGGAGTTGTTGGAGTTCTGCCCGCTGACGGTCTGGTACGCCTCGCCGTTGAAGTCGTAGTCGAGCTTGAGGCCCAGACGCTCGGCGGTCTGGCCGACGGTCTCGGTGTCGAGAATGGAGGTCTTGCTGCCGGCGATGGACTTCATGCCCTCGACGAGGGCGGCGACCTTGATTTCCTCGCGGACCTTCCAGTTGACGAAGTCCTTGATGTCCGGGTGGTCCATGTCGAGGCAGACCATCTTGGCGGCGCGCCGGGTGGTGCCGCCGGACTTGATGGCCGCGGCGGCCCGGTCGCCGATGCGGAGCCAGCTCATCAGGCCCGAGCTCTTGCCCCCGCCCGAGAGGCGTTCGCCCTCGGCGCGGAGCATGGAGAAGTTGGTGCCCGTGCCCGAGCCGTACTTGAACAGGCGGGCCTCGCGGACCCACAGGTTCATGATCCCGCCCTCGTTGACGAGGTCGTCGTGGACGGACTGGATGAAGCAGGCGTGCGGCTGGGGGTGGGTGTAGGCGTCGTCGGCGAGGCGGGTCTCGCCGGTCTTGTGGTCGGCGATCCAGTGGCCCTGGGCGGGGCCGTTGATCTCATAGGCCCAGTTCAGCCCGGTGTTGAACCACTGGGGGCTGTTGGGGGCGCACATCTGGTGCACCATCATGTAGCAGAGCTCGTCGTAGAAAGCCTCGGCGTCTTCGGCGGTGTCGAAGTAGCCGTGGGTTTCGCCCCAGTGGCGCCAGCATCCGGCCAGGCGGTGGATGACCTGTCGCGCGGAGCGCTCGGGGCCGAGCTCGGGCTTGCCGTTCTTGTCGAGGATTGGCTTGCCGTCGTCGCCGGTCTGCGGGACGCCGGCCTTGCGGAAGTACTTGCTGACCATGATGTCGGTGGCGAGTTGGCTCCACGAGGAAGGGACCTCGGCGCCGGTCATCTCGAAGACGACCGATCCGTCTGGGTTGGAGATGCGCGAGCTCCTGCGCGTCCACTCGACCGTTGAGAAGGGGTCGACGCCTTCGACCGTGAACTTCCGTGTGATCTTCATGATCGGCTCCAAGTCCTTGAAAACGGCGCGTTCTTCTTGAACGCGCCGGTTGATCCGCTTGCCCGAGCACGGCTCACCGAGCCGCGCTTCCTGCTCTTTTGGCTGCACAGCATTCTGAGCTGTGCTTGCCTGCTTGGTGGCACATTTCAGAGCGCTGTGCCACTACTCCACCGTTCACGGGTCTCCGACCCGCGGCGTCCGTGCGTCGTCACCGGCTCTCCCGCGTCCGACCTGCGGAGTTCCTTGCCGGGCTGTCTGGAAGGCGCGGAGTCATCCCGCGCCCGACGCACCGCGTTTACGCCTGGCGGATGCTGGTGAAGGTCGCCTCGACCATCTGCTTGCCGCCCTCGCCCATCCCGTGATAGAACGCGCGGAGGAAGCCCATGGTGTTGGCGGCGGCGCCGTCGAACTGCCACTTGCAGTCGTCGAAGCTGCACCCGTTGACATGGGTGTCGCTCCCGCCGCTGTAGATCATCGTGCAACCCTTGAACTTGCAGTTCTCGTAGTTGTTGCCGTCAACATTGAGGGTCTCGTTCTCGAATGTCTTCTCTTTAAACTCGGCCATGATTCGCCTTTCTTGCTCTCAAACAACAGACAATCGACGCACCACGCCGCGGGCGGCGAGGCGTCGGTTTCGACTTTCAATCTACTTTCGGGAGCTCGAGCCCCGACTGGTCCTGGTACTTGCCCTTCTTGTCCGCGTAGCTCGTCTGGCAGACCTCGTCGGCCTTCAGGAAGACGAACTGGGCGATCCCCTCGTTGGCGTAGACGCGGGCGGGCAGGGGCGTGGTGTTGCTGATCTCCAGCGTCACCTTGCCCCGCCACTCGGGCTCCAGCGGCGTGACATTCACGATGATGCCGCAGCGGGCGTAGGTGCTCTTGCCGACACAGATCACCAGCACATCGCGGGGGACCTCGATGTACTCGACGGTCTCGCAGAGGGCGAAGGAGTTTGGGGGGATGACGACATGGTCCGAGCCCTGCTCGTCCGTGTCGATGTCGACCATGAGGTCGGGGGTGAACTTCTTGGGGTCGACGACGGTGATGCCGCCGGTCCGGGGCGTGGGCGTGAAGATGCGGAACCGGGTTCCGACGCGGACGTCGTAGCCGTAGCTGGAGACGCCATAGGAGATCTTGCCCGGGCGCTTCTGCGCCGGCTCGAAGGGCTCGATCCTGACGAGCTTCTGGATCTGGTGATCGGCGAGCACACCCACGGCGAACCTCCGGAGCACCTTCTCAGGCCTCCGCCCGTTGGCGGAGGGACTTGGCACACCCGAACACGGGCGCACCGACATCGTCCGGCCCACGCGGGCCGACCCGAACCTTCCGAACTACGAACGCCGGGAAGAAACACCGGCGCGACGGGCCCTCCGCACTCGGCCCAATGCCGGACGGAAGCCGCTTGCCGCGGCCGATCCGGATCGGGCGAACACGCCTCTCGGCCTTCGCCAGCCCCGGACGGGCCGCAGGGGACAGAGTACCCACTACTGATCGTGCATGCAAGGCCTCAACAACGCAAAATGATGTGGTTTGGGCGTGAAGATCATGTCGGTTGCCCGCAAGTCGGCCTGGCGCAAGGGTTTGCACGATCTCGGGACTGGACGCGCCGAAACTGCGCCCAGAACACCGCCCCGACCCCCAGTCACCGGACCCGGTGACTGGGCAAGCGGAGTAGTCTGCCCGATCCGGGCGGGCTCGTGAGCAAGCCGACACCAAGCGCCAGGAAAATCCCAACATGTTTGGAGTATAGACGGATTTTCCTCCGGCTCAAACCCCGATTTTTGGGGCGGAGCAGGCGAACACCCCATGGCCGCGGATCATCTATAGAGAAGGATTCCGTCCCGATCGTGGCGTCGAAGCTGCAAGATCCCCGCAACCCCGTGTACACTCCCCGCGGACAAGGTCCTTTCGGGGCGGATGCGGGGCGAAGGGGAACGGGCTTGTCCACCCTCGGGCCCTGAATCGATCAGCGGAGGCAGCAGGCACGATGTCCGGATCACGAAAGCTGTTTTTCCGCCGGGCGGGCGCGGGCTCGGCTCTGGCCGCGACTGTGTTCGGGCTGGCGCTGGTCGCCTTGCCCGGTTGCCGGAGCAACAGGCCCCCACCCCGGGCCCGGGATGTCACGCCGGTCATGCGCGATGTGCCCCCGGTGCTCCGCAACACCGTCGGCGCCCAGGCGACCCTCACGGGGATCGATCCCGTGCTGGTGACGGGGTATGGGTTCGTGGTCGGGCTGAAGGGGACGGGGGGCAAGCCGCTGCCCCCGGATGTGGCCGGAACGATGGAGCGCGAGATGGCGCTGCGTGAGGTCAGCCGCTCGCGTCCGCTCCAGGACACGGCGCTGGTGACCCCCGACGGGCAGGGCCTCACGCCGCGCGAGCTGCTGAACCATCCGAACACCGCGGTCGTTGTGGCTTACGCGAGGATCCCCCCGGGCCTGCCCGAGGGCGCGACCTTCGATGTCTTCGTGCAGGCGGTCAACGCCGACTCGCTGGAGGGCGGGCGGCTCTGGTCGACGGACCTGCAGATCGGCCCGTCCGACCCGTTCGGCGGCTTCCGCGCCCGCGGGATCGGCTCGGCGCGCGGGGCGCTCTTTACCAACCCGTTCGTCGAGCCCGGCGACGGCGAGGGGACCGCCCAGCTCACTACCGCCCGCATCCTCGACGGCGGCATCATCACCCAGCCCCTGCAGATGGAGATCGTGCTCGACAATCCGTCGCACATCCGGGCCAGGGCGATCACCCAGGCGATCAACACCCGCTTCCCCCCCGGTCCGAGCGACCGCGGGCCGTCCGCGAGGGGCCGGTCGGACTCGGGCGTGGCACTGACGGTTCCCGCTGCGTACCGGAGCCGCCCGAGCGACTTCGTCCGCATGGTCCAGCACATGCCGATCGATGTGTCGATCCCCGAGGAGGAGCACGCGCGTCGGTTCGCCAGCGCGCTGCGGGCCGAGCCCGGGCTGGCCGAGGAGCTGCACTGGGCGATCCGCTCGCTGGGGCCCAAGGCGTACAACGAGCTGCGCAAGCTGTACGACTACCCGGAGCTGCGCGTGCGGATGGCCGCGCTGCGGGCGGGCGCCTCGCTTGAGGATCCGCTCGCGGTCGAACCGCTGATCGAGCTGGCAAGCGACCAGATCTCCGCCAGGCGCCAGGAGGCGGTCCGTCTCCTGGGCAAGGCGGCGATGGGCATCCGGGGCGACATGGCCCTCAGAAAGCTGCTGGACGATTCGGATATCGCGCTGCGTGTGACGGCGTACGAATCGCTGGCCAAAAGGGCCGAACGCCAGCAGATGGATCGGCTGAAGGCCGACCGGTCGCGCCGGGGCAACCAGCTCGCCGCGGGCGGCAGCTCGATGTCGTTCGCCGAGATGGAGCTTCTGGCCCGCCTGTCGCTCTCGGGCAGCAGCACGCAGGGGGTGCGTCGCAAGCTCATCGCCCGGAAGTTCCTGCTCGACGAGGTGCCCTCTTCCAAGCCGCTGATCTATGTGACCCAGCAGGACGAGCCGCGGATGGCGATCTTCGGTGGGGATCTGCGTCTGCAGGCGCCGATGTTCGTCAGCGTCTGGTCCGACCGGCTGATGCTGGTTTCCGACAGCATGAGCGACCCGGTGCGTGTGTTTTACCGCGACTACAGCACCCGCCAGGTGCAGACCCACGAGATCGGCGACTCGGTGACGGAACTGATCGAGCTCCTGGCCCACTCGCCCTCGCCCGAGGACCCAAGGCCCGGGCTAGGGCTCTCATACGCGGAAGTGATCGGCGTGCTGTACGCCGCGTGGACGCAGGACGCGATCGACGCAGAGTTCACGACCGAGCAGGACCGCCTGCTTGCGGAGCTGATCGAGGCGTCGCGGGCCGGGATCGTGCAGGACCGCCCCGAGCGTCCGGGCGAGGACCCCGAGTGGCCCTTCCCGGTGCCTTCTGTGCGTGACATCATGGAGCGTCAGGAGCGTGAGCCGTTCGTGCCGCAGATCGTCCCATTGGAGCCGGCCCCGGGCAGCCCCCGGGCGACGGGGAGATGATGAGGGTGTCGGTATTGGCGACAGGGACCCCCCGCGGACCGATGTTTCGTAAGCTGCCTCCCGCCCCGGCGCTGGTCAGGACGACCGGCGGGGCCGGGCACTAGTTTCGATCGAGCAGACGACAGGAGGTCAGGGCTCGATGCGCCTCGCCAAACTTACGCTCAGCGGCTTCAAGTCCTTCGCGGACCGGACCGAGTTTCTCTTTGACGACGCCGTCACAGGCGTGGTCGGTCCCAATGGCTGCGGCAAGAGCAATATCGTCGACGCCATCAAGTGGGTGCTGGGCGAGCGGTCCAGCAAGAGCCTGCGCGGCAAGGAGATGATCGACGTCATCTTCGCCGGGTCCGCAGGCCGCAAGCCCGCCGGGATGGCCTCGGTCGTTCTGACCTTCGACAACCCGATCCTCGAAAGGCCGATCACGCTCGACGCGGAGCCCGACGAGGCGCCCGAGGAGGCGCCTGTCGCGGAAATCGACGAGGGGGCGGAAGCCGAAGCCGGGCCGGGGGGGGCTGAAGAAGCAACCCACCTCAACGGCGAGGCGGACACGCCGGAGGGCGAGGCCCCCGACGCGACCGATGAGGAGGAACACGGCTCGGCGAGCCGTGCCACCCAAGACGAGGCCTCCGAAATCATCATCGAGCGTCCGAAGGTCCGGCGTCGCGGGCTGCCCGTCGACACCGACACCGTCGAGGTCGAGCGTCGGCTGTACCGCGACGGCAAGAGCCAGTACCTGATCAACGGCAAGCTCGCCCGCCTGAAGGACATCCGGGCGTTGTTCCTGGACACGGGCATCGGGGCCGACGCCTACTCGATCATCGAGCAGGGCAAAGTCGATGCGATGCTGCTGGCCTCGCCGACGGAGCGTCGGTCGATCTTCGAGGAAGCCGCGGGGATCGCCCGGTACAAGCAGCAGCGGACCGAGTCGCTCCGGAAGCTCGAAAAGACCGAGCGGAACCTGGAGCAGACGCGCGAGCAGCTCTCGGCGACCGAGCGACGGCTGCGGATCGTCAAGGGGCAGGCGAGCAAGGCCCGCCGGTTCCAAGAACTCGATTCGGAGCTTCGCGCCTGGCGGACGGCGCTCGCTCTAGAGCAGTACGACGAGCTTCGCTCGCGGTTGGACGGGCTGACCTCGCGCCTCAGCGTGCTGCAGGTCGAGCGCGACGATGCGGCGGGCCTGGTCGACGAGCTCGAACAGGCCAAGCAGGAAGCCGAGCTCGCCCGGCAGGATGTGCTCTCCGCACAGCGACGGCTTGAGCAGGAGCGTTCAGAGGCTCGCCACGGGATCGAGACGGCGACCCAGCGTCGGGCGATGGCCGAACGCGGGCTGGCCGACCACCGGCGCCAGGCCGAGCTCGACGACGCCCGCCTGAAGGAACTCGGGGATCGCCTGGGCGAGCTCGAATCGGAGCTGGAAGACTGCCGCTCGCAGATCGCGGCCAAGGCCGAGGCGGTCGACGAGGCCGAGCGTGTGCTCGACGCGGCGTCGACTGAGCGGGCCGAAGCCGCCCAGCAGCTCGCCGGACGCAAGCAGGAACTGGACACCAAACGGTCGGGCGTCGCCCGGATCGAACGCGAGCGGACGCAGCTCCAGGCGTCGGCCGAGGGCGAGGCGAGGCGGATCGAATCGGTGCGCGAGCAGCGCGACCGTCTGGGCCAGCGCCTGAGCGAGATCGCCGGCGAGCGCGAGAAGCTCGACGCCGCGGCGAACGAGAAGGAAGAGGGCGTCGCGTCGATCGAGGCCGAGGCGGCACGGCTCGACGCCGACGCCAAGAGCAAGAGCGAGACGATCTCGCGCGTCGCGGCCGACCGGGGCCAGCTCGCCGAGCAGGTCGCCGAGCTCGAGCAGCGCCACATCCGGCTGGACTCACGCCGTCAGACGCTGCAGGAAATGGTCGAGTCTCGCGAGGGCTTCGGCGACGCGGTGCGCGAGGTGCTCAAGCGCCGCGAGGCCGGCGAGGACGCCTTCGGCGGTGTGATCGCCCCGCTGACGGACCTGATCGAGGCGGACGCCGAACACGCGGCGCTGCTCGAAGCGGCCTTGGGGCCGATGCTCCAGGCGCTCGTCGTGCCTTCGCTGGACGACCTGCCCCCGCCCGAGGCGTTGGCCTCGTTGCAGGGTCGCGTGGTGTTTCTCTCGCTGCGCGGCGGCGCGGGACGACTGGACATCGACCCGGCCCTACGCCCGCGGGTGATCGCCATGCGCGAACGCGTACACGGCGTCGAGACCGGCCGAGGTGTCGAGGCGGGCGCGATTGATTCGCTGCTAGACCGATTGCTGGGACGCTCGTTCGGTGTGCAGGATCTGGACACGGCGCTGCTGCTGGGCGCTGGGCCGATGCCCGGCTGCCGCTTTGTGACCGCCGACGGCGTCGTGGTCGAGCCCGACGGACGCGTGATCGCCGGGCCAACATCGGGCGAGGACGGTGCGGGCGGCCTGCTGCAACGGCGCAGCGAGCTTGCGGCGCTGGAAGAAGAACTCTCCGGCGTTGGCACGGCGCTGGTCGCCCAGCGCGAGGCTTTGGAGGGTGTTGACGAGCAAGCCGCGGCTCTCTCGCGCGAGGAAACTTCGCTCCGCCAGCGTCTGGCCGACCGCCAGCGTGCATTGGTCAGCGAACGCCACGCGCTCGACCGTGTGCGGACTGATCTTGAGCGTCTCGCCCGCGAATCGCAGCGGCTGGAGAACGAGCGCGACGGGCACGAAAGCCGCCTGTCGACGCTGGAGGGCGAGCGGGCCGGGCTGATCGAGCGGGCGCAGAAGCTCGCGGGGCTGCTGGAAGACGAGTCCGCGGCCCTGGCGGAGATGGAGAAGGAGGCCGAACGCTTCCTCGCCCGCGTCGAGCAGGCCGGCGAGCAGGCGACGGCGGCGAAGGTCGAGCTGAGCAAGCTTTCTGAACAGTTGACCGCTGCGCGTCGCGAGCAGGGCGGGATCCAGCTCGCGCTCGACCAGGCGCGGCGCCAGCGCGAGCAGCTCCAGAGCCACGCCGCCGAGGCCCGCGAGCGCACGCTGGAGAACGAACGGATCATCGCCGAGGCTTCAGAGCGGATCGAGGCGTGCACGGCGCAGCAGGCCGAAGCCGCGGCGGCGCTGGAAGAAGTCAACGCCTCGCTGGCGGAAGCGGACGAGCGGTCGCGCTCGATCGGCGAGCGCCTGCACGGCGCCCGCGAGCAAGCCCATCGCCTCGACCGCGACTGGCAGAGCCTCGAAATCTCCCGGCGAGAGGTCGAGGTCAAGCGTGAGACGCTCGAAGAGCGGGCGGTCGAGGAAGACCGCCTCGACCTGCCGCTGGAGCACGCGGCGTTCAAGGCGATGATCGCCTCCGGCGGCGTTGCGAGGATCGATCAGGACGAGGCGTCCAAGACGATCGCCGAGCTGCGCAAGGACATCCGCTCCTTGGGCAATGTGAACCTCGACTCGATCGCCGAGGAGGCGTCGCTGGAGGAACGCAACGAGGACCTCATCCGCCAGGTCGCCGACCTCGACGAGGCCCGCGAGAAGCTGACGGCGCTGATCGGGCGGCTGAACATCGTCTGCCGCGACCGCTTCGGCGAGGCGTTCGAGCGCATCAAGAACGAGTTCGGCGGTCCGAACGGGATGTTCCGCAAGCTCTTCGGCGGCGGGCGTGCCGAGGTGCGCCTGATGCCGCTGGTGAAAGAAGTCGACGGCGAGAAGGTGCAGACCGACGAGTACGACCTGCTCGAGAGCGGCATCGAAGTCATCGCCAAGCCCCCGGGCAAGGAGCCTCGCTCGATCAGCCAGCTCTCTGGCGGCGAGAAGACGATGACGGCGGTGGCGCTCTTGCTGTCGATCTTCCGCTCGCGTCCGAGCTGCTTCTGCGTGCTCGACGAGGTCGACGCGGCGCTGGACGACTCCAATGTCGAGCGTTTCGGTCGCGTGGTGCGTCAGTTCACCGACCGCTCGCACTTCATCGTCATCACGCACAACAAGCGGACGATGACCATCGCAGACCGGCTCTTCGGCGTGACGATGCAGGAGCGCGGCGTCTCGACCCGCGTCAGCGTCCGCTTCGAGCAGGTGGGCGAGGACGGCGAGATCAACGCCAAAGCCGCACGCAAGGCCGAGCAGCAGACCCCCGAGCCGGCCTCCAAGCCCGAGCCGAAGCCTGAATCGAAGCCGAGCTCACGCCTGCGCGAAGCGCTGGCTGGAATGCGGGAGAGCTCGCCGGTCGAGGTCGGGCGGGAGTGATCGGCACAGGCTGCTGAACACTCGGCTCAGAGCCGCATCGCCCCCACCAGCCCGCCGATCGAGCGCTCGCCCTGCGATCGCACCCACTTCTCCAGGCCCTTGGCGATCTTGAGCGGCGAACGGGGATCGACGAACAGGCCCGTGCCGACCTCGACCGCTGAGGCGCCCGCGAGGATGAACGCCGCGGCGTCTTCCCAACGCAGCACGCCTCCCAGCCCGATGATCGGCAGCCCGCGCTCCTTGGCCAGTTCGCGGTAGACGGTGTGGACGAGGCGGAGGGCGACTGGGTGCAGAGCGGGGCCGGAGAGGCCGCCGGTGGTGTTGGCGAGCATCGGCTTTCGCGTGCGGATGTCGATCGCCATCGCGGGGATGGTGTTGCTAATGCAGAGTGCGTCGGCGCCGGCGTCGGCCGCGGCACGCGCAACATCCACCATCGAGGGCCGCCCCACCGCGATGGGGCTGAGCTTGACGAAGAGTCGTTTGCCGTTCAGTGCGCTGCGCACCTCGCCCACGAGCTCTGCCAGCGCACCGGGGTCGACGCCGAACTCGGTCCCGCCATGGACATTGGGGCAGGAGACATTCAGCTCGACCGCGGCCATCGCATCGACCTTCGCGAACGCCTCGGCGACGGCGCGATAGTCCTCGATCGCGTTGCCCGCGATCGAGCCGATGACTGGGCAGGGGACGGACGCGATCCTGGGGGCGTACTCGGCGCAGAACTTCTCGACGCCGACATTGGCCAGCCCTATCGCGTTGAGCATGCCCGCCCGCTCGGGCAGGATGCGCCAGGGCGGGTTGCCCTCGCGCGGCTCTCGCGTGATGGACTTGGTGACGATCGCGCCGACGCGGGAGAGGTCGATGGCGTCGGCCATTTCGTCGAGCGTGCCAGCGGTCCCGGCCGCGAGGATCACGGGGCGCCGGAGCCTCAGCCCCGCGATCTCAACAGTGAGTGGTCCGCCATCGCTCATCGACGCGAAGGTTAGGTCGCGTGCGGGCGACAACAAAACACCCCCGCCGAAGGGGATCGGCGGGGGCGCGAGGGAGAACAAGGCGGCAGAAGCCGCCCCTGAACGGGCTCTGTCAGCAGCCGGCGGCGAACGCGGCGAGGAACTCGAAGAAGTCGTCGGCGTCGATCACGCCGTCGTTGTTGAAGTCCGCGATGGGGTCGCCGTCGGCGAAGTACTGCAGGAAGAGGAAGAAGTCGTCGGCGTCGACGACGCCGTCGCCGTTGAGGTCGGGCCTGCAGGTCGGGCCGGCGGCGGTGATGGTCAGGTCGTCCATGATCAGCCGCGGCGCCGAGAACTGCCCGTTGTACTGGGCGTAGAGGTGCAGCGTGTCGAAGGCGTCGGCCGAGACGGACATGCTGGAGACGGCGGCATTGTCGCGCCCGCCGAGGTCGCTGATGGTGTAGCTGTCGGAGGCGACGAGCGTGCCGTCGCGATAGGCGTCGAGGTGGTAGCTGATGCCGCCCCACGGGCCGTTCTCGTAGAAGCCCATGGCCATGCTGGCCTCGCTGGCGAGATCGTCAAGGTCCATCCACATCTCGACGATGACGCCGATGGAGAGGTTGGGCCCGGGGACATACGCACGGCCGAAGGTCAGCACATTGTCGGGGCTGCCCCAGCCGGGGAAGTCGTCGTGGAAGTACTGGGCGTTCTCGATGATGAAGGTGCTGCCCATGTCATCGGCGATGAAGGTGGCGCCGTCGGGGAAGACGCCGGGCTGGTTGTTGAGGTCACGGTAGGTGACCCCGTTGTAGTAGAATGTTTCGCCGAGGAATCCCTCGGACAGGTCGTCGTAGTGGCTGACGGTGGTCTGGGCGCCGGCGCCGGTCACGGCGAGCGCCAGCCCTGCGAACATCGCGATCTTCTTCATTTCCGCATCCTCCTTGCCCGGTGTGGGCCGGGCGTGGCGGGCCATCTCTGGTCCGCTGTCAAATGGTTCAAGGCTCACTCAGCATCGCCGCCGGAAAACCGGTGACGCATCATCACACTCGACGGCATCGGCGGGTGCGGTACACGCACCCGGTACAGCTCGAACCCCCCGGGATCCACCCCCAGCATCGAGAACACACCCGCGGCGAGCTGCGCGTACGAGCCCACATCAGGCGTGTGCGCCATCGCCAGCCCCGAGCCCAGCGAGACGATCCGCTCGCCGACGGGCAGGGCGTCCGCGTCGTCGGCGCTCGTCTGCGAGGCGAGGTCGCTGAACACCCGCAGCTCTCGCTCAGCCTTCGGAAACAGGTCTTTCTGCATGAACAGGTCGAAGTGCAGCGTCTCGGCGGGGATCCGCACACCGATGCCGAAGTTCGCGACGCGACCGGCCTTGCCCGTCGCTTTCGAGATGTTCCGGACCAACTCACCGGTGACCAGTGTCCGCTCTCCCCGTTTGCCGACTGCGCCCGGCAGCATCTCGTCCTGCAGGATCCCGCCCGTGGCGCGCACACGACGCAGCGAAGGCATCGGCTTGGAGCAGTACGCGCCGAGCACAGGCACGCCGCCGTGGGTCTCGGCCTGCTCGGGATCCAGCGCCACACGCTCGACGGGAGGCGGGGCGTCGCCTTCGAGCACCACCGACTGGTTGACGATCCATCGCACGCCCGGACGCGTCTGGCGGTAGCCCACCAGCCCGCGCACCTGCGCCATGTGGAACCACCCCTCGCGATCGTCAGACGCCAGCAGCACGCTCATCGACAGCAGCACGCGGCAGCGCACGCCCCAGATATAGCTGTTGCCCTCGAACGCGCGCTCGCGCCACTTCGCGTCCGCCTCTGCAGGGCCCACGCACGATTCGAGCAGCATCTCGAACTCTGTGCGGCTGGCCGCGTGCGCGTCGGCGAGCGACTCGAACCCCTGAGCCGCTCGGGCCGCGTCGTCGACCATCGCCTCGGGCACGCCCGAGCCCCGCGCCGCCTCCAGCCACACCGAAAGACTCTTGGGGCTGGGCATGTGCCGGGCCGCGACGAACGGGTCTTCCGAGTACACCACCTTGACGAGCTGCCACGCGAGCTTGCGGTGGATCCCGAAGGCCTCGCAGACCGAACTGATCGCCTTCGAGCCCGGGCACTTGCGCTCGATGATCCGGGCGAGCGCGTCTCGGACGGCCCCGATCGATTCGACGGCCTGGGCCTCGAACGCGCCGGCGTCGGCGGGCTTGGCGTCGGGTTGGATCTGCTGGGGCGTCACAACAGCCAAGATACCGGATCGGCCGTCCGTTTCAAGAGTTGTTTCTGAAACAAAGGCAAAAACTGCGTCATCGCTTCGAAATACCGATTTTTAACCGTACAAATGGATCGACTCAGAACAGCGGTGCGCCCGCGGCCACGCGCCCTTTGGAGACCTCAAGCCCCTCGTGGCGGAGAAGTGAGGCCTTGCGGTCCAGACCGCCGCTGAAACCGACGAGCCTGCCGTCCCGGCCGATGACTCGGTGACAGGGCACGACGATCGGGAGGGGATTGGCGCTGTTGGCGCCCCCGACCGCTTGGGCCCCCCTCGGTGAACCGACTTGCGCAGCAATCTCGGCGTAGGTCCGGGTCTGACCGAAGGGGATCTCCGCGAGTGCCGCCCATACGCGGCGCCGGAAGTCCTTGCCCCCGGGGTCGAGCGGGAGGTCGAAGGTGGTGCGCCGGCCGGCGAAGTACTCGGCGATCTGGTCGGCCGCCTCGTCGAGCTCGCCCACGGCTTCGGTCGAGCCGGGCGGGAGCGGCACGGCGCCGCCGAAGCGGATGCTCCGGAGCGCGCCGTCGGGGCGACCGAAGAGGGTCAGTGTTCCCACCGGCGAATCGACGCTTCGGTAGAGCAGAGCGCCGCGACGCTCCGGCTTCGCGTTCGTGCACACCATCACTGCGGGCGATGGAGCCTCACGCCCCATTCCTGCGTGAGGGTCCGCTCCAGGAGGGCGCGTTGCTCCGGCGTCGCGCCGAGCACCTCGGGCGGGAGCCAGTTCATCGTCTGGCCGACGGTCCGGTGGATCGGGCTGCCCCAGCGCGGACCGGCGCAGATCTCGTCGTGACGCAGCAGCATCGCGACGGCCTCTTGCAGGGCCTCGGTGTCGCGCTCGTGCTCGGGCTTTCGCATCTCCACGGACGCGATGGAGGCCGCCGTCAGGATGCCGACATAGTCAAGCCAGGCGTGGTCGTCTGGCATCGCGGCCCGCCATCCCTCCAGATTCGCTTCCAGGATCGCTCTGGCCTCTTCCGGCTCCCACGCCCGCTGCTTCCAGAAGCCGAGGCTGAGCTGCCAGTAGAGCGCCTCGATCGAATGGGACATCCCCGCGGACTCATAACGCTCCAACACCCGCTCGGCGATCTCGAACCTGTAGTGATAGAGGAGCGTGCCGTCGTTCCCGTACTTCATCAGGGGCGTGCCGATCGTCTCCTCCAGGAGCGCGAGCATCGGCAACACTTCCCAGGTGGGGTTGGGGACGTGGGCGTGGAGCATCGGCAAGGAGTCGGCGACGAACTGCTGGGTCTGCTCGATCAACCGCTCGCTGAGCTCCGCCTGGTGGCGGCTCTCAAGCAGCTTCTCCCGCTGCTCGGCGAGCATGAGCTGGGCCTCGGCCTTTTCGAGGCGATGACGCCCTTCGGTGTGGGCCGCCAGGCCGGCGCCGGCGAGCAGAACCAGCAGCAGCCCGGTGATCGCCATGCACTCCTTCGGTTTGCGTCTGAAGTAGAGGCGGGTGCGCCGAGCGAGCGTCGGGCTCCTCCAGGCCAGGGGCTCGTGCCCGAGCCAGGCCCGCAGATCGTCGGCCACCCCAGCGGCGGAGGCCTGGCGGTGGTGCGCATCGGGCGAGAGCGCCCGCAGACAGATCGCTTCGAGATCCTCATCGACACTCGGGTTCAGAATTGACGGCGAACGGGGCTCGCCGCCGAACCCGTGGAGGTAATGCTCGACCTCTTCGCGGCTGGCGCCGTTGGGGTACGCCCCGGTCAGCAGCCAGTAGAGGATGCCTCCGAGGGCGTAGATGTCCGCCGCGGGCATGTAGGCGCCGTCCGCGGCTCGGAACTGCTCGGGCGACATGAACGCGAGGTTGCCCAGCAGCCTCTTGCGTCCGGACTCTTCATCGATAAACCCGTCGGTCCTGACAGAGAGGCCGAAGTCGGCGACGCGAACACGCCCAAGCTCGTCGATGATGATGTTCGCGGGCTTGAGGTCGCAGTGCACGACCTGCGCGTTGTGCGCGGCTTGCACACCGTCTGCGATCTGCCGGACGATCTCCGCGGCACGCTTGGGTGAGGGCCTTCCGTGGCGTTTAAAATGGTCGGAGAGACTATCGCCTTCGACATACTCGAAGACGACGAAATCTTCGTCCTCGCCCGAGACGCCGCGGTCGAGCACACGGACGACATTGGAGTGGTCGATGCGCCTGGCCTTGATCGCCTCGGCGACCAGTCGGTCGCGAGCGAGCGCCGAGGTGCTCTTGGCGTCGATCACCTTGATCGCGACCATCGCCTGGGACGCGTAACCCGAGAGCTTCCGGTCGATCGCGCGGTAGACGACGCCGTGCGAGCCGGCCCCGATCCGCTCGCGGAGCTCGTACCTCCGCATGCCCGGCGCGAGCTCGGGGCCGAACTCCTCGGGCAGCGGCCGGAAGATGCGGCGCGGGCGCTCGGGCGTCTCGGTCCGGGTGGAGGCCAGGGCCTCAGAGAGCATGGCGGAGGTGCGGACCGCGTCGCGCAGTTCGGGGTAGTTCTCCTCCAAGGTTGAGGAGGCATGCGAGGGGTCGAGGCCGAAGCCGACCATGGCGCGGAGCACGGTCTCGATCGCCGCGTCGAGCACGACCGGGCGCTCGGGCAGGTCGGGCAGCACATCCATGAAGTCCTGGAGCGTGACGCTGCCCAAGGCGTCGAGCTCCTCCATGGCCTCGCCGAAGGCGAGGAAGACATCGGCCAGCGCGTCGTCGTCGAGGCCCTTCAGCCGGTCACGAAGCATCGCCAACCGGAACGGGCCGACCGTCGCCGACATCCGCCGGATCTCATCGATCACGCGATCGGCCGTCGCCTCGGTCATGACGCGGGCTCCTCGATCAGTTCTCTGAGCCGCTGTCGCAGGCGTTCCCACCTCTTGCGGGCGGCGGCGGGCGAGATGTCCAGATGAGCGGCGATGACCCCGTGGCTTGCGCCACCGAGCCAGAGCGAGAGCATCTCCCGTTCTTCCGGCGACTCGAGCGATCGGAGCAGGCGGTCGATCTCGAGCTCGGCCTGATCCGGCCCGCTTTGATCGGCCGCGTTGAGCCGTTGGAGCAGCGCCGAGGCCAGGGGCGAGTCCTCGCCCGACTCGAGCTGCTTGAGGTGTTCCATCACGCGGATCTTGCGGGCCAGCGCGTTGTTGGCGATCTGCTCAAGCAGCGCGACGAGCTGGCCGGGTGTTTCGGCACGGACCTTGCCCGAGCGGACGAACTGATCGAATCGCCGGGCGACGGTCGAGCTGAGCTCCTGCGAGTCGAACAGGCGACGGAGCGAACGCCCGAGCTTGTGGCGGAAACGACGCCGAAGGATCGGGCCGTAACGCTGCATCAGTTCCGCCGCGGCTTCCCGGTCGCCGGCGCGAACGCGGGCGAGCACCGACTCGAGGTCCTCCGGCGCCATCGGGTTGGGCTGGACGGTCGCCGTCAGCGGTTGTTCGGCGTGACCGGGCCCGTGCTCGGGCAGGTCGTCGCTCTCATCGAATGTCAGGCGTGGAGTCGCGATCATCGTGCCGCTCGTGCTCAGCCAATCGACCTGAAGCCCGATATCCGGATCGCCAGATCCGATTGCGGGTGAGAAAACTTTCTAACTCCTGTCACATCCGCCCCCTTGCGCGCCCCTCTCGGGGTGACTCATCGAGGTTCATAGGGACGCCCCCCAGCCGCAGGGAGGTTGTGATGGCAGTACGCGCACACTTTACCAAATCATTTGCGATCATCGCGACCCTATTTTTCGGATTTTCATCGGCTGTTTCAATTGCGGATGTCGGAGTCGCCTCTGGAGGCGACCGATCAGGGGATATCCAGGGGTTCTATCCCGATTTTATGTCCGATAATCCGTACGCTCCCATCGACGATCACCAGCTCTGGCGCGACCAGTTCATCGAGTTCCTGCAACGCTTCCGCCTCTTCACCGGGGCTCAGGTCGTCACTGCAGCCACCACGCAGTCGGGGCAGTCCGGCGCAACAACACAGGAAGTCCTGTTCGAGGCCGAGCAGCTCCAGTACGAGTACGCCGCCTACGGCATCAAGCCGGACCTGACGCCATCAGAGAAGGACCAGCTCGCGTTGGACCTTATTGAGGCGTTGGAACTGCTCGACGAAGACCCCGGGGTGTTGTCACCCGACCAGCGAGACGCCATCGCCCAGACCCTCAACGCCATGCTCGCGGAAGTGTCGAACTAGTTTTCCGAACGATCCAAGCAGCCTCACCGAACGCGAGCAACCCGGGATGAGGCAGCGGCGAACGGCGCCGGGCGACCTAAACGGACGCCCGGTTGTCGTTTTTGGAGGCCGGTTTATGCGAAAAACATGCGGCCTCCCGCCGCCCCGGCCGACTCAGCGGGCGTGCGGGATGTCGTAATCGTGGGGCAGCATCGAATCGGTGAGCTGGTCGTACCAGCCGGTCTCGAAGCCGGGCAGGTCCGAACCCATGGGCGACCACCACCCGCCGTGCCCGGTCGGGGAGGAGGGCATGACCGGCTCGGGGCTGAGCAGGACGCGCGGCGTGGCGGCGGGCGTGGGCCGTTCTGCCGCGCCGGCCGACGCGAACAACTGCAGGCTTGCGGAGACCCGATCGCCCAGATGCGACAGCCCGGCGAGCCTCTCGCCGAGGGAGGCCGCGCGATCGTCGAGCGAGGCGTACATGCGAACGAGCGACTCGACCGCCGACTCGCGCGTCCGGCCGAGAGCATCGGTGATGGCGTCGCTCCAGGCGGCGACGGCCTCGGGACGCAGCAGGCCGAGGCGGGCGGCGATCTCCGCCGGGTTATCTGGCGCCTCCTCGATGGCGGCGAGCCCGATTTCGGGGGTTTCAGCGCGGGGGAGCGAGGCGATCGCGCGTGCGGAGGCCCGACGCCACGCGTCGGTCGCGGTCTCCAAAGCGGCGATCCCTTGCTCTGCTGAGCGATTGGCAGCCTCGATGGCGGGCGGGGCGGCCTCGAGCATCGCCCCGATCTGCCGCAGCGTCTGGAGCCCGACGGAAAGGCCGGCCAGATCACGCAGGGTGCGTGCATCGGGACGGTCGGCGTCCGAGCCGTCGGCGCCCTGGATCGAGCCGGCGGGCTGGTCGGCGGCGGGGCGCGTGCCGAGGGCGGCGACGATGAGAGCGGCCAGCAGCAGCAGGCCGACGGTCGGTTGAGCGGTGTTGGATGCCATGACAGAACTCCTCCGGGCGCACGAATCCACAGAGGGGGATCGGAGGGGCCCACGTTCTGGGTTGAGAATTCCCGGACCGGACCCGTGTGGGCGTCTTCTGCGCTGGCGAACCGGGCCGGAGCGGCGAAGGTCCAATAAATTGACGGGTTGACAACTTTATGCAGAGCATGAATGATCTTGCACATGACAAGAGCTGCAAGACACAGCGTGATCCTTGAGCTCGTGGGGAGTGGGATCGTCAGCAATCAGGAGCAGTTGCAGGAGATGCTCGCCGAGCGTGGGTTGATGGTGACCCAGCCGACGCTCTCGCGAGATCTCCGGACGCTCGGGGTTTTTAAAGGGCCGATGGGCTACCGCCTGCCGGAGCATGCGCCCAAGGCGTTCAGCGATCGGCCGATGCTGAGGAGTGTGCTGAAGGGGTTTGTGACGCGGATCGAGTGCGCGGGGACGCTGGTGATCCTGCGGACGGGCCCGGGGCATGCGCAGATCGTCGGGCTGGAGCTGGACCGGACGCCGCTGGACGGCGTGTTCGGGACGCTGGCTGGCGACGACACGATCTTCATCGCGATGCGCGACCAGAGTTCAGCGATGTGCCTGCGCGACCGGCTTCGGGTGCTCTCGGAGATGGCCTGGCCCGACGGGAGCCCGCCGTCTGAGACGGAGAACGGCGACGAGGAGGTCAGCGAGCTACGGCAGGAGGAGCACGAGGCTTGACGCTGCGTTGCGTGGTTATCGGAGCCGCCGGGTACACCGGCGCGGAGGTCTGCCGCCTGCTGGTGCAACATCCCGGGGCGTCGGTGGTCGGTCTGTTCGGCTCCGCCCGGCGTGCCGACGACGCCTCGACGATGGGCGAGCTGTTCGGGCGCTTCCGAGAGCGGCTGGACCTTCCCGTCGATCCGGCGGATCCGGGAAGGATCGCGGAACTGGGGCCGGACGCGGCGTTTTTGGCGACGCCGCACGAGGCGAGCGTCGAGCTTGCCAAGGACCTGCTCGATCGCGGGATCCGGGTCTTTGATCTGTCGGCCGCGTACCGGCTGCCCGACGCGGGGCTGTACCCGAAGCACTACGGGTTCGAGCACGCCCACCCCGATCTGCTCGAATCGGCGGTGTACGGGCTGGTCGAGGTTGCGCGCGAGCGGCTTAAGGGCGCGAGGCTCGTTGCGGTGCCCGGGTGTTATCCGACTTCGGCGATCCTGCCGTTGCGGCCGCTGGTTGATGCGGGGGCGATCAGGGCGGGCACGACGCCGGTGGTCAGCTCGATCAGCGGGGTCAGCGGCGCCGGGCGGAGCCCGAAGCTTGGGAACCTGTTCTGCGAGGTCGGGCTGGAGGCGTACGGGGCGCTGCGCCACCGGCACCAGCCGGAGATCGGGCATCACGCGGGCGTCGCGGTGCGCTTCACCCCCCACCTCGCCCCCTTGGACCGCGGGATCGTCAGCACGATCCATGTCGAGCTGGCGGAGGGCTGGGACGCGGCGAGGGTGCGCGGGGTGTACAAGGAAAAATACGGCTCGGAGCGGTTCGTGCGTCTGCTGCCGGAGGGTCGCTGGCCCAAGACGGTCGATGTGCGCGGGACCAACTGCTGCGACATCGGGCTGATCGATGACGGGGCGGGGCATCTGGTGGTGTCCAGCTCGATCGACAACCTGGTGAAGGGGGCCGCGGGGCAGGCGGTGCAGTGCATGAATGTGTCGTTCGGGCTGCCCGAGACCCACGGGCTGGAGGTGCTCTGATGGTCGAGCACCCCGATCGCCCCGGCGTGGTGCTGGTGGTCAAGCTGGGCGGGCTGGGGGTCGAGCGGCCCGAGGCGCGCGCCGAGCTCTGGCGGGCGCTGGGCTCGCTGCACCTCGCGCTGACGGCCCGGCGTGACGGCTCGGGCGTGATCGTCGTCCACGGCGGGGGCGAGGCGATCGCCCGCCATCTGGAACGCCTCGGTATGCCGACGGTCAAGCGGGACGGGATCCGGCTGACCCCGCCCGAACAGATGCGCGAGATCGCCGGTGTGCTGGCGGGCAAGGTCAACGCGGGGCTGGTCGGCGCGATGGTGGCGGCGGGCGTGCCGGCGGTCGGGCTGATGCTCTCCTCGGGCGGGGCGCTGCGTTGCGAAGTGACGACGAAGTATGGACCGGACGCGGGGCGCGTCGGCGAGATCACTGGTGGCGAGGGCTCGCTGATCGGGACGCTGCTGGAGGCGGGGTACCTGCCGGTGTTCAGCTCGATCGGCTCGGCGCCGGACGGGGAACTCGTCAACATCAACGCCGACGACGCGGCGTCGGGCGTGGCCCGTGTCGCGGGGGCGACAGGCGTTGTGTTCCTGACCGATGTCCCGGGCGTGCGGGGCGAGGCGGGGACGACGCTGGCGGAACTGGACGGGGCGGAGATCGAGCGCCTGATCAAGGCGGGCGTGATCGAGGGCGGAATGGTGCCGAAGGTGCGCGGGGCGCTGGAGACGGCAAGGGCGCTGGGCGTGCCGGTGCTCATCGCGTCGTTCGATGATCCGGTGGCGCTGGAGGGGTTGGCGTCGGGCGAGCGGGTGGGGACGAGGGTGATCGGCGGGGGCGCAGGGCGCGGGGCGCAGGGTGCTGAGAACAAGAAATCGGAGGTGGGATCGTGAGCGGGCTGACGCCATCACTGTTGGGGCGTGACCTGCTCACGCTGGCCGCGTGGACGCGCGACGAGATCGCGGGCGTGCTGGACCTTGCGTCGGCGATCAAGGCCGATCCGGCGTCGTACCGGTCGGCCCTTGCGGGCAGGGTCGGCGTGCTGCTGTTCGAGAAGCCATCGCTGCGGACGCGGGTGAGCTTCGAGGTCGGCTTCGCCCGGCTGGGGGGGCACGCGATCTACCTCGAACACAACCACAGCCTGATCGGCGAACGCGAGGCGATCAAGGACTACGCCAAGAACCTGGAGCGTTGGAGCGATGTGGTGATCGCCCGAGTCTTCGAGCACAGAACCCTCGAAGAGCTGGCGACCTATTCGTCCAAGCCGGTCGTCAACGCGCTGAGCGAGCTGACCCATCCCTGCCAGGCGCTGGCGGACATGCTGACGCTCCGCGAGCGGCTCGGTTCGCTTGAGGGCAGGAAGCTGGCGTACATCGGGGACGGAAACAATGTCTGCCACTCGCTGATGCTGGCGAGCTCGATCATGGGCGTGGATCTGGTGGTGGTGACGCCGCCGGGATACGAGCCGACGCCGGAGATGGCCCGGCTGAGCGGGGAGCGTGCGGGGGCGAGCGGCGCATCGTTAAAGATTACGAATGAACTTTCGGCCCTGGAAGGGTGCGACGCGGTGTATACAGACGCCTGGGTCTCGATGGGGCAGGCGGACGAGGCTGGAAAAAGACTCGAAGCGTTCCGCGATTACCAGGTGAACAATGCGCTGATGGCCTCGGCGGGCCCGGACGCCCTGTTCATGCACTGCCTGCCGGCCAAGCGCGGGGTCGAGGTGACCGACAGCGTGGTGGACAGCGCCCGATCGGTCGTGTACGACCAGGCCGAGAACCGCATGCACGCGCAGAACGCGCTGCTGATGAACCTGTTGGGAGAGAGCGACTGACTATGGCGAACCGTGTTGCATTGGCGTATTCGGGCGGGCTTGATACCTCCGCGATCCTGACTTGGCTGAGGGAGACCTACGACTGCGAGGTCGTGGCCTTCGTGGCCGATGTGGGCCAGGGAGACGAGGAGCTTGTGGGCATCGAGGAGAAGGCGCTCAAGAGCGGGGCCGTCGCCTGCGAGGTCGCCGACCTGAAGCGTGAGTTCATCGAGGACTATGTCTTCCCGACGCTGATCGCCGGGGCGGTGTACGAGGGGCGGTACCTTCTGGGCACGGCGATGGCTCGGCCGGTGATCGCCAAAGCGCAGGTCGAGGCGGCCCGCAAGCACAACTGCGACTCGGTCGCGCACGGGTGCACGGGCAAGGGCAACGACCAGGTGCGGTTCGACTCGTGCTTCAGCGCCCTGGCGCCGGATCTCGAAGTGATCGCGCCGTGGCGCCAGAAGAACTGGAAGTTCAAGAGCCGCGAGGATCTGCTCGAGTATGTGCGCGAGCGTGGCATCCCCGTGACGGCGTCGGCTGAGAAGATCTACAGCCGCGACCGGAACCTTTGGCACATCAGCCACGAGGGCGGGGCGATCGAGGACGCGTGGAACCCGCCGCCCGAGGACGCGTGGATGCTGACGGCGTCGGTCGCCGAGGCCCCCGACAAGCCGCTGGATGTGAGCCTGTCTTTCGAGCACGGGCGGCCTGTCGCCCTCGACGGCGAGCGCATGGCGGGCGAGAAGCTGGTCGAGAAGCTCAACGCCCTAGCCGGCCCGCACGGCGTCGGCCGCGTCGACATCATCGAGAACCGCGTGGTGGGCATGAAGTCGCGCGGGCTGTACGAGACGCCCGGCGGGACGGTGATCAAGGAAGCGCTTTCGGCCCTGGAAGAGCTCGTGCTCGACCGCGAGGCGTTCAGAGCCAAAGAGCGTTCCGCGCTGGAGTTTGCGCGGCTGGTGTACGAGGGGCGGTGGTTCACGCCGCTGCGTGCGGCGCTGATGGCCCAGTCCGAGACGCTGGCCGAGCCCCTGACAGGCGAGGTGGTGGTGCGTCTGTTCAAGGGGCACGCGACGCCGATCCGGCGCAAGAGCCCCAACGCGCTCTACAGCGAGGACTACGCGACCTTCGGCCCCGACGAGGTGTACGACCAGTCGCACGCTGAAGGGTTCATCCGCCTGCTGTCGCTGCCCGAGCGGATCCGCGCGTACGCCCAGCAGAAGGCTGAGAAGCTCGACAAGCCGGGGATCAACCTCTGATGGGCGCGTCGGGCGGAGATCAGCCTGGAGGCGGGCCCGGAGGCGCCCCCACCACCCCCGGCGGGGCGATGTGGGGCGGCCGTTTCGAGGGCGGGCCCGACCCGTTGTTCCGGGCCGTGAACGACTCGCTGCCGGTCGACTGGCGGCTGGTCGAGGAGGACATCGCCGGGTCGGTCGCGTGGTCGCGCGCGATCGAGCGGGCGGGGATCCTCTCTGCCGACGAGGGAAAGCGCGTGCGCGAGGGGCTGGCGTCGGTGCTGGATGAGGCCCGCTCGCTGAAGGCCCCGCCGATCGAGTCGGGCGCGGAGGATGTGCACACCTGGGTCGAGCAGCGTCTGACGGCGATCGTCGGCCCCCTTGGCAAGAAGCTGCACACCGGGCGCAGCCGCAACGATCAGGTCGCGACCGACCTGCGTTTGTGGGTTCGGCGTGCGATCGACGAGCGGATCGGCGAGGTCCGCGCGGCGCAGGCGTCGCTGGTTTCGCTCGGCGAGCGTCACGAGAGCGTGATCCTGCCCGGGTACACGCACCTGCAGCGGGCACAGCCCGTGCTGGCGGCGCACTGGGCGCTGGCGTACTTCGAGATGCTTGAGCGGGACGCCGAACGCCTCGCCGACGCCCGGGCGCGGACGAACTGGTGCCCGCTCGGTTGCGGGGCGCTGGCGGGGACGGGCTTTGCGATCGACCGCGAGGCGCTCGCGCAGGAGCTGGGCTTTGACGGGCCCTGCCTGAACAGTCTGGACGCCGTGGCGGACCGGGACTTTGTGCTGGAGACGATCAACGCGTCTGCGATGTGCGCGATCCATCTCTCCAAGCTGGCCGAGGAGCTGATCTCGTTTTGCTCTGGCGAGTTCGGGTTTGTGACGCTGACGGACTCGATGACGAGCGGGTCGAGCCTGATGCCGCAAAAGAAGAACCCGGATGCGCTGGAACTGATGCGGGCCAAGGCGGGGCTCTTGATCGGGCGTCAGGCGGGTTTTGCGGCGGTTTTGAAGGGCCTGCCCTTGGCGTACAACAAGGACCTGCAGGAAGACAAGCGGGCGGTGTTCGAAACGCTCGACGAGCTTTCGCTGGTGCTGCGTGTGGCTTCGCGTGTGCTGGACGGGGTTGCGTTTGTGGAGGAGCGTTGCCGGACGGCGGCGGCCCAGGGGTATTCAAACGCGACGGACCTTGCCGATGAACTGGTGGCGCTGGGCGTGGCGTTCCGCGAGGCGCACGAACAGGTCGGGCGTGCGGTCCGTGCGGCGATCGCGAAGGGCGTGGCCCTTGAAGAGCTCGGAGACGCCGAGCTCGTGGGTATCTGTCCGGCGCTGGAGGGGGAACTGGAACGCGTGCGTCCGAGGCTGACGCTGGAGGCGTCGGTCGGGCGACGCGTGGCGCTGGGCGGGAGCTCGCCCGAGCGTGTGAAAGAGGCGCTGCTTCGGGCCAAGGAAGCGCTGGGCCGAGCGCAAGAGGAAGCAGGATCGGAGGCCTGACGCATGGGATCGCTGGCCGCACGATCAAGCATGGCGCCGCCGATGGTTGCGGCGTCGACGGAGGTCGAGACGAAGCCGATGAACGAGGGAGCCCCCCCGCAGGCGACAGTGCGCACGGCCCGTCCGGCGGACTCGGCGGCGATCTGCCGCCTTGTCAACGCGTGGGCGGACGAGGGGCTGACGCTGCGCCGGACGGAAGAGGAGATCCGGGTGAACTCGGGCGAGTTCGTGCTGGCCGAGCGCCCGGGGTACGGGCCGGTGGCGTGCGGGGCGCTGGCGGTCTTCAGCCCCAGCATGGCGGAGATCAGGTCGGTGGCGGTCGAGCCGATGGCCAAGGGGACGGGGGCTGGGCGGTCGGTGATGGTCTTTCTGCTGGATGTGGCCCGGACGCTGGAAGTGGACGAGGTGGTGCTCTTGACGAAGGTGCCGGGGTTTTTCGCCCGCTTCGGGTTTCACCCCATCGAGCCGGGGGAGCTGCCGGGGCCGTTTATGGAAGAGGCGATCGCGGGCCGCGGACGGACGATCCAGGGGCGGACGATCATGCTGCGATCCCTGCTTTGAGTGGGTGTAGAGGGCCAGCGGTCGGGGCCTGCCCGGGCTCGCTGCGATCGAGGTAGAATTCGAATCGTCCGTCGACGGATCGGACCGGCGGGGAGGGCCCGACCACCCGATATGATCTAACGCGTTCCCGACGATGGGTTCGCACGGTCCATGAGACGGGAGGTCGGTGATGAAGGGTGTAATCCTCGCGGGCGGGCTTGGTTCCAGACTGCGTCCTCTGACGCTGGTGACGAACAAGCACCTGCTTCCGGTGTACGACAAGCCGATGATCTACTACCCGATCCAGTGCCTGCTGAACGCGGGGATCGACGAGGTCATCGTGGTGACGGGGGGCGAGCACGCGGGCGACTTCCTGCACCTGCTCAAGAACGGCAAGCAGCTCGGCCTGCGGCATCTTGAGTACGCGTATCAGGAGGGCGAGGGGGGGATCGCCGAGGCGCTGAAGCTCGCCGAGGACTTCGCCGACGGCGACAAGATCTGCGTCGTCTTGGGTGACAACATCATCGAGAAGAACATCAAGAAGGCCGCGGGCGACTTCTTCACGCAGCGGTCGGGGGCGAAGCTGTTGCTGAAGGAAGTGCACGACCCGGAGCGTTTCGGGGTGGTGCGTTTCGACGGCGAGGGGCCGGGGGCGCCGGTCGTCGAGATCCTCGAGAAGCCCGAGGACCCGCCGAGCAACTGCGCCGTCACGGGGATCTACTTTTACGATCCAGATGTGTTCGAGATCTGCAAGACGCTCAAGCCGAGCAAGCGGGGCGAGCTCGAGATCACCGATGTGAACAACGAGTACCTGCGTCGGGGCGACCTGACCTACGAGGTGCTCGACGGGTGGTGGACGGACGCGGGCACCTTCGAGAGCTTGTTCCATGCGACCAAGCTGGTCGAGCAGGGCGGGGCGAACCTGGTCGATGGCCAGCCCAGGCCCATGGCGCCCTTATTCACCGCCGCGAGCGAGTAATCCCACATGAGCACGACACACGCACCGGCACGGACGGGGGGCGGGATGGCGCCGATCGGGATCCCGAGGTTTTCAGGTTCGATCGCCGACGCGTACAACGAGGCGATCGAGAAGACCGAGCCGCGTTGGGTTCCGGCGTCGTACTACACCGACGACCGCGGGTGGTCACTGATGAACCTGCTCCAGGGCGTGATGGGCCCCGAGGGACAGGTGAACTTCTCGGTGCAGTACCCGGGCGTGATCAAGGCTTGGCACCGGCACAAGCTGCAGACAGATTTTTGGCTCTGCCTGCAGGGGCACCTGAGGATCGGCGTGGCGTGCCGCGATCGGGGCGTGAGCTGGACGGTCGTGAGCGGGGAGAAGAACCCGGGCATCGCGATCATCCCCCCCACCCTCTGGCACGGGGCGTCGACGGTCGGGCATGCGCCCGCGGGGCTCCTGTACTACGTGACCAAGGCCTTCGACCCGAAGAACCCCGACGAGGAACGCCTGGCGTTCGACGCGATCGAGCGGTTCCCGTGGGGTGTTGAACACCGATGAGCCCCGCGCCGGCCGACAACAGAGCGCCCCAGCGCGTGCTGGTGCTCGGCGCGACGGGGATGGTCGGGCGGGCGTGGCGCGGGCTCTTGACCTCGCACGGGATCGAGCACCGGGCGCTGGCCCGGCCCGAGTTCGACCTGCTGAACTCCGAGACCATCGAAGCGATCGACTTTGACGGGTTCGACCTCGTCGTCAACGCGGCGGCGTGGACGGATGTCGACGGCGCCGAGGCCGACCCCGAGGGCGCGTCGCAAGCCAACGGCGCCTCGGTGCGCCGCATCGCCGAACGCTGCGACGACGCCGGGGCGACACTGGTCCATTACTCGACGGACTACATCTTCGACGGCACGCACAACGGGCCGATCCCCGTCGACCTCGATCCCGACCCGATCAACGCGTACGGCAAATCCAAGCTCGAGGGCGAGCGGGGCATCGCGGCGACCGGGTGCGACGCGGTCGTGGTCCGCACGAGCTGGGTCTACGCCCCGTGGGGCAAAAACTTTGTGCGCACGATCGCGAAGCTGGCGGGCGAGCGAGAGACGCTCCGCGTGGTGAGCGACCAGACCGGCCGCCCCACTTCCGCCGAGCACCTTGCCCGATCCAGCTTCGCCCTGGCGATGACCGGGGCGCGGGGCGTGTGGCACGCGACGGACGCGGGGGCGTGCTCGTGGTTCGAGTTTGCGCGAGAAATCGTCTCGCTGGTCGGCTCGGCGTGTGTCGTCGAGCCCTGCACCAGCGAGGAGTTTCCGAGGCCGGCGAAACGCCCGACCAACAGCGTGCTGGACATCGCGCCGGCCGAGACCCTGCTGGGTCCCCTGACGCCCTGGCAGCTCGCGCTGGCGGATGTGGTCCGGCGCCTGACGATCGATTGACACTGAAAGACACGGGCCGGGCGCGGCAGGCGCCAAAGCCCTTCAGACGCGAGAGGAAGCACAGAGCCATGGCCAAGACACTGCTGGTTACCGGGGGCGCGGGGTTCATCGGCGCCAACTTCGTCCGCTTCGCGCTCGCTAATCGGCCCGACCTGCGCATCATCAACTTCGATGTGCTGACCTACTCGGGCAACCTCGAGAACCTCGCCGGACTGGAGAGCGACGACCGCTACCGGTTCGTCAAGGGCGACATCCTCGACCCCGAGGCGCTGGACCCCCTGATGGAGGAGGCCGACGGCGTGATCCACATGGCCGCCGAGAGCCATGTCGACCGCTCGATCATGGACTCGGGCCCGTTCATCACCACCAATGTGCAGGGGACGCAGGTGGTGCTCGACGCCGCGAGACGGGCCAAGGGGGGCAAGGGCGTCGGTCGCTTCCTGTATGTTTCGACCGACGAGGTCTACGGCTCGCTGCCTCTGGAGAACCCCGAGGTCCGCTTCACCGAGACCAGCCAGATCAAGCCCAGCAGCCCGTACGCCGCGAGCAAGACCGCCGGCGACCTGCTGAGCCTGGCGTATTACCACACCTTCGGCATGGATGTGGTGGTGACGCGGTGCTCGAACAACTTCGGGCCGTACCAGTTCCCCGAGAAGGTGATCCCGCTGTTCGTCACCAACCTGCTGCAGGGCAAGAAGGTGCCGCTGTACGGCGACGGGAAGAATGTCCGCGACTGGCTGCATGTCGACGACCATTGCGAGGCGATCCTCGCGGCGTTCGATCGCGGGCAGGCGGGGCGCGTGTACAACATCGGGGGCGACAACGAGCGATCCAACCTCGATCTGACCCACTCGATCCTCTCGATCATGGGGCACGGGGAGGAGATGATCGAGTTCGTGCAGGATCGCCCCGGTCACGACCGGCGCTACGCGATCGACGCCTCACGGATCGAGCAGGAGCTCGGGTGGAAGCCGACGCGTTCGGCGTGGCCCGAGGCGCTCGTCGAGACGATCGCCTGGTACCGCGACAACCAAGACTGGTGGAAGCGGGTCAAGAGTGGCGAGTACCTCGCGTACTACGAGAAGCAGTACGGGGCTTCGGCCTGACGGCCGGGGTGCTGGGTGTGGGGCGCGGGGCGCTGGGGGAGGCAGCGGCCTTCGGCTGCAACTTGCCCGCCGCTGATGCACCATCGCGAAACAGACACCGCCCGGACCTGCGAAGATCCGGGCGGCTGTCTTGTCTGCACCGGCGGCGTTCCGCCGGGGAACGGGAGGTGTTGGGTTACGCCCGACGCCTGCGGAGTGCGACGAGGCCCATGAGGCCGGCCGCGGCGAGGCCGCCGCCCGAGGGCAGCGGGATCAGGGTCAGCAGGTCCTGGTTGTCCCAGTCGGTGCCGTTGACGCTGCCGACATTCAGGACGCGGACGCTGGTGTTCTGCCATCCGTTGGAGGTGGCGGCATTGGCGGCGGCGATGAAGTCCTGCGCGAGCTGGTTGCTGTTGAGTTCGTTGACGAGGTTGGTGTTGCGGCTGCCGCTCTGGCCGGGCTGGCCGAACTGGCCCTGGAGGTTCCAGATCGCAAGCTGGAGGGCGGCGGACGATTCCACGCGGGTGGCGTTGGGGTCGTAGTCGTACCCGATGGAGGCGAGGCCGCCGCGGCGGAACTGGACATAGAGCCAGGCGGTGGTGTCCATGATGACACTGAAGCCGGGAGCGCCGGTGAGCACCTCGTCGTTGACCTGAGCGCGGAACTGGCCGTTGCTGATCGACTGATTCAGCTCGACACAGAAGGTCTGAAACGAGTTAGACCCGATGTCGGAAGCGAGGCCGGTCTCGCCGATGCCTCCGCCCGAGACGCGGCTGACGGTGAACTCACCGCCGCCGACATTGGGGGCGACGATGATGTTCTGGTGGTATCCAGACACCCTGTTGACCTGAATGATTGAGTTCGCGAGCGAACTCGAGGAGACTGCTGCGGTCGCGGCGGCGGCGACAATCCATGCATTTTTCATTTCTATCTCTCCTGCGTTTCTTATCACGCGTCTGTGCGTGATGTATCCGGAAGCTGGGGGCGACGACTCCGAGGCCGTGCTTCCGGCCCTCTCGTTCTTGCAAACCTGATGTGTGCTTGCAGTAGTGTGCACCCACTGATCCGCCTTGTCCAGCGTTTGGTTGCAACAAGGATGAAATCCGATCAACAATGCGTCTCGCGGCATCCCATAAGCAAAGATAACCCCGAACCGACATTGGTTCTCGAACCTTGTTGGTTTGTTATCAGCAACTCAGCAACAGCCGCCGTGTTCGCTCTGCTGTTGCTGTGATGAGTATCGCCCGCCGGGTGCTGGCAGACACTCGGGCGCTTTGCGAGGTTTTCGGGCCGCCGGTTCTCGGGCGCATGAAAATACCGCCCGGCCTGGGCCGGGCGGCTGTTCGAGGTTCTTGGACCAACGCTTCCGCGTCGCGATCAGGCGCGACGACGCCGGACAGCGGCGAGGCCGAGAAGGCCGGCCGCGGCCAGCCCGCCGCCGGTGGGCAGCGGGATGAGGGTCAGCAGGTCTTGGTTGCCCCAAGGATCCTCGCCGGTGCCCGAGCCCAGATTGAGAGCTCGCACCCTCGTCTGCGAGAAGTCCGCGTCAGCAAAAGCGCCATCGAGCCCGGCGAAACTGCCGGCGCCCAGTGCATTGTTGGCAGCGATGACGAAGGAATTGTTTGCATTGTAGGTGATCTGGTTCTGGAACATCCAGATCGCGTCCTGCAGGGCCATGGCGGAAGCCTGACGACCGCTGCCGGGGTTGTAGTCGTATCCGTCCGCAGCCAAAGCTCCCGTGCGGAACCGCTCGTACAGCCAAGCGGTCCCCGCAGCGAGAGTCTGGCGACCTGCAAGACCGCTGTTACCGGGCTGTCCGTCGATAACCACGGTGTTGATCTGGGCGGCGTATGTTGCGCCGAAACTCAGGTTCTCGTTGACCTCCAAGCAGAAGGACTGAAAGGAATTCGCGACAGAAGGGCGGTCGGATGAGGTTCCGATCACTCCGGCATTACCGGACTGAACGATGACGGTGAACTCGCCGCCATTGCCTCCACGGTAATCCGTGTTGTTCGCTCCGATCCTGATCTCTGTCGCCAGCGCGCTCGAAGCGACCGCGACCGCGGCAGCCGCCGCAACCATCCATGCTCTCTTCATGACGATCTCTCCCATTCCGGCCCTTCTCGTGAAAGGGCTTGTCCAAACTTCGGTCCACCCGGCCACGGCAAACTCTGCACGTGAATACCGAGTGCCCGTTCGCCGCAGAACTCTCTAAATTCGGCATTTGCGGCTCGGGCCGAGTGTAGTGACAGCGCGGTCGCGGAAGCCAGAGTGAATGCGGAAGAACCTGCAAAGACAGGCCGAGGTGTGACCGATAACCGTGTTCCGAGCGGTTCTCGGACTCGCACCCCGCCCGGGCGCCGCCCCCCGGGCGGGCACGAAAAAGCCCGGGCCATGCGGCCCGGGCAGGGGTAGTTCAGAATGTTTGCTCGCGTCTTAGGCGCGACGCCTGCGGAGGGCGACGAGGCCGAGGAGTCCGGCCGCCGCGAGCCCGCCGCCGGAGGGCAGCGGGATGAGGGTCAGCAGGTCCTGGTTCTGCCAGTTGCCGCCATTGGGGGTGGGCCCGACATTGAGGGCACGCACCCGGTTGCCGGTGTAGGGGTCGAAGGCGTTGCTACCGAACATGCCGTCAACCAGATCAAAGAAGTCCTGCGCATCCTGATTGTTGTTGAACTCGGTCCAGAGGAGGCTATTGCGGGTGGTGTTCCCGCCGGCCCAAACGGTGGGATCATCGAACTGGCCCTGGAGGAACCAGATGGCGAGCTGGAGCGAGCTGGCCGACGACGCACGGCCGGCGCCGACGGTGTAGTTGTAGCCGGTGAGGTTGCCGCCGCGGAACTGGTTGTAGAGCCACGCCGTGCCCTGCGAAACAAAGGCAACGCCGGGCGAACCAGTGATGATGGTGGTGTTGATCTGGACGGCGTAGTCGCGAGCGCCGGATCCAAGGAACTGGTCCAGTTCGAGGCAGAAGGTCTGGAAGGAGTTGTTGTTGATGTCGGACCCGAGGCCACGAAGCCCGGCGCCGGTGCCGGTGACGGTGAACTCACCGCCGCCGATCGTGTTGTTCGTGCCGGGGATCCGGCTCTCGTGATAGCCGCTGACGCGACCGATGTTGACGATAGTCGCGGCCAGCGAACTGCTGGTCACGGCTGCTGCGGCTGCTGCAGCGACGATCCATGAAAGTTTCATATCAAATCCTCCCGAGCGTGATGTGCCGCGAGCAGACAGCTGCGGCCGTTCTGGAACTGCTGTACGCCTATTCGCAAGGCGTTTGTACTCTTCGCGTCCTTGCCCGATAAAGACTCTCTCGCGTCCGTGCGAAAGCCCGGCCTTCCGAGGTTCCCCCCGGTGGAGCGGGCTGAAGTCTTAAGAGTCGGATCTGACCCGGCGTGCTCCGATCAAGCCGAGGCCGACGATCGCCATCAGCCCACCGGCAGGCAGCGGAATCACGACGAAGGGGGTCAACCGATCGCCCTTGTCGAGGCTTGGCGAACGCCCGATGGCCGGGTAGCTCAACGAGTTGCCATCGGCAACGGGGGTGACCGACTCGGAAACGTCGAACCCGAACCTCAACTGTTCGATGGGCGGATCGGTGTTCCTGTCGCCGAAGGTCGGCGTGAACAGCCCGCCAGCGGAGTCGAATGCCGACTCGGAACTGCCGATCGACGCATCGCCGCCACCGGGGCGGGGCGCATGGACCAACTCCGCGGCAGTTCGCTCGAAGTCGGATCCTGAAAGACGACCTTGTTCGGCGCCAAACGAGATGGGCGAGGCCGATGCAGCCGAAACCGCGAACAAGCAGAAAACGGTGCTTGTCAGTGTAATGTTGCGAAAAATGTAGGACACTTCAGCCATGGTGCGAGCCCCTGCTTTCGGTAGCGTGATTCACGCAAAACCACGCCCTGTCAGGGGCAAGTATAACCGTGCCAGGGACTCACGCAAGTAAAAAATCCATCTGATTTTTTTGAGCGGTCGGCTATTGACCTGCACGCGATCCGGATTTTATCGGTGTTGAGTGTTGTGACCCGGTCAGTTCGCTGGAAATTTATAGGATTTTGATTGGATTGTTCGCGGCTGAGCAGCCCGCGGAACTGGGCAGACTGGGCGGACGTGAGGACGGACCTGCCTTCGAGACTCTGCAGCGCCGACTTTGGCTACCTCGGGTTCACCGATCTCATGGTATTTTTGGGTATTGTCATGCGTGTGCGAGCCGTGGTGCAGTCCGGACGCAGGACAGATTCAAGCACCTCTCGAACCGAAGTGCTCTAGCGCCTTGGTGGCAGAGAGCGGACGCTGCTGCATTGGCTCAATCAGTTTCCGCGGATGGGCGATGAGCAGATCAAGCGGCTCCGGGCCATCGAAGAAGAGAACCCGCGGCAGAAGATGGCTCTCGCCGATCTCGCCATGGACAGCCAGATCATCGAGGAGTGCTCGAGAGTGAAGACTGCGCCCGCCAGCATCGAGAGGGCGTAACTCGGGTGGTACGCCCACTGGGCGTTTGCGGCGTCGTGCAGGTATGCGCTTCCGCTCGGGCTCGCCTTGCTCGTCCTCGCTCTGGCCCCTGCCTGCATCGAAGAATAGATGACTTGGCTGCTCTGACTGAAACTGGTGCATGAAGCCCGGGCAGGTCAGGGCGGGCACGAAAAAACCCGGGCCTTGCGGCCCGGGCGAGAGTTACTCAGGATGTCTGCCGGCGTCTTAGGCGCGGCGCCTGCGGAGGGCGACGAGGCCGAGCAGGCCGGCCGCCGCAAGACCGCCACCGGAGGGCAGCGGGATGAGGGTCAGCACATCCTGGTTGTTCCAACTGCCGCCGTCCGGGGTAGGCCCGACATTGAGCACACGCACACGGCCGCCAGCGTAGGGGTCGAATGCGTCCGTGACAGCGGCCTGGGCCGCGGCAACGAAGTGTCGCGCATCGCTGTTGGGCCCGTTGTACTCAGCCCAGAGAAGCTCGTTGCGGCCCGGCCTGGGGCTCGTTCCCCAGTTAGCCGGATCGTCGAACTGGCCTTGGAGGAACCAGATGGCGAGTTGCAGCGAGCTGGCCGACGATGCACGGTCGGCGCCGACGGTGTAGTCGTAGCCGTTCGAGACCAAGGCGCCCGAGCGGAACTGCCCGTACAGCCACGCGGTCCCCTGAGAGACAAAGTTCACGCCGGGGGACCCGGAGCGGACGGTCGTGTCAATCTGGACGGCATAGTCGTTCGTGCCGGAAGCCAGGAACTGGTCCAACTCGAGACAGAAGGTCTGGAACGAGTTGCTGTTGATGTCGGATCCGAGGCCGCGGAGACCAGCGCCACCGCCCGTGACGGTGAACTCACCGCCGCCGACGGTGTTCTCGGTGCCGGGCATCCGGCTCTCGTGATAGCCGCTGACGCGACCGATGCTGACAATAGTCGCGGCCAGCGAACTGCTGGTCACAGCTGCTGCGGCTGTCGCAGCGATGATCGTTGAAAGTTTCATGTCAATCCTCCTGTTGGTGTATGCCGCGGGTAGATGGCCGCGGCCCGTTCTAGGTCTGTCGTTCGCCTGTCCCAAGGCAAATGCATGCACTCACTGCGTCCTTGCCCGATAAAAACTCTCGCGCGTCTGTGCGCAGGCCCGGGCTCCCATGGGACTCCACGGGGCGGAAGGGCTGAAGTCTCAAGAAACTGGTCAGACCCGGTGTGCTCCGATCAAGCCGGGCTCAACGATCGCCAGCAGCCCTCCCTTTGACAGGGGGACCACGGCGAGCGGGGTCAACCGGTCGGCGTGATCGAGGATTGGTGCTCGCCCGATGGCGGGGAAGCTTGACGAGTTGCCGTTGGAAACGGGCGAGTTCGACCCGGTGAGATCGAAAGTGAACCTGAGCATCTCGATGGGCGGGGTGTTGTTTCTGTCGCCGAAGGTCGGCGTGAACAGCCCGCCAGCGAAGTCGAATGCCAGTTCCAAACCGCCGATTGACGAGTCGCCGTCACCGGGGCGGGGCGCGAGGACCAACTCAGCGGCAATTCGCTCAAAGTCGGATCCCGAGCGATGATTCTGTTCGGCGGCGAACGCGATCGGTGAAGCCGAAGCAGCCGAAGCAGCTATCAAACCGAAGGCAGCACTCGATAGGGCAATGTTTCCGAAGTAGTAGCAGAACGACGCTGTCATAACTCAAACCCTTATCTGGCGGCATGGTTCGCACAAAACCACACCGTTTCAAGGGTAAGTATAACCGCGTTTGGGACGAACGCAAGCAAAATGGTCGCGCTATCCCTTGGACCGGTGGCCTACTGCCGTGCAACCGATCCAGATTTTATCGGTATTGAGTGCTGGGACAGGATCAGCCCGCAGGCTTTTAATCGTTTTTTGTTTGGGTCACCTGCGGCCCTGCAGCGCGCGGAACCGGGCGGACTGGGCAGGCGTGAGGTCGCGTCTGCCTTCGAGATTCTGCAGCCTCTGTTCGGCTTCCTCGGGCTCGCCGAGCTCGATAAGCGCTTCGGCGAGTGTCAGGAACAGGTCTGGCATCGAGTCGTTCCGACGCAAGCCGGACTCAAGCACCTCCCGGGCCCTCGCTGGGTCGCCGGTGCGGAGGAGGGCGAGGCCGTGGGTGTGGCGGATCGAGGCGATGACCTGCGGCGGGAAGTCCCGCTCGGTCGCGTTCTGATCGGCACGCTGCGCGAGGGGGAGGGCGTCTTCGGCCCGGTCGGGCTGGCGGACGAGGACATACGCGAGGTTGTTGAGGGCGACGGGGTTCTCCGGCTCCAGACGCAAGAGTTCGCGGTACCACATCTCCGCGTCGGCGGCGTCCTCGCGGATCTCTGCGAGACTTGCCAGAGCGAGCATCGGGCCCGGGCGGCCGGGGGCGGCTGTGTTGTTGCGCCGGGCGAGGGTCTCGGCGGCTTCGATGTCGGCCTCGTCGCGCGTCGTGATGGCGGTCTGGTAGGCGTAGCCCATGATGGGGCCGAGCTTGTCGGAGTCTTCGCCAACAAAGCCGCTGAGGCGGGAGAGCCAAGTGCGTCGTGCTTCGGCCCTCGCGGGGTCGATCGCCTCGCCGATGCCGACGGCGACGGGGAACCAGTCGCTGTCTCGCTCGACGCGGGGCCAGATGATCGAGCCGGCGGCCTGGAGGTCGCCGGTGGCGGCCAGTGCCGAGGCGTAGACGCCGAGGTATTCGGGGTTGTTGCCCTGGCGGATCTGCTCTGCGTAGGGGGTCAGGCGGTCCAGGGCGTTCCGCCCGGCGCCGCGCTGCAGGTCGAGGACGGAGGAGAAGACGGCGATCTCGAAGGCGTTGCCACCCCGGCGCTGCCAGCGGTCGGCGGCGGCGAGGGCCTCTTCGCCCCGGCCGGTGGCTCTCGCGAAGCGGGCGAGGTCGCGGGAGGGGCGGAAGTCATAGGGCATCCAGCGTTCGGCCTCTCGGGCGAGCTCGATGGCCTCATCGAAGCGGCTCGCCTCAGAGAGGGCCTCGAAGAGGATCCGCCACGCGGCGTAGAAACGCTGGTTCTGGCGGGCGAAGCCGCGGAGATCGGCGATGAACGAGTCAAGCCCCGCGGAGCGTCCGACGGCCTCGGCCGCGAGGCGCGTGAGCCCCTCGGACTCGGCTGTGCCCTCGCCCCCGACGAAGAGGGGCGAAGCGACTGCGAGCCTGGCGAGGTTGGCGACGCTCGGCTCGGCGGTCTCCGCTCCGCGCAGGATCGTGATGATGCGGCGGATCTCGGCGTGATCGGCGTGGCGTTCGGCGGCTCGATCGGCGTGGCTCAGGGCGTCGTCGAATCGGGTCGCCGCGACACTGGCGCGGATGAGCAGAAGCCACGCCTGCGTGCTGTCGGGCTCGCGCTGGGTAACTTCCGCGGCGAGATCGGCGGCTTCGGGGAAGCGGCCGCTGCTGGCAAGGAATCGGACGCGGGCGAGTTCGCCGGTCTCGCCTTCGATCGTTTCCATGAGCGCGAGCGCGTCGCTCTGGCGTCCGCTTTCAGACAGCAAACGGGCGACGAGCGGGATGAGGGACTGGTCGACCTGCCCCTCGCGTTGGATCGCGTCGACGGTATCGAGCACGCCCTGGGTGTCTCCGACGCGGGCCTGGGCGAGTGCCAGCGCGATCATGTCGCCGGGTTCGCCCGAACGGGCGAGACGACGGCGGTCCTGGAGGGCCTCCTGGAGCATGCCGCGGCTCTCGTAGATCTCCGCCCGCCTTGTGAGGAAGCCCCTGTCGGCGCGTGCGATCTCGCTGAGGAGGACGAGCTCGCGGTCGGCCTCTTCCAGACGCCCGGCCCTGAGGAGCAGCTCGATGAGCGTGATGCGTGCTTCGCCCGGCGCACCTGCGGTGACGGCGTTGCGGACCGTGTTGATCGCGGCGTCGGTGTTGCCGGCCCGCTCGTGCGCTTCGGCGGTCAGCGCGAGCGCTCGTGTGTTGGCGGGGTCGTTGCGCAGGACCGAGGAGAGCGAGAGGATGATCTGGTTGAGGTCGCTGGCGGAGGGCGAGGCGGCGAGCCTTCGCCGTGCGTCGAAGATCCGCCAAGTGACTGAGCCCTCGCCCGATGCGTCGCGCAGACGCTGGATCATCGGCTCGGTGCGAGCGGGCTCAGCCCAGACCGACGCGGATTCGAGGGCCTGGAGGATGACCGCCGGCTCGTTCTGGCGGCGGTCGGCCAGCTCGAACCAGTACTGCGCCGCCCGGGGATCGCCGACCTGATCGAGGAACGCGCCGAGCGAGATCTCGATGTCGATCCGCGAACGCCCTTCGGCCTGTTCCAGCGCAGAGCGGAGCATGGTCTCGCCCTGCTCGACTCGGCCGAAGGCGGCCTCAGACAACGCGGCCCGCAGCAGCGACCGCGCGTCGCCCGGGGCACGCTCGATGGCCTCGGCGGAGAGCCGCCGGGCGAGCCCGTCATCGATCGGGCCGACTCTCCGAGCGACCGCGAGCAGAACGCCCGCCTCGGCGTTGATCTCTAGCAGCCGGCTGGCGAAGCCGACCGCCTCCTCGTTCTGTCCGTCGAGCACCATGGCGCGCGCGAGCCAGCCGATGAGCACCGGGTTATCGGGGTTGGTTTCCAGGAGGGATCTGAGCGAATCGATGGTGCTCTCGGCGTCGTCGAGCCCCGCCCCGGATCGCTCGGCGTCGGTGATTCGGGCCTCGTAGAGCATCGCAATGCCAGACGGCCACGAGTCGGGATCGGGGTCGATCGCGACTGCATCACGGCCGTCTTCGAACTCGCCGCGGTCTAGGTGGATGGAGGCGAGCAGGCCGCGGGCTCTGCGCCATTCGGGCAACTCGACGATCTGCTGGCCGCCGATCCTCTCACTGAGGGTGCGGATGGCGGCGGACTGTTCGCCGAGCATGGCCTCTGCGCGGGCTCGGAGGAGCATCGCAAGGGCGCGCTTCTCGCCCTGGGGCTCGACGGAAGCGAGCGTCCTACGAGCCTCGGTCGGCCGCCCGTCAACGAGCTGCTCGGCGGCCAGCACCAGGGCCTTCCACTCGCGGGCCGTCTGGCCCGGGGCGTCCTGCAGCACGGCGTTGGCGCGCGGGAAGCGGTCGGCCGGTGCGTCGCCCGAAGCGACCATGAAAGCCGCCCAGCCGAGCGCGTCGGTCGGCGCATTCTCGGGGCCGTCGGCCAAGAGGGCGTCGAGTCGGCGTGCGGCCTGCTCGTTGTCGATCAGCCCCCAGGCGCGAACGACGCCGAAGACGGCGATCTCCGTCGGGTCGTCGAGCGATCCAACGGCGCTGTCGATCACGCCCTCGGCGTAGCGGAGGCGGCTCTGGCCGTCGGCGGGCCTGTGCCGGGCGAGCCGGTCGTGCAGGCGGATCAGCCCGCGGACCTGCTCGTTGGTCTCGAACTCGGCGGGGTTGACGCTGTCGACCTGCGCGACGGCCTCCTCGTATCGCCCCGCGGACTGCATGCGGCTGGCGTCGATGAGCACGAGTTCGGGCTTGCCCTCGAACTGCTCGCGGAGCGAAGCGAAATAGTCCTCCAGCTCGGGCTCGGGCGCGTCGGCGGCGCTCATCGCCACCAGGACGCGAAGGCGAGGCTGGAACTCGTCTGGGAAGCGCTGCGCGAACGCCTCTGCCGCTTCGAGCGCCTCTCGCGTGCGGCCCGCGGCGGTCAACCCGTCGACCAACAGTTCGTGCGCCAGGCGGTGCGAGGAGTCGCGCCGAATGGTCTCGCGTGCCGCGTCGACGAGCTCGGTGACCATGCCCGACTCGGCGAAGAGCTCGAGCTGGAGGGTTCTGGCCCGCATGTTCGACGGATCGAGCAGGACCGCCTCGCCGGCGAGGCGTGTCGCGAAGCGGATGTGTCCGAGGTTGGGCTGCGGGACGCGTCGGCGCGACTCGGCCAGTGCGATCAGCGCGTCGACATCCTCGCGGTTCTGAGTGATGTACCTGCTCAGGAGGGGGAGGGCTCGCTCGTACTCGTTCGCCTCGTAGAGGCGCATGCCCTCAGAACCCGCGTCGAGCGCCTGCTGGGACTTGCGCGCGTTCTGGACCGTGTAAGCGGCAACGCTGGCGGCGCCGACGACGCCGACGCCTGCGAGCAGGGCGGCGAGCTTGATCTTGGCGGACTTTCTCATCTTTCCCGTTCCCCTCGCGCTGCGAGCGAGTCAATCTTTCTTGAGGATCTTGGCGAGGATCTGCCAGACGGTCTGCCAGATGATCCAGAGGTCGCTCCCCCACGACTGGTGCTGGACATACTCGAGGTCGTATCGGATCCATTCCTGGAAATCGGTGAGCGGTTCGCGCGTCCTGCGGACCTGCCAGAGGCCTGTGATGCCCGGGCGGACGCTCAGGCGGGCCTCGCGCCACGCCGGGCAGAATTGGTTCTCGCTGTCGGGGCTCGGGCGCGGGCCGACCACGCTCATGTGCCCGGCGAGGACATTGAGAAACTGCGGCAGCTCATCGATCTGGAGCTTCCGCATCACCTTGCCGACCTTCAGCACGCGAGGATCGTTCTCCATGAAGAACTGCGGGCCGTCGCAGACATTCTCGGCCATGAGCTTGGCCTTGAGATCGTCTGCGTCGCGGCGCATGGTGCGGAACTTCAGGCAGGGGAAGGTCTTGCCACCGAGCGTCTGGCGCCGGTGGGCGAAGAAGAAGGGCCGGCCGTCCTCGATGAGGATCGCCAGCATGAATAGCGGGTAGAACGGGACGGTGACCGCGAGCACCACGGCGCTGAAGGCGACATCGAACGCCCGCTTGCCGAAGCGCCGGGCGCGACCGGCCTTGGCCAGGTCGGGCAGTCGCCAGTGCGGGGCCTTGACGAGCGACCATTGGACCGGGGGCGGGTCGCCCGCTTCGTCTCGATCGGGGACGACCGCGGGGCCGACGAGCACCTCGCCCGGGCCGATGCGGGCGCCGGCGCCGATCCAGGCGTTGCCGATGACGCGGGCGTTCTCGTCGATGTCGGCGGACTCGTGCGCCCAGACACCGTCAGAGAATCGGTAGACCGAGGGGAGTACGGCCCGCTGGCGCGACCACCTGGGCAGGGTTCTCGCCAGCCAGCGGTCGATACCCTCGTCGTCGCGTCCGTCGAAGATCTCGCTCTCCATCGCGATCGGAGAGCCGGCCTTCTGGCGATAGACGGCCCGGAGTTTACCGAGCCCTTCAGCCTCGGTCGGAGCGGTGCGCCAGATCTCGGCGATGCGCGGGTCAGGGGTGACCCATACGCGGGCGGTGCGGAGTGCGCGGGCGCGGTACTCGCGTCGGATCTCTTTGAGCTGGGCACCCCCGTTGCTGACGACGCGCTCGCGGTAGGACGACTCATCGGTCATCGTCAGGCGGAGGCGGACAAGGTCGGGGCTGTCCCAATGGAGGCGCTTGAGCACCTTGGCGATATCGAACCAGACGAGGGTGCCGACCGGGAGCAACAGGTAGAGCACGGGGCCGGACTGCTCCGGCTCGGGCTGTCCGTTGCGGACGACACGGACGCCGGTCGAGGCCCAGACGAGATCGTGGAGCTCGACGGGCTCGGCGCCCCAGAGCTTGCCGCGCACGCCGCGATGGCCCGATTCGGGCTCGCTGAAGGCCATGCAGACCGGGCGTGCGGGGGTGAGTGTCATCCGTCGTTCTCTGGTGCGACCAGCGAGGCGACGGCCGGCTGGTTCGGCCGCGATCTACCGCCGACGCGGCTGCGGATGCCGTTGGACATGCTGCTGACGCTGCGCGTGATTTCGGTCTTGCGGGCGCGGTTGAAGACCAGACCGATGAAGCGGGCTTCGAGGTGGCGGAGGCGTTCGACGGCGAGCTTGATGAGTCGCGCGTCCTTGCCTCTGGCGACGACGACGAGCACCGCATCGCTGGCGCCGACGAGGGCGGAGGCCTCGAGGCTGCCGAGGATGGGTCCCGTGTCGACGATGATGGTGTCGTACTGCTCGCGGAGGCGTGCGATCGCCCGGCGGACGCGCGAGGGCGAGAAGTGGTCGGGGTCGGCGTCGAGGCCCGAGCCCGAGGCGAGCAGCCAGAGGTTCCGCGAATCATTCAAAAGCATCGACGGCTCGAGCTCGCGGTCCTCGCGAACGAGTTCGGAGAAGCCCGGCCGGTCGAGCATGTCGCGCTCGGAGGTGAGCTGGCGGCCGATCAGGTCGGCGTCGACGAGCAGCGTGCGCCGGCCCGAAGCCGCGAATGAGCGAGCGAGAGCCTTGGCGGAGGTGGACTTGCCCTCCGCGGCGGTGGCGCTGGTGACGGTGTAGACGCTGCACCCGGACTCGCCCCGCTCCCTGACTTCAAGGAGGTTGCGCAGCATGTGGATGCTGGAGGCGGCCATCTCGCACAGGTCGGGGTCGGAGGGGTCGAACTCGGGGATCGCGCCCAGGACGCCGACCTCGGGGTCGGGCTTGGGCAGGTCGCCCACCGAGCGGACGCGAGGAGACAGGAAGCCGATCAGCCCGACGAGAGCGAAGCCGAGCCCGCCTCCGGCGCCGAGCCCGAAGACCGCCAGCGGCAGCCTGCGGTCCTTGGCGGGAATGAGGGGAACATCGCCCTCCTGCTCGATCGAGATGCGGGCGATCCTTCGATTCTCGCTCTCGACGCGGAGCTGTTCGAGCCTGCGCCGAGCGTCATCGAAGATGTCGTGGTGACGCTTGGCCTCATCCCGTCGCTGTGCGATGAGGAGCTGCACTTGGCCGAGGCGGCGGCGTTCCGTGACGGCGGCCCGGTGCTCCCGCCGGAGCTGGTCGAGCTCGCCGACAATGCGCGGGACCTCCTGCTGGAGTTCGTTGACACGCTCCTGCATGCGTGCGCGTACGCCGGCGATGCGTCGGTCGAGATCGCGCAGCTCGCGGTGGCGCGGGCCGAAGTCGGTCGAGAGCTGCGTCCGCTGGCTGAGCAGTTCGGTCTCCTGCTGCTTGAGCGTGCGGAGCTGATCGTCCATGTTGGCCAGGACGGTCGCGGGGAGACGCTCCGTCTCTGCGTCGATGTTGGTGGGAATACCCATCGAGGCAAACGACCGTTCCATCTCAAAGATGGTGCCGCTCAGCCGCTCGATCATCGCGTCCTGTTGCTGGAGACGGCGTGTGAGATCGTCTGTGCCTTCTTCTTGGGCGAGCAGGCGGGCCCGTTCCTCAAGAGAGTCGCGTTCGCGCTGGTTGGCGTCGCGGATGTTGCGGAGCTCGCGCTCGCGCTGGGCGAACTCGGCCTGCGCGCCGTCGATCGCGATCCGCTCATAAGCGCGGAGGACCGCGTCGACAGCGGCTTTTGCGAGGCGTGGATCCTCATCGCTGACACTGACCAGGATGATCGGAGACCGTCGCGGCGAGGCTACTTCGAGCTTGTTCTGAAGCCGGATGACGCCCGCGGGCGGGCGGGGCCAACCAGCCTCGATGAGCTGCGAGTCGGAGGCGGCCGCGTCGCGGATACGGGGCGAGGTCAGCATCGCGACCTGTCCCGCGACGAAACTGTCGAAGGCGGGGATGCCGTCGGTCACCTCTGTATCGTAGAGTCTGGCCTGGCGTACCTGCTCAATCTCGATCCGTCCGGTGCTTCTGAACTCCGGCTGCATCGCGTTGTAGCCGGCGTAAGAGCCGCCGATGCCGAGGAAGAGCCCGAGCAAGATGGCCCAATGCCACTTGCCGGAGAGCGCGCGGAGCACGATCTCGACGGGGTTGGGCGGCGGGGCCTGCTCGCCGTCGAGCATCATCGGCTGTGGCGCCGGGTACTGGTCACGCGTCGTCATGGCCGACTCCCTTGTTGACGCGCCGGATCACTGGTTCGCAGGTCTCGAGGACCATGTCCCAGATCTCTTGGCGGGTTTCGGGATCCATCCCGGCGTCTGTAATGATCTGCAGCTGGGCGGCGCCCATGCGTGTGGTGTTTCTCGATCGTGTGGCCCGGTCGATGACCTGGCCCGAGCCCGTCAGGGCGTGCTCCTCGCCCGGAAGGATGAAGAAGCCCAGGATGTCGATCCGGCGCTGCTCGAAGTGTTCGGTCTCGCGCCGGAAGTGGTAGAAGCGGGCGTCGATCTCGCCGAGCGTCGAGGCGACGGGCATCGGCGCCCGGGCCTCTTCGATCCAGCCGTGGGCGGGGTAGCAGACGGGGGGGTAGTGGCCGTTCATGTCGCGGACATCCATGCAGTGCACGACGAGCAGGTCGAACGAGACCCCGGTGGCAGGATCGGTGAAGCGGCGCTGGATGACGCGGTTGGGGCGAAGGATCTCCTGCGCCGCCGGGGCGACGGGGACATCGACACCCAGATACGAGCCGATCCGGTAGGGCAGTTCGTCGACGCGCTCTGCGACCTCGACGAAGTAGCGGTTGAGGCCTTCGGTGTTCATGCCCGCGCCTCGGGTGACGAAGATCAGCCCCGCCAGCACGAGGGCGGTGAGGACGATGGGCGCAGGGTTGTTGCGTGCCGGCTTCATGGTGAAGAGCTCTGTCTGGCGACGGGGTATGGGGTGATCGGGACCTCCAGCCAACGGAGCAGGCCGAGGAAGCCCCAGAGGATGCCCAGGGCGACGAGCAGGACCGCCCAGCCGCTGAGGTCGTGGAAGAGGTCGGCGGTCTCGGTGTCGGCGTAGCCGTACATGAGCGTGGTCGGCACCAGCCGGATGATGTTGACCAAAAGCGCGATGGCCGGGCTGAGGGCGAGGATGAGCACCCTGAGGCTGTTGCGCATCGGGACGGAGAAGGCGAAGGTGAAGGCGATGAGGGCGAGGGCGGAGACCATGCGCATGCCGTTGCAGGCCTCGGCGATCGCGACCTCGTGCCCGTTGATGATCAGGAGGTTGCCTGTCCGGGCGATCGGCATGCCGAAGATGCCCAGGCCGTACTCGGTGACCTTCGCCGAGATCTCCTGGAGGGGGATGGCGATCATCTGACGGAAACGGCCCGGGACGGGCATCACAAAGAGCAGCGCGATCAGCGCCGGCTTCATGTCCCGGATCGGGCCCGTGCCGATCACCGTGACGATTGCCCCGACGACCAGCAGGATCGCGCCGAGATGGCGGAAGATGTCGAAGGCCTGAGCGAAGCCCACAATCTCAAATGCGACGCCAGCGCCGACGATCATCGGGCCGACGAAGCTGGGCGCAGGGCGCCAGGTCCGCAGACGACGCCGACGCTGCCAGACCAGCCAGATCGCGACCGGCACCGCGAGCAGGACATGGGAGTCCTCATCGCGTGTGAGCCCTCGCCCGAAGATGTCCGCCCAGACCTGCCAGCCTGCAAGGATCGCCAAGAGCGTCATGGCGCCCAATAGGCCGAAAGTCAGCGGTGTCCATCGTCTTCCGCCCATTCCCGCTCTCACTCCGTCTCTGCGCCGGCGGGGATCCTCCGCCCCTTCGGCGCCGCGACTGTCTCGATGACTTCATCACCCCCCGAGACAACCGCCCCGGGCATCACGATTGAACGAAGAACCACGGCCTCGGGTTCGATTCTCGCCCCCGGCATGACGACCGAATCCATCACCAACGCGTCTGAGGCGACCTCGGCGCGCTGCGCAACGACGCCGCGACGCCCCGCGCCGGGCATGGACGAGCCGGCGCCCCAGATCCGCGTCCGAGCGGGCTGACGCAGCCCGGAGGCCTCAAACGAACCCCGAATAAAGTCCTCCCGAGTCCGGAGCGAGATCGAGCCCTTGCCCGAAAGGTCGTGCACAATCGCCCGCATGCCTGCGCCGGAAACTTTCTGGAGCCACTGCTCCTTCAAGTCCAGGTAGCCCGCGTGCGGGATGAGCGCCAAAGACCGCTCGCTCGCGACATAGAGCCCCGCTGGCGAGCCGTCGGGGTTCCGCGCGATGGCGACATCGGCGCCGGTCTGTTCGTGCGCTTCGAGCAAGGTTCCCAGATCATCGGTCAGATAGCGGGCCCCCTCCGCGATGACTACGCGGGAGAGGCCAAGACCCTCGACCGCGTCGCGGACGGATCCGGCCGGCCCCCTGTATCCGGTGCGATCTTGAACGATCCGGACCCCCACCGCCCCTTCCGGCGAGGAGGGCGGCGCTCCGGCCCCTCCAAAGACGCACAGAATCTCCCGATCGATCCCCGCCCGAACAGCCGCGCCGATCCAGTGATCCAGCACCGTCCCCGTCTCGGAGAGCCAGAACGAGAGGACCGAGCATCCGGCCGCCTTCACCAGCGGCGAAGGCACCAGGCTCCCGGCGAGCAGTACCATACCGATCGCGCCCCGGGAGGACGCCCGGTCATGGCCGTCTGCGTTCGGATCGCTCTGCGAGCGGTCCATCGGATCTGTGCCTCCCCCGCCCTCGTGAGGCGGGTTGCGGATCGGTCGAGCCGCCAGCTCTTTTACCGGACCAAGCGGAATGCCCCCCGCGCACCGGCCGGGCCGGCGCGAAGCAAGCGGGGTCATTGGCTCTCAACTGGTCTTTGTCGGCGCGAACGACCTGCAACACAACTGTAAGGCCCGATATCGGACGGGCTCCATGTTCTACGCACGCCACGATGGAATCTCGGCGGAATGAGCCGGCTTTGATCTCAACCGTTGGCTTCGAGCCCGAGCTCGGCCAGGGCCCGTTGGACCGACCGCCACTTCTCGGTCCAGGTCTGGGGGCGGACCCTGTCCCGGCCCGGCGCCGGATCGTGCCGCTGCTCGATGGCCTCTGAGATCTGGGCCGCGAACGCATCGGCGTCGGCCCCGACCCGGACAAGACCCTCATACCGTTCCAGCTCTGGAAAAGGCGTGCTGACCACCGGGCGGCCGACGGCCAGGTACTCCTTGAGCTTCACCGGATTGCACGCCCGGATCCAGTCGCTCTGGTTCCACGGCATGATCAGCACATCCGCCGCGGCCATGTACGCGGGCACCTGCTCGTAGTCGCGCTTGCCCAGCAGCTTGACATTGGAGAGCTCGCACCAGCCCTCCGGCAGCGAACAGGCGCCGACGAGGAAGAAGTTGACCTCGGGCAGCTTCGACGCTGCGGCGACAAACAGCTCCGGATCGAAGGTGTGGCTGTCGATCCCGCCGATGAAGCCGACACGGGGCCGTGGGATGTCTCGAACATCCTCCGGTTCGGGCGCATCGCCCCGCCCCGCCTTCTCAAAGTCGGTCGAGTCGACGCCGTGGTCGACGAACAACGCCCGCCGGCACCCCCCCGCCTCTTCCGCGTGCAGCCAGGAGGAGCAGAAGAGCGTCAGATCGGCGCGGTCCTTCAAAAACCGGTCGAAGCCCGCGATCCGCTCGGTGTCGACATTCGCAAACGCCTCGAAACGGTCCGTCCGCTGGTACACCACGCCCACGGCGTTCAGCCTGTCCACCACCTTCGCGCCCGGCGGGCAGGCGACCCAGACGAGCGGGCGCTTGATGCCGAGCTTCTTCGCTGCTCGCCTGACCTGCCACGCCAGCAGCGTGTCGTTGAACTTCCCCCCGAGCCCCGCGGGCGCAACAGCCGGGCTGAAGACCGCGAAGCGGTCGCGCACGCGCACCATGCCGCGGCGGAGGCTCTTGAGCTTGCGACGCACGCGTTGCACGAACATCCGCCCCTCGCGGGCGCTGGGCACGCGCATCCCGATGGAGTTGACATATAGGACCGGCAGCGAGGCGCTGCACTCGCGCATCATCTGCATGTCGTAGTGGCCGCGGTTGTGGTACCACCAGTCCTCGCCGCCGAAGCAGATGACGCCGTCGTACGCGCGAACATCGACCGGGGCATCGCGCGATGTGCTCGGAGCTTCAGACTCGACAGCGGCTCCGCTCATGCCTTGACCAGCCTCGCCCCCATGTCCGACGCGTACTCCCGCATCGCGTTCCGCGTGTCCACCACCAGCGAGGCGTGCCTCGCGAGCAACGAGTAGTCCACACGCTTGTGGTCCGTCGCGATCAGCACCGCGTCGAACCCGCCGACCGAGTCGGCCGTCAGCTCCACGCTCTTCATCCGCAGGTCGTGCTTGCGCACCTTCGGGGCGACGGGCACGTGCGGGTCGTGGTACTGCACCTCCGCGCCGAGGTCCATCAGCAGCTCGATCAGCTCGAACGCCGGGCTCTCGCGCGTGTCGTCGATGTCCGGCTTGTACGCCAGACCGATCACCAGCACCTTCGAGCCGCGCACCGGCTTGGCGTGCTCGTTCAGCGCCAGCGAGAGCTTCTCCACCACCCAGTGCGGCATCGAGGTGTTGATCGCGCCCGCCAGCTCGATAAACCGCGTCGCGTGCCCCACTTCCTTCGCCTTCCAGGTCAGGTAGAACGGATCGATCGGGATGCAGTGCCCGCCCAGCCCGGGGCCGGGGTAGAACGGCATGAACCCGAACGGCTTGGTGGACGCCGCACGCACAACCTGCCAGATGTCGATGTCCATCCGATCCAGGATCATCTTCATCTCGTTGACCAGCGCGATGTTCACGGCACGGAAGATGTTCTCCAGCAGCTTGGCCGCCTCGGCCACCTCCGCCGACTCGACCTCGACCACCTGCGAGACGCCCCGCCGGTAGAGCATCGCCGCCAGCTCCGTCGACCGGTCATCGATCCCGCCGACGAGCTTGGGGATCGTCGAGGTGCTGTGGTCCTTGCGGCCCGGGTCCTCGCGTTCGGGGCTGAAGGCGACGAAGAGGTCGTCGCCCGGCGTGAGCTTCACGCCGCGGGCCGAGGCCTCCTCGAGCATCGCCGGCAGGAACTCGTCGCGCGTCGTCCGCGGGTAGGTCGTCGACTCGAGCGTGACGAGCTGGCCCGGCCGCAGACAGCGGCCGATCGCCCTGGCCGAATCGATCACATACGAGAGGTCCGGCTCCTGGTGCCTGCCCAGCGGCGTCGGCACACAGACGATCACCACATCCGCCTCGCCGAGGCGCGAGAAATCGGCCGTCGCCTCGAAGCGGTCGCTTCCAGCGAGGTCGCCGGTCATCTCCGGGCCGAGGTGCCTGAGGTAGTTCTCGCCCCGCCCGAGCATCTCGATCTTCTCGGGGTCGATATCGAACCCGAGCACCGGCAGCCCCCCCCGATGCAAGGCATGGGCCAGCGGCAACCCGACATACCCGAGCCCCACAATCCCGACGATCGCCTCGCCCGACGCGATCTTGTCCTTGAGCTGCTGATAGGTGGTCGACACAGGTTCCTCTCCGTTCGCGGCCGCCGGTTCGGGGGTGGCGGCGTGGTGTGCAATCATTGGCATGCCGCAGGATCGATCGGATCGAGGGGGGCGCGGCTGGAGAGAAGCCTCTTAACCGCGGACGAAGGAACGGACGAAGTCCAGAAGCCTCTCGCTCGCCCATGGCGATGCCGCCGCTTCGGACGGCGGGGCTGATGCCAGCCCAACCAACTCATCAAGGCGTTCGGCCAGATCTTCCTCCTCCCAAGCAACCAGAATCCCCGGACGCCCTTCAAAGTGCTTCGCGGTCGCCAGTTGATGATCGTTCCGCTGCTCGCCCAACGACGCCTTCCGCGGCATGATCAGCAGCGGCTTGCCCCGCGTCATCGCCGTCAGAATTGTGCCCATCCCCGCATGCCCGACAACCGCGTCCGCCTGTTCGAACAGTTCATTGAACCTCGACGGCGACACGAAGGGCTCGACCTCAAGATGCTCGTACCGGTGCTCGTCCGGTCCGGCCTGCGCCGAGACCTGTGGCCGAACATCGCAGGCCCCCGCCCATCGATCGACCCCTCCGGTCAAACGCTCGAACGAGAGCTGGGTGCCGACTGTCAGAAACAACCTCACAGCACCGCCCCTTCGAAACGCGGGGCTCGCTCTTGATCCCCTCGCCGTGTCCGGGCCTCGCCCGACACGCCGAGATGCTCCCACTGCGTCAGCCACTCATGGGCGTGCTTGCCCGCCATCCGCCCGGACATCGACAACTCCTCCGAGTTTGCGATGCTGTCGATCCACATCGTCCGAGCCCCCAGCAGCTTTGCAAACCTGATCGCGGCATACCCCGGCGCCGCACCCGTCGTCACAACCACATCCGGCCGGACGCGAACCACCGCCCAGAGCACTGCCAGAAACATCCTCGCCACGGCGACCTTGTTCCATCGATTCGCGTCTGGAACAACGATCAACCGAGCCGGAGCAACATCCGCGGCGTACCCCGCCTCCGTCGTCAGAAAAACAACCTCGCACCCCTCGAACGCGGGGCGAAGGCGCATAAGCTGCACCCAATGCCCGCCGCCGGAGGCGACAGCCAGAACCCGAGGTGCCGCCTCCTTCATGCTTCGACCTCGGGAAATCCGCTGTACGCAACCCATGATTTCACAAATGGACCGAAACGCTCTCCCCATAGAGTAGAGTCGGGAAACAGCTTCCTCATCTCTCTCTTGGTCACCAGACGAACTTCATCGACCAATTGCTTCGCCTTCTCAGGGTCACGCTCGGGCCCTCGCCAACCGCAGCGCCGGCGCCGGATCAGACTGTACCGAATCGATTTTGGAAGCCACTGCCACCCGGGGACATGGAAATGAGGCTCCATCGGAAACCAGTAGTTCGGCGTCTGCACCCAATAGGCCCCGGCGACCCGCCTCACCTCGGCAGCCATCTTCTCCTGGTTCTCATAGGTGAACACATGCTCAATCACCGAATTGCTAAACGCAATGTCGAATTCGCCGTCGGCGACACCATCAAGGCGAGTGGCGTCCCCAGCCTTGCTCTGTATGTTGCTGTACTTCGACTCCGACTCTTCAAGATTGATTAGAGTGATCTGGCGATCCTCGCGCCCAGCCCAACCCCGCCGCTCCCAGAACTCTACCGTGCCTCCGAGATCAATGATCGAGACAGTCTCCCCCAATGACTTGGTGATTTTATCAAATTTCTCGAATCGCCTTTGGCGCATTCGATTCATCATCGACTTGGGATTGCGCCAATCTGCCATCCCTCTGATGCCGCCGATCTTCTCACTCATGAAGGCTCCCCGGCTACCTTGTTATGGCACTTCGCCCAGTACGATCGATCACGCCAGACCTTGATCCACACTTCCGATCGACGACGGTGCCGCCGAAACGGCGACCACGACAGCAAGGATCTCGACATCGGCCACAACAGCAGCAATGCCCTTGCTACGCCCCGACCAGCCTTCGACATGTGCCTCTCCACGAGTTGCATCTTTGCATTTAATATGCGACTAATTTTACCAGACTCAATCTTCTCCGAAGCCCCGCCATGGTGCACGATCACGGCATCGGCGGTGACCATTGGGCGCACGCCGAGCTTCTTCGCCCGCAGGCATAGGTCGGCTTCCTCGCCGTACATGAAGAACGCGGGGTCAAAGCCGCCGAGCCGGTCCCACAGGTCCCTTTTGATCAGAAAGAAGCAACCGCTAACGATGTCGACCTCGCGCTCCCCCTCGCTCCACCAAGCCGAGACCGCCTCGGGGTTGAACACGCGGCTGCCAGAAAACGCCTTGCTCAGCCCGGACACCTGGCACACAAGGCTCCAGACCGTCATCCGCGTCCAGCAGGAACTCGGGTTCACACGCCCGTCGGCGAACACCGTCCTTCCGCCCCAGATCCCCGCCTCGGGGTTGGAATCCGCGAAGGCGAGTAGCTTGTCGACCGCTCCGTCGAGCACCTCCGTGTCGGGGTTGAGAAGCAGCAGGTACCGCCCCGAGGCGTGCTCGGCGGCGGCGTTGTTCGCCCCGGCAAACCCCAGATTCTCCTCAGATCGGGTCAGCCGCACCCGCCCGCCGAACTCCGCCTCGATCGCGTCCGCCGAGCCGTCGCTCGACGCGTTGTCCCAGACGATGACCTCGTAGTCGCAACGGGTCTGGTCGATGAGAGTCCTCAACGCATCGAGCGTCAACTCGCGCGTGTTGTAGCTGATAACTAGGACGGAGAGCTCGGGGTTGTTCGCGTCGGCTCGGCTCACGATGGGCTGGTCTCCGCACGGCTGGGCTTGAGCAGGTCCGCGGTCCGAGCCGCGCAGACGGGACGCATCGCCCTCACCGCCCGCGGCCTCGCCGCCCACTCCCCGATGCTTCCCGCCATCGCCAGCGTCAGGAACCAGAGCATAATAATCTGGCCGAAGTATGAAACGCTGATAAAGCTCACCAGGTGAACTCCCAGCGAGATCAACACCGCCCAGACGATGACTGACTTCACCCTGTCGCCACTGTAGGTGTCAACCGCTCGGAGCAGAAGCTGCAACGCAGCCCCGATCATCAGCAAATAGACGATCAAGGTAACGAGACCTCCACGAACCGCCTCAAGGATGTATTGGTTTGTAATGTCCGCGACCCCCGCCCCATGAAAATCGGCCAGAAACGCAATATCGGTCGCCCCGAGCCAGATCCACTTGTCGGGGTGCGACATAAAGCTATCAATGAGTTGATATCGATGATAACCGGTAGATCCTCCCACGAAATCAATCCGTCCGATGAGGTGCCACACAGGCGCGTTCATTGCGAAGTGAAGGCCTACGAGCATGACGACACCCGCCGCCAGCATCAACCGCGAGTACTTCCGCAACGGGTAGAGCCCGGCGATTGCAAAGGCAACACCCGCCGACGCCACCGGGCCGCTCGATGCGCACATCACGATGATCCCAAGGGAGCAGACGATACCCGCAAAGACAAGCGGCCGCCGCCGCGGGTTGGTCCACCACTGCAAGGCGATGAACGGCATCGCCACGGCCCAGAATGTACCGGCAAGGATTGCATGGGCGAAAGCGCCCCTGGCCCGCAGCTTTCCATCCCGAACCCCAGTATGCTCCGGAATACCACCGAAGATTGAGAATAGGTTTCGTCCCGTGCTTTTCTCAACGAGAAACACGCAGAGTACCGGGATCACAATAATCGCCAGCGCAAATCCCACCCCGACGATATCCCTCCACTCGCGGATCAGACATCGGAACAGAAAGTACATCCCTGCCCCGTCAAAGATCCACCCCGACCGATTCACCACCGCATCCGGCGTCCCCTCCCTGATGATGTAGATCGCCGCCCCCGCCACCAGCCAGGCGCACAGAAGCGCGTCAACTCGGTTGAACCGAACACCAAGGTACTCCTGCCGCAACAGCACCCGCGCCGCCCCAAACAGCACCATGATCCGCAGCAGGTTGAAATCAGCACCAGCGATCACGATCCGCTGACTCATCGCGACGAAACAGCAGATCACCAGCATCGGCAGCACCGCATGCCGCCGAGGGAGCAGCAGCAGCGCGACCCCGCAAACGAGCATCGCCGCCACCCCCAAGGGATGCAGCGTCGTCTGACCCACGAATTCAGAGCTTTGGCCAGCCTGTTGAGCCAAGTAAAACGGCACGGCTCACCCGCTCCCCGCGGGCGCCCCCGCCCTCGACACCACCCGCTCGACAAACCCCGCCAGCCGCTCCGTCAGCGCACGCCGCTCGAACTCCCCCACCCACGCCTCAGGCGCACGCCGCCCGACAGAGCGCCCCACAACACCCTCCAGCTCACGAAGCCCCCGCACAATATCCCCCGGGTCGCACGGCTCAGCCACCACCCCCACCCCGCTCCGCTCCACGAGCTCCCGAGCGTCACCCTCGGGCAAAAGCCCCAGGATCGGCCGCCCCGTCGCCAGATACTCGTAGGTCTTCCCCGGCACGATCCTGCTCCGTTCACCCTTCGCCAGCCCGTGCAACGGCAGCAGCAACGCCTCCGCCAGGCGGATATGACGCACCGCCTCCGTGTGCGGCACATACCCGTGAAACCGCACCGCATCGCCGGCGCCCGACGACGCCACTGACGCCTTATCGGCATCCGTCGCTGTGCCGATCACCTCGATACGGACGCGACCGCCCAAAGGATCGCCCGTCTCCCGCAGACGACGCACCGCCTCCAGCACATGCACCAGCGTCCGCCCTGAGTAGTCGATCCGCTCCGGCGAATACCCCACCAAACGCTTCACCGCACCACGAACACCAGCATACCACGACTGAACCAAGGTGCAGAGCGTACCCGAGTGGACGATTCGGAGCACACCCTCTTCCCCCGGATCCCAAAGCGAAGGCTCGCCCGGATCGCCCTCGAAGTCCGCGGCGTCGTACCCGTTCGGAATCACCGTCAGCCGCTCAGGATCCAACCCCGGAAAGTGCTCGACAAACAACCTCCCACATTCGGGGGTGTTCGCGATCACGCCGTCCGCCGCCTCCAGCGCCGCCTTCATCTCCTGAAACTGCCGACGCCAGTGCCACTTGGTCTTGTGCGGCTGCCAGCCGTCCAGTGCCCACGGGTCACGCAGGTCCAGAACAATCGGCGTTCCGGGCCGACGCTCTCGCACGATCGCCGCAGAACGCACCAGAGAGAACGGCGACATCGTGTACACCACGGCGTCCGCCCGACCCGCATCGATCAACTCGCAAACAGCATCCGCCGTCGCAACAGACCACCCCTCCAGCCCGTCGATCAGACCAGCGACCCCCTCAGCCGCAGGCACACGGACAACCTCGCACCCGATCGCGCTGTCAAGCTCGGCGGCGAGTGAGGAATCCGGCGGACGAGTCCAATTGAAGTCACCGAGCAGACCGTGCGTGATCACGCCGACATCTATCCCCGTTGCCGGAAGGTACTTGCTGAACTTCCACGGCCGCTGAGCACCGGCGCCGCCGTCGGGCGGAAAGTAATAAGACACAATCAGTAGCCTATTCACGCAGAGCTCCAGCAGACTAGTTAGACGGACCGCCCCGCTGACTCCATGTACAACATACGATACTGGCCGCGGCGCCCCCCCCCTTGCCTTGCGCGATATGCTGAGAGACGCCTCAACGCCCTGCAGGTGAGATATCTATAACAACTGTACTGATCAGCAACGAGCAACCTTGCAGGGGTAGGCAGCACGCCACCACAGCCAGCACCCCACTTCGCCATCAGATGCGAAGAAGCCAAGGAGTAAGACTCATCAATATTGCCGGGAGACAGGTGAACAACGGGACAGTCGATAGCCATCGCCCGAAAGCCGCTACTCCACGCCTGACAGGCTATGTCTGCGCCGTAACAATGAAATCCAGGCAAAGTTTCATCGAATCTCAATCCACAGCCTTGACGCACCACAAGCAAGCACTCGTCAAGCGACACGACCTCGCGCGGAAGCCTCCGCGACTTATAGTGCCCGTGGGGATCGATGATATGTCCGCACAATTCACCCCAACGGGTGCACCCCATAACGCCCAATATCGCAACTTCTGGCGGCAACCCTGCAATTATGTCTAACAATCGCCTTATCCAATTGGCTGGAAACACAACATCCTGATGCGCAATCACAGTCCACGCACAATCAGACTGGAAGACCGCTGCATTAAGCGCCTGCCCCGCATTCATCCCAGCCTTGCTGGGATCACACGGATGAACCTTGACATCAATGCCCTGACGATCAGGCGACAACGACTGTCTCATGATGTCGAACAACGCCGAATCGTTGACCATAGTGACCACATTGATCTCATCGCTAGCGGACATAGGGCTCCCAGTCTACTCTGCAACCATGCCTCGTCTTGCCGCCAACATCGTACGCAACGATACGAGCCTACCAAGCTGCCATGCGGAAAACGCGAACACCGGCGTAGAAACGATGGCGGCCAGAGCAATCACATGGATTCCCTCAAGACCCATCAAATGGTTCACGATGTACATGCACGCAAGTCCGAAGCATGCCGCAGCACAAACATCCCACGCCTCGCCGAGCAACTCCGCCAAACTAACGCGTATCTCCTTTCGCAGAAAATATGCGCCAAGACAGAGGGCCGGGATCATTGCCGCCGCTGTTGCGTACGCCATCCCCAGCGCTCCGAACTTAAGCACCAGCCAGAAGCCAAGACCGTAGATCACAGCGAGGCGCGGAATCTGGCATGCGCGATCGAGCGACGGTCGCCCAACCGCCCAAAAGAGCGGACCCATAACGGCGAGCAACATCGTGAGCGTGCTGCTCAGCGCCAAAAGTGCAAAGACCATTGGGTCTGCTCTGTAGGGCTCCCCGTACAGCAGCACGCCCAGCTCCGCGTCGACAAAGATCAACGCCGCACACAAAGGCGCCGAGAGTAAGCAGACGCCGCGAAAGCTCTTCAGCCAAGCCGCCTTGAGCCGATCCCGATCGTGAGTCAACTTTCTGTACGCAGGCATCGCAACCGTACCGACAGCGTTCAAGGCGATCTCGACCGGCAATCTTGCGAGTCTCTGATGCAACGCAAAGATACCCAATACCCCAAGACCCACCATCCTGCCAAGAAGGATAGTAGCCGCGGATGCGATAAGGAACAGGATAAACGGTGTCCCGGCCGCACTGAGCCCATACACACGGATCGCCCGCCATGATGGGCCGTCGAAGACGAACCCGGGCTTCATCGGCGCAACAATGTACGACAAAATAGTGATCGCCAGCTGGATCGACAACTGCCCGATCACCAGCGCCCATGCGTTCTGCAAAGCAATCGCCAGGGCAATACTGACCACAAGGCCGATCACTGTTGCGGCAAGCCGATACAGCGACCAGACCTTGAAGTTTAGTTCCTTGACCAAAACCTGGGCACGCGGGCTCGCGAGACCCGTAAGCAGTGGGTGGAGTGCGATGACACCGAAAAGCGCCACCTCGGCGGGATGCCCAAAGAACGATGCCGAGATCGGCGCCAGCAGGACGAGCAACGCCGCAATCAAAACACCCCTGACAAACGCGACCCAGAATACCGTTTGAAGAAATCGCAGGCTACGGCCGCGCTCGTTGTGGACGATCGCCTGGTCCGTTGCCAGAAAACTGATCGCTTCCATTGCACCCAAGGCGAGAAACGCGGCCTGCATCAATCCGAAGTCGTGAGGACTCAGCATCCTCGCAAGCAGGATATTGGTCGCCATGCGAAGAAGCTTGTCCCCTCCGCGAGCTGAAAACTGCCAGATCAATCCAACAAGAAATTGTCGTTGTAAAGCAGACACACGCCTTCACTTGTCTAGCTGTTTTGCATATTACTGAGAGCTAATTGAGCGGCAAGCTGAAATTAATCCTACGGATGTGCTTGCCTATTCATTCTCACAGGATCTAGCCCATTTCAGTCAAACGCCCCAAGTGTGGTCAATTTGCTCCGAGAGTTACCAAGAATATCTACAGGAACTCTACTCGACGCACGATCGCGCAGGATCGAGCTAGAACTGGGCACAAACTTCCCGCTCGCTGAAACGGAGAACCCCGGATCTCCCGTCGTGACGCCATCTCCCAAAACAAGTACGCCCCACACATTATGGTCTATAAAGTGATTATTATTGTACCATTCATCGAGCGCCAAAGGAGTATTGCCGTTGATTGACGATGTCGCAACACGACGCCAGACAGAGTTCTTGACTCTTATGTTGGTCGCATTTGCGGTCCGCCAAACCCACGACATATTTGGCATCGACACATGATTGACAAACAGGTGATCGATCGGCACGTCTCCAATTTGGCTTACCGCATATCCGGACTTCTTGTCGATGGACACATTGACAAAGGCGATGTTTGAAGCAGACTGGACGCCTTGGATGAACAGGCCTTGCGCATCGACTCGCGTAGCCATCACTCCGTACAATATGACATTATCGATGTCGGTTGTCGGACCAAACAACTGAAAGACATCCGGGTGCGCGTCCGAGCCTTGTCTGTCAATATTGTTTACAGAAGAGTTGACGACAAAATAGCTATTGTGGAATGCGTCGGACCCGATCCCGTCAATGTTGACATTGCGAACAAGCGTCTTTGTAACCATAGCATCCCTGTAGTTGGCGAAGTGTGAATCTGTCACATACTTACCTGCGAAGTGTGAACGAGTGGGTGGTCCCGAAAAATGATTCTTTCCGTTTCCAGTAACACTATCGAGCCAAATGCTCCAGCCTAGTGTATTAAAGCCGGCAATCACCCAGCCGTCCCGTTGATCCAGCGTAACATCACTAAGGCGAACTCTATCAATGCGTAGCCGATTCTCTCCAGAAATGAGTTTCACATTCTCCCTGGTAGCACCCGGCGCCTTGGTGATAGTTGTCCATCCCAACCCCGCTGTCGGCTGTGGGAAGCCGGACCCCCCATACTCGTACTCGCCCTCTTCAAGATAGATCGTCACATTGTCAAGCACCGGCCCCGCCGAGCGGATCGCTCCCCAGATCGTTCGATACGGCCTGTCTCTCGTCCCGTCCCCCGTCTCGTCGCTGCCGAGCTCCGAGACATACCGCTCCGCCTTGGGCAGCGTTTCGCCAGCGTTGGCGTACAGGAACATCGAATGTTCGCCGTTGCGAACACTCAAATCATTCCCCGCCAAAACCCGCGGCACCCCCACCTTCGGGTACGCCACAGCCCGGATCTCCACCGGCCCGTCCTGGAAGTCCGCGGCGTCCAGCACCACCGTGTACTCCCACACATCCGTCCGCGGGTTGTGCTGCATCTCGTCGACGCGCACCCACGGCCCGCCCTCGGCGGAGAACAGCACATGGTCGATGTCGTTCATGTGGAACGCCACCACACCGATGTGGAACTCGCCGTCGATCACCTGGTACGGCACCACATCCCAGCGGGCGATCGCCTTGGCGTCGTACCCCGGGACCTCCGGGTGGCCGACCGGATTGCTGTTGGGCATGAACTTGTCGAACCCATTACCCGGGACGAGCCGGGCAAAGGTCTCGCCGCTGCTGCCGGGGTCATTGCTCCCGCCGGAGCCGGGGCTACCGGAACCGGGGTCTCCCCCGCCGCCCGATCCGCTGCCGGTGTCACCGCCCGAACCGGGGTCACCCCCGCCCGAACCACCCGATCCACCCGAACCACTGCCGCCTGACCCGCCCGAACCCGATCCACCGGAACCACCAGAGCCGCCGCCGCCGACCTGGCCGTTGATGATCACGCGCTCTGTCCCGCCGGCGATCGGCTTGAGGCCGCCGCCGGAGAGGTCCAGGGGCGCACGGACGACGACCGAAGCCGTGCGGTCCTCGCGGAGCTGGACGAGCCTGCTCAGGGCGTCGCCCTGCCTGTCCTGGATCCTGGTGACCGCCCGCGCCGCCCTGGCGTCGGCCGTGACGGGCTGGCCCGCGCCGCCGGAGACCGATCCCGCCGTGCGCGAGGTCACGACGCGGTTGGTCCGCTCGTTGTCGTTGGCCGGCTCGGCGAGCGCGTGGACGACACCAAAGCCAAAGATCGCCATGCCTGTGGCGAGGTACGCCGTGCGGCGGCCGGCGAGGCTCTTGGGCTGGCGGGCGTTGCGGATGGTCATGGGGCTCCCTCCTGACGGGTGGGCGTGCGTGGCGTGCTCCGAAATTCCCCTCGATCGAGTGTTGATCTTGGAGCCGGAGATCGGATGGGCGTCGGCCCAACCTTCTTCGAACCCCCCGCTTCCCGGCGTCGCCCGGCTTTCCCAGCCGGACCATCCGCGAACCTCGTCCCAGGCCGCATGCCCTCCAGGGGTTATCAGACCAGCCGCACGCCGGACCTTCCGGCGTTGCTCGGAAAGGATCCATCGGCGGTCGGGCCGGTCGGATCCATCGTATCGGGCCGGGCAAGTCGCCGTACGGCCCACCTTACCCAGATTCACCCGCAGCCCGGGATCACGCACTTCGGCCCATGCCGCAGTGGACGCCGAATCGGTACGCGGCACTCTGGAGCGGGTTCGGTCCGATTACCGACAGCGGTCGCATCGGCGGATCTGGGCATTGCCCCATAAAGTCTGTGTCACGATCGCCCGTCCGGCAAGTGCCGCGAGCGGCGGGCGTGGGTCCGTGGCGGAATCGGCAGACGCGGCGGATTTAAAATCCGCTCCCCGGATACGGGGGTGAGGGTTCGAGTCCCTCCGGACCCATTTGGCTTGATTCGGCTCGGCCTGGCCGGCGTCTATGCAGGATGGCGGCCGAGCGCCTCGTTCAACCGCTCGATGAGTTCTGGATCGACGCCCTCGGTCATCTCCAGCATGTCGGGGTGGACGATGCCCGATTCCAGAGCGTCGGCGATGATGTACTCGCGGAGCCACGGGTCTGGCACGCGGAGGGCAAGCAACTCGCGGACGGCGATCGCGTCGTCGACCCGGTCCGCCGCGAGCAGGGACTTGTAGATCGTCGACAAGTCCCGCCCGAGCAGGTCGTTGACGACCCCGAGGGCCTCCACTTCTTCCATGAAGCCGTCGAGCTCCGCATTTGCACGCAGCTCGTTGAACATCCTCAGGTGCGATTGCAAGTCTCGCTGCACCCGCAGCGTGGGGTTGTCGAACATCCGCCCGAGATCGACCCAGCGCCCGTGCCTCCGGAGCAACCCGTCGACTCGGTGGCTCACCCGCTGGATGGTCTCGCGCCCGTGCTCGTCGTCGTTGACTCGATCAAACCAGTCGAGCGACCGCTGGTCGTCGCCGACGACTTGGTTGAGCACGATCCAGTCGTCGAGATCGTCGATGCTCGCCTCACCCGCCCTGAGCTTCTCTTCTTCACGGTCCCTGATCTGGGTGAATCGACGCTTGGCGGGGGCGTGCTCGTCGGCGAGCCGCCTCATGTCGCCAGCCATGAAGGATATGCGCACGCCGCTCCACTGTGCCCGCTCGACCATGTTGTCCCAGAGCCATGCGTAGTTCTCGGCCGCCTCGTCGAGCTTGCCCTGATGCACCTGCTCGCGGGCGAGGTCGAGGCGTGCGTGGACATCCTCACGGGCCCGCTGGGCCAGATCGCGCAGCTCTTCCTCACCGATCGCCTCGCCCCGCTTTGCCGCCTCCAGAAACGCGAGCATCTGCGCCGGAGTCTGGTAGCCCGTGACTCGGGCGAAGTCCTCGCCTTCCCTGAACACAATGATCGTCGGCATCGCGCGGATGCCGAGCTCGCGGGCCAACTCCCGCTCCTGGTCGACATCGACCGCCACCGCGATCGCGTGCTCGCGGATGAACGCCGCCAGCTCCGGGTTCGGCCAGGTCTCGCGGTCCATCCTGCGGCAGGGGCCGCACCAGACCGCCGTGCCCTTGACCACCAGCAGCCGGTTCTCGTCCACCGCCTGGGCCTTGGCCTCTGCGAAGGGCTTGTCTGCAAAGACCCCGTCGGGGGCGGCCGACGCGACGCCGCACGAGAGCAACACCGCACACGCCAACAACACAATTCTTGATGCGCACTGCATTTCCGAGCCCTCACTTGCCTTATCAAACCGCTACTGCGGCGACCTCTCCGACAGCAATCTCTGCAATCTCTCCCGCGTCGCGGGATCCGCACGATCCGCCAGCTTCGACAGGTCGTTGTGCAACACGCCCGAATCCAGCGCGTCGCGGAGCATGAACTCATGGATCGATCCGTCGCGGACGCGCTCCGTCGCGAGCTCCCGCACGCCGATCGCCTCGTCGACCCTGCCCGCCGCGAGCAGCGACTTGTAGTACAACGAGACCTTCTCGGCGATGGAATCGTGCTGGCGCCGGATCATCTCGTCGGGATCGGCGCCGAATGGCATATCGCCCGCGTGCTGGCGGATCCGCTGGATGAACTGCTCGTTCACCTCGAACTTGATCCGGATCGACATCAGCGGCTCCTCGATCAAGAGCCCGTAGTCGCCCCACCTGCCCTCCCGCTGAAGCAGGCGTTCAACGGTGTGGCCCGCGCGTCGCATCGACTCGACGCCTTCGGGATCGTCCTTGACCCGGTCGACCCAGTCGAGGATCCGCTGGTGGTCGCCGAGCTCGTTGCAGAGCACGAGCCAGTCGCGGAGGTTCGAGAGCGTGCCCATGCCCTCCTGAAGCATCCGCTCGTCGTTGTCGCGCACCGCGGCGAAGGCTTCCCGGGCCGGCGGGTGCTGCCTTGCGAGCTGCCCGATGTTGCCGGCGAGGAACGACATCCGCATCGGCCCCTTGGACGGATCGACCTGGTGGATGTTCTCCCAGAGCCAGAGAAGCTCTTCGGTCGCCTTGTCGAGCTCGCCGTACTGCATGAGTTCGAGCGCGCGGCCGTACCGCTCCTGCATGTCCAGACCCGGGTCGTCGCGGAGCGCTCGGAGGTCGGACTCCTCGGCGATCTCGCCGCGTTCGGCTGCTCGAAGGAACAGCAACATCTGCGGCGCGGAGTGGAAGCCGACGAGCCTTGCGAACTCCTTGCCGTCACGGAAGGCGATCACGGTCGGCAGCGTCCTGACCTCCAGCGACTCAACGAGCTCTCGTTCGTTGTCGGCATCGACCGCGACAATGATCGCGTGGCGCCCGATCCACGCCGCGAGCTCCTCATCTGGCCATGTCTCTCGGTCCATCCGGACGCAGAAGCCGCACCAAGGGGCGGTCATCTTGGCGACGAACAAACGCTTTTCTTGCTGAGCCTCTGCCATTGCTGCATCGAACGGCTTGTCGGAGAACACTCCCGCCGGAGCGGCCCTCGCAACGCCGCAGCAGAGAGCGGCACACACGGCAGAAACCAGTATCGCCCGCACAAACATCGCTCGACCTCCCGGTCATCGGACTTCGTGTTTCAGCGCCGCCTTACGCAGGCGGCAGGCGCATCGCGTTCTCAAGCCGCTCGACGAGGCCGGGGTCGACGCCCTCGGTCATCTCCAGCATGTCGGGATGGACGATGCCCGATTCCAGGGCGTCGACAATGATGTACTCGCGGAGCCAGGGCTCGGGCACCTGGAGGACGAGCGCTTCCCGTACGGCGACGGCGTCGTCGACCCGGTCCGCCGCGAGGAGCGACTTGTAGATCGTTGACACCTTCTCCCCGAGCATGTTGTTGCCCACCTGGCGGATGTCCGCCTCGTCGAAGAAGCCTTCGAGTGCCGCCGCATCTCGACGCACATGCAGCTCGTTGAACGCAAGCATGTTGAATTGGATTTTTCGCTGCACCCGCAGCGCCGGGTCTTCGAGCATGCGTCCGATGTCAACCCATCGCGCGTTCCTCCTGAGCAACCCATCGACCGGTTCGCTCACACGCCGGATCGTCTCACGACCGTGCTCGTCGTCCTTGACGCGGTCGAACCAGTCGAGCGACCGCCGGTCGTCGCCGACGACCTTGTTGAGCAAAATCCAGTCGCCGAGATTGTCGATGCTCGCCTCGCCCGCCCTGAGCTTCTCTTCTTCTCGGTCTCTGAGCTGGATGAAGCGGTGCCTGGCGGGAGCGTGGTCTTCCGCGAGCCGCTTCATCTCACCGGGCATGAAGGATGTGCGCATGTCGACCATCGACGGGGTGTGCCCGTGCATGTTGTCCCAGAGCCATGCGTAGTTCTCGGCCGCCTCGTCGGGCTTGCCCCGCCTCGTCTGTTCGCGGGCGAGGTCCATGCGTGCACGGACTTCATCGCGGGCCCGCTGGGCCAAATCGAGCAGCTTGTCCTCGCCGATCGCCTTGCCCCGCTTTGCTGCTTCCAGAAACGCGAGCATCTGACCCGGCGACTGGTGCCCCACTACACGGGCGAAGTCCTCGCCTTCCCTGAAGACGATGATCGTCGGCATCGCGCGGATGCCGAGCTCGCGAGCCAACTCCCGCTCCCGGTCAACATCGACCGCCACCGCGACCGCGTGCTCGCGGATGAACGCCGCCAGCTCCGGGTTCGGCCAGGTCTCGCGGTCCATCATCCGGCATGGCCCGCACCAGACGGCCGTCCCCTTGACCACCAGCAGCCGGTTCTCGTCTGCCGCCTGGGCCTTCGCCTCTGCGAAGGGCTTGTCCGTGAACACGCTGACGGGCGCGCCCAGCGCAGCACCGCACCAGAGCACCGAACACGCCGCCAACGCCATCGCTTGTCTGAACATCGCACGCCCTCCTGAATCCCGCGGCTCGAACCCCGTCCTGTCTTCAACGAGTGTAACCGAAAAGGCGCCCGACAGCACACAGACTTGTCCTCAACGGGCGCGAGTTGTGTCTCCATCTGCATGCATAGGGTTCTGCATGGGTCGATTTCTCTCCAAAGCCGCCCTCGGCGAACTCTCAGCGCAGACCCCCTCGGGCGAAGCGGCGACGATCATGCTCGCCGACGCCGCCAGACGCGTGGCGGAACACCTGCCCGGCGATGTCGCCGACCTCGAAGACGAACGCCTCGTGCACAAGCTCCGCGTCTCGACGCGTCGTGCCGCGGCGGTCGCTCGTGGCTTCAAGGGCGTTGTCCGCACCAAAGACCTCGAGCGCTTGCGCAAGACACTCAAGCGGATCCGGCGTGCGGCGGGGCCCCTCCGCGATCGCGATGTGCTCGAAGCCCTCGTCGAGGAGCGGATGGCCGGGACAGCCGATCGGCCCCAGACCCTCGGGCTCTCGTACTGCGCCGGCGTGCTCGGAGCGCGGGCGCTCAGCGAACGACGCTCGGGCTGGGAGGCGTTGCAGCGCCCGCGCATCCAGCGCCTCGTCGCTGACGCCGAACGCGCGAAGGTCCGCAAGGGCGCCCGCGAGACGCCGCTGGGCGAACTCGGCAAGACGCGGATCGCCGCGGCACGCGAAGCGTTCAACGACGCCAGACGCGCCGACCTCCGCGACATCGAAAACCTGCACGCGCTGCGGATCGCGGGCAAACGGCTCCGCTACTCGATGGAGCTTTTCGGGCGCTTCACAGTGATGCCGGACCTCAAGACCGACCTCAAGCGGCTGAAAACGCTCCAAGACGACCTCGGCGACATCAACGACCTGCGCACCCTCGCCGAGTTCGCAGAAGAAGTCGCCGAGATCGCGCCCGCTGACGGCCCGACTGCCGAAGGGCTGCGAGCCGCGATCAACGCCCTGCGGGCCGACGAACGACGCGCCGGCGAAGCCGCGGCCGAACAGCTCCGCCCAAGGCACTCAAACGGCCGAGCCCCTGCGCCGGGCGCCCGCCCCCCGATCAGCACCATCAGCACGCTCGGCGGCTGACCTTTCGCCCAGCCGGTGATCAAGCGGGAGCGACACCCCCACGCCCCCTTACGCACAGGCAAGTCGGAGTCGTGGTCAATGGAGGCAGGCGCAGCAGAGCCAATAGACCCGTCCGACTTTGCGGACCTGGGCCTGCTTCAGGATCGTGGAAAGGGGCGTGACCGAGCCATCGGGCAGATCGAAGACCTTGCCGACGCCGACCTCGTAGACGCCCGATCGGAAGTCGGTCGTGCCGTAGGCGTTGTAGTCGGGCACGATGCTCTTCTGGGTCTTGGTCTTGTGGATGCGTCCGGTGATGGCGGGGTCGTTCTCGTTGCCCGCGATGAAGGCGTCGAGTTCCGGATCGCCGCCGTAGAAGATGTCGCCCTGCTTGGTGAACATGACCAGCTCGACCCCGCTCGGAACCGAGGTGACGGAGTACTTGAACTTCTCGGTCGGCGCGATCAACCTGCGGACGCGGTTCTTGGACTTGTCCACCCCGCCGTGCGCTGAGACTACCCATGAGGTCATGCCGAATTCTCCTTCTCAGTGAAGGTGGAGTGTACCAGAAACGGCGCCTCCGACGGCGGACGGCAAGGGGCGGATAGGCCTCGCCGCCGACACCGTCACGGGCCGCCCTCCGGCACGATCACAGCATCGGGAATGGCCGAAAGTCGCCGTCCGTCCCGAACGAGACTGTGACCGGCACCCAGACTTCCGCTTTGCTGTCGAGATAGAAGTGGATCTTCATCCGCGTCCGCATGCCGCTGGTAAAGCGGCCCTCGATCATGACCCAGGCGCTGTCCTTGGTCTCTGCCAAGCGGGCTCGTTCTACACCGCCCAGCCGGCCGCTTCTGGGCGCGTAGAGGCTGCCCTGGCCGTACTCCCCCATGTACGGCCAATCCGGCGTGCCGGCGACGGTGGTGAGCCCGAATCCCACACGCAATGTCGAAAGCCGCACCGACTCGAACTCCACGCCCCGCTCGCGCGGGTGATTCCAGAGGTAGCGTACCTGCGTCACAAGCGGAGCATCAAAGTTCAATTCTGGAACCGAATCCGGATAGATCTCCCGATCGACCATCCGCTGGGCGACGGTTGCCGCGACCATGTCCAGAAACAACCCACGCTCGGTCATATGCCTGTGGTAGGTATCGAAGTCCGGCGCGAACATCGCCGTGAGCACCGTCTGCGCATCCCGCCCGAGCTGCGCGGCCTTCTCCTCGTCCTGGCCCAATTCCACCCATTGCCGCTCCGCCTTCTCCGCGATCTGCTGCGCCACCTCCGACGCCGCCTCCAAGCCAGCGACCGCCGACCACGCGCTTTCGTCGTGCGCTTCCTCCTCGCCGAGCTCGGCTTCCCACACGATGCGGACGGAGTCGGAACGCTGTTTGGAGGGCGGCGAGGCCTGCCCGAGCGAAACGCCGCCGATCGCCATCGCTACAGCAGCCGAACTCAAAGTCCCCAACGCCACAAGCCTCTTCCGTTGCCCCATCGCCCACCGTCCTTTCCCGTTTGCCCGCCGAAGGCGATTCACCCGAACAGGCCCAGCTTACCAAATTCCGCTTGGCGATCCCGGAGGCTCTACGACCTTGACCGGCACCGGCCAATAACGCGAGCGAACGGCGGATCTCTTGAACCCCGTGCGGCATTCTGCCGTACAATACAACAGCCATACAGCGAGAACACCATGAGCGCAGTCCCGAACCCACAATCCGCCCGCCTCGACTTCCGGCTCTCGCCGGAGCACAAGGCGCTGATCGAGCAGGCGGCGACCTCCGTGGGCCAGACCGTTTCCAGCTTCGCGATCGCCGCCCTGCTCAAGGCGTCCAATGAAGCGATCCGCAGCGAGACGACGCTCAAGCTCTCCGCCCGTGATTCGCGGATCTTCCTCGACCTGCTCGACGACGAGGGCGAGCCCAACGAGGCACTCAAGACTGCCGCGGATCGCTACAGGGAAGAGCGTGGGCGCTGAACCGCCCCGGTGGTCGATCGAGGCGCTGGCGTCCGACCACGATCGCGACGGCTTCTCGTGCGGGCACGCCTCGCTCGACGAGTTCCTCAAGCGATATGCCGGCCAAAACCAGCGGACCGGCGTCAGCCGCACTTTCGTCGCCGTCCGGCCCGGCGAGCGGGTCGTCTGCGGCTTCTATTCGCTGGCCGCCGGCTCCGTCGAACTCAACCACCTGACCGACGAGCAGCGCAAACGGCTGCCGAGATACCCCGTGCCGGTGGCGCACCTCGGCAGACTCGCGGTGGACCGAGGCTCGCAGGGAAAGCGGCTCGGCGAGACGCTGTTGATCGATGGCCTGTGGCGCATCGCCCGTGCGGACCGCGAGATCGGCATCCACGCCGTGGAGGTGGTTGCGATCGACGAGGCGGCGAGGCGCTTCTATCTGAAGTACGGGTTCAGCGAACTCCGCGACGACCCGCGCCACATGTTCATCTCGATGAAGACGGTGCGTAAGCTCGGGGTGGTCTGATCCGTCCGGGGCCGGGCATGACTCCGGCCGAGTCGGCCCCTAGTATGTCGGCCGCCCGCGGGACCGACCCGGGCTGACCGGACGATTGTAAGGGTTTTTGCAGGGAGTATCGCGTGGTTCGGATCCGCATGCAGCGACTTGGACGCCGTCACCGGCCGTTTTACCGCATCGGCGCCGTCGATTCGCGCGTCAAGCGTGACGGCAAGGTGCTCGAGAACCTCGGCTGGTACGACCCCATCGCCAAGGAAGAGGACAAGCAGATCTCGCTCAACGGCGAGCGGATCCAGCACTGGCTGAGCCAGGGCGCGATCCCCTCCGAGACCGTCGCCGACCTGCTCGCCAAGAACGACCTCCTCCCCGAGAAGCTCAAGGCCGAGTGGGAAGGCCGGCGCCAGCGCCGACGCGACCTCGTCCAGAAGCGCATCGACGAAAAGGCCGTCGCGGAGAAGGCCAAGGCCGACAAGGCCGCCGCTGACGCCGCGGCAGCCGAAGCAGAGAAGGCGAAGGCCGAAGCAGCAAAGGCCGAAGCCGAAGCCGCCAAGGCGGCCGAGAGCAGCGAGGGCTGATCCCCCCGCCACCCAGACCCTCCAAAGCCGGCCGTCCGCCGGCTTTTTTCATGCGCCCAACTCCCGAATCGGCGGCGGCGCCCGCCCCGAACCGCAAGGTCATGTCCCGCCCGCGCCACCTCCTGCTCGCTCTGCTCATCGCCATGCCCCTGACCCTCCCCGCTTGCAACGGCGGCCCCGACCCGGCCCGCCAGAGCTCGCCTGAGCCATCGCCATCGCCCGAAGGCGAGCCGGCGACCGAAGCGATCGCCGACGCCGTGCTGGGGCGCTGGGAAAACTCGTTCCGCAAGGCGCTCTTCGAGTACACCGTGCGGCTGGAGTTCCGCGAGGGCGGCGAGGCCTTCTTCCGCACCGCGGGCTTCGGCGTGCCGCGCCCCCTCCGCGACGGGCTGACGGGCTCGTGGACCCTCGAAGGCTCGACCATCGTCACCGACTTCTACCGCCCCGACACCGACGAGCGCGAGGTCAAACGCTGGGCCGTCGTCGACACCGCCCCAAACACCCTCACCCTCCGCCCCGAAGAAGAAGACACCCCGGGCGAATGGCATCGCACAAACGACTGACACCAGTCTCTCCGCCTCTCCGTCTCTCTATCTCTCCGTCTCTTCCCCCCCTCCGTCCCTCCGTGCCTCTCTTCCCCCACTACCCTCCCCCGTGCCCATCCGCTTCGACATCCTGACGACCTTCCCCGAGATGTTCGCGACCGAGCCGCCCGGCGCTCTTGCCCTGAGCATCCCCGACCGCGCCCGCAGGGCCGGCCTCGTCGAGTGGCACGCGACCAACATCCGCGACTTCACCACCGACAAGCACCAGAAGACCGACGACCGCCCCTTCGGCGGCGGGCCCGGCATGGTCATGTCCTGCCAGCCGGTGTGGGACGCGGTCTGTGCCGTCGAGGCGATGGACGACCGCCCGGCCACCCGCGTCCTGCTCACGCCCCAGGGCGTCCCGCTCACGCAGCCGCTGGTCGAGGAACTGGCGACCATGCCCCGCCTGCTCCTGCTCGCCGGGCACTACGAGGGCATCGACGAGCGCGTCATCCGAAAGCTCGACCCGATGGAGGTCTCGATCGGGGACTTCGTGCTCTCTGGGGGCGAGCTCGCGGCGATCGTCCTCATGGACGCCGTGATCCGCCTGCTGCCCGGAGCCCTGGGCGATGGCGAGTCCGCCGGACAGGACTCCTTCAGCCCCATCGGCCCCGGGGGCCAGCGCCTGCTCGACTGCCCCCACTACACCCGCCCACGCGTCTGGGAGGGTGAGGAGGTCCCCGAGATCCTGCTCTCTGGCGACCACGGCAGGATCGCCGCGTGGCGGCTGGAACAGTCCCTCCAGCGGACCCGGGAGCGCCGCCCGGATCTGCTCGCTGGCCCCCCCGATCAGCCCCCTCCCGCCTGACCGGCGCGGCCGAGCCGCGATGGACGCCCGAACGGCACGCGCCTAGTCTTGAGGCCGCTCCGGGCCGCGCCCGGACGGTCTTTCTGCACCAGCAACCAAGGCGGGCCGCCCGCCTGAAGCCGCCCCAGGGGCCAGAGCCCGCACCATGGACACGCAGCGACTCATCGAGAGCCTCACCAAGGACCAGGTCCAGGCCGACAAGTTCCCCCGCTTCGACATCGGCGACACGATCAATGTGCACGCCAGAATCGTCGAGGGTCAGAAGGAGCGCATCCAGGTTTTCCAGGGTGTGCTGCTCAGCCGCAAGGGCAGCGGCATCAACGAGATGATCACCGTCCGTCGCATCGTCGACAACATCGGCGTCGAGCGGACCTGGCCCCTCAACTCGCCCCTGATCGCCAAGATCGAGGTCGTGCGCCGCGCCGACGCCCGTCGCGCCAAGCTCTACTACCTGCGCGACCGCGTGGGCAAGAGCCGCCGCCTCCGCGACCGCCGCCGCGGCATGAAGCATGTCGAAGGCCAGTCGACCGTTCAGGGCTGACAATCAATCAACCAATCAGATCTGTGGCACTGGCGGCTTGTCCGCCAGTGTTTCTTTTTGTCGGGAACGAAACCTGCCGTGGTCCTGTACGGCGAATGGCGCAAAAAACACTGGCGGACAAGCCGCCAGTGCCACAGGTCCATGCTCCGGGTGGCACGGCTCGCCGAGCCGTGTCTCCGCCCCAATCACCTCGCTTCAAACAAGAACGCACACTTCTCGCGCCGTGCGCCGTTCCCGTCATCGACCGCGAACTCTCTGCCCTCGATCATGCACGCCGAGCCGTAGGCCCCGTCCTTGCGCACGGCGTAGAGCACGAGATTGAAGTTCGGCCGCCCGCGCTCATCGACGAGCCTCCGCTGGCGGCGCACACGGTCGGCCACCTTCTTGAGCACCGCCAGGCACGCCTCGGTCGGGTCTTTGCCGCCCGCCATCTCCATTACGACGCTGTGGGCGCCGCAGGACTGGATGGCCTCCTCGCCCCGCCCCGTCGCGCCCGCCGAGCCGACCTCGTTGTCGGTGAACAGCCCCGCGCCGATGATCGGCGAATCGCCGACGCGCCCGGGGATCTTGTACGCCAGGCCGCTGGTGGTCGTGCAGCCGGCGAGGTCGCCCGCCGGCGTCACCACCGAGCAGTGGATCGTGCCCGCCGAACGCTCTTCGATTTCCGCCCGCTTCTCGGCGTTGGTGAGCGGGCGCGTGCCGTCGGGCTTCCAGTCCATCTGGCTGTCGGTGAGCCAGTCGTCGATGTCGCTGCGGTGACGCCGCCAGCGCATCCACTCCTGCCTCGTCTCCTCCGTCAGCAGGTCCTCTTCCTTGAACCCGTGGGCGATTGCGAACTTCCGCGCCCCGTCGCCGACGATCATCACATGGTCGGTGTACTGCAGCACCTTCAGCGCCACCTGCGCCGGGTGCATGATGTTCTGGATCGACGCGACCGAACCCGCCTTGTGCGTCGGCCCGTGCATCACCGACGCGTCGAGCTCGACGATGCCGAGTTCGTTGGGCCGACCGCCCAGGCCGACGGTCTTGTCGTTCGGATCGGCCTCGGCGATGCCGACGCCCTCGACCACCGCCAGCGCCGGGTCGACGCCCGCCCTGATCCGCTCGACGGCTTTCGCCACCGTCTGCACGCCGTTGGCCGACGAAATCGCGCACACACGCCCGGCCCGCCTCGCGCCGACGCCCGCGCCGCCCGCCTGCGATTGGCCGACGGCGCCGAGCGCCCCGCCTGTGAGCCCCGCCGTCGCCGCAGCCCCCGCTGCGGCCCCCACTGAAACCAGAAATCCGCGTCGATCGATGTGGTTGCTCATAAGCCGCAACCTACACACTCGCGCGCCACTTTGCACCCCCTCCCGACTACCCTCCGCACATGAAAGCCATCGTCTGCACCAAACAGGGCGCCCCCGTCGCGAACAACATCCGACTGCAAGATGACTGGCCCGACGAGCCCGCCCCCGCACCCGGATGGGTCACCATCAAAACCCTCGCCAGCGCCTTCAACCACATGGACCTCTGGGTCGGACGCGGCGTCCCCGGCCTCAAGCTCGAATACCCACGCGTCTCCGGCTGCGACGCCTGCGGCATCGTCGAGTCCGTCGGCGAGGGCGTCGACAACGCCTGGGTCGGGCGCATGGTCATCGCCAACGCCGCGGTCGTCCAGCCCGAACGCCAGCACCCCGATGACCCCCCCGCCTCCACGCTCGCCCCCAACTACGAGCTCATCGGCGAGCACACCCACGGCATGCACAAGCACCGCTACAGCGTCCCCGCCGCAAACCTCGCGGCCATCGGACCCGACGCCGACCCCGTCCAGGCCGCGGCCTTCGGCCTGACGATGCTCACCGCCTGGTCGATGATGGTCACCAAGGGCGACCTCCGCTCGGGCCAGTCCGTCCTCATCACCGGCATCGGCGGGGGCGTCGCGACCGCGGCCCTCAAGATCGCCAAACACCACGCCTGCCCCGTGATCGTCACCAGCCGCCACCAGTGGAAGCTCGACCGCGCCAAACAGCTCGGCGCCGACGAAACCATCCTCGACGAAGGACAGGATTGGTCCAAACAGGTCCGCTCGTTCACCAACAAGCGCGGCGTCGACATGGCCGTCGACAGCGCCGGCAAGGCCACACACCTGAGCTGCATCAAGTCCCTCGCCCGAGGCGGCGCCTATGTCACCCCCGGCTGCACCTCAGGCCCCGACGCGACCACCGACCTCGCACGAATCTTCTGGAACCAGCTCCGCGTGCTCGGCTCGACAATGGGCGGCAACGAAGAGTTCCGAGAGCTCGCCGCCCTCTTCAACACCGGCAAGCTCGAACCCGTCATCGACAAGGTCTATAGCCCCGAGGAATGCGTCGACGCGTACAAGCGGCTGGAAGGCGCAGAACAGTTCGGGAAGATCGTGGTGAGGTGGTAATCGCGACCGCTGAAAGCCCCGAAGGGGCGCAGGGTTGTAGCCACGGGTGGAAGCGTGCGAAGCACGCTGGAACCCGTGGATAGCGTCATAAACCATCCCCCGCTCTGAAGGAGCGGAGGAATCGATCGATCAGCTCCACACACTCCTTCGCCCTTTCAGGGCGAAGTGGTCTTTGCGCCGCTTTCCACGGGTTGCGCTTGTCCGACGCTGCGCGTCGGCCTGCGCTCCACCCGCGGCTACAGCCCATCGCTCCTTCGGAGCGAGGGAAGCGCAGGCGTCGATCGAGTCTCACGCCGCCATCCAGCGCTAGCGTCACGAACTCCGCCTGCTGCGCCACGATCGACCTTGCATGCCATGCCGGACCTCCAAAGGAGGGCCATCATGCGCTCGGCCAAAAGTGTCAACCATGTCCCCGAACACTGTCAGCGATGTCTCCGGGCTGTACAGCTTTGAGAGGTCGGTGCTCTGATTCATCCGCACGAATAAACGATCTCGAAAGAACAACAATGAAGTAAGCACCGACCTCACCGAGCCGAGGTCGGTGGCACGTCAAGACGCGCCTTATGTTCCAGCGAGACTCAGCACCAGCCCAACCACCAGCCATGTGCCTCCAAGCACGATGACCCAAGTCCAAACGCGCCGAACGCGCCGGTTGTGCCGCTCCTTTTCGACGCGAAGCTTCTCGTCCTCGTGAGCGAGGTCCGGCTCTTCTGCTTTGGCTGGCTTTCCGAAAGCCTTCTCAATATCCATCGCGTCCCTTCCAAAGACACGGAGTAACCGACGACCGACCAGCCGCAACCAGCCCAGCCTACACAAAACCCGCCCCCGCCGAAACCCCGATCGGGGCCCCCTACCCCCCCATCTTCTCAATAGTCTTCGTCGTCGACACGCCCTCCACCGGCGGGATCAGCACCACGCGACCGCCGTAGGACTCGACGAAATCGCCCCCGACCACGCCCTCGCGGCTGTAGTCCCCGCCCTTGACGAGCACATCGGGGCGGAGCATCTCCAGCAGGCGTTCGGGCGTGTCCTCCTCGAAGACCACCACCGCCCCCACCGACTCGAACGCGCCGAGCACGCGCGCCCGATCATCTTGGTTATTCACCGGCCGCCCCGGGCCCTTGAGGCGCGAGACCGACGCGTCGGCGTTGATCGCCACCACCAGGAAATCCCCGAGCTTCGACGCCTGCTCGATCAGCTTCACATGCCCCGAGTGCACCACATCGAAGCACCCGTTGGTGAAGACGATCCGCTGGCCCTGCTGGCGCCGTGACGCCGCCTCGACACGCAGCTGCTCGGCGTCGCGCACCTTCCCCGCCGAGCCCGAGTGCTGCATCATCAGGCTGTGGTGGATCCGCTCCAGCGGGATCGGCATCACGCCGAAGACCTCGACCTCCAGCCCCGCCGCGGCGTTTGCAAACCGCACCGCGTCCAGCCACCCCATCCCGTTCGCCTTCGCCGCCGCAAGCCCCGCAAGCATCATGTCCCCCGCGCCCGTGACATCGTAAACCTCGCGCGCGACCGTCGGCACGCCGATCGGCTCGCTCCCCCGCCGGTGAAGCAGCGCGCCGTGACGGTCGAGCGTGAGCACCACCGCCTCGCACGCGAGCTGTTCGAGCAATCTCGCCGAGACCTGGCCGTTCACCCGTGTGTCGGCGTCGGGCGCTGTGGGCATCGTGGTGGCGATCTCCGCCTCGTTGCGGTTCGGGGTGATCGCCGTGGCGCCGGTGTACTTCGCGTAGCTCGACAGCATCGCCGGGTCGACGAGCACGGGCTTGCCCGCCTTCTTCGCAAGCCGGATCACGCCCTGGCAGAGCGCTTCAGAACAGACGCCCTTGTTGTAATCCTCGATGCAGACCACATCGGCCCCCGCCAGCGCCGATTCGAAACGGGCGAGCATCTCCTCGACCACCTCGTCGCTCAAGGGCTCGCGCGATTCGTGGTCCACGCGGAACATCTTCTGCGGGTGGCGCTGTGAGGCCAGACCGATCATGTACCGCTTCACGGTCGTCGGACGCTCGGCGTCGGTGACGATGCCCGAGACATCCACACCCTGGGTCTCCAGCTCGCGCTTGAGCTGCCCCGCGTCCCCGTCCTCGCCGACGACGCCAAACGCGAGCACCCGCCCCTTCATCGCGGCAAGGTCCAGGCACAGATTCGCCGCCCCGCCCGCCCGATTCTCGGCACGACGGACGCGCAGGATCGGCACCGGTGCATCGGCCGCCAACCGCTCCGCGTCGCCGTAGAGCATCTGATCGAGCATGAAGTCACCGACAACGATCGCGGTAAACGGCTTCCAACGCGCAAGATGCCCAAGCAGCGTGTCCATCAATGCCCTTCCAGCTAGCTCTCTCTCCGTCTCTCCGTCACTTCCGCCCCCTCCGTGCCCCCGTGCCTCCCCCTATCCACCACCATATCCCGCAACCGCTCGGCCCCCTGCTCGATCCGCATCACCAGCCGCGGGCGTACCACAGGCACCGCCCACTGTGTCGATCCCAGCTTCGCCCAATCCTTCTCCGTCGTGACGATCACATCCGCCTCCGCCTTCCCGACCTCACTGGCGATCTGCTCGCGCGTGTCCTGCTTGTACGGATCGTGGTCGCGCAACACCAGCTTCCCCGCCGCCGGCCCGCCGATCGCCCCCTCGACCTGCCGCACAAACGGCTCGGGCCTGCCGATGGCGCACACCACCAGCGCCTTTTTGCGCTTGAGCCACCCCACCGGCCGCGGGACCTCCCGCCCCTCCATCCGCACATCCATCCCGTCCCACGCGTGGGCCGCCCGCGCCACCGGTGAGCGCCCGTGCGCCGCCTCGACCTGCAGCTCCAGCTCTTCCAGCCTCATCGGCGTCACCGACTCCGCGTGCGTCAGCACGACGCCGTGGGCCCGTTTGAGCGACTCCACCGGCTCGCGCAGCCATCCCGACGGCAGCAGCGCATCCTCGAACGGGCTGCTCGTCGAGTCGACGAGCACGAGGTCCAGATCGCGCGCGATCTTGCGGTGCTGGAACCCGTCGTCGAGCACCACCACATTTACCCTGCGCCCCGCCTCGGTCTGAAACAGCTCGCGCAGACCCGCCAGCCGGTCCGGCTGCGCCACCACCGGCACGCCCTCCAGCGTCCGCCGGTACACCAGTTCCTCGTCGGACTGCCCCTTGCCCTTCTTGTACCCCCGCATCGCGATGCACGGCGAGCGCCCCGCCTCCAGCAGCGTGCGCACGATCCATGCGACCATCGGCGTCTTGCCCGTCCCGCCCACCGAGAGATTGCCAACGCTGATCACGGGCACATCGAGCTTTGTGACACCGGCCCCCGCGTCATACCTGCGGTTCCGCCGCCCGATCTCGCGCGAATACACCCGCGCCGCCAGACGCCCAACAGCGCCACCGACAGCACCCTGCTCCCCGCGCCCTGCGCCCTGCGCCCCGTTCCCGTCCCTCATTCCTTCCCCTCCAAAATCCGCCTGAGCTCTTCCTTCGCCTCGCGGATCTTCGACTTTGTGTCCTTTGTCTCGCGCGCGTGCAGCCGGAAGGTGTTGAGCATGTCCAAGAGCGAAAGCCCGAGCACCACAACCAGCAGCCCCACCGCCGCCAGCCAACCCAGCGTAAAGCCCCCGGGCAACGCGGGTGTCGCCACGCCGATCGCGTACGCCAGCACCGTCACAAGCAACATCATCACCACGCCGTTGGCCGTGCGGATCCTTCTGCGGCTGTCGGGCATCGGCGCGACGCGGATCGCCATCACATGCGCCGCGAGCACCACCAGCGTCACCGCCGCCATCGGCAGCACGACCCAGCGAGGCGCCAGCGGCTGGCTCGACACCTGCGCCAGAAGCTGCGCACCGACCTGGCCCGCCCCCCACATCACGACGCGCCCTTCCTCGCCGCAACCCCCAGCCGCTTAAGCAACGGCACAAGCCGACGCATCGGCAGCCCCACGATCGCCCCCGGATCCCCCTCAAACTCGATCGGCCACCCCTCCGCGAGGCGTTCGGTGAGGTTGTACCCCCCCGCCTTGCCCCGCCATCCACCCGAGTCCACATACCGCTCGATCCGCTCGCGCCCGATCTCGCCGACACGGACCGTCGCACGATCGACAAAGACCGTGCGCACAAACGCGTCGTTGCCCGCCCGCCCGCAAATCGCGACGCCCGTCAACACGCCGTGCTCGCGGGATTGCATCTCGTCGATCATCTCAGCCGCGTGCGCCTCGTCACGGGGCTGACCGATGATCTGTGTGACACCAGCATCCTCGATCACACAGACCGTGTCCGCCCCGAGCACGAGCACGCCCTCGTCCGCCTCGCCGATCGCCTCTGCCCCCGCCCTCGCCTTCAGCCACGCCAGGGCCGCGACCCACGCATCGGGCCCGACCTCGCCGGGCGAGAGCTCCCCGTCGTCCACCGATGGATCGATCGCCTCGTGCTCGATCCCCGCTTCTTCCAGCAGCATTCGTCGCCGGGCCGAGCGGCTCGCCAGCACCAGCCGCACACGCACCGGCCGCGCAGCTCCCCGCCCCGCGTCCTTGCTCGCCTGCGCCTCATGCATCTGGAGGGAAGTCTACAACCCCCGCGGGCCGTACCATCGCGCGTGCGGGCCCACCTCGTCCAGCTCGATCTCGCCTGGGAAGACCCCGAGCGGAACTTCGCCAAGGCGATCGACCTCGCCGACGCGGCCGAGCCGGACCCGGGCGACCTCGTCGTCCTCCCCGAGCTCTTCGACACCGGCTTCAGCATGAACACCGAGCGGACGGCCGACCGCGAGGGACGCACCCTGGCCTTCATCCAGAGGTTCGCCGCCGACCGGAGTGTCTACCTCCACGCCGGACGAACCCTCAGAGCCCCGGGCGAACCCATGGCCCGCAACATGGCCACCATCGCCGGGCCCGACGGCACGATCCTCGCCGAATACGCCAAGATCCACCCCTTCAGCTTCGGCAAAGAGTCCGACCACTTCGTCGGGGGCGACCGCACCGCCACCTATCTCTGGAACGCCTCGCCCGACGACCCCGACCGCCAGACCACCGTCGGCTGCGCCGTCTGCTACGACCTCCGCTTCCCCGAACTCTTCAGAGCGCTCGTCGATCTGGGCGCAGAGGTCTTCGTGCTCGGCGCCAACTGGCCCGCGGCCAGAGCGGCCCACTGGCGCGCCCTCTCCATCGCCAGGGCCATCGAGAATCAGGCCTGCGTCCTCGCCGTCAACCGCTGCGGCAACGACCCCTACCTCGCTTACGCCGGGGGCACGATCGCCGTGGGCCCAAAGGGCGAGATCCTCGGCGAATTAGGCGACAACGAGGGCGTTTGCTCGATCGAGATTGACACTCCCCATATCCGGGCATGGCGAACGCAATTTCCTGCGCTGCACGACCGCCGCATCCCAATCGGCGACCGCCCTGCGCCGATGCGCACCGATCGCCCGGATTGAGCACAGCCGACCTGTCGAAGTGCCGAACTGGTTGAAATGGCGCAAACTGTGGACAAAGCGGCGTGCGCACGCCGACCGAAACCCGCGCAGTATTGCGGTTTGCACCCATTGCGCCTAGGCTGGACGCCAGTGTGGGGCCGCACGAGTTACCCGTCCGAATCGCTGATGGCGGAGTCCCGATGGCCGGGAAGCAACGCCTCAAATAGGGGAAAAAGGTCATGATCCAGAGCCGACGAAACCTCGCCGGCGTGCTCGCGGTGCTCGGATGCTTCGCCTTGGTGGGCTGTGCATCCCAGCGTGAGCCCGCCCAGACCCCGCAGCCCGAGCCCCGCGCCGAGCAGCCGCAGCCCGAACGCCAGACACCCGCCCGGCGGACCTACCGCCCGGAGACCACCGGGGATCAGGTCGCTTCGCACCTGGCCTTCCCGACGGGCGATGAGCGCACCAGCGCCATCCTGCTGCACACCGTGATGCCCGGCTCGGCAACGCCCGGGGCGTCGTTCAACTACGAGTACCATGTCACCAATCTCACCGACAACACGCTCCAGAATGTCGCGGTCCTCCAGGAGAGCGCCGAGAACCTGAGCGTGACCCGCTCGAACCCCGAGGCCCAGCGTGCCTCGGGCAACGATCAGCTCTTCTGGGCACTGGGCGAGCTCGGCCCGCGCCAGACGCGCGTCATCCGTGTCGTCGCCGAGGCGGGCAGCACCGGCACCGCCGCCAACTGCGTCAGCGTCTCGTACAACAACTTCCTCTGCTCGGTCGTCCCGATTGTGCAGCCCGAGCTGACCCTCGCCAAGACCGCGACGCCCGAGGCGATCCGGTGCGACGGCGTCCTGCTCACCTACACCGTCTGCAACACCGGCTCCGGCGTCGCCCGCAATGTCCGCATCCGCGACACGCTGCCCCAGGGCCTGAGCGTCGAGGGCCGGCGTGAGATCAACATCCCCGTCGGCGACCTCATCGCGGGCGAGTGCCGCGAGTTCACCATCGCCGCCGAGGCCTCACGCGTCGGCGAGTTCGAGAGCGCCGCGGTGGCGACCGCCGACGGCGACCTCCGCGCCGAGTCCGACGCGACCACCACGCTCGTCACCCAGCCGACCCTCGCGCTGGAAGCCTCGGCCCCCGAGGAGGCGTACCTCTTCCGCAGCTTCACCCACCGCTACACCGTCCGCAACACGGGCGACGCCCCGAGCCACAACACCATCGTCGCCGTCGCCCTGCCCACCGGCCCCGAGCTGATGGAGCACTCCGAGGGCGGCGTGGTCGAAGCCGAGCGCGTCCTGTTCAACATCGGCTCCCTCGCCGCGGGCCAGGAGCGTGAAGTCTCCGTCAGCTTCCGTCACACCGAAGACGGCGATGTCCGCAGCCGGGCTACCGCGAACGGCGACTGCGTCGAGACCGCAGCCAACGCCGAGGCCCGCTCGAACATCATCGGCATCCCCGCCATCCTGATGGAGCTGATCGACATCAATGACCCCGTCGAGGTCGGCCAGACCGAGACCTATGTCATCACCATCACCAACCAGGGCTCCAGGGCGGACACCAACATCGCCATCCGCTGCCAGATCCCGCCGGAGTTCGAGCTCGTCAGCACCGCCGGCCCCACCGAGGCGACGCTCGACGGCGATGTCCTGACCTTCGAGCCGCTCGGCCGCCTCGGCGCCCGCCAGGTCGGTGAATGGCGCGTCCGCGTCCGTGCGATCGGCGAGGGCGATGTCCGCTTCGCGGTCGAGATGATCAGCGACAACCTCACCAGCCCGGTCCGCGCGACCGAGGCCACCCGCCTCTTCCGCTAAGACGGACCGAGACATCCAGGTGAAACGACCCGACGGGCCGAAAGGCCCGTCGGTTTTTTTACAGGAGGGGCGTGGGGTGTGGGGCGTAGGGCATGGGGGGAGGAGATCGGACTTGTGGGCCGCAGACGCGCCGTCTACACCCCACACCCCTCCTACAGCTCTTCCGCCACGCGCTCGACTTCCTCGACGCTGGTCACCCCGTCGGCGACAAGCCTGAAGCCGAACTGCGCCAGCGTTGTGAACAGCCCGCCGGCGATCACCTTCTTCATCGCCTGCATGCTCGGCTCGTTGAGCACGATGTCGCGCAGATCGTCGTTAAAGTCGAGCATCTCGAAGATCGCGCGACGACCGAAGTACCCCGTCTTGAGGCACCGTTTGCACCCGACCGCGTGGTACGCCTTGGTCTTGCCGCCCAGGTGCTTGCCCATCTTGGTGACCTGACCCGGCAGCAGCCGCACCTCTTCCTTGCAGTTGGGGCAGAGCAAGCGGACCAGGCGCTGCGCGATCACAACATCCAGCGAGTTGGCCACCAGGTAAGGCTCGACCTTTAGGTCTAGCAGCCGAAAGATCGCCGCGATCGAGTCCTTCGCGTGCACCGTCGACAGGACCAGGTGCCCGGTCATCGCGGCCTGCATCGCCGTCCGCGCCGTCTCCTCGTCGCGGATCTCGCCGACAAGAATCACATCGGGGTCCTGCCTGAGCACCGATCGCAACAGTTCTCCGAACCCCTTGCCTCTCTGGTCGTCGACGGGGAGCTGCGTCGTCCCGTCGAGCTGGTACTCGACGGGGTCCTCAATCGTCACGACATTCTTCGCATTGCGGTCGATCTCGCGCAGGATGCTGTACAGCGTCGTCGTCTTGCCCGAGCCCGTCGGCCCGCAGCTGAGCACAAGCCCGGCGTCCATCCGCACCGTGCGCCGCAGGCGCTGGTGCATGTACGGGAGCAGTCCGAGCTCTTCGGTCGCGTGCGGGGCGTTCATCGTGTCGAGCACGCGCAGCACCGCCTTCTGCCCGTGCGTGCTCGGCGTCAGGCTCGCGCGGAACTCGACCCGCCGGTCCAGCACGCCGCCGGAATACTTCGCCGAGAAGTGCCCCTCCTGCATCGCGTCGCGTGCGGCCTGCTTCATGTGGCACGCCGCACGCACGATGCCCAGCACGAACTCACCGGTCTTGGCGGGCAGCTCGGCGATCCAGACCATCTGCCCGTCGACACGCATGCGCGTGTGGTACCCCTCGCCCTTTGGCTCGATGTGGATGTCTGTCGCCCGCGCTTTGGAGGCGACGCGCAGCAGGTACTTCAGCGCCCTCGAGCCGTCGCCGGCCGCCGAGAGCACATCCGTCGGACGCCCGTCGGCCGCCAGCAGCACGATCTCTTCCTTGCCCGCCCCGGCCGGCGGCAGTTCCTTGAGGATCCGGTTGAGCTCCAGCAGCCAGACCGGCGCCGCGCCCGAAATCTCCCCCTGAAGCTGGGGGTCGAATTCCGCCGCGCCTTCCCGCTCGGCGAAGAAGGTGCTCCTGCCGACCTGGATCGTGTCGCCCGGGTGCAGCCGCACCGACTGGATCTTCGCCCCGTTCACCTTTGTGCCGTTGCGGGATTCGAGGTCGCGGACCTGGTACCCCCCCTCGACCGGCTCGACGACGCAGTGAAACCGGCTCGCCTTCTCGTCTTTGAGGCAGACGGTGTTGTCCGGGTGGCGGCCGAAGGTGATCGGCTCGTCGGAAAGCGCGATCGGGCGTCCCCGCCCGTGCTCGGGACGCAGCCGCAGACCTGTTCCTGTTTCCCCTTCGGGCATGGATCGATTCCCCATCGCACCCCCATACGGCGACTGTTGTTTGCTGCCCATGGTATCGACAGACGCACGAGGGCCGGATCTGTTCCCGAATCCGGTCTAGGAACCACCCGGCGGCAACCGACGCGGAGTGACCCCACGGGGATTCGAACCTCCCCCGCCCCCACTACACTCCCCTCCCATGATCGACCTGAAGCTGCTCCGCGAAGATCCCGACCGCTTCCGCCAGGGCGCGGCTCGGAAAAACTACACCGTCGACATCGACCGCATCCTCGAACTCGACGCCCATCGGCGCGAGATCCAGACACGCCAGCAGACCCTCCAGGCCGAGGCCAACAAAGCCGCCAAGGAGTCGGGGCCGCTGATCGGCAAGCTCATGGGCCGCCTCAAGGCCGCTTCCGGCGACGAGAAGGCCGCGATCGAGGCCGAGGTCGCCCAGCTCAAGGCCCGGCCCCAAGAGCTCAAGCAGCAGATCCAGGACCTCGAGCACGAGCTCGCGGCGATCGAGCCCGACCTCGACGCCCTGCTCCTGGAGATCCCCCTCCCCCCGGACCCGGATGTCCCCGTCGGCGCCTCCAGCGACGACAACACCGAGATCAGCCGCTGGTCGCCTGAGGGCTTCGACCTGTCGAAATCCTTCCGGGAGAACCGGGGCTTCGACCCCAAGACCCACATCGAGCTGGTCAACGAGCTCGGCCTCGCGGACTTTGAGCGGGGCGTCCGCCTGGGCGGGGCCCGCCACTATGTTCTCACCGGCCACGGCGCCCGCCTGCACCAGGCCGTCCTCCGCTACGCCCTGGACTTCATGGCCGAGAAGCACGGCTTTACCCCCATGACCATCCCCGTCATCGTTCGCGAGGAGATGATGGTCGGCACCGGGTTCTTCCCCGCCGGCAGAGACCAGGCCTACCACATCCAGGAGACCCATCGCGGCTCGGGGGAGGACCTCTACCTCACCGGCACCGGCGAGGTCTCCTTGATGGGCGTGCACGCCGGCGAGATCCTCGACGAGGCGCAGCTCCCCCTCACCTATGTCACCGTCAGCACCTGCTTCCGCCGCGAGGCGGGCGCCGCGGGCAAAGACACGGCCGGGCTGTACCGCATCCACCAGTTCGACAAGGTCGAGCAGGTGGTCGTCTGCCGCGCCGACGAGGCCGAGAGCCGCGCGTGGCACAAGAAGATGATCGGCTTCGTCGAGGAGTTTTTGCGATCGCTCGGCCTGCCACACCGCCTGCTGCAGTGCTGCACCGGCGACCTGGGCATGAAGAACGCCGACATGATTGACCTCGAATGCTGGATGCCCGGGCGGGGCGAACTGGATGCCCAGGACAGACCGACGGGCGGCTTCGGCGAGACCCACTCGGCCAGCCGCCTGTACGACTTTCAGTGCCGACGCCTGAACATGCGCTACCGGCCCGGGGGCGAGGGGGGCAAGGGCCCGACCACCTTCTGCCACAGCCTGAACAACACCGTCGCCGCCAGCCCGCGGATCCTGATCCCGCTGCTGGAGATCCACCAGAACAAGGACGGATCGGTGACGATCCCAGAACCCCTGCGCCCCTACATCGGCGGGCGCGAACGCATCGAACCAACCAATTGACAGACCATTGACCGTCCGTCCGGCGGCCGGAACACACCCGCCCTCGGCGGGGTTCACACCGCTGCGGCAGAATCAACCAAAGTAAGCCACCCATCAGGGGACTCCGACATGACCAAGATCCTCGCCTTCTCGGGCAGCCTCCGCAAAGAATCGTTCAACACCAAGATTCTCGCCCACGCGATCGAGGGCGCAGAGGCCGCGGGCGCGAAGGTGACCCGCGTCAACCTCGCCGATCTCGACATCCCGCTGATGAACGAGGACCTGGAGAGGGAGTCGGGCATCCCCGCCGACGCCAAGAAGTTCAAGCAGATGCTCATCGAGCACGACGGGATGCTGATCGCCTCGCCCGAGTACAACAGCTCGATCACCCCCGCCCTGAAGAACGCCATCGACTGGGCGACGCGCCCCGAGAAGGGCGAGAAGCCGCTGGTCGCCTTCGCCGGCAAGCACGCCGGTTTGGTCGCCGCATCGGGCGGGGCACTGGGCGGGCTGCGCGGGCTCTTCCATGTCCGCGAGATCCTGCAGAACATCATGGTGACGGTGATCCCGAACATGCTCGCCGTCTCCAAGGTCGACACCCTGCTCGACGATGAAGGCCGCATCACGGACGAGCAGTGGCGCAATAAGCTGGAGAATGTCGGCAAGGCCCTCGCCGAGACCATCGCAAAGCAGAAGGGCTGAGGAAGGGCGCGGGAGCAGGGCGCGGGGCGCAGGGGACTGCCGCACGGACAGCACTTTGTGACGGAGCACAACCATGGCGGCATCGAGCAAGACCAAAGACTCCAAAACACCCGCATCGCCCGACCGCAAGGCCCAGCTCGCCGGCGAGACCGTCGACGCACGCAAGTCGCTCAGCGAGCCCGAGTTCTCAAAGAGCGACTACACGCTCCTCCGCGTGCAGGCGCTGAACGCGGCGGCGATCCTCGACGCATACGGCATCGAGCGGGGCAAGAACGACCGCCTCAGCCGCGCCATCGCGACACTCAAGGCCCTGGTCAGCGACGCGGCAACCTCGAAGCCGAGCGAATCGGAGTCGTACCTGACCGGGCTGGAGGTCGGGCGGCTGTCGATGATCGTCGCCTCGCTCGCGCAGCCCAAGGGCAAGTTCAACGAACATGTGCGGGCGCTCGTCTCGCCCGATGACCCGGCCTCGCCAGGCCTCGCCGACTGCGCCCTGCGCCTCCAGTTCCTGGCGCTCTGCCGCGACGCGAAGTTCAAGGTCGAGCCCCCCGCCGAGCTCACCCCCGGCGAGGGCCACGACGGCGTGGTCGAGCTCGACCGCTGGCGCGTCGGCATCGCCGCGGCCACCCTCGAAGCCTCCGATGAATCGCTGGAAAAGGCGATCGAAACTGGTAATGCCCGCCTGAAGCACGCCCGCCTGCCCGGCATCCTCGTGCTCGACGCCACATCGATTTGCTGGCCGGAACGCAAGATCATCCGTGTCGCCGCCGACCGCGACGCGGCAGGCGAGATCCACCGCCGGGCCGACGCCTTCCTCGAACGCTCGCTCGAAACGCTCGACCGCCTGACCGACGCCGACTTCGTCTTCGGCGTCGTCGCGATCGCGACCATCCCGACCTTCAATGTCGCGCGAGGGCTCGTCGCGTTCAGCTCCAGCGTCCGCCTGGCGATCCTCAGGGCGGACACCGACCCCAGAGCCGCACAGATGGAACGCTTCGCCGCCGGCCTCCGACGCGACAGACACTGACAGCGCCTCAACGCTCGCCCGGCGCTCCGGTCAGCACCACGCTCCGCCCCGGCCCGGGCTCCAGCGTCACGACCCACGCCAGCTCCAACGGCAGGCAGACGCTCTCATCGTCGAAGCAATACGCCATCGACGCCTCGACGATCAGCGTCTCTGCGCCGAACCCCTCGAGAACTTCGACCTCCAGCGGGAGCGTCGGACGCGTCACGGTCCGCTGCGCGACCACCTTGTACTCGTCCCCTTCGCTACTCGTGCGGACGCGCACGCTCGCGGGAAACTCGGGGTTGATCTTCGCCCCTTCGGGCAGATCCGCCCGGATCTCGATCGAGATCGATCGCCCGACATCGACCGCCGCCGTCACGCGCGCCGCCCCCTCCGGCTCGGCCTCGGCGTCGTCCGAGAGCCCGGCAATCATCACCTCGCGCCAAGGGCGCTCGCGGATCTCGCCCGGGTCGCCGGCGTCGATCATCACCACACGGTGGTTGTTGGTGTCGGCGACGAACAACACCGAATCGTCGGGGTTGAATTCGACGCCCGCGGGCTCGTACAGGCGCAGCGACGCGGGGCCGTCGCCCCCGCCCGCCCAAGTCGTGCTGCGCTGCTGCGCGGGGTCGATGAGCTTGATCTTGTCGTTGTAGCTGTCGGCGATGAGCAGCAGCTCGCCGCCCTCGGCGTCGATCAGCGTGACACACAAGGGGTGCTGCAGCTTCGCCTGGGGGTACACCCCGTCGACATCGCCGAAGTAGAACAGCCCGTTCTCGCGCACGCTCGGCGCGCGGAAGCCGACAACCGTCCGCACCAGCGCCGGGTCAGACCCGAAATCGACCACACGGATGCCCGAAGACTCCGAGTCGGCGAAGTACAGGCGCTCGCCGTCGCGAGAGAGCGCAAGCCCCGAGGGCTGCGCCAGCGCCGCCTCGGGCGCCGGCGCGTCGAAGCTGTTCTCGATGCCCGAGCCCGCGATCGCGCGGGTATCCAGCGACTCGAGGTCGGTCGCCCAGATCTGGTGCGGGCCCGCCATCGCGATGTAGAGCGTCCGCCCGTCGCGCGACAGCTCCAGATCCCACGGCGAGCTCAGCCCCTGCTCACGCCCCGAACGCCCGCCCGCGCGGTCGTAGCTCTGCTCGCCGGTACCCACCAGCGTGCCGAGGCTGAAGGTCGCCATGTCGATCGCGCGCACGGCGTGGTTGCCCCGGTCGGCGACAAACAGCCGCCCCCCCGCCGCGTCGTACGCCATCCCCTCGGGCTTGTGGAACCTCGCGTCTTCGGCAAAGCCATCGGCGAAACCCGCGTCCTTCCCGCCGATCACGCGCACGACCCTCGCCCGCCCGTCGCTGTCCGGATAGGTCGTGATCACCACACGGTGGTTGGCGCTGTCGGCGATCGCCAGCAGCGCAGGCCGATCCCCGTGAGCGCGCAGCACGCGCACCTTGCCCGGATAGTTCAGCCCCGTCGCGGGGCGCACCTGCGCATCGAGGTCGAACTCGACGCGCCGCTCCGCCAGCGTCCCGTTTTCTCTTGCAAGCTCCAGCGCCCGGGCGATCGCCTCGTCGAGCAGCTCGCGCCGGCCTTCGCCGGCGGTCTGCCCGATGATCTTCCCGTCCGCCCCGATCAGCACGAAGGTCGGCCACGCCCTCGCCCGGTACTGCCGCCAGATCGCAAACGAATCGTCGACCACCACCGGGTGCTCGATCCCGTATCGGAACATCGCGTTGCGGATCCGGTCCCGCTCGCCCTCGGCGGTGAACTTCGCCGAGTGCACCCCGATCACGACGAACGGCTCCTCGGCGTACTTCGCTTCGAGGTACTTCAGGTCGGGGATCACATGCAGGCAGTTGATGCAGCAGTAGGTCCAGAAGTCCAGCAGGACGACATGGCCCTTCAGCTCGTCCGACAGCCGCAGCGGCCGGTCGGTGTTCAGCCAGCCCAGGTTCGGTTCAAGCTCTGGCGCATCGCGGAGGATCTGCGCCCCCGCGATCGACCGCCAGACCGAAGGCCCGCCCACCACCACTGCGAGAGCGACAGCGAAGAACACCAGAAACCGACCGGTCCGACCGATGCTTGTCATCGCCGCGCTCGCTTTCGATCTTTCGCCTCGGTTCACGATCCGCCGCCCGACCGTTCGAGCCCGAACCGCTCCAGCGGCACGGTCTGCTCGACCACCACCGCTTCGACCGACGCGCCCCGCAGATGCTCGATCAGGCCCCGCATGTCTTCTGGGGACGGGGCCGCGAAGCTCGCCGCCTCGCCCGTGATCGGGTGCTCGAAGGCGAGCAACGCCGCGTGGAGCATCTGGCGTGCCGCCAGCACCTCGCCGCCGGCACCCTGAAACACCCGCCCCCCGTACATCGTGTCGCCCACGATCGGCCAGCCCAGGTGCGACAAGTGCACGCGGATCTGGTGCGTCCTGCCCGTTTTGAGCTCCAGCTCCACCAGCGAAAAATCCTGATCCCCCACCGATCGCCCGTGCAGCCGGTACCGCTCGCGCACGCGGCAAATCGTGATCGCGTTTTTGCCCAGTTCGTCGTGCCGCACGACCTGCTTCTCTCGGTATCCCTTGGCGCGGCTCTGGTGCGGGCCGATCGGAAAATCGATCACCTGCTCGTCGGGCTCGACGCGCCCCTGCACCACCGCCAGGTACCGCTTGTCGACCTTGCGGTGCTCGAACTGTCGCCCGAGCTTCCAGTGCGCCTCGTCGTCCTTGGCGAAGACAATGCACCCGGTCGTGTCGCGGTCGAGCCGGTGCACCACGCCCGGACGCGCAAACTCCTCGCCCACGCCCGACAGCGAGCCCCCCGACCGATGCTCGAAGTGCCACGCCAGCCCGTTGATCAGCGTCCCCATCAGCTCGCCCCGCGCCGGGTGCACGATCACATCCGGACGCTTGTTCAGCACGATCAGGTGCGCGTCCTCAAACAGCACATCCAGCGCCATCTCCTCGGGCCGGATGTGCTTGCCCGGGGGCGGCGGAAGCAGAATGTCCACCACATCGCCGATGCGCAGCTTTGTCGAGGCACGCGACGCGACACCGTTCACAAACGCCGCGCCCTCGTCGATGAGGCGCTGCACCTGCGTGCGGCTCATGAACCCGATGCGTTGTGTGAGGTACTTGTCCAGCCGCGACCCGCGGTCGCGCTGCAGCTCGAAACGGACGCGGATCGGATCGTCCGCGTCAGACTCTTCCCACGCCTTGCGGACCGCCTCCTGGTCGACCTGCCCGCCTGGAAGAATGAGATCCGGCGTCGGACCGGGCCCGGGCGCCCCGGCGTTCATCCAGCCCCGCCGTCGCCAGCGCCGCGTTCCCCGTCACCAGTCCCCTGCTCACCGGCCCCCTGCCCGTCCTGGCCGGGAGCGCCCTCGTCGCCCGGCGAACGCTGGCCCTCGAGCTGTTCCATCAACTCCGGGTCGAACATCTGGATGTCCAGCTCTTCTCCGGACTCGGCGGCTGCCTCCGGCTCGACCGGAACCTCCGCCCGACGCACCGGCTCGGGCACATCGCCCAGCTCGCCGAGCCCCGCGATCCGCGCCCGCGCGATCGCCGCGATCTGCGGGAACGCACGCGTCTCGGCCAGCTCGATCACCTGCTGATAGAAGCCTTCGGCATCGCCGATGCTCCCCCGCGACTCGGCGATCGCGCCGAGCCCGAAGAGCGCGCTCGCGGCGTGCAGCGTCCCGCCGCTCCGCGTCCGGTTTGTTTCCAACACCTCGCGGTAGAGCGCCTCGGCCTGCGAGAGGGCGTGATCGACACCCGCGGCGTCGAGCAGGTCTTCCTCGGTCAAGAGCTCGCCGTCGGGCCCGATCGCCGCGCCGGGCGCAACACCCTTGCGGGCCGCCCGCAGCCACGCGTCGGCGGCGCCGAGCCTGGCCATCGAGCCCACGCCGCGGACATTGCCCCGCTCGCGAGCCACCCGCAGGTACTGCTCGGGCAGCGCATCGCCCGATGCGGCCACCAGCGACAGCTCCTCGAACGCCCGGTCGATGCGGTCACGCTCGCGCGTGGTCGACCAGTTGCGGTAGGCGACGACGCCGAAAATCAGCGCGATCACCAGCAGCGCCGGCGTCGACCACTTCCGCAGAAAGTCGATGAAATCCTGGTTGATCCGGGATTCCTCGAGCCCCGCACCTTCCCGGATCTGGCTCTGGCGTTCGTCCATCAGCTCACTCTGCTCTTGCCCTGCGCCGCCAAACGCCCGAGCCCCGACAAGGGACCGACCGCCGCCGGCTCATCAACCGGGAAAACACGCCCGAGAGATGATGCTAGGGATCCACCCCCGCCCGCGACGCTCGCGCCCCAGACCCGAGCCAGACCCTCAGCCCGCCCCCCAGCCCGACCAAAACCGCCACGGCGTGCCCGATTCAAGCATCCGGGCCGGGACCAGCCGCTCGCGGATCAACCCCGCAAGCTCCTCAATGCCCTCCCCCGTCTGAGCGCTGACCTCGATATCCACCGCCCCCCCCGGCGGCCCCAGATCCCGCCGCAGCCCAACACGGAGCACCGAAACCCCGCGCCCCACACCCCACACCCCACGCCCTGCATCTGCGGCCAAGCAGCCAGTGCCACATTCCCCGAAGCATTCGAGCACCAGGTCCGCCTGTGCGACCACCTCCGCCGCGATGGACGCAGCCTCCGCCTCGACCCCCTCTGCCTCGCGGATCCCCGGCGTATCGACATACCGCACCGCCAGCCCCCCGACCTCCAGCAGCAGCCCGATATGGTCGCGGGTCGTCCCCGGCTCGTCGGCGACCGCCGCCACCGACCGGCCGGCCAGCGTGTTCAGCAGGGTCGATTTGCCGATGTTCGCCGGGCCGACCGCCGCCACCAACGGCGGCTCGATCAGCCTCGCCAGCACGCGGTCCCGTTCCGGATCGCTCTGGCCCCCCGCCCGCCAGAGCTCCGGCTGCCTGAGCAAAAGGTCGATCGCCAGCGGGCTCTGGGCCTCGGCCAACGCCGCGAGCATCCGGGCCTCGATCAGGTCGCTGGCCTCCGGATACAGGAGCGCCAGGGCCTCGTCGTCAGCCCCGGCCCGGACCGCGCCCCGGGCTTGCAGCTCATAAACGACAGCCTTCATCACCGCCGGCCCCCCGTGCGGCATCACCTGCGTCAGACCCTCCGACCAGCAGACCACCAGCCCCCGGTCAACGCCCCAAAGGTCCGCCAGCACCATCGACCCGGGCCCGACCCGCGGCAGACCGATCTCTTGGAGCCGTGAAGTTTCGCCGAGAAGATCGACCACCCCGATCGCACCCGGACGCGACCGGTCTGTCGCGACGCGGAAGCGCCAGCCGCCACGACCGGCCCCCGACATAGCCCCGGTCATGGCCCGTCGTCGCCCTCGGCGTTGCGCCGGCAGGCCTCGTGGATCCCGATCAGTTGCAGGTCCGGCACGATGTGCTCGACCACCGAGTCGCCGGCTTCAAAGAGCACCGGCGCGTCGCCACCCGTCGCGATCACGCGCGGGTATCCCCCGTACGCCTCGGCGTACCGGTCCAGAAGCTCCCGCACCGCCCCGCGAACGGCGGCGAAGACCCCCAGCCGCATCGCCTCCTCGGTCACCTTGCCGAAGGGTCGGTCGGCCCCGACGGGGCTGAAGGCGACCTCGGGCAATGCCGCGGTGCCCTCGTGCAGCGAACGCAGCATCATCGAGAGGCCGGGCAGAATCGCCCCGCCCTGAAATATCCCCTCGCCATCGACAAAGTCGGCGGTCACCGCCGTCCCCGCGTCGATCACCAGGCAGGCCTGCTTCGACTTGGAGTACGCGCCCAGGGCGTTGAGCAGGCGGTCTTGCCCGACCCGCTCGGGGCTCTGGACATCGTGCAGCAGCGGGATCGGGACATCCCGCCCGATGCGGTACACGCCCCCACCCACCTCGCCGAGGTCCCGTTCCAGCCCCTCGGCCAGCGCGGGATTGACCGTCGCGACGACGACCATCGCCCCGCCATCCTCATCGAGCCTCGACCGGACGGCCGAAGCGATTTCCGAGGGTGTCGAATTGGCAACCGACTCGGGCCGGTGCAGCCCCTCGGGGTCGAACAGGCCCAGACGCGTGCGAGAATTGCCGATCGCAACGGCGAGGATGCTGGCTGGGGCTTCCATAAGGAAGCTGAGCGTAGCGTCGGGAGCCGATATAGGCTTGCCGCCGATGCCGCAGTGCGTGATCGACAACTCGCTGACCCGCCTGGAAGTCCCGGGCTTCCGCTACCCGCTGGGGGTGTTCCCCACCAGCGAGCTGACGCCCCGCCCGGGGTTCGCCGTGAGCTTCGAGCCAGCCGACGGGGGCGAGAGCGCCGAGGACGGGGCCGAGTGGGAGGAGTGGCCCGACCGCTACGCCTACGAGGTGGTGGTCTCGTCCGAGCGGCTGCCGGCGATGGTCTCGTCCCTCCTGCCCCTGCTGCCCGGCCGGGTCTACCCCATCCTCGATGTGCTCGGACGCGACGCGTACCGCGAGATCGACCCGTTCATCTCCTACGAGCTCGTTGGGCTGGACCGGTTCATCGATGGGATCCGACGCTACCGGCCCTTTCTCTACGAGGACGGGCTCTGCGGCTTCGGCGCCATGTGCGACGATCCGTTCATCTACCTCGTGATCGATGAGCACAAAAACCTCGTCCTGCGGGTGACCCCAGAAGACCGCGAGCGGGTCGAGAAAATTCTCCGTTCCTTCGATCTTGAGCAGATCGAGGACCCTGTTGGGATCGACGCGGCCGACCACGAGCACCGCTCTGTCCTGCTCGCCCCCGAGGACAAGCCCGAATTTCTTAGCGTCGACGAGGTCGTCGAACGCCTTCGCGACGAGTGGCGGCTGACCCTCAACATCGACATCGAGTCGAACACAGACGACGACGGCCGGGAGCTCGGCGTCACCGCCTGGCGCTGCCTGGTGCGGGTGAACACCGAAGAAAACCCGGACCCGAAGTACGCCGAGGTGCTGATGGAAGCGCCGAATTTCCGGTGCGCCGAGGAAGGCTGCCAGGAAGCGACAATCCGGAGGCTGGGGCTCGACGAGGCCTCGCTGATCGACCTCATGACGATCAGCGCCGACCGCGTCCGGCCCGAAACCCTCAAGCGCTGGCTGGCTGGGCGGAGGCAGGAGGCTTCGGAAATGCTTTCTGATCTCCCCGATACGCGGATCCACCGGGTCCGGTGGCTCGGATAACCGATCGCGCCGGGGGCGGGTTGCGTTGGCGGCCGGGGGGGAGTATCTTCCCGGGCCGCGGCGGCAATGCCGCTCGGGGTCTCGCCGGAGACCCTTCCGGGTGCCGACCACACGACCTGCCTTCGGTCGGCTCCAGGCGCGGACGAAATCGGTGAGGGGCGCACGCGCGTCCCTCGGCGGAAGCACCACACCCCCCGTTGACGCGGAGCCCGGGTTCTTCAATCAGACACGCACATGGGTCGCAGACCGGGCGTCGCTGTCCGTTGCCCGCGACCGGGATGGAGATCGGCCATGAAGCGCACCAATCGGACAGTTCGAACCGTTCTGGCGGCCGCTGCCGCGTTCTCGATCGGCCTCCCCGCGATCGCTTCAGGTTCTGAGCGGCCCTGGGCCGACGAGCGTGCAGCGCTGAGCGCCCCCGAGGCGCTGACCGCCGCACGCGACCTGATCGAGACGGGCCGCCCTGTCGAGGCACGCGCGATCCTGATCAAGCTCATGGAGGGCGGGGGCGCCGCCCTGGCCGACCGCGAGCGCGACCGGGGCTACCGCCTGCTGGCCGAGGCGAGCCGTCGCGTCCGCGCCCTGCCCGCCGACGAGCTGAGCATCCAGCGGGCCGAACTGGCCCTGAACGAGGGTGACCTCCGCGGGGCCCTCGAACAGGTCGACGCCGTGCTCGACATGGACGACCTCCCCGGCGCCAACCTGGTCCGGGCCGAGCTGCTCCGCGATCGGATCGAAGCCCGACGCGCCCAGCTCGCCCCGATGATCGCCGGCGCGATGGAAGAGGCCTCGCGGGCGATCGACGCCGGCGAACTCGCCGAAGCCAAGCTCTACATCGCTTGGCTCAACCGCAGCGGGATGGAGCTCAACCAGCAGCAGCGCTCGAAGCTGACCGACTGGCAGATGCAGATCGTCGCGGCCGAGCGCCGCGCCGGCCGCTCCTTCGACGCCGGGGGCGACACCCTGACCCTCTCCGCCCAGCCCGGCATCCGCCGGATGGACGAGGAGCCCCGCGAACAGACCCGCGAACAGACCCGCGAGCGGACGACCGAACGTCAGCCCGACCCGGTCGATGAGGTGATCGACGACGCCGAGCGTGAGGAGGCCCTCCGCCTGATCCGGCGCGCCGACGAGGCCTTCCAGGGTCGGCGTCTCAACGACGCGCTGGCGACCTATGAGGATGTCCGCACCCGCCTCCGCGACGCGCTGAACGAGAGCGAACGACGCGAGCTGGACTCGAAGATCTTCGAGACCCAGCGGCTGCTCCAGGGCGACCCCAGCGGGCGCGATGTGCTCGATCAGGCGATCACCGCCCGCGAGCGTCAGCGTCAGGAGGCCCTGACGGTCTTCAACAACCAGCTCGAAGCCGCCGAGCGTGCGATCGCCACCGGCGACATCGAGGGCGCTCGCAACAACGCGACCGCCGCCCGCCTGACGATCGATCGCAACCGCGCCGTCTTCGACGAGCAGTCGTACGAGCGGTACCTGAACCAGGCCCGCGACATGGCCGGCCGCGTCGAAGCCGCCCAGGAACGCCTCGCCCAGCGCGAAGCCGCCGAGCGTGCGACCCAGTTGGAACGCCAGGCCCGCGAAGCCGAGCGCGAGCGTGAGGCCCGCAGGCGTCGTCAGATCAACGAGGCGATCCTCCGCGTCCGCGACCTGCAGATGCAGCGTCGCTACCGCGAGGCGCTCGATGTGATCGAGCAGGAGATCCTCTTCGTCGATCCGAACAATGTGCAGGGCCAGCTGCTCCGCGACATCATCTCCGACACCGCCCTGTACCGCGAGTCGGCCGAGAACACCCGCGATTTCCACCGGCACGCAGGCGAGCTCCGCGTCGAGAACGAGCGGGCCGCGATCCCCCCGCTGGACATCATCGAGTTCCCGCCGGACTGGCCGAGCCTGTCGGCCAACCGCACGCTGCAGACGGCCTACTCCGAGCCGGCCGAGAACCGCCAGGTGCTCGCCCGCCTCCGCACCCAGCGCATCCCGCAGGTCGACATCAGCAACACCTTCCAGGAAGCGCTGGAGTTCGTCCAGGTCGTCGGCCAGATCGATGTCGATGTCGATTGGGACGCGCTGGAGGAGATCAATGTCCGGCGTGACGACCCCGTCACCCTCAGCCTCCGCAACAAGCCCCTCCAGGCAGTGCTCGAGCGCGTTCTCGCCCGCGTCGGCGACCCCGCCTTCGGCGAGAAGGCGTGGTACTCGGTGCAGGACGGCATCCTGATCGTCAGCTCCGACCGCGCCCTCCGCCGCAACACCTACCTCGAAATCTACGATGTCCGCGACCTGGTCGTCGAGATCCCCGAGTACCGCAACGCCCCCCAGTTCGACCTGAACCAGATCCTCCAGGGCGGCCGAGGCGGCGGCGGGCAGAGCCCCTTCCAGGATCCCGGCGACGAGCAGCCCGACCGCATCCCGCTCGAAGAGCGCATCGACCGGATGAAGGACATCATCCGCGAACTCGTCGACCCGGGCGAGTGGCGCGACCAGGCCGGCGAGACCGGCGCGATCTACGACTGGCAGAGCCAGCTCCTGATCACCCAGACCGCCGAGAACCACCGCCAGATCCGCTCGCTGCTCAGCAAGCTCCGCTCGGTCCGCGCGATGCAGATCAATGTCGAGACCCGCTTCCTGCTCGTCAGCCAGGACTTCTTCGAGCAGATCGGCTTCGACCTGGATGTCTACTTCAACGCCACCAGCGATGTCGTGCAGAACGCCCAGGCCCTCGATCCGACCATCCTCCCCAGCGACTTCTTCGGCACCTCCGGCCGATACCAGCGCAATGTCTCCGGCGGCCTGACCCAGACCGGCGAGGACCCGACCGCGTTCGGCAACCCCGGCCCTCAGCAGTCGCGCTGGACGCCCGTCGGCGTCGTGCAGGACTCCTTGGGCATCGCCGGCGCCCTGATGCCGTCAGAAGGCATCGCCGCGACCGTCCTCGGGCGCGCCCCGGCCATGGGCATCTCGGGCCAGTTCCTCGACGACATCCAGGTCGACTTCCTCGTGCAGGCGACCCAGGCCGACCGGCGCAGCGTCCAGCTCACCGCCCCGCGCCTGACCTTCACCAACGGCCAAGTCTCCAACATCTATGTCGCCACCCAGCAGGGCTTCGTCAGCGACCTGACCCCGGTCGTCTCCGACTCGGCCGTCGGCTTCGACCCCACGATCGATGTCATCTCCGAAGGCGTTCGCATGATCGTCGAGGGCACGATCACCGCCGACCGGCGGTATGTCATCCTCGACATCGACGCCGCCATCGCCCAGATCGAGGGTTTCAGTTCCGAGCCCGTGACCGCCGTCGCCGGCGGCCAGCTGGTCACCTCCGCCGACACCCAGTCGTTCGTTCAGGTGCCCCGCACGACCGTCACCCGCGTCAGCACGACCGTCACCGTCCCCGACCAGGGCACCCTGCTCTTGGGCGGCCAGCGGATCGTCAACGAGGTCGAGGTCGAGTCCGGCGTCCCGGTCCTCTCCAAGCTCCCCGTCATTAACCGCTTCTTCACCAACAGGATCATGTCCAAGGAAGAGCAGACGCTCATGATCCTCGTCAAGCCCACGATCCTCATCCAGAACGAGCAGGAAGAGCAGAACTTCCCCGGCATCACCGAGTCGCTCGGGCTGGGCATCGGCGGCTGACCCTACCGACAGGGGTGAAGGCCCCACGCCCCACCCTCGCATACCGAATCCTGAGGCCGGCCCCGCTGGGGCCGGCCTTTTTTCTTCGCCCCTGACGGGGCCTGCCCCGGATGCCGGGCTCGACTTGGCCGCGTGGGCCCTTATCATGGACGCGTCCGGGGCTTCTTCTCCGGCCGGTCCTCAGGAGGGCGTTCGATGGCAGGTGAAGAATCGAGATTGCGAATCACCAAGTCTGACGGCGTCACCCGCGTCGAGTTTCTGGACCGCAACATCCTCGATGAGGCGAACATCCAGAAGATCGGCGAGGAGATCTCCAACATCGTCGACGAGGACGACCGTCCCCGCCTGCTCATCTCCTTCGCCAATGTCGACCACCTCTCCTCGGCGGCCCTGGGCACGCTGATCACGATCAACAACAAGGTCAAGAACCGCGGCGGCCAGCTCCGGCTGAGCAACATCGACCCCCAGATTCACGAAGTCTTCGTGATCACACGCCTGGTCAACCTGTTCGAGATCCACGAGGACGCCGAGCAGGCGTTGGCCAGCTTCAGCTGAAACCGCCCGCCGGCGACGCCCGCCGCCCGGGCGTCCGACGCTCCGGGGCCCGTCGCCGCCGACCGATCACTCCCGGATGGCCGAGCCCACCCACAGCCCGCAGCACTTCCGTGCCGAGCTCCCTCGCGACACGGGGGAGATCCAACGCTTCACCGGTGAGGTGATCGAGGCCGCCGAGCGCATGGGCTATGCCAAGGCCGCCCGTTTCGCCGTCCGCCTCGCCTTCGAGGAGGCCGTCTCCAACGCGTTCAAGCACGGGCACGCCGGCCTCGATCGCTCGCTGACCCTGCTCGTCGAGGCGGAGGTCGCGCCGGATCGCATCCGGCTGGTCGTCGAGGACCGGGGCCCGGGGTTTGATCCGGGCGCCATCGCCGACCCGACGCTCGACGAGAATCTCGACAAGCCCTCGGGCAGGGGGCTCATGCTCATCCGGGCGTACATGACCCGCGTCGAATTCAACGAGGCTGGCAATCGGATCGAGATGCTCTATCGCCCGACCGGCGAGCAGGCCTGATCGCCCGTTCTCGGACGCTTGCCCGCCGGGCGCAGCGGCCCGGGGTCCGGGAACATTCCGGTGTCCAGTTCGGGTTCAGAAGGGTTGATCCGGGGCGGATACCCCGGCGTAGGATTGACCGGATATGGCCCAATGAAGGGCCCGCCCGAGGAGACACGCAGCATGGCTGTTGCTGACACCACCGCAGGAATCATTCTCACCGAGCTCGCCGCCAAAGAGATCCACCGGATCATCGAAGAGCAGGAGCTCGACAAGGACAAGGTCCGCCTCCGGGTCGGCGTCAAGGGCGGCGGATGCTCGGGTTTTAGCTACATTCTCGACCTCACCGAGAGCCAGAAGGACACCGACGAGGCGATCGAGCACCACGGCATCACAGTGATCTGCGATCCCAAGAGCCTGCTCTACCTCGGCGGCACGACCATCGACTTCAAAGACGAGATCATGGGACGGGGGTTCGTGTTCCAGAACCCGAACGCCACCAGCAGTTGCGGCTGCGGGTCCAGCTTCTCCGCCTGATTCCCTCGCCGGGCCCCGGATTTCCGCCGGGGCCCGTGTTTTTTTACGGATCGCGCTCCCCCGAAAAACCTTGAACGGGGGAACGAGTTCCGGGTAAACTGGTTTGCGGGCTAGGGTTGTGCGTTTTTGAAAGCGCAAAGATCCGCGGCATGGCGCTCACCCGGCCTTGGGTCGTCCCCGGCGATGACCGATATCCAGCAGTGTTGAGGCGGGCCGACAGGCGGCCCCCGGGATGGGATTCGCCCCGCTCTGACGGGCCGGGCGGAAAGGGTGTGCATGATGGAGCAGGGACCGCTCGCGATGCCGACGGCTCAGGGGTACTCCCCGCCGACGGTCACGCAATTCAGCGTGTTCCTCCCCCAGAGAGTCGGGCAGCTCCACGACCTGGTCGAGATTTTCGACGGAGCGGAATGCGCCATCTGCGCCCTTAGCGTGCACGAGGCGAGCGATTTCGCCGTTGTCCGCATCGTGACCAACAAGGCCGCCGTCACACGCCATGTGCTCCGCCAGGAGGGGCTGGCCTTCGGCGAGGTGCCCGTGCTGGTCGTTGAGCTCTCGCAGGGGCACACGCTGTCGAGCCTCTGCCTGTCGCTGCTCGGAGCGGAGTTGAACATCCGGTTCGCCTACCCGCTCATGATCCGACCGAACGGAACCCCCACGATCGCAATGGCCGTGGATGATCCGACCCTCGCGGGCCAGATCCTGCGTCGCAAGGAGTTCCGGCTGTTCGGCGAGTCGGATCTGCCCGCCGCCTGACCGCAATGGGCCTCGGCGGCGACCCCTCTGCAAAAACTCCATCTGAGGGCCGGAAGGTTTCCGGGCCGAGGGCCGTTGTGGTAAGGTGCCTTGGTGGCGCGATTGGCCCTGCGCGACCGGGGCCGCTGCATGACACCCCAGTGGGTCGACGCGGTCGGACGCATCGCAGGCCCTTCAGGGAAGGAGTTCACGATGAAACGGAAGATGACGGTTTCAGCGCTGGTGCTGGCTTGCTCGACGATGCTGCCCCTCACAGCGACGGCCGACCCGGCCCGCGAGATGGCCCGCCAGATCAACCTTGAGCAACTGGCAGAGCAGCTCCCCGAGTTCGAGCGCCCGCAGCTCTGGATCGGCGACCCCGCGCCCGAGTTGGAGATCGGCGCGGTCTTCAAGGGCAACCACTCCGGCGGCCTGCAGCGGGGCACCGTGTATGTCGTCGAGACCTGGGCGACCTGGTGCGGCCCGTGCATCGCGGCCTTCCCCCACCTGACCAAGCTCCAGGAGCAGCACGAGGGTGATGTGAAGATCCTCGGCGTGAACATCTGGGACAACAAGTCCGAGAGCGAGATCGCCAAGTTCGTTGAGGACCAGGGCGACCGCATGGGATACGCCGTCGTCCAAGAGCGCGGCACCACTGTCGCTGACAACTGGATGGCTCCGGCCGGACGCAGAGGCATCCCCTCGGCGTTCATCGTCGACCGCGAGGGCCGCATCGCCTGGATGGGCCACCCGATGCGGATGGACGAGCCGCTGACCCGCGTGATCGAGCCCGGCTTCAGCGCGACCGCCGAGGCCGAACGAGCCAAGCGTGACCACCGCGCCAACGCCTGGATCTCGATGATCTGGGAGCATGTCACCGCCGGCGATGACGAGAGGGCCAAGCAGGGCTACGCGCTCGGCTACGCGCTGCTCGAAGCCGACCTCAAGGACCAGCCCGAGTCGCTGAACCGCATCGCCTGGGCGGTGCTGACCGCTCGGGGCGTGCACCAGCGCAACGCCGACTTCGCCATCGCCGCCGCGACCCGCGCCTGCGAACTGACCGAGTGGGAGAACGCGTCGATCATCGACACGCTCGCCCGCGGCTACTACGAGAAGGGCGACAACGCCAAGGCCGCCGAGATGCAGCAGAAGGCCGTCGACGCCGCCTCCGAAGAGGCCGAGAAGGACGACTACCGCAAGGTGCTCGACTACTACCGCCAGCAGCAGGCCAGCGCCGGGGGCTGATCGCTCCGAGCGCTTCCTCTGCTTCACGGATCAACGACAGCCGGGCCCATCGCGGGCCCGGCTGTTTTCATGCGCTTCGACGGAAGTCGACCCGCGTTCGCCTCAACGCCGGCGACGCAAGGCGAGCAGCCCGACCCCGGCTGTCGCGAGCCCGGCGCCCGTAGGCAGCGGGATGGCGATCACCGTCGTGCCGGGCGTGTCGTCGATATTGAAGTAGCTGTCGACGGGCTGCGTCGAGACATTCGATCCGAACAGCGTCGCGAACGGGTTCGAGCCGAACACCGGCTCGGTGGGACGCAGGCTCGGCAGGCTTGTTGGCGGATCCTTCACCGGCGAGAGGCCGGAGAGATCGAGATCCTGCTCTTGATCGTTCGCGTATTCGTAGTTCGCGGGTGCGATGAGCTCCGACGCGATATCGATGTCGGATTCCAGCTCGATCCCGCCGAAGATCGGCGTCACCGGCGAGGCCATCGCCGATGTCGCCGCGCCGAGAATCACAACAAGCCCGATCTTCTCTTTCGTCATCATGCACGCTCCTCCCCGCGCGTCTGTGCGCAGGCGGCGGAGGCGCAGTAGCGCTGCCCGCCGTGCTCGAATCTACTCCGAACGCTCGACCATGCAAGGCAAGCAGAACAACGGCGCTGAAAACTCTTGTTTCAGGACTTCGCGATGCCGGTTATTGGATGCGCTGCGCAACCACTCGGACCGAGAACCGAAACCGATGCGGCGTGGGCCTGAAAGCAGTGCGCCAAAAGAAGTGACGCCGGACCCTTTCGGATCCGGCGCCCTTCCCGCTCCTCTCGCCTCTCCGACGCCGTCGTGGCGGCGCCCTCCTCGTGTCCATCCCGCCGCTGCAAGAGCGACGGTTGTTCGTTCAGCGCCGGCGCCGCGACGCGATCATCAAGAGTCCCGCGAACGCCATCGCCGCGGAACCCGGGAGCGGGATGGCGACGATGGAATCGCTCGGTGTTCCGGGGAACCGATCCCCCATCGAGTCGGCCACCAGTTGCGACCCGATCAGCAGGTCGAACAGCTCTGCGAGTTCATCGAACTCGCAGACGAACCAGCCGCTGAGGTGATTGGTCCCGAAGCCGGACTCGTAGACGGGCCGGAAGCGTCCGTGCGCCGCGTAGATCGCGTCGCCGAAGACACCGAACCCGCCGAGCATGTTCGGATTCACCGTTCGCCCGAACCGCTGGCGGAGCGGCCCGCCCCGCTCGGCGCTCCAGTGCTCATGGAAGTCCGGTCGGAAGCTGTAGAACGGGTTGGCGGGATCGAACCCGCCTAGACCCGAACCGCTCGCTCTGCTGTGCAGCCGCTCGGGGGAGAGGCTGGGCGTGCGGATCGCGGTCACGCGGACATCGCTCATCTCGGCGATCAGACGCCGCTCGATGGCGGGGTCGGCCGAAGACGAACCGGGCGAGGCGAGGCTGCCCACGCCTTCGATCAGCACCGGGATCGGGGCCGCGAATGCGGGAGCGAGCAACGCGATTGAAAGGGGAACGGACAGGCAGGCGGAGCGATAGGAAGAGGCCATCTGTAGCAATCGCCGTGAACGCGGCGCCCTCAAAAACTCTCTACGCAGACGCCTTGTGTTTCAACGATAAAGCGTGCAGAAGAAAATTCTACTCGTGTTCCGATGCCTGGCAAGGCCAGAGCTGAAAACTTCGCGCCAAGTGCGGCGGCAGGGGACACCGCCCGCACGCCCACCGATCCGCAAAAGTACGGAACAGGCACGCCGGCGGATCCCGACCTTCCCGGACTTTCGCGTTCAGGGCGTCACTCGCGGCCGATCGGGAGGAAATCTTTCTCCTCCCCCTTGGCCCAGCGCTCGAACTTGGGCCAGAAGACCTCCCTGACGAGGATCTTCAGGCAGGCGGCGACGGGGATGGCCACCAGCACGCCGTAGAAGCCGGCCAGGGCCCCGCCGGCAAGGACGGCGAAGAGGATGGTCGGCGTGTCCATGTTGACGCTCTTGCCCTGGATGACGGGGGTCAGGAAGTAATCGTCGCCGACCTGGGCGATCTGCCAGATGACATACGGCCCGATGATCGCCCACCACCATGACGCCTGGAAGTCGAAAGAGAGCGGCCCGGGCTCGAGCAGCATCGCGACGATCGTGATCGGCAGCCCGATCATGCCCAGGTACGGGATGACCGAGAGCACGCCGACCAGCGGCCCCAGCAGCAGGGGCGCCGGCACCCCCACCGCCGCGTACCCGAGCGTGAGGTAGACGCTCAGGATCACCGCGATGGTCAGGCGCCCGCGGACGAACCCGCTGACGACCCGGTCCATCTGGACGACCAGATCTTCCACCTGGTCCCGGTTCTTCTCGGGCACGAGGCTCCGCCCGAAGTCGATCACGCCCTTGAAGCCGGGTGAGATGAAGAGGAAGAAGAACGCCGTCAGGAAGAGCATGAAGGCGAAGGAAACGATCGAGATGAGGCCCGAGAAGGCCGCCTCGACCGCCCCTGCCCCGGTTCTAACTGCCCGCCCGGCGATCGCCTCGGCGTTGGCCCGGGTCCAGTTCAGGGCGAGCTCGATGAGGGCCCCCTGCTCGCGTTCCCCGGTGACGGCCTGTCGGAAGGTCGGGCCCTCGTCGTCGACCGTTTCTTGATCGCGTTCGCGTTCCTCGCCGCTTTCCTCATCCCCTTCCTCATCCCCTTCCTCATCCCGCTCTTCGTCCGGTGACTCGCCCTCCTCGCCTCTGAGCGACTCGCCGATGTCGCGGAGGATCTCGTCGCCCTCCCCGGTGCGACGCCACTCGACGAGCATGTCGTGCACGCTCCGCCAGAAGTCGCCGGGCAGTTCCTCGTAGAGCTCGGTGTTGTCAGGCTCGGCCGAGGACTTGAAGACCTGGTCGATGTTGGACGCGACACCCGCGGCGTACGCGACGCCCTGGGCCGCCCCGAGCGCCAGCCCAACCGTCGCGGGCAGCACGATCACAAACCCGAAGAAGAAGATGAGCACCAGCGCCGCCAGACGCCGTGTCATCCAACTGATGCGGACCATCTGGCGCACCACCGGCTCGAAGAGGTAGGCGAACAGGATCGCCAGCAGCAACGGGACGGTGACGATGCTGAGCTTGGCGCCCAGCCAGAACAGGGCGATCACGCCCGCGACCATCAGCACATCGCGGACGGGCTGGATCTGCCAGAGGTGCAGGTCCAGCCATGGGTTCTTCGCCTCGGGCCGGTCGCTCTCGGGCGACCCCTCCGGCGGGGTCTCTCCGGGCCGCTCCGGGTTGCCGGGCTCGTTCTGGTTTGGGCCTGCCTCGTCGGTCATAGGGGCACAGGGTACCGCGGCGCGGCCCGGGCGCACAAACAACGCCCGGCGTCAAGCGGGGCCGGGCGTCAGAAGTGCGTCTCGCTCTGGCAGTCGCTCGGTTGTGGGTTCAGTTCTGGGGTTCGTTCATCGCCGGCTGGAGGGAGCCGAACGCCTCGTCGAAGTCGTAGACGGCCTGGAAATCGGCGAACGAGTCTTCGTCGGTCTTGCGCATCAGCCCGGCTTCGATCATCGCGAAGATGATCCGCCCGAAATCGTCGGTCCGGTTGATCGACCAGTGGGCGAGGACGGTGCGGGCCAAGAGCCCGTAGCGGCGCACGGCGTAGTCCTTCAGCCCGAAGCAGAGCTGCTGGCCCGAGACATGGCGGTTCTCGTCATCTGGCGCAGCGCCATCTCCGTGCACGAGACCGACCGTGTGGGAGAGCCCCTCACGCACGAACTCGAACGCCTGCTGGGGGTATGGCCCAGCGGAGTCGCGGATCATCTTCCATTCGATTCCAGGCATCCCGCTCACCGCGTTCGCCCTCCGGGTCGTGCGCCGGCCCGCTCGGTCGTCCGAGTCCTGCCCCCGGGGCCGGCCGGGGATGATATCCCTCTTCCATCGGCTGCACCGCGTCGCCCGCTCGTGCCGACGGGGCCGCGGCTGACATGCCCGCTGCCGACCTCGAACCACCGCAGCCGAGCGTCGGCCCACTCCTGAGCGTATGCGACACCGATGCGGGCGCTGTTCCCGATCTTCTTGCGCTCCGGGCTCGGTTCGTCCCCACGCTCCAGCCAGATCCGCTCGCAGCCCGTCAGATCCACCCCGTTGAGGCCACGATCGATCGCCAGCGCTTGGCAGAGGCGGGCCGGGCCGCTGCACAAAGAGTTATCGGGCATCGGACGCAACGGATCGCCGCGGTGCGAAAGCCGGGCGCAACGCATCGTCTCCAGCCCTTCGAGCGGCTGGAGCGCGCGGATCAGCACGGCCTGCGGCGAGCCCTCGCGGTCGCACACGATGTTGAAACAGTGGTGCATGCCGTAGGTGAGAAAGACATAGCTCAGCCCCGGAGGCCCGAACATCGGCTCTGTTCGCGGGGTTCTGCGCCATCCCGCCGAGTGCGCGGCTTTGTCTTCGGGGCCGAGGTAGGCCTCGGTCTCGACGATGCGGCCCGCGAGGCGCTCGCCTTCGTCTGTCACGCGGACGAGGATGCGCCCGAGCAGATCGATCGCGAGTGCATCAGCCTTGCGCGCAAAGAAGTCTCGGTCGAGCCTTTGCTGTGCGCGTGCCATGGCCTCAGGCGTAGGCGTGCAGGCCGGGCAGGAGCAGATTGACGCCGAAGTAGGTCCAGAGCATCACAAAGAACCCGATGACGCTGAGCCACGCGGTCACCAGCTCGCGGTTCTGCACGACCATGCGCACATGGATGACGATGAGGTAGACGATCCATGTGATGAGCGCCCAGGTCTCCTTGGGGTCGAACGCCCACCAGCGGCCCCACGAATGGTCGGCCCACCACGCGCCCAGCAGGATGCCCACGCCCAGCGTCCAGAAGGCGAGCTGGAGCACGATCATCGTCGCGCGGTCCAGGTCGCGCAGCACGCGCGAGGGCGAGGCCTTGGTCTTCTCGACAGTAACGCCGTCGCTGAGGGCCGCGGCGAGCGCCGGCGTCTCGCCCACGCCGAAGCGCTTGGCGTAGTTGCCAACGAGGTAGAAGAGGCTGGTGATGAAGCCGATCGTGATCAGCCCGTACGAGGTGAGCACGATCGTGACATGGTACTTCAGGAGCACTGAGGTATTAAGGATTGCCGCCTCGCGCCCGATCGCCTGGCCGGGGATTCTCGCCTCGGTCGCGGTGATGAGGACGAGGAAGCCCGCCGCCGCGGCGGCAGCGCCGAACAGGAGCTGCTTGCGCCAGGCCATCAACCCGAGCGCCGCGAGCGAGCCGAACAGGCTCACGCCGATCATCGACTCGAACTGGTTCTGGATCGCAAACCGCTCGGCGATGATGCAGCGCAGCACGAAGCCGAAGGCGTGCAACCCGATCGCGCCCAGGAGCATCGCCATACCCAGCACCTTGAGCGTGCTGCGCTGCGTGCCGAACGCCAGCAGCAGCGTCACGAACGAGAGGGCGTAGATCCAGTACCCCCACACGAAGGCGTTGGCGCGGTTGTAGAGCATCTCGAGCGAACGCCTCGTGTCGGGGTAGACCTCGGCGTTGATGGTCGGCAGGATCTCGGCGAGGCGCACAGCCGCGGCGTTCACACCCTCGGCGTCGTGGTTGCGCCAAGCCTCGCCCAGAGCCAGCGCGATCGGACGGACCTCCGCGGCCTGCGGGTACTCGTCAGAGAGATGATTCCAGGGCCGGTCTTCGGTGGGCGGGGCGACGAGCTTGAACATCGCCGGGGCGTTCATCAGCCCGCGGGCGGCACGCCCGAGCTCGGAGAACGCGCTTCTGTACGGGTCGCTGAACTCGTATCTCGCGTACAGCTCCTGCTGGTGCCACTCCAGCCAGATCGGAGGGATGCGCCCGATGCGGAGGTACCGATCGCGGGCCTGCTCGATCCGCTCGGCCTCCGCGGCGCTCGTGCCCGGCTCGATCGGGAGCGCACGCTCAACAAACGAGCGACGCAGCGGCAGGTACCCGATCCGCACCAGCGGGCGGTCGGCGTAGAAGTGGCGATCGATCGAGAGGTCCAGCAGCGTAAAGAGCGGGTCGAACTCGAAGCGTTCGGGGCCCTCCTCACGCTGGATCAGGTCGAAGTAGCCCTGACGCCCGGTGATGTCGGCCATCACCTCGCGCGCCAGCGTGTCGAGGATCTTCACGCGCCCGTCGTGGAAGACTGCCAGGTCGCGCAGCGGCGAGAGATCGACGCGCGAGGCGAAGTCGGCCTTGGCTTGCAGGCGTTCGGCGGGGGTCGCGCTGCCGTCGCGATTGTGCAGCATCGGCCCGAACGGGTTTTCGCGCGAGGCGTCGGGCGTTTCGTCGTACGAGGACTCGGGGTGTTCGTTGCCCTGGGGGGCGTAGCCCTGCGCCAGCGCGCCGGGCGAGGCCAAGAGCAGCAACGCCGAAACAACGCCGGTCAACCATGCTCTCATGCCGTTACCTCCGCGTCGGGCGCGGGCCCGTCGGGTCTTTGGCGTTTGGCCGACGCCTTGGGTGCGGGGCGCTGGCCCGAGGCGATCTCCCGCTGGATCTTGGCCTTCTTTCGCCGGAGCAGCCAGGGCTTGACATAGAAGGCCCAGGGGATGCCCACGCCCATGAGGATGCCGCCAAACGCGATGATGTGGATGCCGGGGTTGTTGCCCGCGTGAAGGATGGTGAAGGCGACATAGGGACGGTCGATCTCGCCCGCGTCGGCCATCTCGCGCGTGCGGTTCCATGTGTTGGGGTCCCAGCCCGCCTGGGCGAACTTGAACTGCCCCGGGTTGATCCCAGAGAGCAGGCGCCCGACAAAGCCGAGCACGGGTCCGCCCGGCGGGTCGTAGACATTGAACGGCGCCCGAAGCGGCGCGTTGAGCTTGGCGATGTGGGTGAAGGGCTCCATCCGGACCGTCTGGCCGACGGGCGCAGGGCGGACGCTGACGATCGACTGATAGTCGCGCGGCGCTCCCCGGTGGGCGTACTCGATCATCTCGAAGTCTTCCAGACGCAGCTCGAAGCCCGGCAGTCGGCGCCACTGGCGCCCGAAGGCCATCGACACGCGACGCCCGTCGGGCAGCGCGATCGCGCGGCGCGTGAGCTCCGACTGCTCGCGCAGGTATCGGGTGTAGGGCAGCCACACCACCCGCTTCCACTCGGGGAAGAGCTCGCTGGTCACCTCGACCGCGAGCATCGCGCGATCGTGTGTCCCGACGAAGTCGCGATCCTGCAGATGGGCCGTCTTGGGGATCGGCCGCTCGAACGCCTCGGCGTGGGCCCAGCGCTGACCGATCTCGACCGTCAGCCCGTCGAGCACGCCCTCGAAGCGGCCCTCTCCGCTCTCGTCGAAGCGGGAGACAACGCGTCCGCCGGGCATGCGGAGGATCAGGCCGACGCCGCGGTCTGTGAACTCGACGATGAAGATCTGGGGCTTGGTCGCGTCAACATGCGCGAGGCGCAGTCGCGGGTCGGGGTCGCGCCGGGCGGGGCGTCCGTCGTCGCCCACCTCGTCGGCGATGTCCTGGGCGATCTCGGGGTAGCGGTGGTAGACCCAGCGCGTGACCGACTCGCCCTCGGGCGAGTTGACGCGGACCTTGAGCAGGCTGCTCTCGGCGCCCTCGAACCCTTCGGTGACGATCGGCAGGTCCGGGCGGTCGAGCACATCCTCGACGGCGATCGTAAAGCCGCTGTCTCCGATCGGGACGGGGCTGACAAAGAGTTCCTCGTCGGAGGCGACGCGGATGGCGCGCCGGAGGACGCCGCCGTCGGGCTCCTCGATCTCGGCGATCAGCGCGTGCCAGGTGTTTTCGGGCAGCGGCTCGAGCAGGTCGCGGAGGCGCTCCTCGCTCGGGTCGAGCAGGTACTCGACGCCGATGTCGGGGACCTCGGCCACGCGCCAGCGCGGGATGCGCGGGAGCATGAAGAAGCTCAGGGGCTCGAAATCCGGGGCGCCGAGCCGCAGCTCCCGCAGCGGGTTGAGCGCGTCGCCCGGACGGAAGACGCTCGCGCTCTCGGGGGCCACCTTGAGCCAGTCGATGCGGGGCTGCTCTTCGGCGTACATCGTGTAGCCGACGACGCGGAAGCGCAGATCGGTCGCGGGAGGCGTGCGATTGGGCAATTCCGGCGTTTCACGCCCGATCAGTCGATCCAGCGCGAGCGAGAAGCGCACGCTCAACGGGATCGTCTGCTCGTGCGGGTGGCCGGTGTCGATCGAGAGCGTGCGTCCGCCGTCTTCGGGGCGATCGACCGGCGCGCCGATCTCGCTCCACGCCGTCGGCCCCGCGGTGACATTCAGCCCGTAGTCGTTGTACCGGGGGATGCGCTCGAGCGGGATCTGGTACCACCCCGAGAACTCGCTGCGGATGTTCAGTGCGACCCGTTCGCGGTCGTAGAAGACCTCCTGCCACGGGCCGGGCTCGGGCAGCCCGTTCTCGCCGGTGGGCCCGGAGGCGAGCATCGTGTCGCCCTCCAACTTGTAGACGCCGTAATAGAGGCTGCCGACGGCGATCAGCACGATGCCCGAGTGGACCGAAAGCACGCCGATGTTGACGAACTTGAACTCGATGCGGCGCACCGTCGCAACGATCATGTTGATCACAAAGAGGATCAGCATGAGCTGCATCGGCCAGGTGGTGTAGAACTGCAGCTCGGTCATCTCGATGCCGGGCAGGCGGCGCAGCGTCGTCGACTTGTAAGTCTCGGCGTACGCGGCAAAGAGACGGAACCCCTCGCCCGTGCCCGGGTCGTAGTCCATCCGGGGCCAGAGCACGCCGACAAAGAAGAGCACGCCGCAGGCCGCAAAGGCGATCCCGCCCAGGAACCGCATGGCAAAGCGCCCCGCCGGGCCGCACATCTGCGCGAACGGCTGCAGGCTCAGCAGCCCGATCCCCAGTACGGCGCCGATCGTCAGGCAGAAGACCGCCGCGTAGATGAGATAGGTCGGGATCAGCGCCAGCATGCCCATCGGGATGCTCGCCAGGATGCCGTAGATGCTGACGCCGATCAGCAGGAGCACGGCGAACCAGATCGAGCTGAGCGTGCGGAGGGCCCACTTGGCGGGCGCAGCCCAAGCCGGGAAGACTCGGTCGTCCCATGCTTTGCTGCGGTGCCACTTGGCGCTCATCGGGGCCTCGTACGCTGGATCGGCGCGGCTCGCGCGGGCGGTGCCGGGATCGCATGAAGTTTCGGCTGAAGCGTATTATTTCCCGTTCAGCAGCAATCGGGGCGGGAAATCGCCGGAAAACACGCGTTCCAACGCCGACGCTCCGGTCCTGTTTGTGTCCACCGGGACCGCGACAATCCCCAGCGGGGTCGATCCCGCGCCGATCGTGAACCCGGACGCATCGAGCCCCAGCAGACCCGCCCCTTCGATTGTTGCCATCAAAAGGAGGTCGGCCAGTGCCGCCGGCGAACGGCCGAAGTCCCCGCGTTGATAGATGAGACGAAGGTCATCGAGCGTCGAGAGGCCCGAGCCTCCCGCCTGGACGCACGATGCGGGCAGGTTGATGATCGAATCGGTCCCGATCGCGACGCGGACGCCGGCTTTCCGCATCTCACGGTAGCGGTGCGGGCCGAGAGAGCGGTCGAAGCCGAAATACGAGGAAGCACGGGGGCAGTAGATCACCGGCGTGCCCGTTTCGGCCAGGATCTCGATGTCCCGATCCGAGGCGTCGTTGACATGGACGGCGATCGTCGGACCGTCGCGGAGGAGTTCGGCCATGTGCCCGATCGGGGTGGCACCATCGCCGACGCCATCGGGGCCCTGCTCGTCCCACAGCCGCATCGACTCGAGGAACGCCCGGACCGGGCCCTCGCCCCGCCCGATGAACAGGTGCTCGTCCGGGGACTCTGACAGGTGCGTGCAGAGCGGCAGGGCGAACTCGCGGGCCAGCGCCGCCAGCTCGGCGTAGACCCGCCGGTCGACCGACACGGGCGCGTGGGGCGAGAGGCCGAGGCGGACCGGGAGATCCGGCTTGCAGCCCTCGGGGTGGGCTTCCAGGAGGGAGCGGACGCTCGCCGCGGCGTTCGCCCGGCCCGGACCCATCCCGAAGCTCTCGACAAAGCTGACGCCCCGCATGGAGCTTGCCGCGAGGGTCTTCCACGGGGTGGCGGTGGGCCTTGGGCCGAGGGCGCCGGCGATGTCCCCCACCGCCACGACGCCCCCGCGACGCAGCAGGTCGACCCCCAGATTGACGGCGGCCTCGATCTCCGGGTCGGTCCTCGGCCGCTCGCGGACGACCATCGAGAGCCAGTCGGCGAAGGGGCGGTCCGGGTCGAAGGGCCTCGGGCCGACGCCCGAGAGGTCGAGGTGGGTGTGGGCGTTGACCAGGCCGGGGATCAGCACCGAGTCGGCGAGGCTCACGCGGATCGCGTCGGCGAAGGTGGAGGCTTTGTCGATTGCGCCGGGTCGGTCGCAGGCGAGGACACGGATGGCGTAGGTCGGCGTCGACCCCGTCGGCGAGAGTTCGACGACCAGCGAGCCGGGTTCGAGAGCGACGCCTGCGGGATCGAGCACGCCCGCGGCGTCGAGGCGAAGGAGGACGGGCGACCGCGCGGCAACCGACACCGCCTGTTCGAGGGGATCCGGAAATACTGTCGTTTGCTGTGGATTGCTGGTGGGCACGGTGTCTCGGAGGTTGCGCGCGATCGGCGCTTCAGGGATGATGTATTTGTGGTCGGCGCGGAGGCTCTGACGGGCTATGCTCGGACAAGCAGGGCCGGTGTCGGCCGGCAAGGAATCATTGACCGGGTGCGGCGGAGCCACGCCCCGCGGGCCGGACCGGCCGCCGAAAGCGGCGCGGAAAAAGGAGTATTCGCATGCGCAGAGCCCCGTCCAGTATTCATCGTCGCCGGCGCTTGTCGCTGGCGGTCCTCGCACTCTCTGGCCTCGGCATGGGGCTTGGCGGGTGCGCCACGCAGGGCAGCTACGACGACCTGCGTCAGACCAACAGAACACTGCAGGAACAGAACCTGCGATTGCAGCAGGAGCTCGAGTCCTGCCGCAGCACCCTCTCGGCCCGCGACGGCGCCGAGGGCGACGCGTACACCGCGATGCAGACGCAGCAGCGCGAGATCGACCGGCTCAAGGGCCTGGTCTCCGAGCGCGACCGTGCGTTGGCTGACTTCGAGCGGATGGTCAACGAGATGGACGGCACCCGGCTCGACCCGGTGACCGACCGGGCGCTGGCCGACCTCGCGGCCCGCTACCCCAACCTGATCAGCTACGACGCGGATCGCGGGATGCTCCGCTTCGCCAGCGACCTGACCTTCGGCTCGGGCTCTGACGCCCTGAGCGACCAGGCTAAGCGTTCGATCCGCCAGCTCGCCGAGGTGCTCAAGGGCGCGGGCGCTCAGTACGATGTCGACATCGTCGGGCACACCGACAATGTGCCGATCGGCAACCCCGCGACACGCGAGCGTCACCCCACCAACATGCACCTCTCGGTGCACCGCGCGATCTCGGTCCGCAACGAGCTGCGCTCGGCGGGCGTCACGGCCGAGAAGATGCGCGCCAGCGGCTGGGGCGAGCACCGCCCGATCGTCCGCAACAACCCCTCTGGCGGCACGGTGCAGAACCGGCGCGTCGAGATCTACCTGACCCGCGGCGGCTGGAGCGGCCCCTCGGCGACCCCCGCGCTGGCGAGCCCCGAACGCCGCACCGAGCCGACGCGTCAGCAGCCGACGCAGACCCGCGACGACGCGGACATCGTCAAGTAATCAACGGCCCGATCAACGCGATCACCGACCGCCGCCCCTGGGCGGCGGTTTTCTTTTGAGGGGTGTGGGGCGGAGACGCGTCAGGCGTTCTCTTTGTCGTCATTGCCCGGCCATTGGTCGGTCCGCCTGGGCGCGAGGCCGAAGCCGAGGGCGATCAGGAAGATGATGCAGCTCCCGCCCGCCAGCGCGAGGGGGAGGCGTGCCTCGACGAGCTGGCCCCGCGTGAACTCGGCGCTAGGGGGCTTGCCGCCCATGAGGTGCATCGCGGTCGCGTACTGCCAGGTGCTGGGCTGCAGCTCGTTGCGCCGGCGCTCGGGGCGGGGCGCGCCGTCGCGCTCGGCCCGCTGCACGCGGCGCTGGAAGGCCCGCTCGGACTCTGGGAAGACGAGGCGTTGGTGATCGAACCCGCCCTCTGGATCGAAAGTGAAAAAGTCGAACGACCAGTCGCTGCGGAAAACCTCGCCGAAGCTCTCGGGGTCGGTGCCGGGCCTGGGCACCTTGCGCACAGCGACGAGGTTGCCCTCGATCAGCCCGGCGTCCATGAAGCGCCGGGTCTCCTCGGGGTCGAACCCCTCGTTCTCACGCCAGAGCACGAAGACGAGCCAGTCGCGGTATCGCTCCAGGCGGGGGAGTGTGACGCGGGCGGGGATGGTGACTGGGAGGCTGAGGGTCTCGTCGCCGTAGGTGACGACGACCTCGCCTGTCCCGTCCTCACGGATGTTCTCGCCGGAGACCTCGACCCGCCGCCCCGCGTATTCGAAGGCGGGGACATTGAGCACAAAGGTGTAGAAGATCTGCGGGGGCTGCTCGATGTTGTAGCGGTCGATCTGGCGGAAGAGCGAGAAGCCCGAGAGAACGAAGACCACCAGCGCTGCGCCGGCGATCGAGAGGGGGATGAGTCGTCTTCGGTTCATGGTGGTCGTCGGGTTGGATCCCCCCCGACGCCGAGTTTGCGGCGGGCCCGCTTTCAGTCAGTTGTTGCCGTCGCCGTCTTCGTCGTCCGGCGGGGCGAAGAGCCTTGGCGAGGAGAGGTCGGTGACGCGGTTGGGGCTCGCGGCGGGGCGCTGGGCCCTGCGGCGCTCCTGGTAGCGTTCGAGGCGTTCGAGCACATCGGCGTCGATGCGCGTGCGGGCGACATCCGGATCGGCGGAGTAATCGGTGATTGCGCCGGCGACTTCCTCGCTCGCTCTGCGGGTGCGGCCGGTGTCCTCGCCGTCGGGGCCGGTGACCGTGGTGCGGCGCGGATTCCGGTCGCTGTCGAACGCGCCGCGTTCTAAGCCGAGTCCTCCGGTGCCGCCGGGAGTGTGCTGCCCGTCCTTCCAAGAGTAGATGCGGTCGCGGTTGCCCATGTCGATCGAGGTGAAGCCGATGAAGAGGCCGAAGGTGAGCAGGCAGAAGAGGAGAATCATCGTGTTGAGCTTGGTGTCGTAGTAGAGCTGCATGAAGAAGGCGACGACGAGGATCGCCTTGACCGTGGCGATGGTCATCGCGATCGTGACATTCACCCACTGGGGGATGGAGATCCCGAGCTCTTCGGCGATGATGATCTCGGCCTGGGCCGAGCCGACGGTGAGGCCCGTCAGCGCGAGGAGCAAGGCGAGAATGACGACGAGCATCCGCATCGAGAGGATGTGGTGCCCGTGCTCCTCGCCCTCGTGGAAGCCGTGCGGGTCGTGCGGGTCGAAGCCCAACTTCTCCTTTTCGGAGGTGGGGCTTCCGGCTGGGCCTTGGTGCTGCTGGTCGGCCATGGCAGATGGTTCCTGTGGGTACTGGCGTGCGCGTTCAGTGGATGAGGTAGAGGAGGGGGAAGAGGAAGATCCAGATCACATCGACGAGGTGCCAGTAGAGGCCGGCGACCTCGATGCCGGTGTAGTGCTTGGGCCCGTACCAGCCCTTGAACGACTTGAGCAGGACGACGAAGAGGACCCCGGCGCCGATGAGCACATGGAGCGCGTGGATGCCGGTGGCTGTGTAGTACAGGCTCCACCAGATGTGCTCGTTGGGGTCGGCCGCGAAGGGGTAGCTGAACCAGACGCCGGGGCGCTTGCCCTCGGCCCACTTGGGCGCATACTCGAAGGTGAACTTGATGATCATGAAGAGCAAAGCGCAGACCAGCGTGATGCTCAGGTTGATCTTCAGCAGGCCCTGCTGGTTGAGCTGGGCGTTGCGGATGCTCGCGGCGACGGTGAACGACGAGATCAGCAGGATCACCGTGTTCAGCGCGCCCCAGTGCACATCGAGGTGGTGCGACCCGTTGGCGAACGCCTCGGGGTACCACATCCTGAAGACGGCGTAGGCGACGAAGATGCCCGCGAACAGCAGCACCTCGGTCGTCAGGAAGAGCCACATGCCGATCTTGCACGCGTCGAAATCTTCCGCGTGGCTCCGCCAGTGGTTGGCGAACGGCTGGCGCTTCCACCTGGGCTCGGTGGAGAGCGCCGGGGGCTGCTGGTTGTGCTGCGGCGGATTGCCGCCGGTCTCGATCGAGGTCATCGGGCCCCCTCCGGGTGAGGCAGGGTCAGGCTCTTGTCGGCCGGGCGCTGGGCCCGGCTGGTTTCAAAGCCCCGGCCCGGGCTGGTCGGCCCGGGCGGGGATGGGTGTCAGTGCGTGCGCTCGCCGGGGCGGAGCGGCTCGGGCATCGGGAACTCGGCCGGGTCGGTGTGCGGCGGCTGGACCGTGTCGAAGTCGTAGGGGCCGTGCTTGACGATCGGCTCGTGGTGGAAGTTGTGCTCGATGGGCGGGCTCTCGGTCTCCCACTCGAGGCTCAGGCCGCCCCACGGGTTCTCCGGGGCCTTGCGCCCGGCGACCAGCGAGTGGACGAAGACGCCCAGGTGGATCAGGAAGCCGATGCCCAGGATCCACGACCCGATGGTCGAGAGCTGGTGGAGGAACTGGAACTCGTCGGGGTAGCTGGCGTAACGGCGCGGCATCCCGCGGGTGCCGAGGATGAACTGGGTGAAGAAGGTCAGGTTGAAGCCGATGAAGACCAGGACGCAGCCGACGATCGCCCAGCGCTCGTTGTACAGCTTGCCGAACATCTTGGGCCACCAGTGGTGGATGCCCCCGACGAAGGCGATGATCGTGCCGCCCATCATGACATAGTGGAAGTGGGCGACGACGAAGTAGCTGTCGTGCAGGTGCAGGTCGGTGGCGAGGGTGGCCAGGGGGAGGCCGGTGAGCCCGCCGATGGTGAACATGAACAGGAAGCTCAGGGCGTAGAGCATCGGGGTGTTGAAGGCGATCGAGCCCTTGTAGAGCGTGGCGACCCAGTTGAAGACCTTGATGGCGGTCGGGATGGCCACGAGGAAGGTCAGGGCGCTGAAGATCATCGCCGCCAGCTCACCGGACGCGGTGAACATGTGGTGGCCCCAGACGAGGAACGAGACGGCGGCGATGCCGAGCGTCGCGAAGGCCATGGCCCGGTAGCCGAAGAGCTTCTTGCGGGCGTGGACCGGGATGATCTCGTTGATGATGCCGAAGGCGGGAATGATCATCACATAGACGACCGGGTGGCTGTAGAACCAGAAGAAGTGCTGGTAGAGGACGGGGTCGCCGCCCATGCGCGGGTCGAAGATGCCGACATGGAAGACCCGCTCGAAGATCAGCAAGAGCAGGGTGATGCCGATGACCGGGGTCGCCAGGACCTGGATGATCGCGGTGGCGTACATGGCCCAGACGAACAGGGGCATGTCGAACCAGCCCATGCCGGGCGCCCGAAGTTTGTGCACCGTGACGATAAAGTTCAGGCCCGTCAGGATCGAGCTGAAGCCCAATATGAACGCCGCCAAGATGACGAAGACCACGCGTAAGTGGTCCGCGTCGGTCATCGTTGAATAGGGCGTGTAGAAGGTCCAGCCCGTGTCTACACCCCCCATCACGACCGCCGCGACGGCGAAGATCGAGCCGAACACATAGATGTACCAGCTCATCAGGTTCAGGCGTGGGAAGGCGACATCCTTCGCGCCGAGCATGAGTGGCAGGAAGAAGTTGCCCAGCGACGCCGGCACCGAGGGCACGATGACCATGAAGGTCATGATGATCCCGTGGAGGCTGAAGGCGCGGTTGTAGATGTTCATGCCCGCCGAGATGCCGCCCTCGGACTCGACGCCGGGGACGATGGGCGCGAGGTTGACGAGCACCTGGCCGGTGTAGCTGGTGACCGTTTCGCCCTCGACGACCTCGGTGACGACGCGGGTCGGCTCCCAGAGCTCGGCCCGGACGCCGAGGGCCGCCACGCCCCCGAGGAAGAACATGAACATGATGGCGAAGAGGTACATCACGCCGATCTTTTTGTGATCGATCGTGGTGGCCCAGTTCCAGATGGTGGCCAGCGCGCCGCCGTGGGGCGTGAGGTAGCTGCCCTCGTGGTGGGCGTGCTGTCCTGCGTTGTGGGTGTCGATGGTGCTCATGGTGTGTTCACGCCCTCGTGTGGGTGTGGGTCGCTCCCCCCCTGGGGCCCCGGGAGGCCGGGGCCGGACGCTTCAGGATTCAGTTCCCGCCGGTTTCCTCTTCTTCTTCGTCTGGGAATCCGGCGGTCGGGTCGCCGCCCTGGTCGCTGATCGATCGCATGAAGGCGATCAGGGCCCGCATCTCTTCCTCGTTGATCTGGCCGAGGTAGGAGTTCATGACATTCTGGTAGCCCGAGCGGATTTTGCGGCCGGGGTAGTAGATCGACTCGCGGGTGAAGTCGGCGTCGGCGAGGTGGGTCGAACCGTCGGTGTAGCTGTGCTCGTAGCCGTACCAGTTCAGCCATGTCGGACCGGTGCCCGACGAGCCGTCGAGGCTGTGGCACGCGTTGCACCCGCGGAGGCTGTGGAGGAGCTTGCCCTTCTCGACGAGGCTGATGCCCTCGGGCCAGGGGTTTCTCAGGAAGTTTTCGTAGACATCGCGGGGAACGACGCGGATAAGGCCGAGCATCTGGGAGTGCTGGTCGCCGCAGTACTCGGCGCAGTAGAGGATGTGTTCCTTGTTGGGGTAGCCCAGGTCCGGGTTGTCCATATCGCCGGGCTGGAGCGTGCTGGTGCGGAACCAGAAGCTGGTGCTGCGGTTGGGGAAGAGGTCCATCTTGGAGCGGAAGTCGGGCACCCAGAAGCTGTGGATCACGTCCTGGCTGGACATTTCAAGCAAGATCGGCGTGTCTTCGGGGAACATGAAGACGGGGACACTGGACGCAGAGAGCGTGCCCGCGGGCAGGGTCTCCGTCGAGGTGACACCCCCGGGGTAGTAGAGGTTCCAGCCCCAGCGGTAGCCGATGAGGTCGAGGCGGACGGCGTCGGACGGGGCGATCACCTGCTTGGCGTAGACGCGGAAGCCGACAAAGAAGAGCGAGATGAAGATGATCGAGGGGATGATCGTCCAGGTGATTTCCAGCGCGGTGTTGTGGCTGGGGCTGCGCTGAGGGGCGACGCCGGGGCGGCGCCGGTACTTGACGGCCCAGTAGAACGAGATCGCCATCAGCCCGATGAACACGAAGGTGCTGATCCAGAAGATAAACATGAACAGACCTTCGACCCCGGCGGAGTAGGTCGCCTCCTGCGGGTCGCGCCCGAAGATGAAGCGGGCCACCGGGCCCTGCTGGGCCAGGAAGGTCGCGGCTCTCGCCGATTCGAACAGACCGAGAAACGGGTTCATGCGCTGGGCCCCGTGAATCCGGGCGTCGGACGGTTGGCGGCGTTGGCGAGCCGGACAGGGCCCGCCGACGCCGGGCGTCGACGCAGTCTTTCTTTCAGAAACATCACACCGATCAGCCCCCCGAGCAGCACGATGGTGCCCGCCCCGGCGAGGCGCATCACCGCCATCGCCTCCATGTTGTAGGCCCCCGCGTCGGGGTCGAAGGTGAAGCAGGTGTGCACGAACCAGTCGATGAAGCCCCGCGCGATCCGCCCGTCGCTCGCCTCCAGCAGCGCCATGCGGAGCATCGGCCCGACACTCTGGTCGGTCGTGTTGAAGCCGGGAAGGTAGCGGGTGACCACGCCCTCGGGACTGAGCACGATCAGGGCCGAGGGGTGCGAGTACTCGCCGTTGACCAGCAGCTTGTAGCGGAAGCCGACCGCGTCGGCCAGGCGCCGGGCCTCGGCCTCGCCGGCGACATGGAACATGATGCCGCGCCGGGTGTCCTCGTTGACGCGCCGGCCGTAGGTCAGCTCGTGGCGGACCAGCGCGTCGCGCTTGGCCTCTTGGGCCATTTTCTCGGTGTTGGTCGGGTCGAAGCTGACGACGAGGACGGTGTAGTCGACGCCCGGCTCGTAGGGCGTTTCGCCGATGGTCTGCGAGAGGTTCTCAAGGAGCGCCGGGCACTGCAGCGGGCAGTCGTAGTAGACCAAGGAGAGGAGGACGGGCTTGCCCTTGTTGAAGTAGCTCGCCAGGTCGACCGCCTCGCCGAGCTCGCTGCGGACGATGATCGGGAAGGGGACGCGGTTGCCCAGGCGGTCGTCCATGCCGACGCCGCGGGCCGGCTCGGGCAGTTCGTTGAGCACACCCTGCGCCGTCGCTGGCCTCGACGCCACGCAGACAGCCGCGACGGCGATGACCGCGAGGCTTATGGTGAGGCGCTTGGCGAGGCTGGATGTGAACGAACGCTTCATGGGTGCTCTGCCGTGTGTCCTTCAAGGCCCGTCGGGCCTTACTCCTGTCCTTCCGAGTACCGCTCGATCACGCGGTCGATCGCCAGGTCGAGGGGGACGCGGACGACCTCGTTGTCTTCGTCTTCCCAGGCGTAGCCGGTGAGGGCCTGGCGGGCGCTCTCGCGGTAGGGGATCGAGATGTCGGTCCGCCAGTCGGTGGTTTCGTGCAGCTCGGTCTTCAGCGCCGTGGTGTGCTGGCTGAAGTAGAAGATGAGCGCGACCACAGTGACCGTCAGGCTGACGGTCATGACGCAGAAGACCAGGAAGAGGATGCCGGCGTTCACACGCGATGTGTGCTCCTCTTGGGGAGGCCCCTCATCGGGCGTGTGGGTGTGCCACTCGTCCGGCTCGGTGTGGTCCACCTCGAGATGTCTCGGTTCGTCGCTCATGGTGCTGCCCCATCCGGGCTTCGCCGGTCTTGCCAAACAGTATTCATTCTTCCCCGACAGAACAGGGCTGTCCGCGCCGCGTTTGCGGGCGAGGGCCCTCCAGCGGAGATTCTGACCCTGAACTCAGACATAATTCTTGTGCTTCAGGGCCTTGAGGAGCCTGGGGTCTCTGACGGGGATCAGCGGCACCCGGGCGATCCGACGCACGAGGAAGCCGCCCCAGACGGCGAACACGCCCGCCGCCGCGACGACATCCAGCCACCATCCGGCGGGGCCGGGGTCGTTCTGGGCGAAATCACGGATGTAGACCATCGGGCGGACGATCCAGGTCTTGTCGATCGTGGTCATCACCAGGAGCCAAACCCCGACGATCGCCAGCCCGACCAGCGACCGCTTGACCGGACGCTGGAGCAGGATGATGAAGGGGATGAGGAAGTGGCCGAAGACGAGCAGCCAGGCCAGGACCTCCCACCCGTTCTCCTTGCGGTGGGTGTACCAGGCGACCTCTTCGGGGATATTGGAGTACCAGATGAGGAAGTACTGGCTGAAGGCGATGTAGCCCCAGAAGACGGTGAACCCGAACATGAGCTTGCCCATGTCGTGGGTGTGCTCGGCGGTGATCGCGCCGGTCATGCGTCCGAAGAACTTGGCGAGGCAGCAGATGATCGCGACGACCGCGATCGACGAGAAGGTCCCGCCCGCGAAGTAGTACACGCCCCACATCGTGCTGAAGAAGCGGTAGTCGGGGCTCATCAGGAAGTCGAAGGCGAAGAACGCGACCGAGAGGGCGAACAGCAGCATGCCCCAGCTGCTGGTGAACCGGGCCTTGTTGACCAGGTACCGGTCACCGGTCTGGTCCTGGGCCATGCTGTAGCCCCAGAGCTTCATGGCCAGCAGGATCCAGATCCCGCCGTAGAGCAGGAACCGGACAGCCAGGAACGCCGGGTTCAGGTACGCCGACTTCTTGTTGACGAGGTATTCGTCGGCGTCGCCCATCATCCAGTGGAACAGCACGCCGCCGGCGGCGAGCTCGAAGATCAGGATCGGGGCGATGAGCACCACGCAGAGCGGGATGTTCATCATCACATTCTCGAACTGGCGCCGGACCCCGGCGCTCCAGCCCGAACGCACCAGCTCGAAGACCATCACCCAGAACATCGCGCCCAGGCTGATCGCGGTGACGGCGTAGACGCCCACTGCGTATGACGCCAGCGCGTGGCGCCCGTTGACGATCACGGCGCCCGCGGCGGTCAGGGCCAGGAGCAGCGCCCCGATGCCGATCATGATCGCCGCTGCCTTGTCCATCGAGGCCCGGTCGGCGGTGATGTTCTCGGCGCTCATCGCCGGGTGCTCGGCGATCCGCTTCAGACGGCGCTTGTACTGCGTCGCAGAGAGCTGGGTCACTGCGCACCCCCTTCGATCTCGCCGCGATCAGTCGCCAGCAGGTCGGCGCCGGAAGCCGGACGCTCGGCGGTCCCCGCCCCGCCCATCCGCAGGCGACGCAGACGCTCGCGGGCGTCGCGTTCGGCGGGCACATCGTCGCGGAGCTCGGCCATCGGGAAGTTCCGCGAGAGCTGCAGCGCCCGGATGTACGCGACGATCGCCCACGCGTCGCCGGCGCTCAGCGCGTGGCTGTAGCCGGGCATGCGGAGGCCCTTGCCGACATCCTCGGGCGACTCAAAGCCGACCCCGTACATTGTCGTGTAGAACAAGTACCCGTCGCGCCCGCCCGGATCCTCGACGCCCTTCTGGTAGCGCTCGTCGTGGAAGCTGGGCACGGCGTACGACCAACGCCGGCCGACCAGGCCGCCGTACTGCTCGTAGCGGTTGACCGGCCCGCCGGTCTCGACGATGTTCTCGCCCCCGCCCTCGCCGGCGTAGCCGTGGCAGGCGGCGCAGAAGATGTCGTATCGGTTCTGCCCGCGTCCGATCAACTCCGCGTCGACGGGGATTGGGATGTCGTGGATGAAGGGGTCGGCGTCGCCGGACTCCCACGCAAAGCGGAAGTCGACCCCGGCGACAACGCCGTGGAACCGCTCGCTGTTCTCGCGGAGCAGCGCGTCGCGCCCGGGCTGGATGGTGCGCTGGTACCAGTCCTCGTCCGCGTGGCGGACGGGGTCGATCCCGTGCCGGTCGAACGCGACGACGCCCGCGGGCGGCAAACGCATCGCGCGCCCGCCGTCGGTCTCGTCAAAGAGCGCCAACGAGCCCTGCGGGCTGACGCGGGGCTGGTCGTCCATGTCCGGGAGGAACTGGCGCGGCGGCTTGTCGCTGCGGTCGCCCCGGCAGCCCGTCAGGCCCGCCGAGGCTGCGAGCGCCGCGCCGATCGCCAGCGCAGCAACAGCGCGGCTCGCCGGGCGTCCTCTTTGGTGTGTCGTGGCAGTCAAGTGGAGCCTCCGTCGGGGCGTCAGTCGCGCTGACCGATCAGCTCGATGTGGTCGGGATGGGTCTTTTCGAGGAGCTTCCGCGTCGCCTCGGGGTCGAAGCGCTCGTCGGTCGCCTCGATGTAGACGAAGAACTTGTCGTCGCTGCTGGAGAGGAACCGCTCGCTCTGGTACAGCGGGTGGTGGTGCCTGGGCAGCCCGTTGAACGCGAACATCCCCAGCAGCGTCGTGAACGCCGTGATCAGGATGCCGATCTCGAAGGTGATCGGCACGAACGGCTCCCAAGCCGTGTAGGGCTTGCCCTGCACGACCATCTGGTAATCGTTGGAGATCCACCACTGCAGCAGGTAGCCCATGGCCGCGGCCGAGAGCCCCGCGACACCGATGATGTAGGGCAGCTTTGTCCGCGCAAACCCCATCGACTCCTCCATCCCGTGGATCGGGAAGGGGGAGAAGGAGTCCCACACCTTGTACCCCGCGTCGCGCACCGCCTCGACCGCGTGGACGAGGTCGGGCGTCTTGGAGTACTGCGCAAGCATCCCGTGCACCGGCGTGCCGTCCTCGAGGACGAACTTCGTCGAGGGGCCCCGCAGCGGCGCGGGGAGCTTGGAGGTCGGGATCGGCAGATAGTCGGCAAGAGCCATGTCAGCGGCCCTCCTCAGGGTGGGCCGGGGCGGGCGCGGGGGCGGCGCCGCCGGCGGCCTCAGGGTCGTCGCCACGGGCGCCCGCCATCGCCGGAGCCTCCTCCGGATCCGGGTGCGGGTCGGCCTGCGGCATCACGGCCTTGATCTCCGCCATCGGGAAGATCGGCAGGAACTTCAGGAACAGCAGGAACAGCGTCATGAAGATCCCGAAGGTCCCCACGAAGGTCAGGATGTCCACGATCGTCGGGTAGAACATGTGCCACTGCGCCGGCAGCCACCCGCGGTGCAGGCTCGTCACGATGATCACGAAACGCTCAAACCACATCCCGATCGTCACCAGGAGCGCCACGCCCCACACGATCCGGACATCCTGGCGGCAACGCCTGAACCAGAACACCTGCGGCGAGACGACATTGCAGAAGATCATCGTCCAGTAGGCCCACCAGTACGGCGCGCCGCTCTCGTGCAGCCAGTCAGGCACCGCACGGTTGAACATGAACACATAGAACTCGAACTCGTTGGCCCCGTACCAGGCGACGAAGAACTCCATCGCGTACGCGAAGCCCACCATCATCCCGGTGACCAGCAGGATCTTCGCCATGTTCTCGATGTGGCGGAGCGTCAGCAGGTCCTTGAAGTTCGGCAACAGCTCACGCGCCGGGATCAACAGCAGCAGCACCATCGCGAAGCCGCCGAAGATCGCACCCGCGACGAAGTAGGGCGGGAAGATCGTCGTGTGCCAACCGGGCACCACCGAGGTGGCGAAGTCGAACGACACGATCGAGTGGACGCTGAGCACCAGCGGCGTCGAGATGCCCGCCAGGATCAGGTAGGCGACCTCGTAGCGGTGCCAGTGCCGGTTGCTGAACCGCCAGCCCAGCGCAAAGACGCCGTAGATGTACGCCCGCAGCGTGTCGGGCAGGCTCCGCGCCCCGCCCGAGGCCATGGCCCGGCGCAGGCGCCGGTCGGCCCGGTCGCGCAGCGTCGCGAAGTCGGGCAGCATCCCCATGTACCAGAACAGGGTCGAGACCGTCGCGTAGGTGCTGACGGCAAACACATCCCAGAGCAGGGGCGAGCGGAAGTTCGGCCAGATCGCGTTGGCGTTGGGGATCGGGAAGACCATCCAGATGAACCAGATCCGCCCGACATGGATCGCCGGGTAGATGCCGGCGCAGGTCACTGCGAAGATCGTCATCGCCTCGGCCGAGCGGTTCACCGCCGTGCGCCACTTCTGCTTGAACAGGCAGAGGATCGCGCTGATCAGCGTGCCGGCGTGGCCGATGCCGATCCAGAACACGAAGTTGGTGATGTCCCAGGCCCAGTTGACCTGGTTGTTCAGACCCCACACGCCCACGCCCGTGATGATCAGGTAAAGGATCATCATGGTGCCAAGGCCCGCGACCGACGCGCTGACGAGCAGCGCCGGCAGCCACCACTTGGGCGCCGGGCGCTCGGCGTAGCCGCAGACGATCTCCGTCACTTCGTGCAGGGACCGCCCGCCCAGGACGAGCGGCGCTTCGAGCGCCGGGTCGTCGATCAGCGAGCCGTCGCCCGGGTCGTGCGGGGCCGGCTGGCTGGATTCCGGTTCACGCCCGAGCAGTTGCTCGACCGTGCGCTGGTCCGGATGCTCAACGCTCATGCGTGCACCCCCAGAACGCTCAGACTGCCGACATAGCCGGCGTCTTCATGTCTTCGTGTCGGATCATGCAACAGGCCCTGGCGGACACCGCCAACGCCGCCACCCGGGACCGAGGCGTACGCCTTGGGGTCCTTGGGCTCTCTGAGCCTCGGGTTGGGGTTCCGCACGCGGAGGAGATGGCTCGTCCGCGGGCGGGTGTTCAGGTAGCCAAGCAGGAGGTAGCTGCGATGGTTCGCACGCAGCTTCGAGACCTCGCTCGTCTCGTCGAGGATGTCGCCGAAGACGATCGCGTTCGTCGGGCAGGCCTGCTGGCAGGCGGTCTGGAAGAACCCGTCGGGGATGTTTTCCAGGTGCTTCAGCTTCATCTCGAAGCGGGCCCGGTTGATCCGCTGGAGGCAGTAGGTGCACTTCTCCATCACGCCGCGCGAGCGGACGGTCACATCCGGGTTGTGCTTCATGCGGCTGACCTGATCGACACGCTCCCGCAGGCGGGGCGGGATCAGGTTCAGGTTGTCCGGGCGGGCGCCGATCCGGTCCTGGAAGGCGAAGCGGCCGTTGAACTTCGTCTGGCCCCAGTCGAAGAAGTTGAACCGGCGGACCTTGTAGGGGCAGTTGTTCGAGCAGTACCGCGTGCCGATGCAGCGGTTGTACACCATCAGGTTCAGGCCCTCGGGCCCGTGCACCGTCGCGTTGACCGGGCAGACCACCTCGCACGGCGCGTTCTCGCACTGCACGCACGCGATCGGCTGGTGCACCATCTCGTCGGGCGTCCGCCAGTCGTCGCCGGTGAAGTACCGGTCGACGCGGATCCACGACATCTCACGCCCACGGGCGACCTCGGTCTTGCCCACCACCGGGATGTTGTTCTCCGACCGGCAAGCGACGGTGCAGGTCCCGCACCCGATGCAGGTCGAGGTGTCGATCGTCATCCCCCACTGCGGACGCATCGCATAGACGGGCGGGGTCTCGCGCCCCAGCCGGTCGCGGACGGTGCGGTCGGGATTCACATCGCCGCGCGACTGGTTGTACGGGTGCGAATACGCGCTGATGTTCGGCGGCGTGTGGTCCAGCTCGCCGAGCTGCTCGGCGATATTCAGCTTCTTCTCGTAAATGCCGTAGATCTCGTCGGGCTTCGCCTCGATCGGCTTGGCGGCGTACTTGTCGAAGTAGGGCTTGTCGATCTGGCGGAAGATCGTGGTGCGACCCTCCAGCGACCAGTGGTTCTGCGTGCTGGCGATGAAGTAGCGTGCGTTGGTCCTGGTCAGGCGGGCGCCCCGGGCCATGAGCCCGCGCTGCGAAGAACGCGCCTTGTAGGTGTTGAAGCCGACGCCGTCGCCGACCGAACCGGCGGCCGTCCGCCCGTACCCGAGCATCACGCCCACGCACCCGTCGGCCATGCCCGGCATGATCCAGACGGGCACATCGATCGAACGGTCGCCGACGGTGAGCCTCGCGATGCGGGCCTTGGGCTCCTTGCGGGTATAGGGGTCGGGCGTGAGGTTCAGCGTCTCGGCCGTCGCCGGGCTGACCACGACCGGGTTGTCCCAGACCACGCGGGTGCCGACATGCGGCTGCTCCTGCAGCCAGGGCATGTTGGCGAAGCGGCCGTCACCGACGGGGCCCGTGTAGAAGAAGACATCGAGGTTCTCCGAACGCGGGGCCTCGGGCACGCGGAGCGAGCCGATGCGCGAAGCGATGGCCGCGAGCGCGTCTCCCACGCCGTCGACGCGCCCGCGTGCCATCGCGTTTTCGGGGCGACGCCTGGAGGGCATGTTGGCCACGCCGTTCTGACGGGCGCGCCGCCAGGGACGGTCCAGCTCGCGCTCGAAACGCCGGTTCTCCCGCTCCCACGCCTCGAGGCGGCTCTGGCGGTCGTCCTCGCGCTCCTGCCAAGCGGCCATCGCCGATTCGTCCTCGGGGTCGGGCTGGGGGTCGCGATCGAAGACCGGACGCGAGCCCGGGCCCTCGACCTCGCCGAGCAGGCCGAGCGAACGCCAGGTGTGCATGACGATGCGGTGGCCGTCGGCCATGCGGCGGGCGTCGGGCGTGCTGCGCGAACGCCCGTCGTTCTCGACAGGGAGATACGCCTCCTCGCCGGTGAACCAGCCGAGCAACTCGATCTCGCTGTACGCCGGGGCGTAGAGCGGGGCGATGACGGGTTGCACGGGCGCGATCGTGCCCTCGGCCGCCTTCGTGTCGCCCCACGCTTCGAGGAAGCACGCGCGGCTGAGCTGCCAAAGCGACGCCTCGCCCGTCTCGGTCATCTGCGTCGAAAGGGTGATCGTCCGGCGGACCCTGGCGTACTTCTCCGCGAAGTTCAGGTCCGCGGGCGCGTCGTACACCGGGTTGGTGTTGATGCAGATCAGCGTCTCGACACGACCCGCGTCGATCGCGTCGGCGATCGCCTTGGCGCCGTCGGCCGGGGCGCACTCGTCGCTGTCGGGGTCCAGGGGCAGGAAGTCGACCACGCGGTCGGAACCGATCGACCGCAGCGAAGCGTTGATCGCGTGCGCCAGGGCGTGGATCTCCGCCGGCTGCTCCGGGCCGACCAGCACGACGGCGCGCCCGGTGTGCGTCCGCAGGTCGTCGGCCGCGGCGCGGACGAAGGCCATGTCCAGGTCGTCGCCCCGCGGGACGCTGACATCGTTCAGCGCCGAACGCAGGCGCGACCAGCCCTCGCCGCTAACGCCCTCAAGCAGCGTGCTCGCGAGAGCGACTGCGTACGCCGCGACGCGTGAGGGGGCGACCGCCTTGCGGTGGTCGGCGCACCCGCCGGTGCTGGTGAACGCGCTCTCGACGACATACAGCCGGTTCATCGAGTCGCCGGCTTCCTTCGGGCCACGTCTTGAGGCGAAGTCGCGGGCGTGCCTGAGCGCCATGGGCTCGTTCACGCTGCACGCTTCGAGGAAGTCGCGGTTGAGCGAGAAGATCACATCGGCGCGGCTCAGGTCCAGCAACTCGCGGTGGGGCGAGCCGAAGGCCAGCTCCGTGCCGCGACGCGGATTGTCCGACTGCGCCGGCTCGTGCACCGCCCAGATCGCCTCGGGCCAACGCTCACGCAGACGGTCGCGGACCGCTTGGCGCGAGGGGCTGCTGCTGCGATCGACGAGGAAGGCCAGGCCCCGCCCGCGGCTGTCGTCGTAGCGGGCCTGCAGGTTCTCGATGCCCTCGGCTCGCCCGGTCCACCAGTTCAGGAAGTCGGGCCAGGTCGCGTTCGTCGGCTCGTCGTCTGGCGGGTTGTAGATCGCGCCCTTGACGCGGTCGGGGTCGTAAAGCTCGAGGATCGACGACTGCGACCACTGCGTGCTCTTGCCCCGGTTGACCGGGTGGAGGAAGCCGCCCTCGACCTTGGTCGGACGCCCCTCGTGCGTCTCGATCATCAGGCCCTCGGCCCCGCCGCCGGGCAGCGGCATGCTCGTCGCGAAGTACAAGGGCTTGCCGATGACGATGTCTTCGGGGATCGAACGCGAGTAGGGCAGGATCTTGTGGTCCGGCCTGCGGCAGCCGGGGATCGTCGCGGCGCCGGCGAGCGCCAACCCCGCCCCCATCAGCTTGAGGAAAGTGCGGCGCGAGCCGTCGAGCAACTCGCTGGCGCCCGCGGGAAACTCGCGCTCGACCATGTCGCGGAACTCGGGAGTGTCCGCGAGCTCCTCGGGGCTCCGCCACATCTGCTGGCCCGTCCCGCCGACGCGGGAGAGCTCGCGGGTGCTGGGCGGCGCGGTCTTCCCGCGTGTCGATGGGCACTGATCATGCTTCGACATGGGTCCTGTTGCCTTCGTCTGGCCGAGACCGTCAAGGTCCCGGTGAGGGTTGCTCGTTGTGCCCGCCCGTCCGGACACGGGTCAGTGGTGGCAAGCGCCGCAGTTCTCGGGCGGCGCTTCACGCAGGGCCGCGATCAAGTCGCTCGTGTGCACACGACGCTCGCGACGGTTCATCGACCGACGCTCCGACAGCTCCGACTCGACCCAGGTCAGCTCGGTCACCTTGTCGGGCGGCACCAGGTGGTCCTCCGGAGCGCGGTGGCACTCAAGACACCACCCCATGCTCAGCGACTCGGCCTGGTAGACCACCGGCATCCCGACGATCTGCCCGTGGCACGAGTAGCAGCTCACGCCCGCCTGGAGGTGGACATGGTGCGGGAAGTTGCGCACATAGTCGGGGAGCTTGTGCACCCGGCGCCACTGGATCGGTTCGTCGTTCTCGTAGGCGGTGCGCACGAACTCGACGCGGTCGGCGTTGTAGCTCCGCGGGTTCAGACGCCCCTCGGCGTGGCACCCGTAGCACACGCTCACATGCGGGATGTTCGCCTCGGGCGATTCCTCGATGTGCGTGTGACAATACCGACAGTCCATGCCGAGCTTGCCGGCGTGGATCTGATGGTTGAAGCCCGCGCCGGGCTGTTCGGGCATGTACCCCATAACCCAGAACTTGGGCGTGAAGAAGTACCACACCATCGCCACGGTCATCAGAGCCCCGCCGCCGCCGCCCATGGCCAGCACCGTCGGGACCGTGTTTACCCACTTGGGGAAGAGCAAAGCGACTCCTCCTAGCTGCACGAGCACTCGGACGGACGCGACGCAACCGCAGCGACGCCATCCCCACACGCTCCCGCTCGGTCGGGAGAGCCGCAACTGTACAACAGAACAGGTTGCAGCGGGGCAGCAATCGTCACCCCTCCGCCTACTATGTCAAGAGATAAATTCCGGTCTGACCGTAACTGAGACCCAGTCGCAGGCTCTGAGCACCAATGGCGACCACAACACAAATCTTATCCGAAAATCCGGTTTCCCCTCCCCGCACCCTCCTCTTGCAGACCTCCGTGACCGCCGGGTTCGTCGCCGCGGTCGCGATGTGGTGCGGCGCGTTCGTCGTCCACCTGCCCGGGGTCGGATCGCCGACTGCGATGACGGCGGGACTGCTTCTGTTGGCCCAACTGATCGCCTGCGCCTGGGTCGCCAAAGCCGCCGGACGCAAGCTCGCCATCCCGACCGGCCTGATCGGGGGATTGATCGCCGCGGCGATCAACAGCCTGCTCCTGGCCGCCGTCCTCGGCGAGGGCGCCGACCAGACCGACATCGGGGGGGGGGTGAACCTCCGCAACGACTGGCTGGTGATGCTCGGCGGGTTCTTCGGGGTCAGCGCCGTGGTCGGGCTGATCGGCGGCGCGATCGGTCGCGGGATGGCCAAGGCTGACCTGCCCGAGCCGACCCCCCACCTCTGGCTGGGGCGGTTTGCGATCGTAACGGCCGCGTCGGTTTTCCCCCTGCTTCTGGTGGGAGGACTGGTCACCAGCAGCGACAGCGGCATGGCCGTGCCGGACTGGCCGACGACCTACGGCGAGAACATGTTCCTCTTCCCCTACGCCTACATGGCGTCGGACTCGCGGATCTTCCTTGAGCACACCCACCGGTTGTTCGGCACATTCGTCGGGATCACGACGATCGTGCTGACGCTCTGGGTGCTGATCGCCGACCCCCGCCGCTGGGCGAAGCTGGCGGCGGTCGGGCTGCTGGCGCTGGTGATCGTGCAGGGGCTCCTGGGCGGCGTGCGTGTGAAGGAAAACCTTGAGGTCCTCGGGGCGGCCCACGGGGTGCTCGGGCAGATTTTCTTCATGCTGGTGGTCGCGCAGGCCGCGTGGCTGAGCCCGGGGTGGCGGGCGATCGACCGCGATGCGCTGGAGTACTCGCGGAAGCTCAAGGTCTTCTCGACCGGGTTCGTGCACGCGGCGATCTTCCAACTGATCACCGGGGCGACCTACCGCCAGCTCAAGGGCGTCGAAGGGACGGAGATGATCTCCCACTCGGCGCTGGGGCTGCATGTGCTCTTCTCGTTTGTCGTCGTGGCGTTCGCGTTCATGGCGGCTGCCGCGGCGACGAGCGCACCGTCTGAGACCGATCCCCGCAAGCGGACGCTGAACCTCTCGGGCAAGGCGTTGATGGGCGTCATCGTGCTCCAGTTCGCGCTGGGGTGGGTCGTGCTGGCGGTGGTGCTCTCGGGCGGGCCGAGGGGGCGGGCGCCGACGGCCGAAGAACTGGCCGAGACGCCGCTGGTCGGCACGGCCGAAACCCTGCTGGCGACAGCCCACCAGGCCAACGGAGCGATCGCGCTGGCGCTGGGGGCGTTCATCTGCGCGTGGGTGAGGCTGGCGAGGCGGTAGCGGGGGGGGGGGGGGGGGGGGGGGGGGGGGGGGGGGGGGGGGGGGGGGGGGGGGGGGGGGGGGGGGGGGG
>JAFIFZ010000005.1 GCA_020831775.1 Phycisphaerales bacterium
GAGGAGGTTCACCGGGTACTGGGTCGAAAGGGAGGCTGTCGTTGGCCGCCCCTAGACCGAGATTAAATCAACGACTACGCGCGTAGAGGCGCCCTACTGACTGCCGCGGCACGGGGGTTCGATTCCCCCCGGCTCCATTTCTTACAGCTTCATGCCGACATTGATCGGGCTGGGAAAGGTCTGCGATCATCGAGGGATCGGTCAGGCTTCCCTGTCGTCGAACGGCTTGAGTTCCTGCCAGAACGAAGCCAAGATCGTGAAAGCCTCGTCCATATCCGCAGTCGATATGTCGGCTTGCGTCGCCATTGCGGGGAACTCTGCGGACCATGCTTTCGGCGGCGGGTTGAGGTTGTCCGGGAGAGGGTGCCTGCGGCGGTGGTTGAAAGTCTCGATCACGGCCCGGCGAACCTCGTGATTATCCAGTTCGCCCCGTTCGATCAGAAGCACCATGTCCACGAGGTCGCGCGATCGCGTGTTCTCGCGATCGGTCCACGGGAATGTGTAGGCGTGGATCTTCTCCGCAAACTGCTGGGCCTTCGGGATCGCCAGCGCGATCGGAGGCGGGATCTGTGCGAAGGCGAGTAGATCGTCGCCGACCAGTCGGTCCGGTCCACCGAAGACAGCATCGCCGAACCCGATGTCGATGTGGAATCTGGCGAACTCGCGGCCGGCCACCTTCGCGATGATGCTGAATACGCCGCCGCCGCCGGGCGCTGCGGCCAGCTCGCTTCGGGCCGGCGGGATCTCAAACTCGAAGAAGTCGCCGAGATCGAGGTCGGCCGCGTTCATCAAGGCTTCGTGCACCTGCGCAAGGCGTTCGGTGACCGCGTCGGGCGCGACCGGATCGCCGAGGGTCAGATCGAGGTCGCGCGTCGCTCGCGCTTTCGGACGGAATCGGAGTTCCATGGCGTAGCCGCCCTTCAGAAGCCACGGCGGGCTTGGCTCGTGGAAGAGCCTTGCGAGCAGGCGCTCGATCGCAATTTTCAGCCGAAGTCCTTGGAGTTGCACGCCCCGCTGATGCGCGACATTGCGGAGCCGTGTCTCAAGAGCCTGCCTGAACGCGGCGGCGTCGGCGTACGACCGAGTCATCGTCCGCCCGCCGATCCGTTCGCTTGCCTTTGACCACGATCAGTCCCGAGAAGCCGACCGGCATCGCTCTGGCGGATGAGCCCGCGCTGCACCGCCGCCGCCACTGCGTTCTCGAACTGCTCGGTCGGAAGTGACGGGTCGCCCGCGAGATCGCGGAGCGTCCGCAGCGGCGTCGTGACCGGCAGCGCGTCGAACGGCTGCGTCTCGCCCAGTTCGATCCGCGCCTTGTGCAGCACGCACCCTTCGGGCGGCTTCTTGCGGAACCCCGGCGGAACCGTCAGGTGGATCGTCGTCGGGATGAACTCCGCCAGATCGTGCAGCGCGAGCGCCGTTTGGTGAGAGACAACCGCCCGGGGCCGGTCGTCTCGCCCGCGGCTCCAGAGCCAGAGACGAACGAGGTCGTCGTGCTCGGAGTGCGGCAGCGTCGGGATGCGGTAGAGCCCGTGGCCCGCCCGCTCGAAGTTGCCTGCCGAGAGGTGGTAGCTCAGGTGCGAAGCGTCGTACCCCGCCTCCTCGGCCTGGCGGGCGGTGAAATAGCCCCCCTGCGAGGCGGCGACCTCGGTCAGGCTGCGATGGGCTGCTTTGGCGTCACGGTATGGCACTGCACAAACCTTCAAATATTTTGAAGGTATATGCGCCAACCAGGCCAATTTCAAGCCAAAATACCAATTTTTTCCCGAACTTCTTCGAGCCCGTCGATCCGCCGCGGCGGGTCCCAGCCGGGCCTCCTGAGATGCCGCCGAATGCCGCAAAGATGAGACGAGGTCAGTCGCGGCACGGAGTGCACCGACCGGGAGCAGCCCCGAAGGCCAGTATCATCGCCCGCAATGGCCGATAGCACACCGCCGCAGACCGAGCACTTCGACTGGAACAGTCTGCCGGAGCCAGAGGCGATCGCCTGGCCCATCTACCCCGAGGACAGCCCGGCATATAGCGACGGGGAGAACAAACAAGCCTTCAACGAGGATGCGGCGCGAGCGGCCTTCGGGGATGCGTGCATTGATCAGTTGTTGAACGAGCAAGAGAGGTTTCGCGGCGACTGGTGGATTTTGGCCCTGCTGCTTCGGTGCGAGGCCCACGCCGAGAGAATCGATCCGGCACGAGAAGACAACGGTCGCTTCGGCTTGCTGTCAATCATCCGCGATTTCCATCGGGAGAATGGTGTGACACTCCACATGGAACGGGCGAATCTTTCCGGCACGCACTTAGAGCATGCGAATCTTGAATGGTCACATTTTGAGAACGCGGATCTTTCTCGTACCCACTTTGAACACGCAAACTTCACGTGGTCGCACCTTAAGCACGCGGTGCTTAGTGGGGCCACACTCGACCACGCGAATCTCGCTTGGTCCCGCCTTGGCGATGCCAGCCTCTATTACGCCAGTCTTGAAAACGCAGACCTTCATGGGGCACGGCTCGATCATGCAAGACTTATCGGCGCCTGTATCAAAAACACAAATCTAGATGGTGCGAATCTCGAGTACGCGAACATCAGTGATGCCCGACTCGAACGCGCGAACATGCACAGAGCGAACCTCGACCACGCCACTGTGCGCGAGGCCACGGGCATTCTCTTTGACGACAACGCCGTACAGCGACTGGACATTGAGGGCGGCGCCAAGGACCCATGGTCGGTCCTTCGACGCAAGTACACGGGCCCGATGTTCTTTGTGCATCTGTTGCTGGTGGTCGCGTTCGTGCTCCCGTACGCGGGCAAGGTGCTGGCGTTGACCGTCACCGACCGCGTCTACGCAGGCATTCGGGCATCACTCGAAGCCGGGGCCGAGGCGCCCGCCGGAGCGGAGGTGGTACGGTCATGGCTGGAGCACTTCGACACCGCCCACACGCAGACGCCCGCTTGGTGGGCATTGCTTGGCGGAGCACAAGCACTGTGGTGGGTCTTCGTGCCCACCGCCGCGATCATCCTGATATACAACGCCTTGCGCGGCTTCCTGACGCTGCGCGTCGGCATCCTGCGCGACCAAGCCGACCGCGTGCTGCGCACGCCGACGCTCGAAGAGTACTACGGCCCGGGCCATCCGTTGGCTGGCGATGACGCCGGTTGGCGGCGGATCTTGCCAGTATGGAAGCGGCGGATGGCCCAGTGGCACAAGGCCGAGGACGCAGAACGCCCTTGGCACTGGCGATGGGTCAACAGATCCATGCTGAGCCCACTGAATGCCATCGGCCTGTATCGACTGCACAGTATCGCCAGCGTCTTGTTTTGGATCACGCTGGCATCAGTAGGCTTTCACATCGGGGCGTGGCTGCTAACGACCACGGTCCCCGTGCCGAACTAAGCCCGCGATCACCCCAACGCCCGCTCAATGTCCGCCAGAAGGTCGGCAGGGTCTTCAATGCCGACGCTGAAGCGAACAAGGGTGTCGGAGATGCCGAGCTTTTCTCGTTGCTCTTTGGGGACCGAGGCGTGGGTCATGATGGCGGGGTGTTCGACGAGGGATTCGACGCCGCCGAGGGATTCGGCGATGGTGAAGAGGCGGAGGGCTTCGAGGAACTTTCGGGCGTCTTCGAGGCCGCCCTGGAGGTGGGCGGAGATCATGCCGCCGGCGCGGCACATCTGCCTGCGCACCAGCTCGCGCTGCGGGTGCGATTCCAGGCCGGGGTAGATGACGCCGCGGACGCGCTTGTGGCCTTCGAGGAAGGCGGCGACCTTCTCGGCGTTGTCGCAGTGGCGCTCGACCCTGAGCGGGAGCGTTTTGGTCGAACGGAGGAGCAGCGCGCAGTCCCACGGGCCGGGGACGGCGCCCGCGGCGTTCTGGATGAATCGCAGCTTCTCGTGCAGCCCGTCGTCGTTGACGATCAACGCCCCACCGACGACATCGGCGTGGCCCCCGATGTACTTCGTCGATGAGTGGCAGACAATGTCGGCGCCGAGGGCGAGGGGGCGCTGCAGGACGGGGCTTGCGAAGGTGTTGTCGACGCAGACGGTGATGCCGCGGGCGTGGGCGCGCTCGGCGACAGCTCGGATGTCGGCGACGCGGAGCATGGGGTTTGTCGGCGTCTCGAACCAGACGAGCTTTGTCTTGTCGGTGGCGGCGCGGTCGATCGCGTCGGCGTCGGTGAGGTCGCAGGTGGTGTAGTCGATGCCGTGCTTGGCGAAGACCTTGTCGACGAGGCGGAAGGAGCCGCCGTAGACATCGTCGCCGAGGATCATGTGGTCGCCGGGGTTGAGCGTGTGGAGGACGGTCGCCATGGCGGCGACACCCGAGGAGAAGCAGAGCCCGTAACGCCCGTCTTCCAGCGAGGCGAGGTTGGCCTCGAGCGCGGTGCGGGTCGGGTTGGCGCTGCGGGAGTAGTCGTACGGCTCCTTAAACACGCCGGGGGATGACTGGGCGTAGGTCGAGGTCTGGTAGACGGGCGTGGTGATGGCGCCCGTGGTCGGGTCGGGCGACTGCCCGGCGTGGACGGCGCGCGTGGCGAAGGCGTAGTTGGCGTTCGGATCCATTCGGGGCTGCTCCGTGTGGCTCGGGCTCGATGTGTGCGGGCGTGCGTGTTGCGGGGGCGGGGCGGAAAAATCAGGAGTGGGCGGCGGCGCGGTAGCGCGAGGACATGTGCTCGATGAGGTCGATCTTGCTGATGACGCCGACGATCCGCTCGTTGTCGATGACGAGGGCGACATTGTCGTGCTCGAAGATGTAGTAGAGCTCCTCGATGCGGGTCTTGGGGTGAACAAGGCCGGCGATCTCGTGGGCGAGGTCGGCGGCGCTGGTCTTGCCGGTCACCTTGCCGGACTGCAGGCCCCGGAGGATGTCGAGTTCGTGGACGATGCCGCGGGGCTTGCCCTTCCCGTCGACGAGGGGGATCTGGCTGATGCCGAGGCGGGCCATGGTCTCGATGAGCTCGCTGAGCGGCGCGTCGGATTGCGAGGTGACGACCTCGCGCGGGTGGTGGGCGAGGATGTTCTCGACGAAACCGAGCTCGGGTGTTTCCTCCATGAAGCCGTAGTCGCGCATCCAGTTGTCGTCGAGGTACTTGGAGATGTAGCGGTTGCCCGAGTCGGGGAGCGTGGTGACGACGATCTTGCCCGGGCCGAGCTCCTCGGCGACTTTCACCGCGGCGTGGACATTCAGCCCGCTGGACCCGCCGCAGAACAGACCTTCTTCGCGCAGCAGCCTGCGCGCCATGATGAACGACTCTTTGTCGGAGACCTGGATGAAGTCGTCGATGACGGAAAGGTCGAGCGCCTCGCAAATGATGTCTTCGCCGGCGCCCTCGACCTTGTAGACATGGGGCGTGGACATGGTGCCGGTGCGGAAGTAATGGGCGTGGATGGAGCCAATCGGGTCTGCGCCGATGATCTTGACGCCCGGCGCATGCTTTTTCATGTAGCGCCCGACGCCCGAGAGGGTGCCGCCGGTTCCGGCGGAGGTCACGAAGGCGTCGAGCTTGCCGCCGGTCTGGCGATAGATCTCCGGGCCGGTGGAGAGTTCGTGAGCCTCGATGTTGTCCTGGCTGTGGTACTGGTTCATGTAGAACGAGCCTGGCGACTCGCTGGCGATGCGCTTGGCGACATTGACATAGTGCTCGGGCGAGTCACCGGGGACATCCGTCGGCGTGATGATCACTTCGGCCCCGAAAGCGCGGAGCATGTTGATCTTCTCGGTCGACATCTTGTCGGGCATCGTGAAGACGCAGCGGTAGCCGAGAACGGCGGCGGCCATGGCGGCGCCGAGGCCGGTGTTGCCGCTGGTATTCTCGACGATCAGCCCGCCGGGCTTGAGCTCGCCCCGCTCCGCGGCCTTCTGGATGATGTGGCAGGCCATGCGGTCCTTGATGGCGCCGGCGGGGTTCATGTACTCGCACTTGGCGAGGACGGTCGCAGCGCCCTTGGGGACGACCTTGTTGAGCCTCACCAGCGGGGTGTTGCCGACGGCTTCGACGATGTTGTCTTTGATGTCCGTTGTCACGCCCCCATGGTATCCAATTGGCCTCCGGGCCGGGCCGGCGGGGCTTTGGGGGGAGGCACGCCCCGCTCGGGGCCTGACGGAGTCTGTACACTCGGCCGGTGGTCCGGGCCCTTCCCAGCCGTCTGGGCGGGCGGCGTGGCCCGATGGCGGGAGACCGGCGGTGGCTCTCATCTTGCCCGGATTGACAGCGTGCGGGATCTGCGGCGAGGTGATCGCGCCCAAAGATGACATTGTTGGTTTCTCGCCGTTCGTGATGAACGAGGCGGACGAGCTCTTTCTCTTCAACGACGCGGCGTTCCATCGCGCCTGCTTCGAGACGCACCCGCTCTCCGACCAAGCCGCGGAGCTCTACGACTTCATCCAAGAGACCTACGCGCACCGGAACATGGTCTGCATGATCAGCGGTCGGCAGATCACCGATCCCGACGACTTCTTCACAACCGGCTACCTCATCCGCAACCCGACACACCCGCTGCACAGATGGAACTGTTTCATCTGCTGCAGATCCCTCCTCTCCGAGTGGATGGAGCTCGACGAGGTCTGCAGAGGTGTGCGCGATGCGCTCGCATCCGGGGCGATCCGCGGCAACGGCTACCAGACGCTGCTGCAAGATCTGGAGAGTCACGCCGGACATTGCTGATGCAGGCGTCCCCTGCCGCCACTGTCGCCACGACCCCTTGGTGCCGAAGGGCACGAGCTGACGCAAAGATACGGCACTCGGTACACTCGGCCCGTGCCGCATGTGTCGTTTGCAGCGATGTCGGGTTTCAGGGTTCGCGAGGAAGGGCTCGCGGAACTCGGGATGTCGCTGCCCGGGCTGCAGCCGCGGGCGAGGGCGATCGCGGCGCTGCCGCCGCTGGGGCTGCTGACGCTCGCGGGGATGACGCCCGACGCTTGGTCCATGAGCCTGCACGAGGCGGCGGGCGTCACCGACGACTTGATCGAACGGCCGACGCTCGCTGCGGTCTGAAAGATGGAGTTTGCAATGGCGGTCTACGAGATCACACCGAACGGGATACTTTCAAAGAAGCCGATAACTTTCAGAGATGCGAAGATCCAGGAACGGTCGGATCTCCAGCGATTGCTCCGCGACAGCATCGAGGTGATCGCCCCGGACTGCTTGGTCATCGCAGAGGAGTTCGGCGACTGGGACGACTCCCGACGCCGGATCGACCTGCTCGCGCTGGATACGGACGCGAACCTTGTGGTCATCGAACTGAAGCGGACCGAGGACGGCGGGCACATGGAACTCCAGGCGATCCGCTACGCCGCGATGGTCTCGACAATGACCTTCGGCCAAGCGGTCGGGGCATACGAACGGTTTCTCTCGGTGAGCGGCCGCGACCAAGAAGACGCCGCAACGAGCATTCTCGAACACCTCGGATGGGACGAGCCCGACGAAGACTCCTTTGCTCAGGATGTCCGGATCGTGCTCGCGTCGGCTCAATTCTCTCGTGAAGTAACCACCGCGGTAATGTGGCTGAACGAGCGAGGATTGGACATCCGCTGCGTTCGATTGATCCCCTACGCCGACGGCGATCGGGTGCTGCTGGATGTCCAGCAGGTCATTCCGCTGCCCGAGGCCGAGGAGTACCAGGTCCGAGTCCGCGAGAAGTCACGGAAAGAGAGGGAGTCCCGAGCGTCTGGACGGGATTACACGAAGTACTTCGTGATCGCTGAGGGAGAGCGGATCGGACCGCTCGCCAAGCGAGAGACCGTGCTTCGGGTTATCCGATATCTCTGCGGCAAGGGCGTGAGCCCCGATGCGATCGCGAACAGCGTGACCTTCCGCAAGCGGAACGCGTTCTGGTCCGTCCGCGGTGTTTACAGGAGCGAGGACGACTTCATCGCCGCGGCAACCAACACAGACACGGGCAAGCGGTTCGCTCCGCAGAAGTGGTACACGGGGGACGATGAACGGATCGAGTTCGAAGGGCGCACCTACGCGGTCTCGAAGAAGTGGGGCGGAAGGGCGATCGAGTGGCTGCGGCAGGTGCTCGCCGCATTCCCTGATCACAAAGTGGACATCGAAGCCGCGGACTGACCGCCCCCCTGCCGGGGGACGCTTGCGGGGGAGAGCACGGCCTGACGCAAAGATCGAGCGATCGCTGCAGATGTCGCTGATGCCGTGGACGCGGACAACGGATTGGGTCGCGATCATCAAAATTGTCGAAGACACGCCGCAGATCGACGAACTCGCGTCGGCGCACGCGGAGACGGCGCTGTTCCTAGTCGAACACTTTGACCGCCTGAGTGAAGCGGATCGTGCAGCTCTGCGCCGGTTCGCGTCATTCGCCGATGAGGCCAAGATGAGGCCACGATGAGGCAAGCGGCCCGCGACCCTAATCCGACCGCCAGATCTGCTCCCAGCTCAGCCCGTGCCGCGCGAGATACTTGCGGACCCTGTCCGCGTCGTTGACCGACGAACGCCGCGCCCTCGATGCCGCAAAGAGCGCACGCCCCGCATCGGACATCGATCTGCTCTCGCGGCAGACCCGCACCACCGCCGCCAGCTGCACGCGGTCGAACAGGTCGATCGCTCCGAGCTGCTCGGGCGTGAAGAGCTCTGCAAGAAGTTCGTCGTCGCCCGACACCGGCCCGGATGCCGCGGCCGCCCAGCTCTCCGTCAGCCTCGACGCTTCCTCATCCACGAGCTCCGCCGTGATGCGCCCGCCCGGCGCGAGCGTCGCCAGGCGCGTCATCGCGGCCGAAAGATCCCGAAAGTTGCCCGGCCACGCCGCGCCCGGACCGATCGCAAAGCTCAGGAACCGCTCGCGCGCCTCGGCGCTGAAACGCACGAGGCTGTTCCGCTCGCGCGCCAGACGCTGCAGCTCGTACTCGATGTTCGGCTCGATATCCTCGGGCCGGTCGCGCAGCGCGGGCAACGCAAACTGCCAGAGATTGATCCGCGACAGCAGGTCCTCGCGGAACGCCCCCTCCCGCACCGCCTCGGGCAGATCGCGGTTCGTCCCCGCGATCAGCTGAAAATCGCTGGAGACCTCGCGGTCCGCCCCCAGCGGCAGAAACCGACGCTCCTCGATCGCGCGCAGCAGCATCGCCTGCTCATCAGGCCCGAGCTCGCCGATCTCGTCAAGAAACAGCACGCCGCCATCGGCGGCCCGCAGCAGCCCCGGCCGATCGGTCGTCGCGCCCGTGAACGCCCCCTTGCGGTGCCCGAAGAGCGCCGACATCGCGCCGTCCCCCCGCAGCGTCGCGCAGTTGACCTCGACAAGCTCGCCGGACACAAGCCGCCGGTGCCGGCGCAGCTCGTAGATCCGCCCGGCCAGCCGCGACTTGCCCGCGCCCGTCGGCCCGGTGATGAGGATCGGATCGGTCGTGCGCGACGCGACGAGCTCGATGCGTTCGATCAGACGGTTGAAGGCGGGGTTCCGCGTCTCGATCCCGCCCTTGAGCGAGGCGATCGCGTCGGTGTGCTCCCGCTCGAAACGCGAGGCGAGGCGGTCGTAGCGCGAAAGGTCCAGGTCGATGATGCTGTAGGTCCCCGACCGCGCCGCGTCCCGCCGCGGCGGGCCCGTCTGCAGCAGCCTCGCGGGCAGGTACCGCGCCTCAGTAAGCAGGAAGTTGCAGATCTGCACCACATGCGTGCCGGTCGTGATGTGCACGAGGTAGTCCTCGCACTCGGTGTCGAAGGGGTACGCCGTAGCAAACCCGTGCAGCGCGGCGTACACCTCCTCGAAATCCCAAGGGTCTGCGAGCTCCAGCGTGTGGCGCACCACCTCGGTCTCGGGCGAGACAGCGCCGATGTCCGCCTCGATCAGCCGCGCAAGGCCGGTCGAGCGGAGGTCGTGGATCAGCTCGAAACGATCGACGAGGAGGTCCTCGTGCTGACACACCGAAACGCTCGGCCGCCACCGCTGCCAGCGCTTGGGCCCCTTGCCGATGTCGAGCGAAGTGCCGAGCATGCCCAGGACGACGGTGCGGAGGGGTTGGCTGGGCATTGCGAGGCTCCGAACGGCGATCTTACAGGATAAATCACTATATCAGCCTATCGGATTCTGGCCAAAGCCGATTGCCCTATCAAAACACGACCTCCAAGAAAATCCCTCTTCCTGACGCCACCAGCGGGGGTTGGCTCGCCCGCGCCGTGGCGGAGGCGGGTTTGGCACGGGGTGTGCAATACTGGCACTCGACCGTTCACCGACTCCAAGGAGCGACCGATGGCCGACCACCCAATCACGCCGCAGCAATTCCTCTCGCACAGCCCCCGCCGCTTCGGGCGCGCCAACCCGGAACGGGTCGACAACCCCGTCTGGGCTTGGATGGTGAGAACCAGATTCACGCCGAATCGGGCACGCGAGGCCCTCGGCCTCGAACCCGACTACCTCTCGCCCAGCAAACCCGAGTGGTGCTTCACCCGGATGGGGGCCGGGCGTGTGAAAATGCCCGACGGTCGCAGCATCACGATCGGCGGCGAGCACGAGGACTACTACGACCCGGACTTCTGCATCTACAACGATGTCGTGGTGCAAAATGGCGACGCCATCGAGATCTACGCGTACCCCAAGGAAGTCTTCCCCCCGACCGACTTCCACACCGCGACGCTCGTTGGCGACCGCATCATCATCATCGGCTCGCTGGGGTACACGGAAGATCGCCGTCCGGGAACGACCCCTGTCTTCGCGTTAGACACAAGAGACTACTCGATCTCCCCGTTCCCAACGGCCGGCGCTCACCCAGGCTGGATCCACGAACACTCGGCCGCGCTGCTCGGCGACGGCAGAACGATCGAGATCAATGCGGGCGAGATCTTGCGAGATCGAGAAGGCGACCAGAAGAACGCCGCATTCCGCAGAAACTTCGACACCTACCACCTTGATACCTCTTCGGGCGAGTGGACGCAGCTCACCGACCATTCCAGCTGGCGACAATTCTCGATGATGTGCGACGAAGACCACAAGAAAGGGCCCTACGCCTCCTTCGGCTGGCACACAGGCGACATCCTCGAAAAGGTCGGCTATCCGCTTCAGAAGGCGGCGAGCCCCGACCACGAAGATGGCGATGACAACGAGCGCGAAAGCCACATCTATGCAGATCGCTTTCACACCATCACCATCGATGGCGTCAATGTCCGCATCACACACACCTTTATCAGTATCGACCTGATCGTCGAGGGAGACCTGCCGGAGCCGACGATCAAGCGCCTCCTCGCCGACATCCGAGAGCTCGGCAAGATGACACACAAAAACATCGGCGAGTTTGAGGAAGTCTGAGATTCCGAAAGAACGGAGCACCACCCCATGAACATCCCCTACATCGAAACAGGCGAGGCCGAGGCCATCCTCCCCCTCCCCGACAACCGACGCCCCATCACCGTCATCGGCACGCCCGCCATCAGAGCCACCTTCGACGAGGGCTGCATCAAGCAGGCCATCAACTCCGCACGCGGGCCCGGCGTCTCGCGCGTCGTGCTCAACCCCGACGCACACATCGGCTACGGCACACCCGTCGGCTGCGTCATGGCCAGCGACAGCCACATCTACCCCGGCCCCGTCGGCGTCGACATCAAGTGCTCGATGAGCCTCCTCGCCATCGACATCGACGAGCACGCCATCTCTGACAGAAAGACACGCCGAGCCCTCATCGACGCCATCTGCCAGCGCACCCCCACCGGCGCCGGGCGAGGCCAGCGCAGCGTGCCAAAGTCACGCCCCGTCCGCTTCGACCTGGGCGAACGCGTCGTCGCCGAAGGCGCCTCGCCCGAGGTCTGCGAGGCGCTCGGCATCCCGCCAGAGTGGGCCGACCGCTGCGAAGACAGCGCCCACACCGGCCACAACGCCACCCACGACGCCCTCCGCGCACGACTCGAACTGCACAAGCGCGACCCGCGCTTCTTCGAACGCTTCCCCGGCAAGGTCCGCCAGCTCGGCTCCTACGGCGGAGGCAACCACTTCGGCGAGTGCGAGGTCGTCCGGCTCCGTGATGGCGATCGCGCGAGAAAGGCCGCGGAAGTCTTCGGCCTCGTCGACGGGGGCGTGGCCTTCCTCTCCCACTGCGGCTCGCGCGGGTTCGGCCACGATCTGGCCGCGGGCCAGTTCCGCGCCCTCCAGGACCATTTCGAAAAGTGGAGCATCCCCCTGCCCGGCGGCGACCGCCAGCTCGTCCACGCACCCCTCGGCTCGCCCGAGGCCGACGCCTACCTCGACGACATGGCGCTCGGCGCCAACTTCGCCACCGTCAACCACCTGCTCATCAACGCCCTCGTGCTCGAAGCCTTCCAGGAAGTCTTCCCCGGGATCACGGGCCGCCTCGTCTACTTCATCAGCCACAACATCGCGCGCAAGGAGATCCTCGACAACCGACCCCAATGGATCCACCGCAAGGGCGCGACGCGAGCCTTCCCCGCCGGCCACCACGCGCTGGAGGGCACACCCTTCCACGAGACGGGCCATCCCATCCTCCTGCCCGGCAACCCGCAGGCCGGCTCGTCGGTGATGGTCGCCGAACCCGGCGCGGAGAAGTCGTGCTACAGCGTCAACCACGGCGCGGGCCGGATCATGGGCCGAAAGGCCGCGGCAAGAACCCTCGACCAGGCCGAGGTCGACAAATCGTTCGACGACCGCGACATCCTGACCAACTGCCGCAAGTACCCCATCGACGAAGCGCCCGACGCCTACAAGGACTTCAACGAGGTGCTGCGTTCCGTCGAGCTCGCGGGGCTCGCGAGCGAGGTCGCACGCCTCGAAGCAAAGTTCGTCATCAAGGACGGGAGCAAGGCCGATGATTGAGCTCGACGGGGCAAAGGGGGAAGGGGGAGGACAGATCCTCCGAACCGCGCTCTCGCTCTCGATGGTCACCGGACGACCGTTCCAGATCATCAACATCCGCGACGGGCGCGATCGCCCCGGCCTGCTCCGCCAGCACCTCACAGCCGTGAAAGCAGCGTGCGCCGTATGCAGCGGCAAGGCCGACGGCGCCGAGATCGGCTCGCGCTCGCTCGTGTTCCACCCCGGGCGCGTGCGCGCCGGCGAATACTCCTTCGCCATCGGCACGGCCGGGAGCACAACGCTCGTCCTCCAAACCCTCCTGCCGGCGCTCATGACCGCCGATGAACCCTCAACCGTCACCGTCAAAGGCGGCACACACAACCCCGCCGCCCCCAGCGTCCACTTCCTCTCCAGCGCCTACGCCCCGCTCATCGAGCGCCTCGGCCCGCGCCTGCAGATCGAACTCATCCGCCACGGGTTCTACCCCGCCGGAGGCGGGATCGTCCGCGCCGAGATCGAGCCCTGCCGCGAGCTGACACCCTTCACACTCGAAGACCGCGGCGAAATCCTCGGGCGCCGAGCCGTCGCCAGCATCGCCGCACTCCCCGGCGAGATCGCCAAGCGCGAGCTGGCGGTCGTCGAACGCAAGCTCGGCTGGGACGCCGAAGCCCTGATGATCGAACAGCTCAGCGACCGCCTCGGCCCGGGCAACATCCTGAACATCGAGGTCGAGAGCGAGCACATCACCGAGGTCTTCACCGGCTTCGGTCGCCTCGGCGTCAGCGCCGAAGCCGTGGCCGAGGAGACCATCGCCGAAGTCCGGGCCTACCTCGCCTCGGGCGTGCCCATCTGGCGCCACCTCGCCGACCAGCTCCTGCTCCCCCTCGCCCTGGCCGGCCGCGGCGTCTTCCGAACCGGCCCCCTCACCAGCCACGCCGAAACCAACGCCGAAGTCATCGAACGCTTCCTCCAACTCAAAGTCCGGCGAGAGCCGCAAGAGGGCAAGACCACGCGGGTCGAGATCCTGGCGTAGGCGGAGCAAGAGCCGGTCGTTGCATCAGGATGGCCCCCCGTACATAAACTCGGTACGCTGAGGCCTCGATCCGGGCGGCAACGAGCAAGCAGGCGGGACGGGATGACAAACGATCGCGGGCTCCTGACCAACCTTTCCTCAGAACCCGACCAGGTCATCTACGGATGGCTGGAGCGGGCCGACGCCCTGCGCCGGGCCAAGCGCGTCATCAGCCTTCCCGACACCTGCCCCGGCAAGAGCCCACTCCCCACCGGCACGAGCTACCTCACCGACGCCGCAGACTGGCGACGATTCGCACTCTCCGATGTCGGCTGCGGCATCTGCGTCGTCCGCACCCGCCTCCAACTCGACGACATCCCGACCAACGAGTTCAAAGCGACATGGGACACCCTCTGCGACGACCTCGCCGAGCGACGCAACAAGGGCCTCGGCGACCTCGGCTCCGGCAACCACTTCCTAGACGCCGCGGCTTCGCACACCGACGAATCCGTCTGCCTCGTCGTGCACACAGGCTCGCGAAAGGAGAGCGGGCTGGTCGACGGGCTCGTGGACCAGCCCGCGGCATTCGACCAAGAGTTCGACCGCATCAAGACCTGGGCAAAGGACAACCGCGCCGAGGTGCTCCGCATCGCCGAACGCCGCTTCGGCCCGTTCGTCGAACTCCTGCCGGGGATCGACCGCCTCGACCGCGACCACAACCACTACGAGGAGCTGGACGAAGGCGCCCTGATCCGAAAGGGCTCGCAGCGTGTAGCGCCCGGAGAGCACGCCCTGATCCCCTCCAACCTGCTCGACGACATGGCGATCGTCCGCGCGACCGACCGCGTCGAAGACCTACTCCGCTGCCTCCCCCACGGCACCGGCCGCACCATGTCCCGCTCCAACGCCAAGCGGGCCACCGACTCGTTCGATTTCGGCTCGATGCGCAGCGCGGTCTACATCCCCGAGAGAATCACCGACGCCTCGCTGCGCACAGAAGCACCGATCTGCTACCGCCGCCTCGACGACGGCCTGGCGCTGATCGACGGCTATGTCGATGTTGTCGAACGGCTCACGCCCGTCGCGTACATCGGGCAATTGTAAACCTGGTCACTCATCCATCGCGTCGCGCAGATGCACGGCGGCATCCTCATCAAACGCACAAAGCACCACACGCTCAACCACCCCCACCTCCGTCAACACCCGCCGCACCGCCCCAACCGCGACCCGCGCGGCTCTGTCCGGCGGATAGCCATACACACCCGTGCTGATCGCCGGGAACGCGACCGATCTCGCCCGGTGCTCGGCCGCAAGGCGCAGCGCGTTCTCATAGCAGCTCGCCAGCGTCTCCGCCTCGCCCTCGCCCCCGCCGTTCCAGACCGGCCCGACCGTGTGGATCACGATTCGGCAAGGCAGCCCGAACGCCGGCGTCACCACCGCCTCACCCTCGCGGCAACGCAGCCCCGGCGCATACTCCGGCAGCCCGCGACAAGCCTCCAACAACTCCGGCCCCGCCCCCCGATGAATCGCCCCATCCACACCCCCGCCCCCGAGCAACCGCGAGTTGGCCGCGTTCACAATCGCGTCGACTTCCAGCAGCGTGATGTCATCGACAACAACCTCGATAGCGGGCATGGGATGGCCTCCTGATCCTGCCCGGGCAGCCTACCAGAGCAGCCGACAACGCTCCGCGGGCGGCAAATGTTCGCTATCATGGCCTACCCCGGAGGATCCGAGTGCCCCCATCCAAGAGCGTCATCGAAAACCACGCCCCCAAGCCCCAGGCCACGCGCCGCACCCGCGCCGAGGCGACGGCGATCCCGGAGCTGCGCGCCTACGACGGCCCCGCAACCCGCCACACGCTCAAGCTCGGCGACGCGAGGGAGCTCGACTGGATCCCCGATCAATCCGTCCACCTCGTCGTCACCTCACCCCCCTACTTCAACCTCAAGAAGTACAACGACCACCCGTCCCAGCTCGGCGACATGGACGAGTACGAAGCCTTCCACGATGAACTCGACAAGGTCTGGACGCACTGCTTCCGCATCCTCGCGCCCGGCGGGCGGCTGGTCTGCAATGTCGGCGATGTCTGCGTCGCGCGCCGAAAGAACAACGGCCGACACCATGTCTTCCCCCTGCACGCCGATATCTCGGTCCGATGCCGCAGGATCGGCTTCGACTACCTCACGCCGATCCTGTGGAACAAGATCGCCAACGCGGCGTTCGAGGCAGAGGGCAACGGCGGCGGCTTCCTCGGCAAGCCCTACGAGCCCAACGCGATCATCAAGAACGATGTCGAGTACATCCTGATGCTCCGCAAGCCCGGCGCGTACCGCAAGCCGACCGACGACCAACGGGCCACATCGCGTCTGACTAAGGAAGAGCAAGCCAAGTGGTTCCGCCCCGTCTGGACCGACCTCACGGGCGCGTCGACCCGCGACCACCCCGCCCCCTACCCGATCGAACTGGCCTACCGCCTCATCCGCATGTTCTCGTTCACCGGCGACTCGGTTTTCGATCCCTTCGGCGGCACCGGCACGACCAGCATTGCCGCGATCCGCACAGACCGCAACAGCATCCTCACCGAGATCGACCCCGACTACTTCGCCAGAGCCGCACGCCGCGTGAAGGCCGAAGCCTCCGAGGGTGTGCTGGGGCGGCCCTCGCCCGCCGTCGAGGTCATCGAAACAAAACCTACTCGGCGATCACCGACGAAGCGTGGGCGATCATCGACAGCACGAAGCGCTTGAACGCGAGTTCCTCGCTCGGAACGACCACCTTCGGCGGATCCCCGCGCGACGAAAGCACGAGCGACGCAGCGCTGTACAGCGACTCGCGCACCAACCTCGTGAGTGTGATCTCGTACCGTTTCGCGTACGACGCCCCCTCGAACTCCGGGTCCACAGCGAAATGGCTTTTCCGTACAGCCACTGGCGATCGCGACCCCGGCGCGTCCTCAAGCAACATCAGAAACCCCGACCAAGGCCGCGGCGAAGGTTTGAACAACCCCTCCCGGTACGCGACAGCAAGATCGTGACCGTCTCCTACGGCTTCCTGGGCACGGTTGTTGTAGTTGTTGCCGAATGACGGCCCGACCTGAGACTTGAACTCAAGGCAGGCGACTAGCTTCCCCTCGTGAACCACAACAAGGTCCCAGTCCCGGCAAGGCCTGAAGAAGAGCGGAAGATCGACCGTGCGCCGCCTTGTGAAGATCGATGATTCCGGCACCCCGTTCTCGACCAGCAGCGACGCGAGCAACCCGATGATCGCATCCCCGTGCCCGCCCCCAGTCACAGCCGAACGACCGCCGCGATCTCGCTCGCCGGAGGCTGCGCCCTGGCTCTGCTCCTGCCGCCCGCGCGTCGCCCAAAACTCGCCCACGGCGGCGCGGAGCCGTTGATCGAGTTTCTTCAGCCGGAACACGGATTCGCTCATGGCCGCAGGGTAGCGGATTCGTGCGTCAGCTACCGAGCCGCCCGCCCACGCACCGCCACAAACGCTCCCCACGCCGCCAGCGGCGAGAGCGGCAGCAACGCCGCAGCGTGCCAGCCCGTCAGCCCAGGCTCGCCTCTGATCCAGTCGATGTTCGGCGCCGTGGTCGCATAGACGATCGAGGCCGTCGCCAGCACCGCGAGCGCCGCCGCGACCGCCGCGAAGTGCGGGGTCAGCCGCGACAGCGCGTCAAAAAACGCGGCCGTCCGCTCCCGCACTGATCCGGCAACGAGAATCACAGCCACGACGAACAACAACACCGCCAAAACCATCGGCGCCGCAAACACCGCGCCGATCAACAGGGCGGGGTACACCAACTCTCCCACATGGGAGTAGGGCTCTGCCATCGGCGAGCTCGGTCCCCCGACCGCCGCGACCCCGAGCGCGATAAACCCGATCAACGCAAAGCACACCGACGGCGCCGCCCGAAGACACAAACCGCCGATCCCCCCTGACGGCTTCGAATGATCAGGATGACCAATGATCGGGAACTTCGTGGTCCGGAGCGTCGCCCCGCCACGGGCCCCCTCGATGCTCTGCTCGAGCCCCAGCCGGATCTGCTCTTCCACACTCAACTCTTCGGGGTCTTTCCGTTGAGCGTCCATCCTCATAACTCCCTGCTCTGCAGCCCCCAAGCACCGACCCGATCCCATCTCGGCCCAAACACATCTTACCAACTGCCGCCCCACACCCCAAGCCCCACTCCCCACTCCCCACTCCCCACTCTCGCCAACAATCCGCCTCCATGCCCGCCCCCGGCCAACCAGAATCCCGCAAGCCCGACCGCCTCGGCCCGCCAAGCGCCGTCCTGCTCATCGTCACATGGTCGATGCCCGGCGTCTTCATCCGCCTCGTCGGCGGGCTGCCCGACGCGGAGATCCTCGCATGGCGGGTCTCGATCGCCTTCGCCGTCCTCGCGCCCGCCGTGCTGCTGGTGCGCCGCTGGCGCACCGCCCTCTTCAACGCGCTGCGCCACCCCGCCAGCCTCGGCATCAGCGCCTTCATGTTCGGCTACTTCGCCCTCGCCGTGATGACCTACCGCCACCTCCCCGTCGCCATCGGCGCGCTCATCATCAGCACCTCGCCCGTCTGGGTGCTCATCCTGCGCTCGTACTTCGAGCACCGACCGTCACGCCGCGAGCTCTGCGGCGTCGCCTCCGCACTCGTCGGCGTCGCCATGTGCATCCTCCCACGCCTGGCCAACGGGAGCGACTGGCCCGGCAACGCGTTCATCGGCGCAGCACTCGCAACGGGCGCTGCCCTCTGCTCCGCCGGCTTCGTCTACTCGCGCTCGCGGACCCGGGACTCGGCCCGCGCCGTCCCCGCGCCCGTCGCCGCGACCGTCACCTGCGCGTTCGGCCTGCCCGTCCTGCTCTGGCTGGTCGTCCTCGGCGACGGACTCGCCGCAACCGCGTTCGATGCGCGGGGCTGGATGCTCCTCATCGGTCTCGGCGCTTTCAGCACGGCTCTGCCGACGCTCGCCTACTCCATCGTCAGCTCGCGCCTCTCAAGCCTCGTCACCGCGATGCTCAACCTGCTCGTCCCCCTCGCATCGGGGATCGCGGCCGCGATCATCCTCAAAGAGATCCCCTCGGCCTGGACAATCCCCGGCGGCGTGCTCGTCCTCACAGGCATCTGGCTCGTCTCAACCGGCGGCAGCCGCCCAATCCGCCCCCGCCTCTAACGCTCGCCCCGCCACGACCGCCACAGGCGTCACAACCAGCGCCCCGCCCCCGAATCCGCGTCAGCGATCGCGGCGCTGTTGGCACGATCCCTCATCGGTTCGTAAACTGCAAACCTCGGGGATCCCAGCGGCTCGGGCCCCGGCACAATCATCGGACCATGACCCAAGGAGTGATCGCCATGCGCAGGCAGACCAAGACCCTCTCCACGCTCGTCCTCGGCGCCGCCCTCGTCGCCGTGATGCAAGGCTGCGAATCCTTCGACAAGACCATGGACAGCGTCGACCGCGCCAACACCACCGCAGAACGCGTCGACCGCACCGCCGACCGCACCGAGCGCAATGTCGAACGCGCAGGCGACCGCGTCGGCGACTGAACGCCAGCGTCGAGCGCAATCCGCACCGATCATCCTTTTCGCAGGCCTACGGCTGCCCCCGCAGCCTCTGCCTGGCCGCCTCCATCGCGCGCCGGTCGCGATCGTTCCGCGGCTCGATGCGGTCAAGGTACGCGATCGCCGCGCCCGTGCCCCCCGCGCGCCCCATCGCCCGCGCGATCGCCGCGGCGTCCGAACCCGTCTCGTCATCGCGCACATGGTCGAGCAAGAGGTTGATCACCCGCTCCGGCTCAGACCCCTCGAGCATCGGCCGCGCGACATGCCAGAGCGCGTCCCGCCTGGCCGGATCGTTCGCCTCGTCGGGGCCGAGCTTTCGATACAGCTCGATGAAGTCCTGCCCCCGCCCCGCCCTGAACACCGGCATCAACGCGGCATGCGCCAGCCCGGGCGTCACCTTCTCCGGGTTGTCGCGCAGCGCCGAGGCAACCAGCGAGGCCGCATCCCCGTCACGCCCCATCACCGAGAGCAGCCGCACCGCCTCCTCAAGCCGCCCCTCCCGCGCCGCCGACGCCATCTCCGCCCGCAGCTCGACCGCGTCCTTCAACGGCACATCCCCGCGGACCCGCTGCTGCTTCTGGCCGACCACCCAAAGCGGATCGCCGATCACCGCGAGCTTCCAGATCGGCGCACGATCAATCCGCGTCGCCGCGCCCCATGGCACCAGCACACGCATCCGCTGCGCCACCGCAGGCCCCGGCAAAAACGACTGCAAATAAGGCTCATCCGTCGATCCGAAATAACAGAACGCTCCCCGCTCCAGCCAGCGTCCCGCAACCGTCCCCCGCGTGCCCGGGTGCACCGCAGACCACGAGTGGATGAAGTACACCGCCGTCGGCACATCCAGCACCGGGATGTCGCCCGGCCTGGCCGTGCCCGGGTTCAGATCAAAGTGGTCGCGCATCCCGCGTGAGTTGACCATCACCAGCCCCGCCCGCAGCACACGCTGCGAGGCAAGCTGCCACGCCCGGTGCGACCCCGCCCTGCCCTGGTCGGCCACGCGCAGCCCCATGCCCTCCAGTTGCTCACGCGCCGGCGCGAGGTTGTAGTCCGTCCACGGGCTGCCGGTTGTCTGGTACCCGTTGAAGAGCCACGCCTGCTCGGGCCTGTAAAACAGCGCGCTCATCGCCATGTACGCCGCGCGGGCCTCGTTCCCGAAGATGTGCCCCGCCCAACCCCAGCGCTGCTCCCCGCGCGGGTCATCCCCGTGCCGACCGACAAAGTCCGTCAGCGCCACGATCCGCTCGCCGTTGTTCAGACGCACCGGCGCGCGCATCGCGATCGTCACGCCGCCGAGCTTGTCGCCCGTCTCCCGCCACGAAAGCCCCGTCGCCTCGCACGCTTCTTCAACAAACCTCGCAAACCGCTCCGCGTCGCGCAGCGCCATCTCCTCGCCAATCTGCCCCAGACGCTCGGACCACACGATCGGCTGCGCCCGCCCAACCGCCAGCGCAAACCCCGCCGTCCACGCCGGGTCATCCTCGTTCATCACCACCACGCCCGGCGCAAGCCTCGGGTCGGTCTTCCACGAATTCGCCGCAGGCTCGTCCTCGGGCAGCCCCCAGATCCGCCGCTTGGTCTTCTCGATCAGGCGCCGCCGCTCGGCCCCGTCACCGGGCATGGCGTCCGGGTGCGACCACCGGATCACCTCCGAAGGCTTGAACCCGCGCGAGAATCGCGCGATGTCCTCGGCCGCCTGCGCCGACCCGTCGTCGATCAGCACCGGGAACCGGCGCTCGGGCGTCCACGCCCCGATCGCGTGCAGATAGCTGATCCCGTCGGGCACGATCACCAGCGCATCGATCACGCCGACCGATCGCCGGTGCATCTCCACACGCACCCCAAGACGCACCTGCTCGGGCAACTCGTCGAGGTTCAGCCCCTCGATCGGCTGCGCCCCCGCGCCCGGCGCGATCGCCAACGCCAGAACGCCCGCACACCAGCCGATCCACCCGCTTCTGAACTCTGTTCGCATACGCGCAGGGTAACCGACGCGGGCCCGACGCTCTACACTCGCTCCCGATGCCGAGCCTCACACGCGAAGAATTCACCCGCGAGGCCCAAACCGCCCTCCAGAAGGCCGCAGGGGCGATCCCCGTCCTGCCCCTCTCCGTCCGCCTCCTGGCCGACCAGCTCACCCCCGTCCTCGCCTACCGCCGCCTCGTCGCCCCCGACGAGCGCCGCACGCCCTCCTTCCTCTTCGAATCCGTCGAGGGAGGCGACCGCGTCGGACGCTACTCCATCATGGGCGCACGCCCCTCACGCCGCATCATCGCCAAGGCAAACCAGCTCACCGACATCGACCACACCACCGGCAACCGCTCCACACGCGACTGCCCCGACCCCATGGGCGTCCTCAGCGAAGCCACCCGCGCCCGCACACTCATCCGACCCACCTCGGGCGCAACCCTCCCCCACTGCGTCCTCGGCGGCTGGTTCGGCTACGCCGCCTACGACTCCGTCCGCTACACCGAGCCGACCCGCCTCCCCTTCCAGGACGCCCCGCCCGACGACCGCAACCTCCCCGACCTCGAATTCGGCTTCTACGACACCATCGTCGTCTTCGACCACGCCGAGTCCGCCGTCCATGTCGTCCGCCTCGTCACACTCGACGAACCCACCACAAACAAGAACGCCGACCCCACCGCGGCCTACGACACCGCGATCACCGATCTCGAACAAACCGTCTCACTCCTCCACCGCCACAGCAAACCCCTCCCCCTCGGCCGAATCGACCGCCCCGGCCCCAAGCGCGAGCTCAAGTCCAACATCACCCGCGCCCAGCACCGCGCGATGGTCGACAAGGCCCTCGAATACATCCGCGCCGGCGACATCTTCCAGGTCGTCCTCGGCCAGCGCTTCGAGCAACCCTCACCCGCCGACCCCTTCGATGTCTACCGCGCCCTCCGCTCGGTCAACCCCAGCCCCTACATGGTCTACATGCAGACCTCCGGCGCCGTCCTCGTCGCCTCAAGCCCCGAGATCCTCTGCCGCGTCCGCTCCGAACAACAAGGCCCCGTCGTCACCAACCGCCCCCTCGCCGGCACCCGACGCCGCGGCAACCACCCCGAAGAAGACCTCGCCCTCGAACAGGAACTCCTCGCCGACCCCAAGGAACGCGCCGAACACATCATGCTCGTCGACCTCGGACGCAACGATGTCGGCCGCGTCGCCACCCCCGGCACCGTCGACCTCCCCGGCGTCATGCAGATCGAACGCTACAGCCATGTGATGCACATCAGCTCAACCGTCACCGGCGTCCTCCGCCCCGGCCTCGACGCGTGGGACGCCCTCAGAGCCGCACTCCCCGTCGGCACCATCTCCGGCGCCCCCAAAATCCGCGCCATGCAGATCATCGACGAGATCGAGCCCACCCGCCGCGGGCCCTACGGCGGCGGCATTGGGTACGCCGGCCTCGAAGGCGAAATGGACATCGCCCTCGCACTCCGCACCATCGTCGTCGGACCCGAACCCGGACCGGACGGACGCTGGCTCTACCACCTCCAGGCCGCGGGAGGCATCGTCGCCGACTCCGACCCCGACGCCGAGTTCGAGGAAACCGTCAACAAAGCCGCCGCCCTCGCAAGAGCCATCGAGCTCGCAGAGACCGCTTTCTCCGGGCCCCAAGGTCCGGAAACAATTTCAGACTCGGCCGGGGCCTCTCCACCCGATACAGTTAAACCATGACGCAGACAATCACAAACCCTGAGACCGAGTCCTCCACAGACTCCAAACCCAAGCAGCCGTGGCTCTGGCGCGTCGTCCTGCTCGACGACGACCACCACACCTACGAGTATGTCATCGCCATGATGAAGACCGTCTTCGGCTACGAGCCCGAGAAAGGCTTCCTCATCGCCCAGACCGTCGACCGCTTCGGACGCGCCGTCTGCACCACGACGCACAAGGAACACGCCGAGCTCAAGCGCGACCAGATCCACGCCTTCGGCCGCGACCCCCTCATGGCCGAGTGCAAAGGCTCCATGACCGCCGTCATCGAGCCCGCAGTCCACGAGGACGACGAAGCCGAAGACCGCAGCCGCGACGCCTCGGCCTGACGCCCGGTGTCGAGCGCACCCAAGGGGGCCCACGGCGTGCCGACCGTTCTCGTCGCCGAACCCCTCGCCCCAGACTGCGTCACCTGGCTGCGCGAACGCTGCACCGTCATCGAACGATCCACCGACGACCCCACCTTCCATAAGGCCCTCGCCGAGGCCGACGCGCTGATCGTCCGCACCTACGCCAAGGTCGACGCCGCGCTGCTCGCCAAGGCACCCAAACTCCGCGTCGTCGGACGAGCCGGCGTCGGCCTCGACAACATCGATCTCCACGCCTGCCGCGCACGCTCCGTCCGCGTCGTCCACACCCCCGGCGCCAACACCGACGCCGTCGTCGAGTTCGTCGTCGCCTGCATGCTCGACGCCACGCGCCACCGCCTCTACCTCCACACCCACCTCGCCGAAACCGACTGGAACAAACTCCGCGACGAGCTCGTCTCCGAACACCAGCTCTCCTCACTCACCCTCGGCATCTACGGCTGCGGCCGCATCGGCTCACGCCTCGCCCGCGCCGCCTCCGCACTCAACATGCGCGTCCTCTACCACGACATCCGCGACATCGACCCCGCACAACGCCACGGCGCAACGCCCGTCAACCGCGAAACACTCCTCGCACAAAGCGACATCATCTCCCTGCATGTCGACGGCCGCCCCGAAAACCGCAACCTCCTCGACGCAGACGCCTTCGGAAGAATGCGATCGCACGCCGTCTTCATCAACGCCGCCCGTGGCTTCCTCGTCGACCCCTTCGCACTCGCCGAGTTCATGATCGCCCACCCACGCGCAACCGCCATCGTCGATGTCCACGACCCCGAACCCTTCGGCCCCGACTACCCCCTCCTCGACATCGACAACATCCACCTGACCCCCCACATCGCCGCGGCCACACGCGACGCCAAGACCGCCATGTCATGGGTCGTCAAAGACATCTGGAAAGTCCTCTCCGGCGAACCGCCCGAACACGAAGCGCTCTAATCACCCCGCACTCATCACGCAACTTCCAACAGGACGCGAAGGCTTGGAGAAAACCGAAAACATCGTCATCGTCGGCGCAGGACCCATCGGCATCGAGACCGCCGCACTCCTCAAACGCCGCGGCCTCCACGCCCGACACATCGACGCCGGCCCCATCGCCGCAACACTCGACTGGTGGGCCCCGGGCACCAAGTTCTTCTCAAGCCCCGAACGCCTCGAAATCGCCGGCGTCCCCCTCGTCACCCGCGACCAGGAAAAGGCCACACGCGAGGAGTACATGGCCTACCTCCGCGCTGTCGCCGCGCAGTTCAAACTCCCCATCGAAACCTACACCAAACTCGTGGACGCAGAACGCATCGAAGATTCCAACACCCCCGACGCCCCCCGCTTCCGCCTCAAACTCCAGCGCCAGCCCGCCCCGACCGATTCAACACCAGACTCCCCACCAACCGAAACCGTCCTCGCCACAAACCTCATCCTCGCCACCGGCAACATGGACCTCCCCCGCCTCATCGGCGTCGAGGGCGAAACCACAACCCCCTGGGTCTCCCACTACCTCAAAGACCCCCACCACTACTACGCCAAGAGCGTCCTCATCGTCGGCGGCAAGAACTCCGCCGTCGAAGCCGCCATCCGCCTCTACCGCGTCGGCGCAAAGGTCGCCCTCAGCTATCGCCGAGACCGCTTCGACCCCGAACGCATCAAGTACTGGCTCCTCCCCGAGCTCGAATGGCTCATCGAAAAAGGCCGCATCGTCTTCCACCCCGAAACCGTCCCCAAAACCTTCGAGCCCGGCGCAACCACACTCAAACGCCTCCGCCCCCACCCCGAAGGCGAATACTTTAAAACCGCGTCAGACTTCGTCCTCCTCCTCACCGGCTACGACCAGGACAAAACCCTCTTCGAGAAACTCGGCGTCGACCTCAGCGGCGAAGAACAACGCCCACTCTTCAACCGCGAAACCATGCAGACCAGCATCGAAGGCCTCTTCGTCGCAGGCACCGCAACCGGCGGCAGCCAGAAACGCGCCAAAGTCTTCATCGAAACAAGCCACGTCCACGCCCAACGCATCGCCGCAACCCTCGCCGGCGAACAAACAAACACCCCCGACCCCGAATACGGCCGCCTGGAAGAAGCCTGAAGCAACACGCAGCAGTCCTGTGGCACCGGCGACTCGCCCGCCAGTGTTTCCTGTCACGGACTAGCAAACCGCGTCTCGTGCCACCGACCTCCCACGGAGGTCGGTGCTTCTCATCTTCCAACACGCTTCACGCAACGACCCCGACCGTGGCCCGGGCGTCCCCCCCCGGCGAAAGCGCGGACCCCCCTACCCAACACCCGGACGCCGACCTCTGAGCGCAGCGAAGAGTCGGGTCCCTCCCCACCAAAACGCCGCCCTCCTCCTACCTAACCTCTGCCCTCCTGCTCGCCTTTCGCCTGCTCAACCATCTCGCCCGCCAAAGGCGGGCGCGGATCCTTGCCACGGGTGAATCGATCAAGACGCGCAGCGTCGCAGATCGATGAACCCGTGGAAAAGCCCCAAACCCCACCGCTCTGAAGGAGCGGAGGAACTCCCCCAACAAACTGAAACGCCCCGCACACCACCGACCCCAAAGGAAGCCCGGCTCGCCAAACCCTCGCCACCGATCAACACAACCTGGACGCCGACCTCTAAGCGCAGCGAAGAGTCGGGTCACCCCCGCAACCACAAACGCAACGACCTGTACAAGACCAGACGCAAACGCTACTGAGATACCCAACTCAACCGGCCACGACCCCAAACAACGAGATCCGACCATGAACCCAAATCATCACTGTTTGAGTTTGTGCTCCCTCATCCTCGCTCTGATCAGTTCGGCATTCGCGGCCCAAACCACCGACTCGCACCCGACCGATCCGGGCAAGATCGTCCAAGACGACCTTGGCATCAAGCTCGATGACTACCTGTCACGAATGGAAGCGTTCGGATTCCACGGCGCAATGCTGATCGAGGTCGATGGCGAAGTCGTGCTGGCCAAAGGCTACGGCATCGCCGATCGACGACTCAACACGCCGATCACAACACAGACCGTCTTCGACATCGGGTCGCTCAGCAAGCAGTTCCTCGCGACAGCAGCCCTCCTTCTCGAATCTCAAGGCCGCTTATCGGTGAGCGATGCGATCGAGGTCCACCTGGAGAATGTGCCCGACGACAAACGCGGGATCACGATCCATCAGCTCCTCACGCACACCGCCGGACTGCCGTACCTGCCCCGCACCGACAACCCGCTCGCCGAACAGTTGACCAGCGCACCGGGCGAACGCTACGCGTACTCGAATGTGGGGTACACCCTCCTCGGCCGAGTGCTCGACGCCGCGGCCGACGAACCCTTCGAGGACTTCATCTCACGCGAGATCTTCCGCAAAGTCGGTATGAACCAGACATGGTTCCGCAAAGACCTCCCAAGCACACAGCCGCACATGGCCCGCGCCTACACGGATGACACCGATCATGGCACCCCCGCGGAGATGCGCCTGCCGGCAAGCCTGCGAGGCGCCGGCGATATCATCTCAACGCTGGGCGACCTGCTGCTGTGGGAGCACGCGCTGCAGAACCGAATAATACTCGACGATTCCTCCACCGAGCGATTCTTCACCGAGCACGCCCGCAACGACGCGGACACGATGGGCTACACCTACGGCTGGATGGTCTTCCGCACAGCCCGCGACACACGCATCCTTGCTCACGCGGGCAACTACGGGGGCTTCAACTGCGATTACCGGCGCTATGTCGATGAAGGCATGACGATCGTCTGCCTGTCCAACCAATTCATCAACGGACGATCAATGCGCGATGCCGTGATGAACAATGTCAGCCTGATCGCAATCGGCGGGGACGCCAAATGGCCGCCCAAACCGAGCACAACGAGCGGTCGCACAAACGAACTCGAACCCGGCGGCCGCTTCAGAATCGACGCCGACGCCGCGATCGTGGTGGAAATGATCGGCGACCGCCTCCATCTGCAAGCCGATTCGCAGGCCGCGATGACCGCCGTCTTCCTCCCCGACGCGAACGAAGCAGAGCGCGAGTTCGCAGCATTCGCAAGCCGCGAATCCGAGCGCGTCCTCAGCGGCTTGATGGCGGGCGACACAGAGCCGTTCACCGAGCATGTCTCACCATCACTGCAGCACTCCGCCGGCCGGAGCATCGCCGAGCGATGCGCCGCGATGATCGAATCGCACGGCCCCTTCACCGGCGCACACGCTCTCGGAACCACGCCCGTGTCAGACGCCAACGGCCGCGCCTTCCTGCGAGCAACATTCGAGCGGGGCGAACGCCTGATTCAAATCACATGGTCCGGGCGTAGGATCGTCCACTTCGCCGAAGCCGATCGGCTGCCGACGCGTGAGTTTCTGCCGATCGAGAACGGTGCATTCGCGGCATACGACATCTTCACCAACCGCAGCGCAATCCTCCACTTCGAAACGCCCGACAACGACGAATCAACACTGAGAATCACGGCCGGAAAGAGCGAACATCTCGCCCGCGCTCTTCATCAACAGCCGGACTAACGACACCGCGCCCAACCCCACACCCTGGACGCCGACCTCTGAGCAAAGCGAAGAGTCGGGTCAAATCCTCCTTCACTCTCCCCACCTACCAACCCTCTCGACTCTCGCCTTTCTACCCCTCAACACTCTCGCCCGCAAAGCGGGCGATGGGCTGTAGCCACGGGTGGAGCAAGGCCGACGCGAAGCGTCGGTCGCAGCGCAACCCGTGGAAAGCATCCCCAAAATCAAAACCGCTCCGAAGGAGCGGAGGAACCCCCCAAGACTCAACAAGAATCAACCCCCGACAACGCCCTCTCGCCGCGCCCGACCCGCACGCCGCTCATTGACCGCCTGCGCCACCCCGCAAACCGTCAGCAGCATCGCGACCATCAACAACAGCATAAACCCCGTCCGCCGCCACCAAAACTCGTCCCAAACCGCGGCAAACAGCGGATACATGTCCTGCCCCCATATCGACTCGGAAAACCGCTGTACGACAACCATCGAGACGCCGACAGCAAACGCATCGAGCGTCATCACCGCGAACATCACAGGCAAAGCGATCGGCACGATGATCGCCGCAAGCCTCAGCATCCGAACCGGGCTGTACTCCAGCGCGCCAGGCCGCCTCGCAGGTTTCTCTTCGCCATCTTTCATCCAGAAGGCATACAAAAACCATCGAACACGCCCAGGCAGCAGCTTCACCACAACGACCAAGAACCCACCCACAAGCACAAGCCCGATCGTGCCGCCCAGCCTCTGTTCAGACACTTCGAGGCCATGAAACTCACGAGGACCGATCGCCGCGGCAAACCCCGCAGAGACAAGCCGCCACGCCGCCACAAACAGCAACCCGATCGCAACAAACGAGAGCCCCGCAACCACACGCAGTCTCTCGCGCACACGCGACGGCAAGTGATCCAAGCTGTACTGCTGATCGCGCACGCATCGTCCTCCTTCCGCCCTCCCCGCCGCCGCAACGAGTCTACTACACAAACATAGATCTCACAAGCACTTTCCCCGCTCGCCCGCCATGGGTGTGCGCCCGCGCCCAGCCACACCACCCACCCGCGCGCGCAAAAACACGCCGATATCCAATCGCCCCCTTGAACCCCGCCCCCAAACATCTACCTTCGAGCCATGCACGCCGCAGACGACCCACTCGCAGACTTCACCCCCGAAGAACTTGATGAGGCCACCCACGCCCTCCTCGACGACTGGGACAAACCCAGCCTCTCCGAGCTCGAACTCAGCCGCACCCATCAACTCACACTGCGGCAAATCCTCGCCCTCGCCTCACGCCCCGCCTTCCAAGCCGCGCTCGAAACACTCAGAGCCGTCAAAGCCCTCAGAGCCCCCGCCGTAGAACTCGCGGCAAGACAACTCGTCGTCGAAAAACTCTGCAACCTCGCCCAACACGAACCCATCAACGGCGCCTTCGCCAGAGAACTCCGCCTCGCCATCAAACTCCTCAACGACCTCTTCCCATCACCTCACCGTCCCGACTGCCCGCCCTTCGCCCCCTCTCCTCTCTCGCCCGCCAACGGCGAGGGACCCTCCCCTTCCTACCCAACCTCCGGCTCACCTGCTCGCCTCTCGCCTGCTCAAGCATCTCGCCCGCCGAAGGTGGGCGCTACCGCTGCCACGCCAACCCCGCCAGCCGATCCACAAGCTGCCGCGCCGCCTCCCCATCAGCATCATCCGCATCCACACTCACCGCCACGATCTCCCGCCGCCCATCCCGCGACACCGAGATCACCGCGACAGGCCGGTCAGGCAACGGCACAAAGTTCTCCGCAGACGAAATCCGGAACGGATGGTCCGGCCGCATCAGCGCCGAATCCTCGATCAGCCGCCACAGCCGTTCGACCTGCCGATGGTCCAGCGTCCGCGTCCTGCCCGGATAGCTCGCGGCAACCGCCCCCTCCCCGATCGCCGCACGCAAAGACCCGTCCGGCTCAACGATGTACTGCGCTGGCTTTGCCCACCGCGGCCGCTCACCCTCAGCCGCCGGCGCATACACCGTCACCGCCAACGCAAAGTCATCCGGAGGCAAGTTCTCCACCGTCCGGTACGCCGTCGTACACCCCGCAACCAACACCCCCAACAACGCTGCGACGAGGAGCAACCCCGTGCCACCGACCTCGGCCCGGCGAGGTCGGTGCTCCCCCCTCGGGCCCCCCCCCCCCGGGCCCCCCCCCCCCCCCCCCCCCCCCCCCCC
>JAFIFZ010000040.1 GCA_020831775.1 Phycisphaerales bacterium
CGCGGAGATCACCGAAGGCGACACGCCACCCCGCCAGACCTCAGGTGGCGTTCGTGAGATCGACGCACGCGGATGCATACTTATGCCGGGGCTGGTCGATCTGCACTGCGACGCGATCGAAGGCCAGGCCGAACCCAGACCCGGCGTCCTGCTCCCGTTCGATCTTGCGATCCGGGCGATGGACACACGCCTCGCCGCGGCTGGCATCACCACCTGTTTTCACGCGATCACCTTCGCCGGCAAGCTGCTCGGCCTTCGCGACATCGAAACAGCGACACGCCTAGCGGATTCGATCGCTGAGTTCGGCTGTGAGGGCTCGATCGACCACCGCGTCCATGCCCGAATCGAACTCACCGCCCCCGACGCCCCTTCAGCTGCGGAGTCGCTGCTCAGCCGGGGCCGATGCTCGATGCTGTCGCTCATGGACCACACACCCGGCCAGGGGCAGTTCCGCACCATCGAATCTCTGATCGACTACCTCACCCGGTCGTACGCCATGGACGAGGCCGAGGTCCTCGCCGTGATCGACGAGCACGAGCGCGTCGGCGCCCGCAACCTCCTCCGAATCGTTCGTCTCGCACGGGGAGCGATAGAGTCTGGGATCCCCGTCGCCAGCCACGACGACGACTCTGTCGAACGCATCGGAGTGGGCCTCCGACTGGGCGTGAGCATCTGCGAATTCCCGATGAACAACGCTGTAGCTGCGGAGGCGACGCGGGCCGGCCTCGCCTGCGTCGTCGGAGCCCCCAATGTCGTCCGCGGGGGAAGCCACGGCGCAGGCCCAAGCGCTGAAACGCTCCTTCGTGAGGGAGACGCGAACTGCCTCAGCAGCGACTATGCGCCGGAGACACTTCTGCCGGCTGTGTTTAGGCTGGCCGAGAGCATGCCGCTGCACGAAGCCATTGCTCTGGCCACAGCGAACCCGGCCTCGGCGACAGGTCTCTCAGATCGGGGAAGTATTCGTGACGGCGCCAGAGCTGACCTGCTCCTCGTCGACACTTCCAATCCGCGCGGGATCCCGATCGCCTCAGACGTTTGGATCGAGGGGATCTGTGTTCTCAGGCGGCTCGCCCGATCCTCTGGATAGATTGAGAGAAAAATCTACTTCGCATCAACAGTGACGAGCGCGTTCGTGCCGCAGCCGGTCGTCACGGATCACCACTGGACGCTCGAGATCGAGACATCCGGGCTGGCCGAGGGGCTTCATCTGATCGAGGTCGAGACGACCGACGCCTACGGCAAGGTCCACACAGGCCGGCGGATGATCCGCCTGCAGGACGATCCCGTAAACTTCGCCACGCTCGACGCAAACTCGATCCGCTCGCCGCGAGCCGCGAGCACGCCGTGACGGTCGAATCCGGATGGATGCCGGCGTTTCGGACTGATTGAACCGCACAGCATCGCTCTACTGTGCCACATTGTCCTTCGCCGCCATCAAGCGGGTTCAAGAGATCTGACCGCTCAGCATCACAGCCGCGCCAAACCCGCCTCATCCACCGCCCGCGCTGCCTTCGCCTTGAGCGCCTTCATCCAGAAGAACCCCGCCAGACCAAGACACACCGCAAGCGCCGCGATCGCGCCCAGCCCGCTGGGGTGGTTGACGGTCCACGCGATCACGGCGTGCCCGTGGCGCCTCGGGTGGTGGCGGACCTCGATCGCCGTGCCGGGCGGGTGGTTGTCGACCAGCCGCATGGCGTCCCAGGGCCAGAGCGTCGTGTCCAGCTCGTAGCGGCTGGGGCTCTTCCAGAGCGTGAGGTTGTCGGTCCGGTGCACGCGTCCGCCGGCCTCGTACTCGTAGATGATTGACGGCCCCCGCAGGTGCTGGCCGTAGGGGAAGTAGTGGCTCTCCAGGACAACGCCCTGCACGCTCGGCCACCGGGCGGGCGAGGTGAGGTACCAGAGCGCCCCGCCGATCGCCAGCGCGATGAGCAGGCAGACCGCCGCGGCGCCGGCGTGCTTCTCGTAGCTGTGCGCACCTTCGGCCCGCGCGCCATCGAGAGCGATCTCGGCCTGCCAGTGGTCGGGAGTCTGTTCGTCGCTGGCGTCGTCCATGCTCGATTGATCGGTCAAACAGCGACCCGGCTCCGGCCGTGCTCGGGCAGGCTCAGAACCTCTTGATTCGGTAACGATTCGGTATTATCCTGATAAAGGCCGATCAAGCAGGATCTGCCGAGCCGATTCCCGATGCCCAAGGCCCTCTCCATCCACGACGACCGCCTCGCCAGAGCCAGGGCGGTGCTCTCGCGCGTACACGGGGGGGGGGTGCCGGGCCGTTCGTCCGGGGCGGGGCCGCTGGAGGTCGGGCCTGGGCTGCACGAGTGGATCGGCGGCGGGTCTGCCTGGGGCGAGGGCGGGACAGAACCCTCTTCGGCCGGAGGCGGGTTCGCGCCGATCGGCGTGCTGATCGGGGTCGCTCGGGCCCGGGCGGGCGCTCTGGGGGCCGACGCACGCGTGCTCTGGATCGGGCGACGCGTCTGGCCGACGCCCGCGGCACTCGTCCATCGGCCCGGACGCTGCGGCGAGGACCGGTCGCTCTTGGAACGCTCGCTCTTTGTGGACGCTCACAACGCGGGAGAAGCGCTCTGGGCGGCGGACACCGCGCTGCGTTCGTGCGGGGCGGGGGTCATCGTCGCCGACGGGTCCGGGCTGGACATGGCCTCGACGAGGCGTCTGCAGCTCGCGGCCGAGGCTTCCGGGTCCGGCGGCGCGGGCGTCTGCCTGCTGGCGCGTCCCTCGCGTGAGATCCGGTCGCTGTCGGCCGCGGCGACGAGGTGGCTGGTCGAGCCGGACAGAAGCGATGAAGAGGACCGGCCGGGATGGGCCGTCCGACTGCTGCGCCGCAAAGGACTGCGGCCCGAGGAGGGGCACACCCGCTGGGTTGTGCGGAGTTGTCATGCGACGGGCGATGTGCGTGTGGTTGCCGTCACTGCGGATCGACCTGGTCCGCCGGCGCGACAGTGTCGGGCGCGGACCGGGTCGTGAACGCCCGATTCTCGTCGTGTCGCGCGAGGGCGGCGGACGCGAGAGCGTGGTCGATGCGTGCGCGCTCGCCCAAAGGGCGGGCGTCCGCCCCGGCATGCCCGCAGGCGAGGCCCGCGCCGCCTTGGGCAGCAGCGGCGTCAGAACGATCCCCGACGACCCAGAGGCCCTCGCCGGCGTGCTGCTGCGTCTGGCGGTGTTCATGCAGCGGTTCTCGCCGGTTGTCGCGATCGACAGTCGCGACGGTCTGCTGCTGGACATCACCGGGTGCGCCCGTCTGTTCGGAGGCGAAGACCGCATCCTCGCTCGCGCCGGGCGTGCGCTGCGCCGGCTCGGGCTGGCGAGCCGGATCGCGATCGCGCCGACCTTCGCGTGTGCGCAGGGCGTGGCGAGGTACGCCCGGTCAGCCGGGATCGTCGCCGAAGGCGGACAGCGTGATGCGCTCGCCCCGCTGCCGATCGCGGCTTTGGGCGTTGATGAACAGATCGCGGCAGGGCTGGGCGAGGTCGGTGTCGATCGGATCGGCCAGCTCATGGCCCTGCCCCGCTCGTCGCTGCCGGCGAGGTTCGGCGAGGAACTGCTCTGGAGGCTCGACTGCGCAATGGGCGACGCGATCGAGACGATCGAGCCCGTGCGCTCAGAGCCCTCCCCGGAGGCGGAGATGATCTTCGACGGGCCGACAACACGCACCGACGCGATCGCCGCGGCCGTGCGCACGCTGCTGGATCGTCTCGCCGGCGCGATGCGGGCGCGCGGGCTCGGGGCGAGGCGCTTGCGCCTGACGCTGCTCCGCGTCGGCGTCTCCCCCTTCCAGATCGAGGCCTCGTTCGGCCGGCCCTCGCGCGACCCGGTCCACCTCTGGTCGATCCTCGGCCCGTCGCTCGAACGGGCGCACCTCGGGCACGGCGTCGAGGGCGTGCGGATCGTCGCCGAACGCTTCGGGAGGCTGGGCCACGAGCAGGCCGGCGAGTCACACGCCATCGGCGAGGATCCGAAGGCCGTCGCCGAACTGGTCGACACGCTGTGCGCCAGGCTCGGCCGCCACGGCGTGCTGCGGATCCTGCCCGCTGAATCGCACCTGCCCGAGCGTGCGGCGAGGCTCGCGCCCGCGGCCGACGCCCCGCCCCGCGGCCCGGTTGCCGCGATGGCCGACGCGCTGCGCCCCACACTGCTCCTGGACCGCCCCGAGCCCGCCGCCGTTGTCTCACTGACACCCGACGGGCCGGTGATGCATGTGTCCTGGAGAGGGGGTTCTGCGAGGGTGACCGCCTGCAGTGGCCCCGAGCGGATCTCGCCGGTCTGGTGGGACGCCAAGGCCCGCGCCGAGACACGCGATTACTTCCGCGTCCGCGACGGATCGGGACGCTGGCTCTGGCTCTGCCGCGCCGTCGAGAGCGGGCGCTGGTTCGTCCACGGCGTGTGGGCCTGAAAGACCGCTCATGCCGGACTCCCCGCCGGGCAAGGCCCGACCCCACCCCTCCAAGCGCGACGCGCCAGACACAGGCGCCGCAGAGCGACCGCGCCAACGACGCGTTGTCCGCTACGCCGAGCTCGCGGTCACCAGCAACTACACCTTTCTGACCGGCGCCAGCCACCCCGAGGAGTTCGTCGAGCGTGCGGCCGAGCTCGGCTGCAGCGGCGTGGCCATCACCGACTGCGCCTCCCTCGCCGGCGTCGTGCGCGCGCATGTCGCGGCGAAGGCCTCGGGCCTCCCCCTGGCGATCGGCTCGCGCCTGACACTCGGGCTCGACGGCGTGCCCGAGGATCCCGCCCGCGTCGATCCGTCGCGCCTGCTGCACGCGTTGGTCTACCCGACTTGCCCGGCCTCGTACGCCGGGCTGTGCCGCCTGCTGACCTTGGGCAAACGCCGCGCGCCCAAGGGATCGTGCTACCTGTCTCTGCACGATCTTGTTGAGCACCAGGAAGGCCTGCTCTGCGTCGTGCTGCCCCCGAGGTACCCATGCGACGGCTTCGTGCAGGCGGTCGAGGGGTTGCGGGCGGTCTTCGACGCCGATCGGCTCTCGCTGGCGCTCTCGCGCCGGTACGGGCCCGACGACGAGAGCCGGATCCGCACCGCCCTGAGTCTCGCCGAGCACACCCGCCTGCCCCCGGTGGTCGTCAACGAGGTGCTCTACCACGATCCCGGCCGGCGCGGGCTGCAGGATGTGCTCGCCTGCATCCGCAACGGACGCACGCTCGCCGACATCGGCCTGGCGCTCCAGGCCAACGCCGAGCGGCACCTGAAACCGCCCGAGGAGATGGAAAGGCTCTTCGGATCGCTGCCCGGTGCGGTCGCACGCAGCGCGGAGATCCTCGACCGTGCCTCGGCCTTCGGGCTCGACCAACTCCGATACCGGTACCCCGACGAGCCCTGCCCGCCGGGCGTGCGCGCCGTCGACCACCTGCGGATGCTGGCGCTGCAGGGTGCGCACGCCCGCTACCGCGGGCCAGCGCCGCGCAAGACGCTCGAATCGCTGGAGTACGAGCTCCGGCTCGTCGAGGAGCTCGGCTACGAGGCCTACTTCCTGACCTGTCACGACATCGTCGTCTTCGCCCGCTCGCGCGGGATCTTCTGCCAGGGCCGGGGCGGGGCGGCCAACTCGGCCCTGTGCTACTGCCTGGGCATCACCGAGGTCGACCCCGCGACGCACAGCCTGCTCTTTGAGCGGTTCATCAGCCGCGAACGGGGCGAGCCCCCCGACATCGACATCGACTTCGAGCACGAGCGACGCGAGGAAGTCATCCAGTACATCTACGCCCGCTACGGGCGCGACCGCGCCGCCCTGACCGCCGAGGTCATCAGCTACCGGGGCCGCAGCGCCGTCCGCGAGGTCGGCAAAGTCATGGGGCTCTCGCCAGACCGCGTCGACGCTCTGGCCAAACGCCTGGACCACTGGGGAGGAGGGACCGACGAGCGTGCCCTGCGCGAAGCCGGCCTGGACCCAGACGACCCGACCTGCAAACACATCGTCCGCCTCACCTCCGAGCTCGCGGGCTTCCCCCGCCACCTGTCGCAGCATGTGGGCGGGTTCGTCATCACCCAAGGCCCGTTAACCGACCTCGTCCCGATCGAGAACGCCGCAATGGAAGGCCGCACCGTCATCGAGTGGGACAAAGACGACCTCGACGCCCTGGGCATCCTCAAGGTCGACGTGCTGGGGCTGGGGATGCTGACCTGCCTGAGGAAGGCGGTGGGGATGGTGGAGGGGGAGAAGGGGAAGAAGAAACGGAGAGACGGAGAGACGGAGAGAGCGGGGGCAGAATCAACGCAGCGGGCGGATGGCCCAATGGAGAATGGTGATGGCGAATGTGAAGACGTTCAGGGATCTTGTGGCTTGGCGGAAGGGGATGGACCTCGCGGCGGCGGTGTACCGGGAGACCGCCCAGATGCCCGACACGGAGCGGTTCGGATTGTGCAGCCAGATGCGTCGCGCTGCGGTCTCGATCCCGTCGAACATCGCACAGGGCTACGGGAGACAGAGCAGGCCGGACCTGCTCAAGTTCCTCCGGATCGCCCGGGGGTCGCTCAACGAGCTGAGCACCCAGCACGAACTGGCGGTCTCGCTGGGCATGCTGAGCGGCAAGACAACGCTCACTCCGATCCTGGACGAAACAGACCGAGTGCTCCAAGCACTGATCCGAAGCCTCGAACCAAGACCCTGAAACAACCAACCCCAGCGCCGCCCCAACTCTCTCCGTCTCTCCGTCTCTCCGTCTCTTCTCCCCCTCCTCCCCCTCCTTCTTCCCACTACTCCCTCTCCTCCATCATCGCAGATCCCACCGACCCCGCGGTCTACGAGATGATCTGCCGCGCCGACACCGTCGGCGTCTTCCAGATCGAGAGCCGGGCGCAGATGACGATGCTGCCGCGGCTTCGACCACGCGAGTTCTACGACCTGGTCATCGAGGTCGCGATCGTCAGGCCCGGGCCCATCCAGGGCAAGATGGTCCACCCGTACCTGCGCCGGCGCTGCGGCGAGGAGCCGGTCGTCTTCCCCGGGCCCGAGGTCGAGCGGGTGCTCGGACGCACACTCGGCGTGCCGCTCTTCCAGGAGCAGGCGATGCAGCTCGCCATCGTCGCCGCGGGCTTCACGCCCGACGAGGCGGACGCCCTGAGGCGCGCCATGGCCGCGTGGAAGCGCAAGGGCGACATGATCTACCGCTTCGGGACCAAGATCATCGACGGCATGACCTCAAGGGGGTACAGCCGCGACTTCGCCGAACGATGCTTCGAGCAGATCAAGGGGTTCAGCGAGTACGGCTTCCCCGAGTCTCATGCCGCCAGTTTCGCCATCCTCGTCTACGCCTCCGCCTGGCTCAAGCGTCATCATCCCGCGGCGTTCGCGGCCGCGCTCATCAACAGCCAACCCATGGGCTTCTACCAGCCGGCGCAGATCGTCCGCGACGCCAGAGAGCACGGCGTCGAGGTCCGCCCTGTCGATGTGAACCACAGCGACTGGGACTGCACGCTGGAACCCACAAACACGCCGCGCCCCGAGCATGTTGAACACCCCGACGCCGATCCCGCTCGCTGGGGCGAGGGCGGGCCGGCGCTGCGGCTGGGCATGCGCATGGTCGACGGCCTCGGCCAGCAACAGGCCGACCTGATCGCGGACCTCAGAGCCGAACGCAAGCGACGCGGCAAGGGCCCGTTCACCGGCATCGAGCAGCTCTGGAAGGCCGGAGCCGTGCAGACACGGGCGCTGCGCCGCCTCGCCGACGCCGACGCGTTCAGCTCGATGGGCCTCGACCGGCAGCGGGCGATCTGGGCGGTCCGCTCCCTCCGCGAAGACCGGCTGCCGCTGTTCGATCGCGCCGACGCTGAAGCCCCTGACTCGCCGACGCCTCCGGACCTGCCCGAGCTGCCAGAACTCCCTGAACTTCCTGAATCGTGGCAGGTGCTCCGCGACTACCGCACGACCGGGCTCACACTCCGCCGCCATCCGATCGGCTTCATCCGCGACGAGCTGGACGCCCGGGGCGTCGTCCCCGCCGGCGCGCTGCTCGACGAAGCCCGCTGCCCGAACGGCACGCCCATCTCGGTCGCGGGGATCGTCCTGATCCGCCAGCGCCCCGGCACCGCCTCGGGCGTGGTCTTCATCACGCTCGAAGACGAGACCGGCGTCGCCAACCTCGTCGTCTGGCCGAAGGTCTTCGAGCGATTCAGGGCCGTCGCCAGACTCTCACGCGTCCTGCTGGTAGCGGGCAGCGTCGAGCGGCAGGGCGCCGTCGTCCACCTGCACGCACGCCGGCTGGAATCCCTCGACGATCGCATCAGAGACCTCAAGCAGGCGTCGCGCGACTTTCACTGAGGCTTGACGGCCTCGCTTACGATGCGGGCATGTGCGGCAGGTTCACTCGCCGGTACTCCTGGGCCCAGCTCCACAAGCTGATGAGCCTCTGCTTCCCGGACGCCGAGGTCAAAGCGACCGCAGCCGCCCCCGAGCTGCGCCACAGCTACAACGCCGCGCCGACGCAGGCGGCCCACGCGGTGCGGGCCGTCTGCGCCGAAGGCGACGCGATGGCCGCCGAGGTCTTCTGCCCCGTCTGGGGCTTTGCGCCGGCCTGGATGCGCGAGAAGAAGGGACCGAAGCCGATCAACGCCCGCGCCGAGACCGTCGCGACCAACGGCCTCTTCCGCTCCGCCTTCGCCAAGGGCAGGTGCGTCGTGCCGCTGTCGTCGTTCTACGAGTGGAGCGGGCGCGCCGAAGGCGGCAAGAAGCAGCCGTGGCACATCCGCCGGGCCGACGAAGAGATCATCCTCGCCGCGGGCGTCTGGACGCAGGGCGACGAGCCCTCCTTCGCGATCATCACCACCCCGGCCAACGCCTTCATGGCCGAACTCCACGACCGCATGCCCGCGATCCTGGAGCCCGAATCGGTGAGGGCTTGGTGCGACCCTGAGACGCAGACGGAAGAAGCGAAAACCCTCCTCCGCCCCGCCCCCGACGGCGTCCTGACCGCCCACAAAGTCAGCCCCCGAGTCAACAGCGTCCACAACAACGACCCGAGCCTGATCGAGCCGCTGCAGGAGCTGTTCTGAAGCGCGCTCGCGAGGTCGGCTCGCCCCCGAGGCCGCCGCGGCCCTGGCGACCGGCACCGAGGACGCCCGTCCCGGCCCCGATGGTGCAACATATGTGCAACATTCTGAGCACACTTCGGCGCCTGACGGTGCAGAACTGCGCATCGTCGGCGAAGGACCGGCCCGAAAGCCAGATCGTCAGAAACCGCTTGATTCAAAGGGGTTTTGCGCCCCGGTGCGTCCCGATGCACGCCGGAGCAGCAAAGCCACCTGGGGGACTCGAACCCCCGACCTGAGCTTTACGAAAGCTCCGCTCTACCAACTGAGCTAAGGTGGCGACGGCCTCGGGGGCGGCCCCGTGGGCTGGGCGGAAGTATGTGCCGCTCGGGGCGGTCTGTCCACCGCTGTGAGGGCTGTTCGAGCGTGGAGGACCCCCCCTCAGACGCGTTCGACCGCCGTGCCGGGCGTCCAGGCCTCCCGCCCGTCGGGCAGGCGGACACGGAGCCAGCCGTCGCGGCTCTCGATGATCCGAACCTCCACCCCGGGCGAGAGCGGGCGGTCGAAAGCGGGGGCGTACACCCCCTCGCCCGGCCCCAGCCTGGCGTCCGCGCCGGCGGGGGAGACGACCACGCCCTCCTCGGCGCTGTGCAGGATCGACCGCTCCACAAGCAGCAGCGTGATCGACAGCACCGCGACCCCGGCCGAAACACCCAGCATCACCGGCGGGGGCTTTCGCCAGATCACGCCGGAAGCCAGCGCGATCCAGAACAGCGCGTACCCACCGATGAACCCGGCCAGCAGCAGTTGCCTCGGGACCAGCCCTCGCCACGCGAGCAGGAGCGACCGGCCCCGTTCCCTCGCGTCCGGCCGCAGTTCGACACCGACCGACGCCCGGGCGAACGCCAGCGACTCTCGCACGCGCGAGCTGCGGGGGGCCAGGCGGTCGGCCCGCTTGTACGCCAGCACCGCACGCCCGACATCGCCTGAGAGCATCGCCGAATTGCCCAGGTTCAGGTGCAGCCGATGGTTGCGAACGCCCGAGGCCTCGATCGCCCGCTCGTAGAACGCCGCGGCTTCGGCGAATCGCGAACGCGCCCCGCGATCACCCTCGGCGTGCATCGCGGCGCCCTCTGCAAACGCGGCCTCGGCCCGCTCGATGTACGACACGGCGTCGGACATCGGGACCGCAAACGCGCCGGCGGAGAACGCCCAGCAGAGCACCGCCGCGATGAGCGTGAGTCTGGTGTTCAAAGCTCGCCTCCCCGCCGCGAGGTCAGCGTGTCGATGCTCCGCAGCAGTTCTTCGGCTTGTTTGGGGCTCGGCGGCTCGGCGTCCGTCGCCGGGGCGCTGCCCGTGTACCGCTGGGCCTCGCACGCAGCGAGCATGCCCCCGACCTCCGCTCCCAGCGATCGGCCCTCTGCGCCGGGGATCGCCCCGGCGATCAGCCGCCTGCAGTCGCTCTCGGTTACCGACGCGGGCTCGACCCCGAATCGCATGCCGACAAAGACACGGATCGCCTCGGCGACGCCCTCCGCCCCGGCTCTTCGTTTCATGGAGGCCCGCGCACGCCCCAGCGCCGTCGCCCGCCTGCGCACCGCCTCGCGAGAGGGCGAGCGGCTGTAGCGTGCTGCGGCCGCGCCCACGAGCAGCAGCGGGGGACCCCCGATCACCAGCAGCCACGCGAGGGCGGGCAGACGCTCCAGCGGATCCGGCGATTCGTTCACCAGCAATTCCGGGCCCGTGAAGTTCGCGCGGACGCCCCCTTCGCTGTCGATCAGCGGCGAGCGATCCGCGTCCGCCAGCGACACGCCCACCCCGTCGCGAGCCGTGACCTCGCGCACACGACGCACGCGGAGCGGGATCGCCTCGGCCTCTGCGACTCGGTACTCGCCAGCGCGCGGATCGAAATACGCGAGCCGCACGCCCGGGATCTCGGTAACGCGTTCATCCCTCGGACGCAGCGCGATCGCGTAGGTCCGCGAGCGGGGCGTCGCCGAATCGAGCGCCCAGCCGTTCTCGGGGACCTTGAAGCCCGATGTGAACCGTTCGTCGATCGTCAGATCTGGCGGCGTGATCCGCGAAGCGGGCTCGCCAGCCTCGATTGTCAGGCGCAGGCGCACGGGCTCGCCGGCGCCCACCGAGTCGCGATCGGCCGCCGCAGAAACGCTCACCTCGCCCACGAGCCCGTAGAACGAGTCCGGCCTGTCGCGTTCGGGCAGGGGCAGCACTTCGAGTTCAACCGCGTCGGCCGCGCTCGACAGAGGCGTCCGCCCCGCCCCGATCTCCTGGCTTCTGAAGCGAACCGTGAGCGGGCCGAGGCGGTGACGCCCCGGCTCGTCGGCGACCAGCAGCCGCTCGACATCCAGCACGAACGCGGACTCGCCGCCGGGCGATTCGATGCGACGGAGGGCCGCGAACCCGGGGCCGTCGAAGAGTTCCAGCCTGTGCGTGCGTTCGGCGTCGCGGAGCCAGCGATCGTCCTCGGGCGTCAGAAGCCGCAGGCCCTCGGGGGCGAGGTCGCCAGAAAACCGCGGGCGTTCGGGCGACATCGCGAGTGTCCAGCGCACCAGCAGCCGCACGGGCTCGCCAGCGAACACCCCCGTCCGTTCGGGCAGGATCTCCAGCCAAAACCCCTCGGGCGTCACCGGCTCGACCACATCGAGCGTTGTCGGCGGGACGCTCAGGGATCGCCCGGAGACCTCGATCGTCGTCTCGGGAATCCTGAACCTTCCCGCCCGCTCTCCGGCGATCGTGTAAACAAACGAAACGCTTGGGAGCTGGCGCTCCACCCGGCGCCCGTGCACGATGTCGGAGACCCCGAAGCTGATCCGTCGGTCGCTGTCGAGCAACTGAAGACCCCGCGGCAGGCTCAGGCGGTGCTGCGGGGCATCGCTCGTCCCGACGATCTGGACAACAAGCTCGACCGGTTCGCCCACCTGCGCCGTCGCCTCCGACGCCCCGCGTTCGCCAAGCGAGACGCGCACGCTCGGCGGAACCTGCGCCATCGCGACGCCCGCCGGCGTGAGGAAGGCGAAGACAAGGCAGAGCAAACTCGGGAAGGATCGCAAAGTCACCAGTCACGCTCCGCCTGCGCCGGCCGCCCCAGCAGCGATCGCCGCTGGTACTCGCGGATGAGGTTCCGGTCGTGGCGTTCCTGTTCGAGGATCGCGTCGGTCACCGGGTCACGGCGCGGCGCATCAGAGGCGACCTCGCCCGCGTCGCGCATCCGTTCGGCGAGCTCTTGCATCGCTTCGAGCAGGCGCTCGTCCGGCCGCCGCTCGTCGGTCTCGCCCGACGGGTCGCTCGCGGCGAGCATCTGCTCTTCAGCCTCGGTCGGCGGCTCGGGCGTCTGTTCCGCCTGTCTCTGCAGTTCTCTGAGTTCGCGAGCGATCTCTTCCATCTCCTCCGGGTCGCCGACAACGAACCCCGAGTCCATCGCACGCTCCATCGCGTCCTGTATCCGTTCCATCAGCTCCCGCGCACGCTCGACAAACTCCTGCGGATCGATGTCGGGCAGACCGCCCGGCTCTGTCTCTTCCTCTGTCGGCGCGGCGTCGGCAGGCTCGCCCGTCTCCGGCGTGGGCGTCTCCTGCAATGACGGGTCGGGGCGCATCTCTTCTGAAGGGTCAGGCCGCGTCTCGGGGCCGAACTCGGGGTCAAACTCGGGCGGCGATTCGGGCCCCGCTCCGGTTTCCGGCTCAGGCCGGGGTTCAGACGCCTCGCCCGGCCGGGGCGATCGATCCTCAGCCGCTTCACCGCCCGGACCGGACGGCGGCTGTTCCCACGGCTGCGGCTCAAACGCCGAATCCGCGCCGCCCTCGGTCTGGCGTTGGCCCGACTCGGGCTTGGGGGGCGGCCCGGGCGGGAGCTCAGACGGCCCCTGCTGCGGACGACCGGTGCGGTCCTGCTCAGCACCCGGCTCAACGGGCTGGGGTTGCCCCGGAGCGCCTTCGGGAGGGCCGGATTCGGGCGTGCCCTGAGGCGATCCTTGCGGCTGGTCCATCGGCCCGGCGGGCGCTGCGCCGGGAGCCGCTTCGCCATCGGCCGCGCTCTCGGGCGGCCCCTGCTGAGGCGCTCCCTCGGGCGGGGTTTGAGGCTCATCCTCGCCCCTCTGGGCCTGGCCGGTCGGATCGGGTTGACCCGGCGCCGGCTGGCCTTCCTGCTGAACGCCTTCTTGCTCCGCGCCCTCGGCGCCGGGCTCGGGCGTCTCCGGCGATTCGGGCTCGGGCTGCTCATCTGCCTGCTCGTCGGGCTGTGTTTCGGCCTCAGGCTCGGGCAGATCGATGCGGTCGTCGAGGGGTTCCTCCTCGGGCTCTTGGGGCTGTCGCTCTTCTCGAGAGCGGTGCTGCTCCTCGATGCGTCGCGCCTGCTCCTCGGCCGCGAGTTCGTTCAGCTCACGACGCAGCTCGAGCTGTTCGGCCACCAACCCCTCGGCGCGCCGGACGATCTCGATGTTCTTCAGCGTCCGCTCGTCGGGCGACATCCGGTACGACCCTCTGAACGCGCGGGCGCTGTCGCGCAAGAGCCGCATCGCTTCTTCGGGGCTGTCCTTGACCGTTTCGCGAGACCGCTCAAAGAGCACGACGCCGAGGTTGTACCTCGCCTTCGCCCGGAGCTCGTCGGACGCGCCCGCCCGATCGGCGTCGCGGAAGAGGTCGGCCGCGAGCGTCCGATCGCCACGCTCGAGCACCGCGATCCCCCGGTTGTAGATCGCCTGGGCGTTGGAGGGGTCGAGTTCGGAGGCCTGCTGGAACGCGACGGACGCCTCCTCTGGCAGGCCCTGCTTGAGCATCAGCTCGCCGCGGTGCATCAACTCGCCCGTCCGCTGCGCCGTCGCCTGGCCGGCGCACAGCACCAGCATCGCCGCGACGCCGATGCGCCGGCACGCCCCGGTCCGCACGCCGGCGAACACCGAGCCAGAACTAGTTGCGTCGCGTCGCACCGATCAATCCTTCCAGCACCAGCAGCAGCAGGGCGGCGCCCACAAACCACTGGAACTTCTCTTCGTACTCTACGACCGTCAGATCGTCCGTCTCCGTCCCCCGCGCCCTCGTCACGATGTCGTTGTAGACCGAAGCGAGGTTCATCCGGTCGGTCGCGACATGGAAGTACGCGCCCCCGGGCGTCGCCCGGGCGATCCGCTCCATCGTCTCCCGCTCCAGGCGTGTGCGCACGGTCTCGCCCCGGAAGGTCAGCGGGCGCTCGAAGCCCGGCTCGCCGACCGGGATCGTCGCGCCCGCGGGGTCGCCCACGCCGATCGCGATGATGCGCACGCCCGCCTCGGCCGCCTCCTGCGCCGCCTCTTCGACGAACGAGTCTTGATCCTCGCCGTCGCTGATCAGGATGATGTCGCGGTACCGCCCCTCGGTGTTGTCGAACACTTCAGAGAGCGTCCGCCGGATCGCGTCGCCGATCTTCGTCCCGCCGACCGGCGCGATCTCCGGCGCCAGCCCCTCGACCTCGATATCCACAAAGCCGTAGTCCAGCGTCAGGGGAGAGAGCACCACGGGCACGCCCGCGAACGCGACCAGCCCGATCCGGTCACCCCGCGCCTCGCGGAGCACGCCGCTGATCTGCTCCTTCGCCCACTCCAGGCGGCTGGGCAGAAGGTCTCTCGCCTGCATGCTGCGCGAGACATCCACGAGGAAAACCACATCGCGCCCTGTACGCGTGATCGTCCGCTCGTGCTCGTTCCACTGCGGGCGGGCCAACGCGACGATGACGCACGCCATCGCCCCCAGCACGAGCACGCCCTTGACGACCGCCCTCGACGCCCCGCCTCCCGCGCTGATCCTCGCCTGCATCGACTTGTCCGCCAGGCGACGCAGCCGAAGCGAACGGACCACCAGCGCGCTGGCGAGGATCGCCGCGACCACCGGCAGCAGCCACAACGCCGCCAGCCACTGCGGCGAAGCGAAGCGTGCGCCCTCGAACATGCCGTCGAGTCCGATCAAGGCAGCCTCCGGAGCAGCGTCCAGCCGATCGCGAGTTCAGCCGAGAGAAGCATCAGCGCCAGGTACGCCCATCGCTGGAAGCGCTCCTCGTACGCGCCGATCTCGCCCGTGTCGATGTCGGTCCGCTCCAGCGTGTCCAGCTCGCGGTAGATCTGGCGCAGCGTCTGGGCGTCCTGGGCGTTCCAATACCGCCCGCCCGAGAGCTCCGCCATCGCCCGGAGCTGGGCCTCGTCGATGTAGTCGCTGATGCGGATCCGAACGCCAGGCCGGTCGCCCGGGATCGTCACCCACCCGCCCGAGCCGCCCACGCCAACGGTGTACAGCTTGATCCCGCGGTCGGCCGACATCTGCGCCGCTTCCATCGGCAGCAGGCGTCCGCGGTTCTGCTCGCCGTCGGTCAGCAGCACGACCACCTTGCTGCGGATCACAAACTCCGGGGGCAGGCCCGCCTCGCCCCGCAAACGGTTGATGCGGTCGATGTCCTGCTCGGCCCGTTCGAGCTTGGCGACCGCCAGCGCCAACGCGTCGCCGATCGCGGTGCCGCCCAAAGGCTCGCGGGGCGGCGCCGGCTCGGTCCGCTGCGCCGCCTCGACCACCGCCTCGTGCGAGCGGCTCAGGGGCGCCGTCATCTCCGCAAACCCCGCGAACGAAAGCACACCCACCATGTCGCCCCTGCGCCCGACGATACCGGTGTCGTCGCCGAGCACAAAGTCGCCCAGCACATCCTTCACGACATCGAACCTCGTCGTGCGCCGCCCGCCGAAGTGCATCGGCGCCGTCATGCTCGCAGAACGGTCGATCACCAGCATGACCGCGATGCCCTCGGTCGAGAGCCGCGTCACGCCCAGGTCTTCGCGGGGGCGGGCCAGCGCCACGATCAGACACGCCGCGGCCCCGAGCCGCAGCGCCATCGGCAGCCAGCGGAGCCTCGTCCGCAGCCCCGGACGCACCGTGCCCAAGAGGTCCAGCGACGAAAAGACCACAGCCGCGCGTCGCCGACGCGCAAGCGACCAGAGCACCGCGACCGGCAGGAGCGCCAGCAGCCACAGCACACCGGGCTCAGCCATGTGCTCGATCACGCCTTGACCTCCCCGCCAGGCCCCGCACCGCTCTGCATCTCCATCACAACCATGTCCGACGCGGCCTTGATCCGCCCGAGCACCGCTTCCAGATCGTCGAGCATCGCGAGCGTGCGCTCGCGCGTCGCCTTCTCGCCCGCGTAGCGAACGCGGTCGATCTCGCGCAGCAAATCGGCCAGCCGGTCCCGGTCCCGCGCCGTAAGCCCGAACCAGCCCGATGAGCGTTTGACCATTTCTTCGTGCTCAAGCTGCTCGGCGCCGGGTTCGAGCCGCTCGCTCACGCAGCGGGCGAACAGATCGCTCGCCTCGTCCCAGAGACCGGGCAGGTTGTCGCTCTCGCTCGCCCTTCGGCGCATCCGGTCGATGCGCGAGGGCAGGCGGTCCAGCACGCTCCGCGTCGTCCGACGCGTCAGCAGCACCATCGCCAGGATCGCTCCCGCCAGCAGCACCAAAATCCCCGCCAAGGCGTACGCCATCGTCCGCACCCACGGGAAGGGCGGCGGCGCTTCCCACGCCGACAAGCCCCGGGCCTCGCCGACCTCAAGCTCCGCCCGCTCGCCCCCGTCGTCGAGCACAGAGACAACGCGGTACGGGACCGAAGCGATCGAGAGCGTTTCTTCCGACCCATCGGGACCGCGCAGCACGAACGAAAGCGGGGGGGTCGCGTGCTCGCCCGGCAGCGGCGGCTCAAGCGTCAGCGTGCGCTCGATCACGATCCACGCCCCGTCGTCGCCCTCATCGAGCCTCGGAGAACTGCGAGCCGCCCCGATCGCCTCCAGCCCCGCGTCGCGCCACAGCCTCGCCCAGCCGTCCTCCTCGCCCCGCGGTTGGATCTCCAACGCCGCGGGCTCCAGCAGCACCCAACCGGGCCGGACACGCGAGACGACCCGAACCTCCAGATCGTCGGCCAGGGTGAGTTCGGCCGGGTGCAGGCTCTTGAAGATCTCCGCATCGCCGGAAACAACGCGAGATGACGATGGCCCCGCGCCGCTCGGTGCGCCCGCCGCAACAGCGGCCAGCCCCGCCATCAAGATCGCGGCCAGCAACAACCTCATCGGCGTGACCTCGCGCGGAAGTGCTTCGACAGCGGATCGATCGCGGGGGTGTCGGTCGTGATGTCCACCAGCGAGGCGCCGGCGCTCATGAACGCGCTGTCGGTCTCGATCCTCCGCCGACGCCACTCTTCCTTGTACCGCTTGGAGGCCGATCGTCCGAGGTCCAGCACGCGCTGCCTGCCGGTCTCCGCGTCGCGCAGCCGGATCAGCCCGACGCGGGGAAGCGTCCGCTCTTTCGGATCCTCCACGCGGACCGCCGTCACCTCGTGCCTGCGCGAGAGCCGGTTGAGCGCCGACTTGTACGACTCCGTCGGCGCAAGAAAATCGCTGATCAGAAACACCATCGCCCGGCGTTTGCGAACCGCGCCGAGAAACCGGATCGCCGCGTCGATGTCCGTCCCACGCCCCGCGGCCTTGTGAAAACGCAGCGCACGCTCGATCCGCAGCCGGTGCTGGCGGCTCTTGCCCGGCGGGATGTACAGCTCCGCCCGGTCGGAAAACAGCAGCAGCCCCACGCGGTCGTGCGAGCGCCCGGCCGCAGATGCGAGCAGCGACGCGACCTCCGCCGCCGCCTCGCGCTTGGGCCGCCCCGCCGTGCCGAAACTCTCTGAGGCGCTGATGTCCACCAGCAGCATCACCGTCAGACGCCGCTCTTCGACAAACCTCTTGACGAACGGCGTGCCCGTCCTGGCCGTCACATTCCAGTCGATCGATCGCACATCGTCGCCCGGCTCGTACGCCCGCACCTCTGCGAACTCCAGCCCCTCGCCTTTGTACGCCGAGAGATAGCTCCCCGCGAGCATCTCCTCAACGCGGCGTCTTGGGCGGAAGCGCAGCTGGCGCACACGCCCCGCCCCGACCGGACTCTGGATCTCTTCGCTCACGGCACGGGCACCTTGTCGAGCACGCGACGCACGATGTCGTCGGGCAAGACCTCTTCGGCCATCGCCTCGTAGCTCACGATCACGCGGTGACGCATCACATCCGGCGCGATCGCCTTCACATCCCCGGGCGTCACAAACGCCCGCCCCTGCATGAACGCGTGCGCACGACCCGCGATCGCCAGCGCGATCGAGGCCCGGGGCGACGCCCCGAACTCGATGTACCGCTCCAGCTTCTCCAGCCCGAACAGCGACGGCTCACGCGTCGTGCGCACAAGATCGACGATGTAGTCACGCACCCGCTCGTCGAGGTGGATCTTGTCGACCACCGTCCGAGCCGCGCCGATCTCCTCGACATCGATCACCGCCTCGACATTCACAGGCGGGCGGCTGGAGGCCATCCGGTCGATGATCTCCCGCTCCTCGGTCTTGCTCGGGTAGTCGATCGTCAGCTTGAGCATGAAGCGGTCGACCTGCGCCTCGGGGAGCTGATAAGTCCCTTCCAGCTCGATCGGGTTCTGCGTCGCCAGAACCAGGAACGGCTCCTGCAGCGGGTAGGTCGTGTCCCCGATCGTCACGCTCCGCTCCTGCATCGCCTCCAGCAGCGCCGACTGCACCTTCGCGGGTGCGCGGTTGATCTCGTCGGCCAGCAGGATGTTCGCGAAGATCGGGCCCTTGCGGGGCGTAAACTCGCCGCTCTTGGGGTCGTAGATCAGCGTGCCGATCAGGTCCGCCGGCAAGAGGTCCGGCGTGAACTGGATGCGGTTGAACTTCGCGTGGATCGTCCTCGCCAGCGTGCTGACCGTCAGCGTCTTGGCCAGCCCCGGCACGCCCTCCAGCAGCACATGGCCACCGGTCAGCATCCCGATCAGCAGGCGTTCGACCATCGGCCGCTGCCCGACGACCACCCGCTCGACCGAATCGAGCAGACGCCGCAACAGCTCGCTGTGCGAGGCGACTTCCTGCTCAAGCTCCGCCGAGACGCCCCGCCCGCCCGACACGACCGCCGTTTGATCACCCATCGCTCGGACGCCTCCTGCGCTCGGATCCCGGAGCTATTGAACACGCACCGCCCGCCCCGGGCCACACGGCCCCGAGCCCAGGCCCGCAATCCGAGCCAGCGAAGCGCAGACGACGCCTGTACGCCCCGTCTATACCGCCAACCGTCCCGAAGTGTTCAGTCTTCCGGTCTCTTCGTAGGGCCCGCCCGTACCGCTTCACCTGGCCTTCATCGGGCCGCGTTGTGCATCGCGACATCGATCCAGGCCTCGCTCTTGGCCGCCTCCGCCCGCCGCACGGCCAATCGACCGCTCGCCGTCCGCTGGGCCACGGGCCAGAGCAACGCCGCGGAGATCCGCCGAAGCGGCCCCGGTGAGAGCCTGCACAGGACCGTCAGGGGCTCAAACCCGAATTCCTTGATCAGCGCGTCCTCCAGCGAAACAAAGGTCTCCGCCCGCCCCGGGTCCCCCTGACGCCCCGCACGCCCGTAGAGCTGGCGGTCGACCCGGCGCTCGTCGTTCCGCTCCGTCGCGATCACCACCAGCCCGCCGAGCTTCCGCGTCTCTTCGTCCAGCGTGATGTCCGTCCCGCGTCCGGCCATGTTCGTCGCCACAGTCACCGACCCCGCCCGCCCCGCCTGCGCGACGATCTCAGCCTCTTCGGCCTCGCGCGTCGCGTTCAAAATACGGCACTCCACGCCCCGTTCCTGCAGATACGTGCCCAGCCGCTCCGAATCGCTCACGCTCCGCGAGCCCACCAACACCGGCGAGCCCTTCTCGTTCAGCTCGGCGACCCTCGCCGCGACGGCCCGGAACTTCGCTTCTTCGGTCGAGTAGACCTTGTCGCGGGTCTGCTTGCGGATGACGGGTTTGTGCGTCGGGATCCGGACCACCGGCAGGCGATAGTCGCGCCACAGCTCATCAGCGACCTCCCAGACCGTCCCGCTCATCCCGCTCAGCCGCCGGTACTGCTGGAAAAACTGCTGGTAGCTGATGCGAGCACTGGTGCTCCGATCGCCCGAGATTTTCAGCCCCTCCTTGGCCTCGACCGCCTGATGCACGCCGAGCTGCCACCGCCGCCCGACCAGCAGACGCCCCGTCGAGCGGTCGACGATCGTCACTTCTCCGTCTCGCGCGAGATAGTCCCGCCCGAGCAGATAGAGCTCCCTCGCCTTGACCGCGAGCTGCACCAGTTCTTCGCGACGCCGGGGCCCGCTCCAGAAGGGGGGCAGGCCCTCGGCCGCCTTCGCCACCTTCTCACGCCCCGCCGAGGTCAGCCGCACCCTCTTGAGCCGGCGGTCGACCGTGAAGTCCTTGCCCTCGGTCATCAGCGAGGCGATCTGCGCCGCGACCTGGTGCGCCTCGGCCCCCGCCCCCTCAAGCTCGGTGTCGGCGCCGATGATCGCCGGCGTCACCGCCTCGTCGATCAGCACGCTGTCCGCCTCGTCGACGATCGCCGAATACTGCCCTCGCTGCACCACCGCGTCGCGCCAGTGCGGCTCGGCGCTCTCGCCGAAACGCCCGGGCTCGAAGAGCTCGTCCATCAGCAAGGGCCCGAGCCTCGGCTGCACCGGGCCGACCAGCCTGTCGCGCAGGAAATCGAAGATCGCCTGCTTGTCGGCCATGTAGGTGATGTCGCGCCGGTACGCCTCCGCCCGCTCCTCGGGCTTGCTCTGATCGGTCAGCACGCCGACCCGCAGCCCCATCAGCGAATACGCGGGGCCCGTCGTCTCCGCGTCGCGCCGGGCGAGGTAGTCGTTGACGGTCATCACATGCACGCCACGCCCCATCCACCCGTCGATCGTCGCGGGCAGGATCGCCGTGACCGTCTTGCCCTCGCCTGTCGCCAGTTCGGCGCAGCACCCGTCGGCCATGACCAACGCGCCCATCACCTGCTCGGGGTGCAGCAAAAACCCCTGCGTGCGCCGCACCGCCTCGACACAGAGCGCGTACGCCCGGTCGACCGCCGACGCGTCGTCGCGCGAAAGCCTGACCGCGCCGCGAGCCTCGCGCACGCGCTCGAAAAACCCCTCGTCGCCCAAATCCGCGGCCGCTCGCGCGTCTTCGAGAATCCTGCCCGCCCTCGCCGCCAGTTTCCGCCCGGCTTTCCGCCGCCCGGCCACGCCCCGCGCCCGCTCGGCGATCGCGTCCAGACCTTTCAGAGGCAATCGTCGCTTCGTGCGCCCGGCGAGCCCGGGCCACAAGCGGGCAGAGGGCGAGTTCCCACGCGACCCGTCGAGCAGCGCGTCGAGCCTTCTCCCTGAAAACCGTTCGGCCAGATCGCTCATACCCCGAACCTGCCGGTGAGATACTGCCTCGCCTTGCGGAGCACCTGGCGCCCGATCGACGCCTCCGGCGCCGAGAACCGCACACGCACGCGCTGCCCGGGCTGGAGCGTGTCGCGTTCGGCCTCGGGGCGGACGATCACCGTCGCGTAGCGGTAGACCGTCCGCTGACCCTCGGGGTCGTTGGGGTCCAGCAGGATCTCGCCGCCGTAGCGCGTCGTCAGTGTCGGGTTGCTCACCGTCGCGGCGGCCACCGGCGACATGCTGCTGGCGCGCGCTGGGATCGCATCGAACGCCCTGCCCCGCACGCGGATCGTCGCGGGCACCGTCACGATCTCCTCGTCGGTCCCCCTGAAGACATACGCCCGCTCACGGTCGCTGATCTCGGCCCTGACGACCAGCTCGTCGGCGGTCATCACCATCGCCATCAGCGTGCCCCGCTGGACATACCGCCCCACGAGGTGCTCGCCCGTCCCCGCCCCTCCGAGGGCGACATACTGCCCGTCGATCGGCGAACGCACCGTCAGCCGCTCGATGCGGCCCGCGAGCTGCTCGGCGCGCTCTTGCAGTGTGCGGATCTGGTTCTGCGCCGCCTCCGCCTCCGCGGGCGACTTCTCCGTCGCCTTGGCGAAAGTCAGCCTCGCGCGATCCAGGCGTGCGAGCGTCTGCTCATACTCAGAAACAAGCTCGGCGTTCTGCAGCACGAACACCGGGTCGCCCGCCTCCAGCTCCTGCCCAGAACGCGCCTGGATCTGCGTGATAAACCCGTTCTCCCCTGCCCGCAGCGCCGCCCGGTTCACCGGCTCCAGCACGCCCGAGGCCGTCGACCCCGAACGCACAGGCACCAGCCCGATCAACGAGAACAACAGCCCCAAAAACACGGCGCACACGCCCACCGCCCGCACCCGACGCCCGACCAGCTTCGGCGAGCTCGCCAGGTGCCCGATCCCCTTGAGCACCGGCCAGACGAACATCACGCTGATCAGCACGATCGCCAGGATGATGCCCAGCGCCGCGTACTGCGACGCGATCAGCAGCACGATGCTCAGTCCGATCAGGATGCGGTAGGGGGGCGCCATCACCCCGTACACGCCCAGCAGCCACGCCTCTTTCCGGTCCCGCACGCGAGGCGCCCGCAGCCCCTTCACGCCGTACGCCAGCCGGTGCAGCAGGTAGCTCCAGAACTCCTTGGCCCGGTGGGCCAGGTTCGGCGAGCCGCTGATATCGCTGAGGATGTAGTACCCGTCGTAACGCAGCAGCGGGTTCATGTTGAAGATCAGCGTCGTCACGCCGCTGATCACGATCACATTAAACGCCAGGGCGTGCGTCAGCGTCGCCGGGTCGACCGTCAGCCAGACGAAGACCGCAATCGACGCGACCACCAGCTCGACCATCATCCCCGCCGCCGAAACCAGCACCCGCCGCCAGACCTCGGGGAACCGCCACGCGCTCGTCGCGTCGCAGTAGGGCAAAGGCAGCACGCCGCCGATCATGATCACGCCGATCTCGGTGCAGCGCCCGCCCATCGCCTTGCAGGCCGTCGCGTGCCCGAGCTCGTGGATCGCCCGGATGAACATGAACAAAACGCCCAGCCAGACGAGGTTCGCAGGGTCCAGGAAGTTGTTAAACCCGTCCCCGAGCTTCCGCCAGTTGGACAGAAACGCAAAGAGCGCGCTGCCCACCAAGAGCAGCCACACCACCAGCCCGATCTTCGAATACAAGGGCTTGTACAGGTGCTTCGTCCGCTCCAGCCAGCGCTCGGGGTTGATCAGCGGCACATTGAAGAAGATGAACTTGCCTGTCCGCTTCTGGAACCGCTCGCTCTTGCTCTGGCGGTGGCGCTCGGCCAAGATCTCAGGCGTCAACGGGTCAGCGCCCAGCAGCAGCCCGAACTTCTGGAGCTGCGCCAGAAGGTCGACGCACTCACGCTGCGTCGGCGCCGCGTCGCCGAGCTGGGCGCACGCCGCCTCCCACGCCTCGTCGACCGTCCGCGTCCCGTCGAGCATCCCGAGGAAGAAGTACGCCGCCTCCGTCAGTCGGTAGTAGTGGCCCGAGGCGGGGTCCTCGACCACATACGCGATCTCGGGCCCGAACTGCTGGCGGATCACCTGCGCGTGCGGGCTCACCTTCGGGCGCTTGTCCGCCACGCGGTGCCAACGCTCGCTGAACGAGGGCTCGGGATCCTGTCTGAGCAGTTCGAACGCCACGCGTCCTCCATGTCCGTCGATGTTCATCCGCGAAGGCGTGCGCCCCGCACCGGTGGGGGGCTTACCACCACAGCCGCAGGCGCAGCTCGTCGGCCATCGGCCCGAACAACGCGCCAAGAGCCGTCGTCCGCCCGGCTCTCAGGCGCGCGATCCCCGTCTCGCCCGCTCTCAGCCAGTCCAACGCGTCCCCGCCACGCTCGAGGATCGACGCCTCCACCCGGTACACATTCCCGCCACCTTCAGGCTCGGCGACCGGGTTGATCCGAACCACCTCGATCCCCACGCGGTCCTCCGGCCTCGCACGGCTGGAGAGCTTCCCCTCCTGTCCGCGGTGCACCATCCCGATGTCCCGCTCGTCCACAAGCAGCACCACCACCCGCTCGCGACCCACAACCTCGAACAAAGGCTGCGATGGATCGATCACCGCCCCCACATAGTCCTGCAGATCACCGCGGCTCACAGTCCCCGCGATCGGCGACCGGATCTCCGCCCGCCGCAGGCGGTCACGCATCAGCGCGATCGACGCCTCGAGCTCCCGGATCTGCAGGTCCGCCGCCTCGGCGTTCACCTCGTCCCGCCCCAGGGTCGCGTCCCGCTGCAAGGCCAAACTCGCCCGCCTCGCGAGCAGCTCGTCGAGCTCCAGGATCACCGGCCCGGTCTCCATCTGCGCGAGCAGATCGCCCTCGGCGACCACATCCCCCGGACGCACCAGCACATCCTCAAGCACGCCCGTGAACGGGGGCACAATCGTCCGGGCGACAGAAGACTTGAGCTCCGCGTCCGCCGTCACCCGCTTGGGGATCGGCACGAGCGCCCCGGCCGCAAAGACGATGAAGATCAGCAGACAGATCAGCTTCACGAGGGTGTGCCTCGGGCCGACGATCGTCGAGCCGACCTCCAGCGTGCGGTCCTTCATCACCGCAAGAACACCCCGGTCCGCCAGCCGCCTCGTCCAGAGCGCCGGGCCGACAAACTCGGCGACCAGCCGCAGGAGCGGGATCGCCGCGGGCGGGAACGGATCGGCCGCCTCGCGTTCCATCGTCACCACGCCGACCAGGTCGCCGTCGACACGCAGGGGCAGGCTGATGATCGACGACGGCCCGTACTTCTGGCTCAGGCGGTCGTGCGCTCGGCTGACGCGGCGCTGCTCGGGGTCGGTCGCCGCCTCGGGGGGCTCGGGGTAGAGCACCTCGATGTCCTGCAGGGCGCACTCCTCCATCGCGGCCTCGATCGCCTCGGACGCGGGCCCCTTCTTGTCGAGATCCTCCGACCCGCTGATCGCCGCGAGCTTGAGCACCGCCGCGGGGCCCTGGATCAGTCCGATCGAGACCCTGGTGCAGCCGAAGCGGCGCCGGATCTCGTGGCACATGAGCGAGCCCATCGTCCGCGCGTCGGCGCCCTGCTGCGAGGCGTCGAGCAGTTCGAGCGTCTCGCGGAGCAGCACACGGTGCTGCGCCTCGCTCATCGCGTGCTGACGCCACAGGAACGCCTCGAAGCGCGCGCCCATCAGCGCCAGCAGCTCCAGCGCCCGCTCGCCGGGCACCGACGCCCCAGCCGGCATCACCATCACGCTGGCGCCCTCGACACGGCCGTCGGCGACCAGGGGCGTCGCCAGCACGCGGTGCACCGGCTCGGCCCCGTAGAGCGCCCCCGGGGTCTCCACCGTCACGGTGTCGACGCGACCGGCGACCTGCGAGTCCGCCTGGCGGGGCGAGGCGACCACCTCGCCGGCGATCTTCTCAAGACGCTGCAGCGCAGGTCCGCGGAAGAGGTCGGGCAGGTCGCCCGGGGCCCCCGCCTCGGGCCAGCGCACAAAGAGACCGGCCCGGCGTTGAGCCGAGCCGGCCAGAAAAACTCCGCCCGCGACAGCACCCACGAGCTCGGCCTGAGCCCGCACCAGTTCACCGAGGAAGCCCCGGAGTTCGGCGACGCGATCGCTCTGGGGGGCGAGGTTCGCCGGCTGATGCTCGGCCGCGGGCAGCGCGGCCCCTTGGCTCGTGGATCCGGTGCTCATCGTCGCTGGGCTCTCGATAGGGGGGCCTGCCCGGTCCCCCCCTCGGGACTATTCAAAAAGATCAGTCGTCGGCCAGACGGGGGCCGGGGGTGGCGCCGCCGCCGGTCCCGGGCTGGGGCTGACGCTGCAGCTGGATCTCGCCGTTGCGCTCCTCGTACTGGCGGATGACCTGCCCGAGGCTGATCGCCAGGCGCTTGGCGCCGACCCAGTTCATGATGACGCGGCTCCCGATCGAGAACAGCAGTGCCTGCTGCCCGTCGGGGTTCTGCATCGGGAGGTTCATCCCGAAGTCCATGACCACCTCGTCGGCGGTGGTGGAGGTCCGGATGGTGTTCGAATAGGTGGAGTGCATCTTGCTTTCGTCGATCCGGAGCTGGATCTGACGCTGCTGCCCCTGCGCACCCTGCTGCTCGCCGCCCTCGGCCATGGTGGTCAACCTTCCTCGAAAAGTGTGCTCTCGCTCGCTCGCCGGGCCCGTGCTTCCGGGCGGTCACCGACGCGACCCCGCCGACCGGCTTGCGCGTCCGGCCAGGGTCCGGCCTGTCTATCAGGCCGGCTCTGCTGCCAAAGAGGATACTCGGCTCGGCCCCGGGGTCCAGCCTTTCGGCCACGCCAGGGTCTGGTTCTGCCGGTTCCTGTTTCTGCGTCGGCCCGGCCCGCCGGGGCTGGCGGGCGTCCCTCGCGGGCTCGCACACCCCGATTCGACGCTCCGGGCCGCCCGGTTCCCCGTCTGACGATCTGCAAATGCCGGAGGGGGGACTCGAACCCCCACCCTGTCTCCAGGAGCGGATTTTGAATCCGCCGCGTCTGCCATTCCGCCACTCCGGCCAGCCAAACCTCGGGCCCGGGCCCGACGAAGGCGGCGGGATGGTACGCGCCGCCCCTCCCCGAGTGGCGGTCGGACCGCCTGCGGGAGCGCCTAGATGTGGCCCGACCTTTCGCCCACGCGCGGGGGTGCGGGCTAGACTTTCGGCCATCCCGCCCCGGCTCAGGCCGAAGGCGCGGACGCAGACTCCGTCAACCCCCGTCCTCCGATTCCGGGAGAACCTCCGCGATGTCCGATCCGGCGACCAAAGAAACGACCAACACCATCCGCGTCGAGGACGCCGGCCCCAGCCGCAAGAGGCTGGTCATCGAGATCCCGGCCGAAGCGGTCGACGAGAAGCTCGACGAGTCGATCCTGACGCTCGCCTCTGAGGCGGAGCTCCCGGGCTTCCGCAAGGGCCGCGCCCCGCGCGCCCTCGTCCAGAAGCGGTTCGGCGAGGCGGTCCGCAACGAAGCCAAGAACGCGCTGGTCGCCAGCGCCTACCAGGAGGCGGTCGAGGAGCACAAGCTCAAGGTCGTCGGCGACCCGATCAGCGACGAGCTGCCCGACCTCGTGCTCGAGCCGGGCAAGCCCCTGAGCGTCAGCATCGACATCGAGGTCGCGCCCGAGTTCACCATGCCCGAGATCGAGGGCATCGAGATCCTCAAGCCCGAGTTCGAGGTCTCCGACGAGATGGTCGCCACCGAGGTCGAGAAGATCTGCATCAACGAGGGCGACCTCGAAGAGCGCGAGACACCCGAGCCCGGCGACTACCTCACCGGCCACGGCATCATGCGCGGCACGCCCGCTGGCGGCTCGGAAGAGAAAGAGTTCTACAACATCCCCGGCGCCGTCGTCCAGGTCCCGCCCCCCGACAAGGAGGGCAAGGGCATGGTCCTCGGCGTCATGGTCGATGACTTCGCCAAGCAGCTCGGCCTGCCCAAGCCCGGCGAGACCGTCACCATCAAGGTCAAGGGCCCCGACAACCACGAGGTCGAGGACATCCGCGGCGCCGACCTCACCGTCACCTTCGAGGTCGACCGCGTCGACCGCATCATCCCCGCCGAGCTGAACACGGTCGTCGACCGCTACGGCTTCCAGTTCGCCGATGAGCTCCGGGAGACGGTCCGCACCCGCCTCAAGCAGCGGGCCATCATCCGCCAGCAGGTCGCGATGCGCCAGCAGATCGCCGACTACCTCGTCGAGCACACCGAGGTCGAGCTGCCCGAGCGCCTCACCGCCGGCCAGGCCACACGCACGCTCGACCGGCGCCGCATGGAGCTCGCCTACCGCGGCGTGCCCGAGAACGAGATCGAGGAGCACATCGCCGAGCTCCGGGCCGCCTCTGACAAGAGCGCCGTCCGCGAGCTGAAGCTCTTCTTCATCCTCAACCAGATCGCCGACGACCTGGATGTCACGGTGACCGAGGGCGAGATGAACGGGCGCATCGCCCAGCTCGCCTCCGAGCAGGGCGTCCGCCCCGAGAAGCTCCGCCAGGACCTGATCCGCCGCAACCGCGTCGGCCAGATCTTCAGCCAGATCCGCGAGCACAAGGCGATGGACGAACTGGTCAAGAAGGCCAAGGTCACCGACATCTCCGCAGACGATTTCGCCGAGAAGATGAAGTCCAAGCAGAAGGACGCCTGACCCCGGCGACCGGACAAAACAAACCGAAGGCCCGCTCGAAGGAGCGGGCCTTTTTCATTTCGTGTGTGTTGTCGTGCCCGGGCCAGTGTTTGCGCCAGCCTCGTCGGCTCAGGCCTCGCGTGTTCTTTCGAGCGCCATGGGCGAGACCTCGCTCAGGGCACCGCAGCCGGGGCAGATGACGCCGTACGCTCCGGCCTGGTGGCCCGCGAGGCTGTCGCCGCAGGAATGGCAGACCGCCTTGTCGAAGGGCGCCCCGATCTTGCTGACCACGACCGCCACGGCGGTGATGGCCACCCCGACGACAGCTGCCGTCGGCAGCGTCGCGATCGAGATCACGCTGAACGCGGCGACACCCACCCCGATCAGCACCCCGAACGCTTTGAGTCTGGCTTTGGCGAGCAAACGCAAGCTGAACCTCCGGACAGACGCCTCCACAAGTGAATCAGGGCGTCGAGGCGGGACGCACTGAGCACAACACTATCGGCCACGCCCGGGGTTCGCCATCACGCCCGGGCGGCTTCGGCATGAATCGCGAATATGCTGTGAAATATGCGTCGGTTCGGTGTGTTTTCTTCGGCCGCATCAGTCCAGCGGGCGGTAGAGGTCGATCACCTCTCGGACCTTGTCGGGCGCCGGGATCGAGGCGATCTGGATCTCGATGCCCTCTTGCCCGGCGCTGGCGATGCCGATCGTTCCGACCCGCCAGATCCGCTCCCAGAAGCTCTGGCTGATGGTGATGTTGCGGATGTTGTCGTGCAGGACTTCGCTGGTGGCTTTCGAGAAGAGCCCCCGGCGCTGGATCGTCCGCTTGTTGGTGACCCGCAGCGACTCGCCGAGTGTGCGGATGCGCCAGGCGATCAGGGAGATCCCTGCGATCAGGATCACCAGGACCGAGGGCACCCAGAGCCACTGTCCAGCCTGCCCGCCGCGCGACATCAGCCCGAAGTACACCGAGCCGGCGCCCCCCGCCAGGAGGAGCAGCCAGAACAGGATGTACATCATCGGGCGTGCGCGGAACATCGCGGGTCGGAGGAAGAGAACCTGCTGCTCGGGCCCGTTGTCGGGGGGGTAGCCCGCCTCGGCCGCCCTGTCTCTCTCGGGCTGGCCCGCGGCGTCGCGTTTGGCCTCGTAGATCCGTTCGTGCTTGCCTTTGAGATCCCGTTCGATCATGCCTTGTGCTCCGCCTCGTGGTGCCGGACGCAGAGCCTATCCGGGTTGGGGCCGGCGTGATGGCCCCGGGCGACGGGTGCCGGTCGGGGCCTTGCTCTATAGTCGCAGCCCTCCGATGCGCATCGTTCTTGTCAACTGGGCCCGGATCTGGCACGGCGCATCCGTCGGCGGGGGTGTCAACGGGTACGCCCAGTCGCTCGCCCTGGCCCTGCGCGACCTTGGGCACGAGGTCGTCAGCCTCTGCGCCGGCACCGCCTACCGGCAGGACGCAAGGGGCGGCGCCTGCCACATCCGGCGCCACCCCGACTGGCTGAAGATCCCCGTCTACGAGGTCTTCAACTCGCCGGTGCGGGCGCCCAGCCACCTCCAATTCGACGACCCCGAGGGCGAGATCGCCCACGCCGAGCTGGAACGCCAGGTGGGCGACCTGTTCGCGTGGCTCCGCCCCGATGTCGTCCACTTCCAGAACATCGAGGGCCTGACGGCCGGATGCATCCACGCCGCCAAGCGGGCGGGGGCGAGGGTGCTCTACAGCCTGCACAACTACCACACGATCTGCCCGCAGGTCTACCTGATGCAGGGTCGTGTGCTGCCCTGCCGCGACTTCGACAACGGGCACAACTGCGTGAACTGCCCGAGCAAGTTCGACCCGCCCGGCAAGCCAAAGGACAACCGCCAGAAGCGCCCGGGCCAGCCGCAGCACCCCGAGCCCCTGCCGGGTTTGGTGGTTCAGAACGCAGAAGCCGTGGAGCGGGAGATGGTCTTGGCGGTGCCCGACCGTCGCGGCGCGACCCTGCGGATCCTGGGCCAGGACGCGGACGCGCCAAAGCCGCCCGTCCCCCTCGACAACACGCCGACCCCCGAGCCCGAGAGTGACCGCCCGCCCAACGCCTACGCGACGCGCCGTGCCGCGATGATCGACGCCCTGAACACATGCGACCGCGTGCTGGCCGTCTCACGCTTTGTCGCCGACAAGTTCTGCGCGATGGGGGTCGAGCGGGAGCGCGTGCAGGCGCTCACCATCGGCACCCGCATGGCCGAACTGGCGGCCCAGAGCCCCGGAGCGGTCCGCCCGCCCCCGCCCCAACAAGACCGCCACGACGGCGGGCTGCTCAAGCTCCTCTTCCTGGGCTTCCACAACCCCTACAAGGGGCTGCCCCTGCTGGCCGACGCGATCGAGTCGCTCCAGCCCGAGACGCTCGAGCGGATCCACCTCTGCGTCCACGCGGCCGGGGCGAAGTCGATCGAGACCCGCTTCCGGCGCATCGAGTCCCGCCTCGGGCGTCTGACCTACAGCGGCGCGTACCAGTACGAAGATGTGCCCTGGATCATCGGCGGCGTCGACATCGGCGTCGTGCCCTCGGTCTGGTGGGACAACGGGCCGCAGACGGTCATGGAGATGCTCGCCTGCGGCGTGCCGGTGCTCGGGGCCGAGCTCGGGGGCATCCCCGACTTCATCGAGGACGGGGTGAACGGGCTGCTGTTCAGGGGCGCCGACGCGTCGGACCTGGCTGACAAGATCCGCACACTCGTCGAGGATCCCGGGCTGGTCGAGCGCCTGCGGGCCGGCGTGCGGCCGCCCAAGTCGATGTCCGAGCATGTGGGCGAGATCCTCTCGCTCTACGGGGCCGTCGCGGGCGGAGGGCCGGGCTCGCGTGGGGCGGGCGGCGGTCCGGAGGCGTAGAGTGCCCGCCTTGACAGGCAGCAGCCCAGATCAACAGACCGAGGGTTCACGCCGGGCCCCGGCGTCCTCCGCCGTCGCGACGCCGACGGTCGGTGTCTGCATCGTGACCTGGAACCGCGCGTCGGATGTGGACCGGGTGCTCGACGCCTTGAGCCGCCAGCGGTTCCCGACCGAGTACCTGCACATCTTCGTGATCGACAACGCCTCGACGGACGGCACCGAGGCCCTCCTGACAGAACGCTGGAGCCCCGACCGCATCGTCGACAACCCGACCGACCGGGCCGAGGCCCCGGCCTTCAGCGTGCGGGAGCGGGACGAGGGCGGGCCGAATCGGGGCGGGTTCGGATCGCTCACCATCGTGCGCAACACGGCGAACCTCGGCGGGTGCGGGGGGTTCAACACCGGCTTTAGAGCCGTCGAGGCGTTCATGGACGGCGCGGCTTCGGAGGCGAGGCCGGACTTCGTCTGGCTCGTCGACGACGACATCGACCTGCCGCCCGATGCGCTGGAGCACCTTGTCGGCGCGGCGATCGCCGACCCCGAGATCGGTCTGGTCGGCTCGCGGACCGTCGACTTGGGCGACCGCGAGCGGACGATCGAATCGACGATCTACTTCAACCCGACCGAAGGCGTCATGGCCGACGAGCCCGAGCCCGGCCACCCCAGGCGGAGCACCCACGAGGCGTGGGCCGAGACGGTGGGGGGGCCCAAGGGGGGCGAGGGGTACACGGGCCTGCGCGAGGTGGATGTTGTCAGCGCGTGTTCGCTGCTCGCTCGCTGGAGCGCCGTGCGCGAGGTCGGCTACTGGGACACGCGCTTTTTCATCTACTGCGACGACGCGGACTGGTGCCTGCGCTTCGCCAACGCGGGCAAGCGCGTCGTGCTCAATCTCGACGCGGTCGTCTACCACACACCCTGGCACCACAAGCTCACGCCCGCGAGGCTCTACTACGCCAAGCGCAACCTGCTCTGGATGATCGAGAACAACTTCCCGCAAGCCGAGAGCGAGCGGATGTGGCGCCATCACGGCGTGCGCATGCTCAAGGAGGCGGCCCGGGCCGTGCTCCGACGCAGGCTCATCCACGCCGAGATCGTCAGGCGCAGCGTCGCCGACGCGATGGCCGGGCGCGGGGGCAAGCTCGACATGCAGATCCCGGGCGCTGAGCCTCTGGCCGATGCGCTCAAGAAGGCCGGGGCGGACAGGCCCGGGGCGAAAATCGTGATCTGTTGCCCGAACCGGAAGTCGCTGCAAGCTGCGGCGGCGCTCCGGCAAGCGGCAAAGGACGCGGGGGTTTCGCCTCGCTGGATCGAGCTGGTGCACAACCGCGTGCCCGATGCGCACGAGGGCGCTGACGGGGATGCCCAGCGCGTCGTGTACTCGGACAACAAGCGGTCGAGGATCAGGCGACAGGTCCCGCTGCTCTTCAAGCGCTCCGTCGCGTGCGTGGTCTTCGACCACGAGAACGATTTCCCGCTGATCCCCGCCTCCAAAGCGGTGCACATCGACACCTCGAAGCCAGACGCGGCGGTGGTCGAGGACCAGCCGTTGGGCGCGAGGATCGCGTGCTTGGCGAGGATCGCACGCACGATGCTGAAGCTGCGCCGCTCGCCCCGAGGCCCGGGCGGGCAGGGGTCGCGGGCATGAGCCGCGCCGGAGCCAAAGAGCCAAAGCCCTACGACCCGCCACCGGGCTGGACGGTCACCGACCGCCCGATGACGATCGCCTTCCTCGGCTGGGCGAGGCTGGGGCTTCAGGGCAAGGAGGGCAGCGGGTACAACCTCTCCGCGTCGGACCTTGCCTCGGGCCTGTCGCTCTCGGGCCACCGCGTGGTCTACCTGCGATCCGGCTTCGAGTACTCCTTCAGGCCGGGGCCGTTCATCAGGAAGTTCGAGACCTGGCGCGGCATCGACTGCTACCACCTCTTCAACAGCCCCAACCTCGCCCCCGCCCTCTTCAACTTCAAGAACATGGACCAAGAGCGGTCCTGCCCCAAGCAGACACGCCTCGTCCTCCGCTGGCTCGACGAGCAGAACGCCCAGAGTGTGCACATCCACTCGCTGGAGGGGTTCAGCATCGACCTCGTCGGCGAGATCCGGCGCACCGGCCGCCCCGTTGTCATCACAACGCACAACTACTGGCCCGTCTGCCCGCAGGTCGACCTTCTGTACAACGAGACGCATGTCTGCACCGACTACGAGGGCGGCAAGCGCTGCGAGAGCTGCTTCGACCCTGCGCCCCCGTTCAACGCCAAGATGCGCCGACGCATCGAGCAGACGGCGTTGCGCCGCTTCGGCGCGCCAGCCGCGAATCTCGTCCGGGCGCTGTTGACCACGCGCGTCAAGCTCAAACGGGGCGAGTTCAGGACGAACGGCTTGGAATCCGACGACGCCCCGCCCGACGACGAACTCGCTCTCGGCTTCGATGTCCAGGGCGACCGATCCCACGACGGCACACTCGGCCGACGCTACGACATCGATCCCGAAGAGCTCCCGCCCGAGCTCGGCCGCTCGCCCATCGATCAGAACGAACGCTTCCTCGGCGCCACGCACCACCTGAAGGTGCTGAACGACTACGGCAAGCGCCGCGTCGAGGGCGTCGAGATGCTCAACGAGGCCTCGCTCGTCACGCCCCCCAGCGGGTTCATGTGCCGCGTGTACGAGTCGATGGGCGTCAGGCCCGAGCGGCTGCGCCAGGTCCGCCTGGGCCAGCCTCACTTCGACGCGATGAACCGGCGGACGCGCCGCTGGCCGTACTACAAGGTGCGCCCGTGGGACCCCGAGAGCTCGCGTCGCCCCTTGCGGCTTGCGTTCTTCGGGACCGTGCGCCACAACAAGGGGCTGGATGTGCTCGTGCGGGCGATCCCGCTCTTGGACCCCGACATCCGGCGCAGGTGCCAGTTCCTGATCCGTGCCGCTGGCCCCGACGCGATCCACCGCAAGAGGCTCGCGCCCTACCCCGAGGTCTCGTTCCTTGGCGGGTACGACACCGACCAGTTGCTGGCGGCGACGGGCGAGTTCGATGTCGGGATCCTGCCCTTCGTCTGGTTCGAGAACTCACCCCTGGTGCTGCTGGAGTTTCTGCACGCGGGCAAGTTCGTGATCTCGTCACGACTGGGCGGCCCGCCCGAGTGGGTCGTCGAGCCCGGCTCAAAGGGTGCGGAGGCCAACGGAGGGCTGGGCAACGGGCTGCTCTTCCCGGGGGGCGACCCAGAAGCGCTCGCCGAGCGGATCCGGCGCGTCGCGACCGGAGAGGTCACGCTCCCCAGCCCGGCGGAGGTCCACGCCGTCTCGAAGCTGCACAGCTACCCCGCGCATGTCCGCGAGGTCGAGTCGATCCACCGCGAGCTGCTGGAGGGCGCCGCCCCCGGCAAGTCAACAAGCGGCGGCTCGGGCATCCAAGCGAGCGGCCCGTCGGACGCTTCGCGAACGCCGCCCGATCACACGCCGAGGCCTGTTGCCCGATAACACACCGCCAGCGCTTGCCGATCCTGCGCATCGGCCGAAAGCCCGGCAGAGGGCTTGCGTCGGGTCCGGTTGTGCCGATATCAACGGTCGTACTGAAACCCGGGGCCCGCCCGGCGGTTGACCCGTTGTCCGCCCGGCGCGCCGAGTTGCGCGATCGTCGACGGCCCATTGCGGGGGCCGGTCGGCGCGGCAGAAAACAACCTGCAGAGGTGCTTTTCATGTTCCGAGCTGTTCGTCTCCTGCTTGTGCTCGTCGCGGCTGTCGCCTGTGCGACGCCCGGCCTCGCCTCTGAGCCCTTCCGGATCGGCTACCACCAGCAACCCTCGATCAGCCCCGATGGCGACCTGATCGTCTTCTCGTGGTCGGGCGACCTCTGGGCCGTCAAGGCCGACGGCGGCGCCGCCACACGCCTGACCACCCACGCCTCGCACGAGGGACGCAGCGCGTTCAGCCCCTGCGGCAACATGCTCGCCTTCGAGTCCGATCGCGAGGGCACACGGAACCTCTTCGTGATGCCCCTGATCCGCAAGGACTCGGGCGTCGTCGGTGGCCAGACCAGGCGCGTCACCCGCGTCAACCAGTTCTTCAACCTCGGCAGCTTCTCCGCCTGCGGCGAGTACCTCTACTTCTCGTCGATGATGGACCGCGCCATCGACCGCCAGCCCCGCATGTACAAGGTCCCGGTCGAGGGCGGCGCCATCCAGCGCCTCACCGACGCCTACGGCCAGATGCCCACCGCCGCCCCCGACGGCGAGCATGTCCTCTTCTCCAAGGGACGCTATCAGTGGGACCGCCCGATCTACCGCGGCAGCGGATCGATGAACATCTTCTCGCTTCACACGCCCACCGGCGAGTTCAAGCACTACACCGAGTTCGACGGCAACGACTTCGACGCCGTCATGACCGAGGACGGCTCGGTCGTCTTCGTCTCCTCGCGTGACGGCCAGAACAACCTCTGGAGGCTCGACGCCGGCGCCACCGACGCCGACCGGCGCAGGCTCCACCAGCTCACACGCTTTGCACCTTCTGAAGAAGAAGTCACGATCGCGCACGGCGTTCGACACTTCTCCGCCTCGCCCAACGGAAAGCACGGCGTCTTTGCCGTCTGGGACACCCTCTACACCATCGACCTCTCAGACCGCAGGGCCCGCCCCAAGGCCATCGAGGTCTTCGCCTCCCCCGACTTTGACGGCCTGGAAATCAGGCCCATGAACATCAGTTCCAACGCCTCTGACGCTGTCATGAGCCCCGACGGCAAGACCATGGCCGTCGTCACCCGGGGCGAGATCTTCGTCCGCGCGACCGCCGACGGTCGCCCGACACGGCGCGTCACCAACACCGCCGCACGCGAGGAGGACCTCGCCTGGTCGCCCTGCGGCACCTACCTCTACTTCTCCGCCGACGAGAAGGGCGTCCGCAGCATCCACCGCGCCTCGGTCTCGCTCGCCCAGATCGATCTGGAAGAGGGCCTGGCTCCGACCGAGCCCAAGCGCAACGGCGGCGAGGTCGACCCGATCGCCGGCGAGTGGGCCTGCACCGCCAAGGGGCCTCAGCCCCTCCCCGAGGGCGGCGTCCCCTTCACCATGTTCGTCGAGCGCGACGGCGATGACTACAAAGTCCGCCTGAGCGCCTACGGACTGCTCGAAGCCTCCGCGACCGATGTCTCGGTCTCTGACGGCTCGATGACCTTCACCGTCACCTTCGACGGGCGTTCCGCCTCGTTCGACCTCACGGTCGACGGCGAGACTCTCTCGGGCACCGCGACCGCCGAAGGCGTCACCGCCGACATCACAGGCTCGCGCACCACGCGCCCCGAGCCCGCCAAGGACGAGGAAAAGAAAGAAGAGAAAAAGGAAGAGAAGAAGGACGCCAAGCCCGCGCCCGGCGACCGCTGGGAGTCGGCCCTCCGCTTTGAAACCGAGCCGCTGATCCACAACGGCGAGCATGTCTTCAAGCCCATGCCCGCCCCCGACGGCCGGCGCATGCTCTACCTCCGCGACCGGGGCGACCTGATCCTCCGCGACCTGGCCACCGGCGAGGACCGCGTGATCTTCGAGTGGTGGAGCGAGCCCGATGTGCAGTGGCTCGGCAACAGCCGCCAGATCGTCTTCAGCCGCGCCAACCTCAACTTCGGCGCCGACATCTTCCTGCTCGACCTTGATGACCCCGACCTGCGCGAGATCAACCTGAGCCGCCACCCCGACATCGACACGATGCCGCGGATCTCGGCGGATGGCAAGGTCCTCGCCTGGCGGAGCGACCGTCGCAACAGCACCTTCAGCTACGACATCTGGACCGTCTTCCTCGACAAGTCGCTCGAAGAGATGCCCGACTACGAGATGGACGCGTACTTCACCCGCGCCGCCAGGCAGGCCCGCAACGCCAGCCCCATCGACCCGCCCGACTTCACCGACGCGGGCGAGTACGAGCCCCAGGACGCCTACGAGCTCGACGCGGACGACGCGTGGCTCCGCCTGCGTCGCCTGACCTCGGGCGGAAGCAACGGCAACGATGTCGCCGTCACCCCCGCCGGCGACCGCATCCTCTTCACCGCACGCATCGGCAGCGACTACAACTTCTGGTCGGTCAACCCCAGGGGAGGCGCACGGCGCACCGTCCACTCCGGCGGCGTCAGCAATGTCTCGATGAGCCTCAAGGGCGACAGCGTCACCTACACCGTCGGCGGCGTCGCACGCTCGGCCAATGTCACCGGAGGCGGCGCACGCACCTACTCGATCGACGCCCGCGTCATCATCGATGTCGTCGCCGAGCAGACACAGAAGTTCTACGAGGCCGTCACCACCATCGGACGCATCTTCTACCACCCGACCCTCAAGGACCTCGACTGGGAAGGCAAGACCGAACGCTACCTCCAACTCGCCCAGGCCACGCGCACCAGCGCCGACTTCAACTCCGTCGTCAACATGATGTTCGGCGAGCTCGACGGTTCGCACCTGGGCATCTCCGGTGGCGAGAGCTACAGCTCGCCCGCCATCCTCACCGGCTTCCTCGGCGTCTTTACAGAGCCCGTCGAGGGCGGCCACAAGGTCACCCATGTCATCCCCCGATCGCCCGCCGACACCGAGCGCACCCGCCTGAACGAGGGCGAGGTCATCGTCGCGGTCAACGAGCACACCTTCGGCGACGGGATTCCCGACATGTGCCTCATGGCGGCCCTTGAGGGCACCTCCGGGCGTGAAACGCTCCTGGAGACACGCACCACCGAGGGACGCACCCGCTTCGTCCTCATCACCCCGATGAGCTCGGGCCAGTACTCGAGCCTGATGTACGAGAACGAGGTCCTCGACCGCCGGCAGTTCGTCGAGGAACGCTCGGGCGGACGCATCGGCTACCTCCACATCCAGGGCATGAACCAGCCCTCGCTGCAGACCTTCGTCCACGACCTCTTCGTCGCTGCTGACGGCAAGGAGGGCCTGCTCATCGATGTCCGCGACAACGGCGGCGGCTCCACCACCGACTACCTCATGGCCTCGCTCACCGCACCTGCCCACGCCTACACCGTCCCGCGCGGCACCAACCCCGACCTCGTCCAGCCCGACCACTACCCCCGCGACCGTCGCTACATCTACCCCTACCAGCGCCCCATCTCCGTCCTCATCAACAGCTACTCCTTCTCCAACGCCGAGATCTTCGCCCACGCCGTCAAGACCACAGGCCGAGGCAAGCTCGTCGGCGAGGCGACCTACGGCGGCGTCATCTCCACCGGCGCCTTCACCCTCATCGACGGCACACGCGTCCGACGTCCCGGGCGAGGCTGGTACCTCCCCGACGGCACCGACATGGAAAACAACGGCGCCGAGCCGGACATCTTCGTCCTCCAGAAGCCCGAGATGGAGGCCAAGGGCCGCGACCTGCAGCTCGAAGCCGCCATCGACGAGATCCTCGAGCGGATCGACGCTTCCGATGACCCGATCTGGCGCTACGGACCGGTCAACGGACGCTGATCTTCTCGGGCCCCTGACCCTCGCCTGAGACCGCATCGGGCGGGCGGAGTTCTACACTCCGCCCGCCCATGTTTTTTCCCGCCTCCGCCTGGCTGCACGATCTCGACCCGTTCCTCTGGCGCATCACCGAGGACTTCGGTGTCCGCTGGTACGGGCTGAGCTATGTCGCGGGCTTCGTGATCGCCTGGGCGGTCATCCGCTGGCTGGCGGGCCGGGGGGCCGTCGCGATCCCGAAGGAGCGGGTCGCCGACGCCGTGCTCATGCTCGGCCTCTGCGCCATGGTGGGGGGGCGGCTCGGCTACGCCCTGCTCTACCAGCCCGCGCTCTTGATCTCCTTCGAGAAGTCCTTCCCCTGGTGGTCGATGGTCATGATCAACAAGGGGGGCATGGCCAGCCACGGGGGGATGGCCGGCGTCATGGTCGCCTGCTTCTGGATCAGCCGCGGCTTCAAGGACGAGACCGGCCGACGCGTCGGCGTCTGCCCGCCCCTGCACATCGCCGATGTCGCCGTGATGGTCGCCCCGTTCGGCATCTTCCTCGGGCGTCTCGCCAACTTCGTCAACGGCGAGCTGCTCGGGCGGGTCGTCGCCCCCTTCGGCGAGCCGGGGCCTCGCTGGGGCGTCAAGTTCCCGCAGGAAGCACTCGAACGCTTCGGCGAGCTTCCCGAGACACAGCAGAGGCTGCTCGTCAACTTCGTCAACCGCCCCGAGTTCCTGACCGATGTGCGAGCCGCGGCCGACCCTGACATAGCCTTCGCCGCAAGATTCCGCGAACTGCTCTCGCACATCCAGCAGGGCGACGCGGCTCTGGCGCGTGAGCTCGAACCCATCATCAACACCCGCGCGCCCTCGCAGCTCCTGCAGGCGCTCGCCGAGGGGTTGATCGCCGGTCTGGTCGTCTGGTTTGTCGCGCGCGTGCCGCGAAAGCCCGGCGTCGTCGGGTGCTGGTTCCTGATGGTGTACGGCGTCGGACGCGTGCTGACCGAGTTCGTCCGCCTGCCCGACGCCCACCTGACGACGCAGCACATCCTCGGCCTCAGCAGAGGCCAGTGGCTCAGCGTGCTGATGGTGATCCTCGGCGCTGTGCTCGCGTTCGTGCTCTCAAAGCGAGGCGAGCCGATCGGCGGGTGGCTCAAGCCGGCAAGTCCCGCCGCCCGTTGATCCGTTCACGCCTCCGGTCGACGACGAACAGCACGCCAACGATCACGACGCCGACCGCCGCGGGCCAGGCGACGCTCAGCCAGAACGCCCCCGCGGCCCCGGCTCTCGACGCCTCGTCCAGCACGATCGTCCCCGGCAGACGCAGCGCCCCGAGCATGACGCCCGTCAGCACCGCCATCGTCAGGTCGTGCGCCCGATCCAGGAGCGTCGAGACGGCGCGACTGAAGGCGTAGATCCCCACGCCGATCCCGACGAGGAAGACCCCGAAGAAGGTCGCGTCGGCGACCAGTCCGCGGGCCGTCAGCTCGGTGATCGGCCCCTGGCTCCGCCCGAGCAGCGCCAGCGTTTCGCCGATCAGCGCGTGCAGCGAGCCGAAGACCGCGTGGTACTGCCCCAGAAAAAGCAGCAGAAACGACCCGCTCAGCCCGGGCAGAATCATCGCGCTGATCGCGATCGCCCCGCACACGAACACATACAGGTACCCCGAACGACGCTCGCCCAGCACCACCGCCGGGGGCATCGCCTCGATCCACGCCTCGAAGGTTTCCTTGTCGCGGAAAACCACCACGCCCTCGGGGTCGGCGTCCAGCACCGACCTCGGGTCGTACACGACCGGCTGGAGCGAGAGCCCCCGTTCGGTCGCGATCGCCGCGGCCGTGCGCACAACTTCGTCGAGGTCACCCGGGTGGCGCAGTCTGCCCGGATAGACCGCGACGGTCGCGTTGTCTGCCACGGCCCGTTCTTCCAGGTGCAGCCCGGTCTGCTGGAGTCCGACGATGAGCCACGCGCCGACAACGCCGGCGAGGATCCCCACCCCGTGACGCACGCCGAAGGACTTCATCTTCGCCAGCGGGATCGCCGCCGAGGCGAGAATCAACCCGAAGAAAAACGCGTACATCGGCCCGGGCCGATCGTCCATCAGCGTCGTGATGATCTTGCTCATCGTCACGATCGCGATGCCGATGCCCAGCGCGATCGGGATCAGCGTCCCCCAGTGGAACGCCAGCACGCTTCTGGTCGCCTCGCGCACCTTCCCCCTCGCCAGCAGCCCCAGCGGCTTGACCGAGACCGACGCCAACGCATTGATGAACCGCTCGTAGATCCCCGTAATGAACGCGATCGTCCCGCCCGAAACCCCGGGCACGACATCGGCCATCCCCATCGCAAACCCGCGCACGAACACGCCCAGCGCGTCTAGAGGCCGGAAGGGGCGCGGCGTCGCTTGAGGGTCACGGTCGGTTGAGGGCTCTGCCGGTGGTTGTGTCAACGCCTACTCCTGCAGCCAACGGGTCCGGTCCCTACCCTGCTGGCCGCCATGGGCCGGATCCGGGCGGGAGCGTATCCGATCCGGGTGGTGCGGAACCTACATCGTCCGGGCCGGGCCCGGTCCTGACGGAGGCTTTCGATGACAGTGCTGGTGACAGGAGGAGCGGGCTTCATCGGGAGCCACGCCGTGCAGCGGCTGCTGGCCGAGGGCCACAAGGTTGTCGCGATCGATAACCTGTTCCGGGGACATCGCAAGCCGATGGAACTCCTCGCCGAGCGCCACCCCGGACGGCTCATGTTCGAGCAGTGCGACATCGCCGACGCGGGACGGATCGGCGAGCTGTTGGTCGAGCACGAGGTCGACACTGTGATGCACTTTGCCGCTAAGGCGTATGTTGGCGAGTCCGTTGACGATCCGATCGACTACTACGAAAACAACACCGCCGGTTCGATCTCGCTGCTCAAGGCGTGCGACGCGTCGGGGGTCGAGCGGTTTGTCTTCAGCAGCACCGCCGCGACTTACGGCGAGCCGCCGGACCACATGGTCCCCATCCCCGAGGACTGCCCGAAAGAGCCGATCAATCCCTACGGGTACTCCAAGCTCGTTTTCGAACGCGTGCTGGAGGATTGGGCCCACGCCCGCAAGCAGGCGGGGCGCCCTGTCGCGTTCGCGGCGCTGCGTTACTTCAATGTCGCCGGCTCCGACCGCACGGGCCTGCTCGGCGAGGACCACACGCCCGAGACGCACCTCATCCCCGTCATCCTCCAGGCGGCGCTGGGCACACGCTCGCACATCGCGATCTTCGGCACCGACTACCCCACGCCCGACGGCACCTGCCAACGCGACTATGTGCATGTCGAGGACCTGATCGACGCGCATGTCCGCGTGATGGAGGCCCTCAAGCCGGGCGACGATCGGCGCTACAACATCGGCATCGGCCGGCCGTACTCCGTCCGCGAGGTGGTCGACGCGGCCAAACGGGTGACAGGGGTCGACTTTGAGGTCCGCGAAGCCGAACGCCGCCCGGGCGATCCCGCCCGCCTGTACGCGGATCCCTCAAGGATCCGGAGCGAACTGGGGTGGGAGGCGCAGGTAACCGATCTGGACGAGATCATCGCCTCGGCCTGGAACTGGATGCGCAAGCACCCCAAGGGCTACTCGTCGTAGCCAACAACCCGCGCGAAAGTCCCGCAGCCTGCGCGAAAGTCAGAAATCAGTGCGAAACGCACGCGACAATTCCGAGGGGGCCGGCCGATGCTGATGGCCGTCAGCCCCTACCACCTGACCACGCGCGAAGCGCCGGCGATGGCCGCGCTCCTGCTGGCCGAGCGTGTCGTGACCATGATGCCCACGCCCAGCGCGCACCAGCGCGAGGAGGATGTGCGTCGCGCGACCGAGCTTGCCCCGGGCTACCTCGCGTTTATGGAATCGTGGAGCTGGTCGATGCCCCTCTGGAAGGCGGGCGTCATCGCGCCGGTGCTCGCGGGCGACGACCCCGCGGGCGATGTCCGCCACGCCCTCGAACGCATCACCGCCGACGACCGCTACGCCGAGCTCCGCCCCTTCATGCGCCCCGAGCTCTTCGACGGCGACGAACGCTCGCTCGATGTCATCTCCACCGATGTCCTCAAAGGCGGGCCCGACCCGGCCATCAGTGTCCCCGTCGCCGCCGGCATCGACGCCTTCGCCTCGCGCTACGGCGTCTGCGTCGCACGCGCCACGCCGACCTCGATCGCCCAGCGCGCCGAAGAGCACATGGGCGAACGCCTCTTCGCCATGTGCCTGCCCGTGGTGATCCAGGCCGAGGCCGAGCGCCTGCTCGACGCCCGCCGGCGTCTGGCGCCGGAACTCGCCGACCTGCACCGCGCCCTGCGCACGGTGCTCGACGAGCCCGACGACACCTCCCGCGCCGATCTCGCCGAGGCGGGCCGACGCTACAGCGAGGCCTTCAAGATCGAGCACGACGCGATCTGCACCAACGACGACCCCGACGACATCCGCGTGGTCACCGCCCACGCCACGCTCACGGCGATCCGCCTCCCCTCCGACGCGGTGCTCAAGTCCAGCGTCGCCGCGGCAAGGGCCGTCGGCACCGCCCGGCGCAGCACCGCCTCGCGGGCCGCGACCCTCCCCGCCCGCCTGCCCGAGGCCCCAGGCGGCGTGACGACCCTGCTCATCAAGCCTCTGGGACGCTGAACGCGCCGCGGATCGGAGCGCCCCCGGCCCAGGGCCCCTCGCGCGCGGCGCGTACGCTGCGGTATGGCAGCACACAAAGACACAGGCGCACAGCCCGACCGCCCCGCCAACCGGCTGGCCGAGGCCTCCAGCCCCTACCTCCTCCAGCACGCCCACAACCCCGTCGACTGGTTCCAGTGGGGGCCCGAGGCCTTCGAGGAGGCCCGGCGGCGAGACGTGCCCATCCTCCTCTCGATCGGCTACTCGACCTGCTACTGGTGCCATGTCATGGAGCGCGAGTCCTTCGAGAACGAGAACATCGGCCAGGAGATGTCAGACAAGTTCGTCTGCATCAAGCTCGACCGCGAAGAACGCCCGGATGTCGACGATGTCTACATGGCCGCGACCCTCATCCTCCACGGCCAGGGCGGCTGGCCCATGACCGTCTTCCTCGAACCGGAAAAGCTCCGGCCCTTCTGGTGCGGCACCTACTTCCCGCCAGAGCCCCGAGGCAGCGTCCCCGGCCTGCCCCAGGTCCTCGAAGGCATGCGCGACGCATGGGACACGCAGCGCGACAAGGTCATCAGTCACGCCGAAGAGATCGCAAACGCCGTGCGCGAACACCTCGGCGTCTCGGCGAAGCCCGCGACGCTCAGCAGCCGCCAGATCGCCGACGCGGCGGGCCTCCTCCTCCGCTCCTTCGACCGCACGCACGGGGGCTTCGGCGGGGCGCCGAAGTTTCCTCAGGGTCCGAACCTCCGCTTCCTCGCCGAGGTCGTCGGCGTCGCAGGCGACGACGCGACCGGCAGGGCCATCGACCACGCACTCCGCTTCACCCTCGACAAGATCTGCGCCGGCGGCGTCTACGACCAGCTCGGCGGCGGCCTGCACCGCTACGCCGTCGACGGCCACTGGACCGTCCCGCACTTCGAGAAGATGCTCTACGACAACGCGCTGCTTCTTGAGGTCCTGGCGATCTCGGCCAAGGAGCACGACGACGCTTTCCACGCTGCGGCCGCGCACGGGATCATCGACTATGTCCTCCGCGAGATGACCGGTCCCGAGGGCGGCTTCTACTCCGCCCAGGACGCCGAGGTCGACGGGCGCGAGGGCCTGAACTACCTCTGGACCGCAGAAGAAATCGACAGCGTGCTCAGCGAGGACGACGCCTCGTTCGCCAAGCGCGTCTTCGGCGTCGACAAGGGCCCAAACTTCCAGGACCCGCACCACCCATCCGACGACGCAAAGAGCGTCCTCCGCCTCGCCGACCGCCCCGAGCATGTCGCGCGCGAGATGGGGCTCTCCGAGCCGGACTTCCACGCACGCCTCCAGAGCGTCAAGGCCGCGATGCTCGACGCCCGATCGAAGCGCAAGGCCGCGGCGACCGACGACAAGGTCATCGCCTCGTGGAACGCCATGATGATCGTCGCGATGGTCAGGGCGGGCGTGCTGCTGGAGCGGCCCGAAGCGATCGACGCCGCAGAACAAGCCGCGGCGTTCATCATCGAGACCATGGCGCCCGACGGTCGCCTGCACCGATCCTGGCGCGACGGACGCCTCGGCCCGCCCGGCTTCCTGGAAGACTACGCCGCGATGATCTCCGCACTCGCCGAGCTGCAAGCGGCCGGGCGCGGCGACGGACGCTGGCTGGAAGCGGCGCAGAAACTCCGCGCCGAGGCGAAAAAACGCTCCGCCTCGCCCGACGCGCCGGGCGTCCTTTTCGACGCAGAGCCGCAAACCTCCGAACTCTTCGTGCGCACACGCACCATGCACGACGGCGCGACACCCTGCGGCACATCGCTCATGCTCAACGCACTGATCGACCTCGCCGAGGCCTCTGACGACGCCGAACCGCTCAACGACGCGATCGCCCTGCTCGAATCCGTCTCGCGCTCGGTCCGCGAAAACCCCGCCAGCACGATCAACTCAACGCGGGCGCTGTTGCGCCTGCTCAGAACCGAAGCGCCCAAGGCCGCCCCGCACCTCTTCGCAGAGCCCGACGACCAGGAAGAGCCGGACTTCGTCCAGCCCGAGGCCGACTTCACGCCCGTCGAGATCTACGCCGAGACCGAGCGCGTCAGTGTCGGCCCGGAGCGCCCCGCGATCTTCAAGATCGTGCTGCGGATCAAAGAGGGGCACCACATCCTCGCCGCCGAGCCCGGGCCAGAAGCGGCCGACATGGGCCTGATTCCCACGCGCGTGCTGGTCACCGGGGGCGCGGGGATCGCCGCCTACGCCGACTACCCCAAGGGCGAGCCCTACCGCCCGCCCTTTGCAGGCGAGGACGCCCCGGAAATCCTCGTCTATAAGACTGATCAGGAGTTCGAGGTCGCCGTCGAGCTCGAAGGCGAGTGGGAAGGCACGCCAGTGCTCGCCCTGCGCTTCCAGGCCTGCACCGACGACGCCTGCCTGCAGCCCTCGACACTGGAGCTCGATGTCGCGATCGACCCCGAGGGCTGAAGCAAAGCTTTAGGTGGCCCGGCTCGCCGAGCCGGGTTCTGACGCGTGTGAAAGGGCCACCGAACGGTCTTCCATGCACTCACTCAACCCGTCGCCCGCTCCAGCCACCTCGTAATCCGATCCGCGTGCCGGGGCAGGAAGAAGAAGAGCGTGCGGTGCCCGCCGGAGTGGATCAGGCTCGAGGGTTCGCCGAGCCGTTTCTGCAGCAGCCTACCCGTCTCGGCGGGCACCCAAGTGTCGCGCGTGGCGCGCACGACAAGCACAGGCTTGTCCCTGAGCAGCGGCGCCGTGTGGTGCGGATCGAGCGCCGAGTGTTCGAGATAGCGCGACGTTACCCGGCCGAAAAGCGAGCGCTGCGTCGGGGTTTCATCATCGCACCCGAACCGCACGCCGCCATGGGTGAGCGAGCTGTTGATCGCGATCTCAGCGATGTTCGCACCGCCGCCGATGAGCACGACCGCATCGACCCGCTCGCGAAGGTACGCCGAAGCGGTCACAGCGGGCATCGCCCCGGCGCTGAACCCGATCACTGCAACCGGACGCCCGCGCAGAAACGAGAACCGCTCCATTGCGTAGTCTAGAGCCGCCTCCGCGGCGTACGCGTGCTCGGCCAGGCGGTCATCGACGCGATGCGCCATCGCCGCGGCGACGCCGTCGACATCCGACTCGTCACACAGCCGGTAGAAACCGCGGCTCAGCTGCGCGGCCTCATCCATCAGCAACCGCCGGTCTCGTACGAGCGAAGCGTAAAGCTCTCGGGCTTTCTCCCGCTCGTCATCCGGATGCGCTTCGTCCCGAGATTGGCCGAGAAACGCCGCCTCCAGCAAGATGCGTGTTTCCAGATCCTCGCGGATCTCATCGATTCTCTTCGTCGCCTCTTCGCTGACGGGCGATCCAATTTCTGACTGGGTCGACACGCTCAGCACGAGCCAGCCCTCGCGCCGCAACGCGTCGATCACGCGCCGCTCGAAGCTCGTTCCGTACATCGCGGTGAAATGGATCAGGGTGCCGCGGGCGTCTTCGGGCGCTTCGGTCGGCAGGTGCAGGGCCATCCCCTGTCTGAGCGCGATGCGTTCAAGCAGCGCGGTGCGCCGGACGCCGATCGCACGGTACATCCTGTTATCATGGCGGACCCAGAAGGTCCGGCTCTGTGTGCTCGCCCGATCTTGGCGCTGTGCGAATTCTGGCGATGAAGTCCGCAGCGATGTCAGGAACCTCGCGTTGGGCAGGAAGCCGTAGATGTACTCCGCACTGGGCAGGAAGCGAAAACTGTTCTCCGCTTCCGGATCGGGCCTGTTCGGGCGCTCAAGATCCGAGTACACGCGGAGCAGGCCCCGCCCGGTGAGCATCGAGTGGTGGACCTCGTGCGAGGGGCGTTGAGTCTCCGGGTCGACCAGCGACGCCAAGCGGGCGGCGACCGGTTCTGGCAGTTCGTCTTCCAGATCATCGTCGAAGGCTTCATACGCGAAGATCCGCTCCGGCGTCTGCTCGAACAGCTCGCGAGGCGTCGAAAGATCGCGCTCCGGCCACGCGATCGGCCGGGATGGGTTCTCGAAAGCTCCCGGATCTCCGTGTCGCTGCACGAAGCAGCCGGGCAGAACAACCAAAAATGACAGCAACCCGATCCGCAGAGCGACCGGGCGATGACCGAACCCGGATCTTCTGAACTGCGCCATCGTCCCTCTCCCTCGTGCAAAGATTCCTGCCGCCAATCACGGGCGACTATGCGCCCGGCCCCTCACCCGGGGGCATGCTTACTCCCACACCCGCAGCCGACGAAGCGCCGCCTCGATCTGCGCCGCCGTGTCCCCCTCGTGGTCGATCAGCACGGCGTTCCAGCCCGCTTTTCTTGCCGCCTTGATGTTGTCTTCGAGGTCGTCGAAAAACAGGATCGACGGCGCGTCGAAGCCGCTCTCTTGCTCGAACTTGCGGTACACCGCCTCGTCGGGCTTGGCCTCGCCGAGCAGGTGGCTCGCGTGCCGGTGGGAGAGCTTCTCGATCGTCGGGAAGTGGGGGAGCCCGTCCACGCCGCCGGGCAGACGCCGCAGCCAGTGGCGGGGGTTGGTGTTGCTGAGCAGCCCCGTCTCGACCCCGGGCAGCGAGTTGAGGTGCTCGACGATCTCGCCCACGCCCGGGTACTCCTCAAGCAGCCACGCGTCGTGGATCAGCCGCACCTCGTCGGGCGTGTACAGCCCGTCGGTCTGCTCCGACGCGAGCTGGAAATACTCCTCGCACGAGATCTCGCCGCGTTGGTACCGCCACGCGACCTTGCGCCGGTGCTGGGCGAGCACCGTGTCCTGCACATCGGCGCGGACGGGAAGGCCGGCCGAGGCGCACCCCTCGGCGAAGCTGCGGCAGATCCTCAGAATCACCCCGCCCCAGTCGAAACAAACCAGGCGGATCGGCTCGTGCTCGGACATCTCGCGCTCCGTGCTCATCTGTCTTTGTCTTCGGCCGGATCGGTCATCGGGCTGCCCGTCAGCTCGGGCTTCATGATCTCGCGCATCACCACCGTCGCGAACGCCCCGCGCGGCAGCGTGAACGCCACACGCACGAAGTTCCCGACCTCGTCGACCCCGCCCTCGACATCCGTGTCTCTCACCGGCACGCGCAGCGGGCGGCGCACGCCTTCGAAGCTCGTCCGGATCTTTTCCACCGGCTCGGTCACCGCCTCGACGCTCAGGCCGAAGCGTTCCAGCGCCGCGACCTCGGCCCTGTCGGTCTCGCCCGAGGCCCGCATCATCTTCGGCCCCCACATCGGGCCCGAGGGGCTGATCTCCAGCGATCCGGCGCGGCGCGAAGTCTCGGGGTCCGCCGCCGTCTCGCTGTCGACGCTGAAGCACGCGCCGTTGTCGTGCTTGAAGGCGATGTCCCCCTCGCCGAGTTCCGCCAGCGTGCCCGCGAGCAGGCGCTCGTCGAGCACGGCGTTGAAGACCGCCGACTGCATCGCGGTGAGGTAAAACTCGGTGACGGTCCGACCGATCGCCTTGACCGCACGCTGGGGCGTCCCGCCCCGCGAGAGCACGCGCAACGCCGCGCACTCGGAGGCGAGATGCCGCGGCATTTTCGAGAGCGCACGCCCGTAATCGCCCTCGGTGTACGCCCGACGCGAAGCTTCCTGACGCGAATCTTCCAGCTCGCCCGGGCCGAGCATCAGATCGAGCGCCGCCTTGTGTTCTCCGAGCACGATCGCGCGCCCGATGAGGTGGTTGTTGCCCATGTACCCGAAGCGCTGCTCGCCCAGCCGGTTGGGCACGCCCAGCCTTTCGAGCTTGTTCAGCACCGCGTACGCCTCGCGCACCTTCGTCGGCGAGACGCCCCGCACGCGGATCGAGAACCGGTTGCCGGTCAGATGCCCACGACGCAGCTTGTTGGTGTGTTGGTCCGCCCAGAGCACGCCGATCCGCTCGTCGGTGAGCATCGGGAAGTCGCTGACTTTCTTCCCCGGCGTGTGCACGCTGACGACCTGGCGCGTGATCGCGTGCTTGTCTTTCAGCCCCGCCACGCCCACAGCCGTCTTGGCCACCCCGAAGTGCTCGGCGAGGATCGCCACCAGCTCCAAGGTCGAGAGCGAGCGCTTCTCGATGAACATGAAGATGTGTTCGCCCTCGCCGGTGGGCTGGTAGGCCGGGATCTCCTCGACGAGAAAGTCCTCGGGCCGCCGCTTGATCTCGCCACCGATGCCCGGGATGTCGTCGGAGAGGTACACCGCCGGGCGCACACGCGGGTCGGTGTCGTGGGGGGGCGGGCTCGATCCGCTGGGCTCAGAGCTCATCGCGCGTCGCGGCCTCGAGCACATGCTCGTTCACAAAGATCGGCACCTGCCCGGCGACCCCGATCGCGATCGCGTCGCTCGGGCGCGAGTCGATGTGCAAGAGCTCGCCGTCGGCCCGCCGGATGTCCAAAGTCGCGAAGAAGGTGTGGTCGGCGAGGTCGGTGATGGTGATCGACTGCAGCGTCCCGCCCAGCTCGTCGACGATGCTGGCGAGCAGGTCGTGCGTCTGGGGGCGCTTGATCGGCACGCCCTTAAGCCGGCGCTCGATCGCCTGCGCCTCTGGCAGGCCGATGACGATCGGGAAGGTCCGCGCCTCGACAGGCGTCCCGTCGTCGTCCTCGGTCTCGTCGAGCACCTCGCGCAGCTCGATGAGCTGGTAGTCCGTCAGTTCCCGGATCAGGATTCTCGCAAGCTCCATCCGTACCGCCATCACGATCCCCCGTTCTCGACCGGGGCCGCCTCACGGGCCAGCTCCTCCGCCAGAGCCGCGGGCACGCCGATCTCCCCGATCACCACATCACCAAGGTACGCGGAAACCCCGGGACTGAGAAACCCGATTTTCCCGACGGCAAAGCTCACCGTCAGGTCCGCCCTCACGCAGACGCCCAAGGGCTCGCCCGTGTCGGCGTCCAGGCCCGAGGGTACATCCGCCGAGACCACCTCCGCCCCCCGGTCGCCCAGCAGCACGATCGTCCGGATCGCCTCGGCCATCGCCCCCTCCGGCGCACGGCTCAGCCCCGTCCCGAAGACCGCGTCGATCACGCACGAGCACCCGCTCAGGCGTTTGACGATCCGCTCGATCGCCTGCGACGCACCGCCCGAGCCGTCGGCGATCGGCAGCCTCATCGCCTCGATCGCCCGCAGATTCACCCAGGCGTCTGACCCCTCCGCGGGCTCGCCCAGCGTCACCACGCCCACACGCGCACCCGCGTTGGCGATGTGGCGTGCCGCGACGAACCCATCGCCCCCGTTGGACCCCGGCCCCGCGACCACGAGCACCCGAGGTCTCGCCCCCGCCCGCGACAGCGTCGCCTCCGCCAGCGAACGACCCGCGTTCTCCATCAGCACCAGGCCGGTCAGCCCGTAGCGTTCCGCCGCCAGCCGGTCGAGCTCGCGGCAAGATTCTCGCGACAGCGCGGGCACGCTCTGGACGCCATTGGGAGTGGTTCTGCGGCTTCTGGGGCTCATCTGACGAGTGTAGGGGTCCTGCCTCGGTCTACAGTCCGCGCTTCGATGCAGATCCTCTGGACCATTGTTCTCGCTCTCCTGGCTTCGCAGGCCATCGTTCTGCTGGTCTACTGGAGCGTTGGACTGGCCCGCATCCACCGCTCGCTGGTGACCCTGCCCTCAGCCCGCGACGGGGCCGCCTCGGCCCGCGAGAAACCCTGCACCGAGCCCGTCTGCGTCATCATCCCCGCCCACAACGAGGCCGGCGTGATCGGCGAACTGGTCGCCTCCCTCCGCCAGCAGACCCACCCGGCGGTCCGCTTCGTCCTCGCTTTGGACCGCTGCACCGACGACACCCTCAAGATCGTCCGCGAGCTCACCGAGGGCGACGACCGCTTCGAGATCATTGAGATCGCCGAGTGCCCCGAGGGCTGGGCGGGCAAGGTCAACGCCGTATGGACCGCCTTCAAAGCGTCCGACGCCGCCAAGAACGCCTCGCACCTCATCTGCGCCGACGCCGACACCGTCTTCGATCCCGAGCTCGTCGCCGCCTCCTGCGCGCTCGTCCGCGACCGCGAGCTCGACATGCTCAGCTATGTCTCAGACCTCAGCGCTCGCTCTTGGTTCGAAAAGATCGTCCAGCCCGCCTGCGGCGTCGAACTGCTCTATCAGTATCCGATCCTGCGGGCGAACGGGTCTGGCGTGCACCGCCGCGCTTTCGCCAACGGCCAGTTCATGCTCTTCACCCGCGACGCATACGAAAAGCTCGGCGGGCACGAGGCCGTCAGTGAAGCGATGCTCGAAGACATGGCCCTCGCCCGTCTCGCGGCCGACCTGGACCTCCGCGTCGGCATCTTCATGAGCGACCGCATGCTCCGCGTCCGCATGTACGACCGCTGGGACGCCTTCCGGACCGGCTGGAAGCGCATCTACATCGACTGCGCCAAACGAAAGCTCTCCCGCCTCCAGCGATACGCGTGGCGCGTCCGATGGGTCGGGACCGTCCTGCCCACCTGCGCGTTCGCCGGTGTGCTGCTCTCGATCATCCCGACCTCCGCGCCGGAGTTCGCACGCTGGATCGCCGGAGGCCTGTGCGCCCTGGGGCTGGGCGTCTGGCTGGTCGCGATGGGGTACATCTACCGGCGGGGCGGCTTCCCGCTCTGGGGCGTGCCGCTGAACCCGATCGCCAACTGGCTGCTCGGCGGGCTGTTCATCGAGGCGGCCGACGATCTGGAGTCCGGCCGCCCGGTGAAGTGGGGCGGGCGCAGCTACCTCATCGAGCCCCGCTGAGACCCGCCTGACGCCCGCCTGATGCTGGGCCGACGCCCCGCGCCAAGGATCCAGCTCATGCGCCGCATCCGACGCACCAGCACCGAGCCGCGCCTGGAGCTGACGCCCCTCATCGATGTCGTCTTCCTCCTGCTGACCTTCTTCGTTTTCAGCCTCGTGCTGATGGAGCGGGTCAACCTGCTTCGGATCGACCTGCCCGTCCTCGGCGCCGGCGAACGCTCGGGCAGCCCCGAGACGATCACCCTCCTGCTGGACGCCTCGGGCCGCCTCTACCTCAACGCCGAGCCCGTCGAGCCGGGCGCTGTCGCCGACCGCATCCGAGCCCTCCGCGAGGGCCGCGACGACATGCCTCTGTTTATCGCCACCGACGAGGGCGGCAGGACCGGCGACCTGCTCCGCCTGCTCGACCGCCTCTCGGCCGAGGGCATCACCGAGTTCTCGTTCATCGGCCGCCCCGAAGAGCCCCCCGGCGCCGATCGCCCCGCCGCCGAGCCCCCAGGCGCAGACCGTCAGGAACAGCCCGACCCCGGCCCGGGTTGATCCCTCTTCGACGCCCGTAGGATTCTCCGGGCGGGTTTTCCGCTCTGACACGACGATCCAACAGGGGCGGCCGATGGCACGCCGAAGCGACAATCACCAGCAGAGCGCCAAAACGCCCGAGCCCGCCTCGGGCCGTGGCCCCTTGGTCGCCGGCCTCGCTTTCAGCGTCGCGGCCCATGTCGGGGTGATCTGGCTCTTTACCTCCGGCGTTGGCGGTTCGCTCGCGGCCGCCGCCTTCCCCCCGCCCCCGGACCCCCGCATCACCCCCGGCGTCGACCAGAGCAAGGCGATGAATGTCGTCTGGCTCGGCTTTGAGTCTCCCAAGGAGCACCAGGCCCCCGAGGCCCGGACCGAGCAGGCCGCCCTCTCCCCCGAAGACCGCGCCGCGCCTCCGAGCCCTCAGGATGCCGAGACTGAGCCGACCGAGGAACTCGCCGAGGAGGCGGTCGAACAGGAATCCGCCGAAGAGGCACAGACCAGCGAGCAGCCCGAAGCGGCCCCGTCGCAAGCCGAGCCGGCGCAAGAGCAAGAGCAAGAGCAAGAGCAGGACCAGGCCCCGGTCCCCGACGCCGGTCTGACGGCCTCCCCCATCCCCGACGCTCCGCTCCCCGATGAGCCCCCGGTCCCCGAAGCCAAGCAGGCCGTCGCGCTCCCGGGCGAAGCCTCCGAGGCCGACGCGGCCGAAGAAGTCGCCCGCCCCGACGACCTCGCATCGGCCGAGCCGGCGACCTCACCCCGTCCCCAGCAAGAGGAGTCGAGCGAGGCGGGTTCGGCCGGCCCTTCGCCCGAGCGCCCCGACACCGGCGAATCGGCCGAGCAGAGCCGAATCGACGGCGCCCGCTCCGACGCCGAATCCCCGGCCGCCAGCACCCAGCGCCCGACTCGCATCACCCCCGGGCAGGTCGTTGCCCGCGAGGGCCTGCAGGTCAGCACGCGCGTGCCGCCGAGGTTCAGCATCCCGACCGAACTGCTTGCCTCTCGGACCCCCGTCCTGGTGCGGATCTCGTTCGACGCCCGGGGCGACGCCGTCAATGTCGAGGTTCTGCGAAGCTCGGGCCACCCCGGGGTCGATCAGGAATGGGTCAACGCCCTGTACCGCTGGAAGGCGTCGGGCGAGGCCCTGAAGAAGCTCGACCCCGACAACCCGCGATCGGTCCACCGCATGGAGTTCAATGTCTACAGGTAAGGCCAGCCCCTTCTCGCTCTGCGGCTCGGCGACCGCCGGCCTGTGCGCCTTGCTGCTGTGGCCGGGCTCGGCGTCGGGCGTGCCGACCGAGCACGGGCTCGTCCGCGTAACGCCGGGGACGCTGGACGCAGCGCCCCTCCGCAGGGACATGCTCGTGCAGCCGAGGGATCTGCGCCTGCCGATCGGCTTCGACAGCGTCTACCGCGATCGCCAACACTCGGGCGTGTACTACCGCATCGGCGGGGGGATCACGGCCCGCTTTCCAAGGTCGGTGTACTACAGCACGCCCTTCGGGACCATTACGGACATCCCGCCAGGGACGGTCTTTCTCATCGGCCCGCCCCCCGGCTCTGAAGACCCCTTCGCCTACAGGCCCCCGAGCTTCGAAAACGGGAACGGCGGGCTGGAGACCGGCCCGTCCCGCGCCGATCCCCGTCTGCGATCGAGCCGCGCCCAAGGGGCGAGAGGGCAGCCGCTCTCCATGCTCGGGCGCGCCGGCCCATCGGCCTCACCGGAGGCGCAGCACGCTCACCCGCTGCTCGCTCCAAGCGACGACGAAACGCCCGACACCGACAACCCGATCTTCGCCGGCGAGCTCTCGCGCTCGGTCCGCCTCGGCGAACTGCTCGGGCGTGCGCCGCGGCGAGGCGACAGCGCTCCGACCCCCGATCAATAAAAAACGCCGCCGATCGGAATCGGCGGCGCTGGTGTCTGATGTTCGGTCAGGCGATCAGTTCTGGCCGTCCGACTGGCTCTTGCCCCCGCCGGCGATGGAGTCGCGCATGCTGGTGTCGGCGACGACATTCTTCATGCGGTAGTAGTCCATGATGCCCATGTTGCCGCTGCGGAACGCCTCGGCCATGGCCTTGGGCACCTCGGCCTCGGCGAGCACGACGAGGGCCTTGTTCTTCTGGATCTCGGCCTTGAACTCCTGCTCCTGAGCGACGGCCATGGCGCGGCGCTTCTCGGCCTCGGCCTGGAAGCGGCGCTTGTCCGCCTCGGCCTGGTCGGCCTGGAGCTTGGCGCCGATGTTCTCGCCGACATCGATGTCGGCGATGTCGATCGAGAGGATCTGGAACGCGGTGCCCGCGTCCAGCCCCTTGTCCATCACGACCTTGGAGATCTTGTCGGGGTTTTCCAGCACCGCCTTGTGCGAGGTCGCCGAGCCGATGGTGGTGACGATGCCCTCACCGACGCGGGCGATGATCGTTTCCTCGGTGGCGCCGCCGACCAGCCTTTCAAGGTTGGTCCGCACCGTCACGCGGGCCTTGGCCTTGAGCTGGATGCCGTCTTGGGCGACCGCGTCGATCGTGCTGCGCGGGCCGCCCGGGCTCGGGCAGTCGATGACCTTCGGGTTCACGCTCGTCGTCACGGCGTCGAGGATGTCGCGACCGGCCAGGTCGATCGAGGCCGCGGTGTCCCAGTCGAGGTCGATCCGGGCACGCTTGGCGGCGATCAGGGCCGAGACGACATTGGGCACCCGCCCGCCGGCGAGGTAGTGCGTCTCCAGCGCGTTCTCGGAGATGTTCAGGCCAGCCTTCACCGCCCGGATCTTGCTGAGCACGATCGTGCGGAGGTCGACCTTCCTGAGGCGCATCCCGATCATCGACGCGAGGCTGACCCTCGCGTTGGACAGGAGCGCCTGAATCCAGAGGTTGACGAACTGGCCGATCACCACAAACAGGACGACCAAGACCAGCAGAACGATGATAATCGCGACAATCAGTCCGCCTTGGGGCATAGCAGCAATTCTCCCGTGGCTCGGTCGAGCCGTCGTGGTCCGAGTATACCCGCCGGCGTCCAGCCGGGGTCGGGCGGGGGCGAGCCGGGCCGGGCCCGGCGTAGGGAAATGTCAGGCCGTCGTCTCCCCGGCCGGGTGCAAGCCCGGTTCGGATTCCTCCATCCGGTTCACGCGTTCGAGGACGGCTTCGACAATGTCTCTTCCCGAAAGGTCGTACGCGGCGGCCCGGCGCCAATCCAGATTGATCTCCGCCCGTTTGGCTGTGATCAACGCTGAGACGACCTTCGCCACATCACCCCCGGCTCGGTCGTGTTCCTCCATCGCCTCCATCGAGAGGCCGAGCCCGGCCTTGTGCGCCCGTACCGCGCTGAGCACGACCGTCCGGGTGTTCACACGGTGTCGGCGCATCCGAGCGAACGCCAGGGGGCTGATGCGGACCCCCGACAGGCGTGCCTGGATCCACAGATTCAGCGACTCCCCGGGGATCTGCGACCGCCGTCTGTCGGCCGAGTCTCCGGCGGGCGGCGCAGCAAACTTCGGGCTCTGCACGATGAGGGCGTCGCTCGCGGCGTCTTCGAACGAAAGCGGTCGCCCGGCACGCTTCGCTTCGACCATCGCCGAGATAACAAGGCCCGAGCTGCATCCCGTGAGCTCGATGGTTTCGAGCTGCGGCGTGGTCACATCCAGTCCCGCCGCCCGCGCCTGCGCGTAACTCTCCGCGACCGCGCGGATGTCGACCTTGCGGAGGCGCATGCCGATCAGCTCGCTCATCTTGATGGGGGCGTCGTTTCGTCTTGCCCGTGTCCAGACCAGAACGGTCGCCCCGGCCTGGATCCAGAGGACCGCCAACACCATGGCGAACACGATCACGGCCACGATGAGCGTTGGATTGTCCATGATGCCCCCCTCGCGGCCCCCGCCTCAGGCCGTCGTGTCGTCGGCAGGGCGGACGCGGATGTCCATGCCCTGGGTGTTGGTGACGCGGATCTTCGTGCCCGCGCTGATGACCCGGATCTCAGCGAAGGCGTCGTACCGCTTGCCGTTGACCTTGACCACGCCCATCGGGCGGAGGTCGGTCATCGCCTCACCGGTCTTGCCGACGAGGTTGTCCCGCTCGCGCCGGCGTTCCTCTTCCTGACGGCGCCGGGCCTCTTCCTCTTCGGGGCTGAGCCCGCCGATCACCGCCCGGCCGATCTTGGTTTGCGTCCAGAGTTGGATCCCGAAAAACCCGACCATCGGCCCGACGATGAGCACAAACAGCAGCCCCATCAGGCCCCAGGTCGTGTCGTGGATGAACAGGCAGATGACCGCCGCGGCGGCCGTCAGGATCGCCGTCACCGCCAGGATGCCGCCGGTGGGGACGAAGATCTCCAGCACCACCAGCAGAACGGAGGCGGCCAGCAGCGCCAGCCCCCAGATCAACATCGTCTCTTCCATCAGGCGTCGTCCGTTCGTTGCTCGGGTCGGTCCTGCGTGGGCCCGTCGGCGCCGGGCTCTTCATCCTCTTCCACCAGCGCGACCACGACATCGAACTCGCGCTTCTCGACCACCCTGACCCGGGCGCCCGCGGGAATGTACCCGGTCTCGGCCGCCGCGTCGATCGCACGCCCCCCGAAGTCGACCACGCCCACCGGCCGGAGCGTGCTGGACGCGACGCCGATCGAGCCCAGCGCGGGCCCTGTAGGCCGGGCCGGCGCCATCGCCTCGAGCATGCCCTCGCCCTGATCGCCGGAACCGTCGGCGAGCACCAGCCCCCGCAGGAGGGGCAGTGTCTTGAAGTGGCGCGAGACCATCCACATCCCCACGCCCGCCGTCACGATCGCGAGCACCATCGTCATGAAGCCGTAGAGCATGTCCTGCTGCTGCTGCTCGGTGTCGGGGAAGAGGCCGCTGTCGGGCACGAAAGTGAACAGGAGGCCGAAGAAGAGCAGGATGACGCCGGTGATCCCGGCGACCCCGACCCCGGGGAAGACGAAGATCTCCAGCAATATGAGCACGATCCCGCCCAGGATCGCGACGATCTCCCACCAGGTCGCCATGCCCATGAGCATCGGGGGGATCAGCAGCAGCCCGAGCGCCACCGCCGCGACCACCCCGGCAATCCCGCCCCCCGGGGTGACCATCTCGATGAAGAGCGCCAGCAGGAAGACCACCAGCAGCAGCCCGCGCACGGGCATGCTGGTCATGAACTGCACCAGCCCCTCCGACCACAGCGGGTCCAGACGGCTGAGGTTCTCCGCCCCGAACCAGTCCTTGAGCTCTTCGTCGGTGCGGATCGGCCGGTTGGCCGGGTTGTTCGCCGAGAGGTTCAGGAAGTACATGTCGTCGGCCGCGAGCGTCAGCGGGACGCTCCCGTCGGTCACGAAGCCGACCATTTCCCACTTGTCGCGGTCGCCGGGGTCGATCCTCGGGCGACGGCTGGCGCCGACGCTCATGCTCGCGAGGCTGTCGTCGACATCGGCCTGCAGGTTCTCAAGGACCGGCGACGCGGGCTGGAAGGCCCGGTCGGGGTCCAGTGTCTGGCGGGCGCCGGTCGTCGTGTCGGGGGAGGGGTAGGGCTGCATCGTCGGCGGCCCCTCGTCGCCCGGCCGGAGCGTCACCACCGGGTTGGTCCGGGGGGGCTCAGAGCCGAACAGGACGACGAACTCCTCCCGGTTCACCGCCATCTCGACGCCGGTTTCTTTGTTGCGGATCCACCAGAGCGGGGCGCCTGTCGTGAGCATCGCCTGCACGATGTACTCGTCGTAGATGTACCGCTCGCGGTTCTTGCGGCGGGCCGAATCGACCACCTCGACGAGCAGCCCCACGAGAAACTTCGCACGCTCCTGCTCGGGCAGGTTCATCAGCCCAAGCGGGCTTGCCATGATCGGAAGGGCGTCGCCCCAGGTCGCTTGGGGGTGCACCACGATCTCGCGGCAGGCCAGCGCGATCACCGCGCCGCCGCTGAACGCCTTGGTGTTGATCCACGCGACACTATTGGGGATCGTCGAGGCCTTGATGGCAGAGCAGATGTCCAGCACGGCGCCGATCTCGCCGCCGGGCGTGTCCAGCTCGACCACGAACGCGTCGGCGCCCTGGTTTTCCGCCATGCGCAGGCGCCGAATGAAGCTCTTGGCGGTGACCGAATCGATCGGCTGGTCGCCCGTCCGCAGGGTGATCACCGCGACATTGCGGGCCTGGCGGAAGAGCGGGACCGCCGCTGGTTGGCCCGTCGCCTGTCTGGCGCCCGAACTCTGCGGCTGGGCAGGACCCGGGCCGGACTCCTGCCCCGAGGGCTGGCCGGAGTCTTGGGCGAACGCCCGATTGGTTTCGGGGATGGTTGTGAAAACGAGCAACAGGGCGCACACCGCCGCCAGAGCACGACGCGTCGACGCGACGACACCCCTGGAGAGGGTGGTACGCCGACTTGCGGCAGCCGAGGACGGGACATTCCGCCGTTGCATCGATTCCACTATAGAGGTGTTCGGGCGACCGACGGTGTCGGAGGCAGTTCCTGGTGGACGGTCCATCTGACACCCCCCCCGGCGCAGTCGATGTGGATCGCGAAGAACCCGGGCCTCGCCCCGGGCCGCGGCGGCTCATGACGCCGGATCATGGGCCAGATGATCTCCCTGTCGGTATCTGGGAGTTCCAGCCCGTCGATTGCGTCGGGCTCGTGCCATTCGAGGGTCCCCTCGGGGATCTCCTTGGCCTCGACCTTCACCGTCCCGAGCACCCGGTAGTAGAACAGGAGCCAGTGGCCCTTGCCCTCGAAGGCGGTCTCGGAGATCAGCCCGCCCAGGTGCAGGCGGTCCAGCGGGATGTCGATCCCCGCCTCCTCCATGATCTCGCGCCGGGCGCACTGGGCGGGTGACTCGCCGGTGTGCATGTCCAGCTTGCCCCCGATGGGCGAGCAGAGGCCGAGGTTCGGGGATCTTTTGCGCCGGAGCAGGAGCACCCGCCCTTTTTCGTCGCGGAGGTCGCAGAGGCAGGCCAGCTTGTAAGGGAGCGCGGGGTCCACGAAACCAGCGTAGCGCCTCAGGACCCGGGCGGGGGGTGTTCGCCCGCCCCCGGAGGCGCCCGCGCGTGTCTGTTGACCGCTTGAGGGCCGGGCGTCCGATACAGTCAGGACTATGGGAATGGATGCCCCTCTGCCGCTGAAGTCGCGCCCCGTCAGGGTCGCTCCGCCGATGCTCGATCGATCAGGAGAGCCCGCCGAAAACGCGGGCGTCCGTCTGATCGGTCGTGATGTGTTCATGATCGGGATCGGGGGGTGCGGCATGTCCGGGCTCGCCCGGCTCGCCTCCCGGCTGGGGGCCAAAGTCGGCGGGTGCGACGGACAGTTCTCGCCCGTGACCGAGGCCCTGGGCAAGGACGGGATCGGCGTGGTCCCCGAGGCCGACGCCAAGTCGCTGCCGGAGGCGTGCGATCTGGTGATCGCCTCGGCCGCGGTCCGCGAGACCCACCCGCTGGTGACCGAGGCGAAGGCGAGGGACATCCCGGTGCTGCGCTACGCCGAGGCGCTGGGCGAGCTGATGCGCCGCTCGACGGGCGTCGCGATCGCGGGCACCCACGGCAAGAGCACCACGACCGCCATGCTCGGCGCGACCCTGGTCGACCTCGGCCTCGATCCCTCAGTGATCGTCGGGGCGAGCTGCTCGCAGTTGGCCGGGGGCTCGATCGGCTCGCCGGTCTTCGCTTCGCCCAGCGGGCACCGCGTCGGGGCCCAACTGGTCCCCGCGGGGTCGTACTCGGGCAGGCCGGGCCTGCTGCTGGCCGAGGCGTGCGAGTTCAACCGCTCGTTCCACAACCTCGCGCCGACGATCGCTTCGATCGCCTCGGTCGAGGAAGACCACCTGGATATCTACGGCTCGATCGACGAGATCATCACCGCGTTCAACGCCTTCGCCCGCCTGCTGCCCCCGGCCGACGAGGGGGGCTACCTGCTGATCGCCCACCAGGGCGCCCATCGCGAGAAGGTGACCGCCGGCGTGAAGGCCAAGGTCGAGACGATCGGCTTTGCGCCGGGCGCCGACTGGACGGTCGATTTCGACGCGTCCGAGCAGATGGTCTCGCTCTCACGCAAGGGCGAGCTGCTGGCGAGGTGGAAGTCGCGGATGCCGGGCGATCACAACGCGATGAACGCCGCGACGGCGCTGGCCCTGGCGATCCACCTCGGGGGCGACGCCGAGACGGGTGCGCGATCGCTGGCGCAGTTCCGCGGGATCGACCGGCGCTGCCAGTGGCTCGGCGACCGGCGGGTCTCTGGTGGCGGCGCCGTCCGCGTGTACGACGACTACGGACACCATCCGACGGAGATCGACGCGACGCTGCGGGCGCTGCGCGGCAGCGAGAAGCCGCAGGAGCGGGGGGGGCGGCTGATCTGCGTCTTCCAGCCCCACCAGCACTCCCGGACGCGGTTCCTGCTCGATGAGTTCGCCAGCGCGTTTTCGCAGGCGGACATCGTGATCGTGCCGCACATCTACTTCGTGCGTGACACCGAGGCGGAGAAACACCTCGTGACGGCGGGGGATCTGGTCGACCGCCTGCGCGACCGGGGCGTGCGCGCGATGCACCTCTATCCGTTCGGCGCGATCGTCGAGCAGTTGGAGAATCTCTGCCGCGAGAACGATCTGCTTGTCGTCATGGGCGCGGGCCCGGTGTGGCAGGTCGCGCGCGACTACCTGGCGACCGGTCCGGCGCCCGTCCACGCGCCTGGGAGCAAGGCGTGAGCAGCGCTCAAGACATCGCCATCCCCGGGCTGCGCGAGCGGGCCCCGATCCCGACCTGGTTCAACATCGGGGGCGGGGCCGACCGCACCGCGCGCCCGCGCACCGAGCAGGAGCTGCGCGTCTGCCTGAGCGTCGATCCGGAGCTCGTCGTGCTCGGGGGCGGGGCGAACCTGCTCGTCGACGACGACGGCACCGACCGCCTGGTCGTCGTGCTGGATTCGGGCGTGTTCGTCGAGAAGGAGATCGACGAGGAATCGGGGCGTGTCGTCGCCGGGGCTGGCTGCGACTTTCCGAAGTTACTCATCGAGAGCGTCCGCGCCGGGCTGAGCGGGCTCGAAGGCCTCGGGGGCATCCCGGGCACGGTGGGGGGGCTCGTGCGGATGAACGCGGGCGGGAAGTTCGGCTCGATCGCCGACGCTTTGGTGCGTGTCAACGCGATGAACCGCGACGGCGACCGCGTCGTGCTGGAGCGGGCGGAAATCCCCTTCGGCTACCGCAAGTCCGGCCTGGAAGAGTTCGTCATCGTTTCGGCGGAGTTCGCGCTCGTGCCCTGCGAATCCGCACAGGCCCGCGATCGTCTGAAGGAAGTGATGCGATACAAGTCGCAGAGCCAGCCCATGGGGGCCGACTCGGCGGGTTGTTGCTTCAAGAACCCGACGCTGGCCTCGGATGTCTACGACATCGGGCGGGCGGGCGAGACCGTCCCCGCGGGTTTGCTGATCGACCGCGCCGGGTGCAAGGGTCAGGCGGTCGGCGGAGCAACAGTCAGCGACCGGCACGCGAACTTCATCGTGACCTCGCCCGGCGCGACCGCGGGCGATGTGATCGCGCTGATGGACCGGGTCGCCGAAGCCGTGCGTGAACGGTTCGGCGTCGAGCTTGAGCGAGAGGTTGTGGTCTGGTCGCGCCGGGCCTGAGCCGCCCGGTCTTTGCCAGGAGCTTTGATCCCATGTTCTCCGTCCTTGTGCTTGGTGGCGGCCCCGACAGGGAGCGGCCCGTTTCGCTGCGATCCGCTGCGGGCGTAGCCGACGCGCTGCGCGAGGCCGGTTACGAGGTCAACGCCCAGACGGTCGACAAGCCGTCGCTCGACGAACTCAAAGCGATGGAGGGCGATGTCGTCTTCCCCGTGCTGCACGGGCCCTGGGGCGAGGGCGGGCCGCTGCAACTGTTGCTCGAAGAGCTCGGGCGTCCGTTTGTGGGCAGTGGCGCAGACGCGTCGGCGATCGCGATGGACAAGCTCGCGACCTCGAAGCTCGCCTCCGCGGCCCCGAGCGTGCGCATCAGCCAGAAGGCGATGGTGGACCCCTCGCGCGACGAGCCTCCCGGCGATCTGCCTCTGGTCATCAAGCCGGTGCGCGACGGCTCTAGCTTCGGCGTGTACATCTGCACCGACGAGGCGTCGTGGAAAAGCGCGATCGAGAAGGTGCGCCGGGACGCGGCGAAGGACCCGTCGCGGCGGTACTTCGCCGAGCCCTACGTCAAGGGGCGCGAGCTGACGGTCTCGGTGCTCGACGGGCGGGCGCTCCCGGTGATCGAGATCGTCCCCGCCTCGGGCGTCTACGACTACCAGGCCAAGTACGAGCGGAACGACACGAGGTACCTCGTCGACCCCGACCTGCCCGGCGATCTGACGCGCACGGTGCAGAACCACGCGCTCTTGACGGCCGACGCGATCGGCGTGCGCGACCTCTGCCGCGTGGATTTCATCATGGACGAACGCTCTGCGCCCTGGATGCTCGAGGTGAACACGATGCCGGGGTTCACGCCCAGCTCGCTGTTTCCGAAGGCCGCCAAGGCCGCGGGGCTCTCCATGGAGAAGCTCTGCTCCAAACTCGTGGAGCTGGCGGCGGCCCGCGGCGCGTGAGCGACGAGAGAGATCAACAAACTTTGAATCGCTGAGCGGTTGGGAGTGACATGGCTCGCAAGAGCAACGCAAAGAAGAAGAAATCGGCCCGTAAGAAGAAGAATTCCGGCCCGCCCGTTTGGGAGCGGGTCGACACCGAGCGGCTGCGCCGGGTCCTCCCGGGCTTCGCGCTCGCGCTGGCAGGCGTCGGCGCGGCGCTGGGGACCGGCATCGGGATCGACCGCCTGAGCGAGGCGTCGGCCAACGCGAGGCTCGCCGAGCCCGTCTCGGTGCGCATGCTCTGGCCCGAGGGCGACCGCGGCGCGTGGCTCGCCCCCGCCCTGCGCAGCGACATCGAAGAGCTCGCGCTCGCGGTGGCGGAGAACGACCGCGACCCCTTCTCGCGCACGCAGCTCGCCAGCGTGGGCGACGAGCTGGAGCGCAGCGGGTGGTTCGACGGCCGTCCGATCGTCCGGCGCGCCGCAGACGGCGCGATCGAGGTCGAGGGCGTGTGGCGCAGGCCCGCGGCGTATGTGCGCACGCGCGAGGGGGACCGTCTGGTCTCGGCGCAGGGGAAGCTGATGCCCCTGCTCTGGCGCCCGGCGGGGTCCGGACCGGCGCTCCTCCTGGTCACCAACACGCTGCACGAGCCGCCCGTCCGAACCGACGGCAGGCCTGACTACGCGGCGCCATGGGCGGGCAAAGACATTGAGGCCGGCCTGGCGCTGGCGTCGATGCTCGCGGGGGAGCCGTACGCCGAAGCGATCGCCGAGATCGACCTCGCCCCGTTCAACACGCGCCAGCGACTGGAGCTTGTGGTGCGTCTCAGCCGCGATGCCGCGGGCTCGGGAACCTCGCGTTCGCGCATCCATTGGGGCGGCCCCACGGGCGTGTTCAACCCCGAAGAGCCCTCCGACGAAGACAAGCTCGCCCGCCTGCGCGCGATGTTCGCAGAGTCGCGCTGGCGCGACTGGCTGCTCGAAGGCGGCGCGGTGTACGACCTCGTGCAGAACCAGATCGTCAGGCACGACTCGGTCCGAAGGCCATGACGACGCAGGACGGGCGGCCGGGGGATGAGCACCCCGAAGACCGTCCCAAAGACCGCCCAGAAGACAGCCCCGATGAAGCGCCGCCGCCGCGCCGGTCCGAGGGCGACGACCCGACCGGTGAAGACCCAACAAGTGATGACGAGTCGCGTCGGCTCTCGGTCGAAGACCTGCTCGCCGCGATCGACGAGACACGGTCTGATTCCGAGTCGACGCCGGCTCAATCACCCGAAGCCGACGCAGACGCTCAGCCGCGAGACGAATCTTCCGACGCCCGGCCCGACCGCGACATCTTCGGCCGAACCCCCAAGCACTCGCCGGACTGGTCGCACCGCAGAGGCGAGCCCCGCGTGTTCGTCTTGCTCTGGACGATCTATCTGATGTTCTGTGCCGCGGCGATGTTCGCACGATCGGGTGGCATGGTCGCGTTCGATCCCGTCGCCTTCCGTCCCTCGGCGCGCCTCGGTCTTCTGATGATGATGGTCGGTGTCGGGCTGCTCTGGCCCCTGATGCGCCTGAGCCAGGCGATGCCCAGAGAGGGCGGCGTCCGCGCAACACTCAAAGACGCGGGCATCATCATCGTGACGGGGCACGCGTTGATCCTGCCTCAACTCTGGCTGGCCAGATGGGACGGGCAGGTGGTGGTCGCGTTGTCGGTGCTGTTTGTGCTGTGGACTTTGCTGACAGGGGCGGTGATCGCGTGCACCCAGGGCCCTCCGACGCCGGGGCAGGAGGGCGATCCCCGCACGGGCAACCGGGCGGTGGGGGTCCTATGCTGTCTGGCGTTGGTGCTGTCGGGGGGGCTTGTCGCCCTCGCCGACGCCGGGAGAGAACCCGGCGCCGACGCCATCGCTTCGAGGCCCGCCCGGATGCTTTCACCGATGACGGCCATCTACGAGATCGCACGCGACCGCCCCTGGACCGGGCGCGCCGCGATGATCGGCCCGGCGCATCGCGCGTCGCTGGGCGCGACGGCTTTGGCGGCGGCAGGCGCGTGGGGCGTTGCGCTCGTCGCCTGCCGCAGGCGTCGCAACGAAACCTGAACCGTGAGTAGACTTTCGCACCGCCGATCGGGCCCAACCGCCCGGGCGTTTCCGCGTAGTTGAGCAGGAGTTGGAACCATGGAGTTCGTGAGCAAGGACGAAAAGGCGAGACTGGAGAAGCGCTTGCGCGAGCTGCTCGCCAACCGCTCCAAGATCTCCGAGCGCATCGCCGAAGCCCGGGACCTCGGCGACCTCAAGGAGAACGCCGAGTACCACTCCGCTCGCGAGCAGCAGGGCCTCGAAGAGGCGGAGATCCGTCGCCTGGAAGAGCGCCTCCAGCGCGTCCAGGTGATCGAAGACAACAACGCCGCGACCGAGGCCGGCGTCGTCTTCCTCGGCACAACCGTCCGACTGCGCGAGACCGACTCGGGAGACGAAGACCTCTTCCGCCTCGTCGGCGAGGCCGGCGGCGACGACGAAGATGTCGTCGAGGTCACGCTCAACAGCCCCATGGGCGAGGCCCTGATGAAGGCCCGCGTGGGCGAGAAGATCAAGGTCCGCGCGCCCCGCGGCGTGAAGGAATTCGAGATCGTCGAGATCGTCTGAAGCGAGGCCGCCTTCGCCGCGGCCCGCCGGGCTTATGCGCCTTCGGCGCCGGCCAACTCCGCCCGCTCCAGATGATCGTCATCAACAAGCACGAACGCCTCGACGCGCCGCTCCGGGGGCGTGTAGTCGCCTTCCGCGTGCTCGATCTTCACCCGCCACGCGTCGCCCGACTTCTCCGCCGTGAGCTTGCTCAGGCGGAACGGGCTTGAGCAGTCGGCGGGGCCGTCGCCCGCGTCTTCGTACAGGATGCCGCAAGCTCGCCCGCTCTCGTCCGGGCAGGCGATCAGTGTGAGCGTCGAGCCGGGCAGCTCGCCCGTGTGCTGCACCACCGGCGCCAGCGGCAGGATCGCCCCGCCGCGCACGCGGATCGTCGGCAGGCGGTCGGTGATCGCCGGGTCGATCTCGCCCAGCGGCTCGAAGCGTCGCCAGATCCCTTCCGGTATGCGAGACGGCGCAAAGTCGCGCTCCCACACATCCGCCTGCACCAAGAGCGACGCGCCCAGCAGAAACTCGTCGTCGGCGTCGCGCAGCGAAAGATCGTGCGGGTCGGCGAAAAACAGCGGTCGCACCACCGGACGCCCGAAACGCGACGCCTCGTAGAACAGCGTGTACAGGTAAGGCATCAGCCGCATCCGACGCTGCAGCGCCGCGCGGCAGACCTTCTCGCACATCTCGTCGAACGACCAGGGCTCGTGATTGCCCGTGTCCTTCGACGAATGCGCACGGCAGAAGGGCAAGAGCGCCCCGATCCCCATCCAACGCGAAAATAGCTCCCCGTCCGCGTCGCCCCCGAACCCTCCGATGTCCGGGCCCGCGAAGGGCTGGGCGCTCAGGCCGAGGTTCAGCGCCATCGGGATCGACCAGCGCAGGTGGCGCCACTCGCTCAGGTTGTCGCCCGTCCATGTCGCCGCGTACCGCTGGCCCCCGATGAAGTTCGCGCGCGTCAGCACGAACGGCCGCCGGTCCGGCCTCGCTTCGGAGATGCCCTCGCGGGTGGCGCGGACCATCTGCATGCCGTAAATGTTGTGATAGCGATTGTGCGGCCCCGGTCCGCCGAGCTCTTCGTCCGCGTCGTGTGGCGTGTCGTCGGGCAGCGTGCGTTCGGGCCCAGCGTCGAAAAGGGAGGGTTCGTTCATGTCGTTCCAGACGCCGTCGATCCCGGTCGCCATGAACCTCTCGTATAACCCCGCCCACCAGCGCCGCGTCGCTTCGCGTGTGTAGTCGGGAAAGACGCACTTGCCCGGCCAGACCTCGCCCCGCGCCTCGCTCCCGTCGGAGTTTTTGAGGAAGTGCCCGCCCTCTTTGCCCTGGTCGTAAACGAAGTAGCCCTCCTCGGCCTTGATGCCCGGGTCGATCATCCAGACGGTGCGGTAGCCCATGCCTTGGAGGTGCTTGTTGAGGGCGGCGGGGTCGGGGAACTTCTCGCTGTCGAAGGTGAAGCAGCGGTACCCGTCCATGTAGTCGATGTCCATCCAGATCACATCGCACGGGATCTCGCGCCGCCTGAACTGCTCGGCGATCTCGCGCACGCGGCCGTCCGGCTCGTACGAATACCGCGACTGCTGAAACCCCAGCGCCCACATCGGCGGCATCGGCATCAGCCCCGTCATCCGCGACAACCGCTCGACAACCTCCTGCGGGTGCTTCTTCTCGATCACCGTCACGCCGCCGATCGGCCCCTCGCTGCGGCAGACGATCCTGTCACCCCGCAAATCAAGCTCGGCCCGCCATGTTGTCTCGAACAGCACGCCGAACGCGCTTCCGTCCGGCCGAAGGCCGAGCACCCACGGATGGCTCTGGTAGAGCGCGGGCGTCTCGTCGGTGTAGCCGTAGGCGTCGAAGTTGTAGAGCTTGGTCCGCTTCCCGTTTCTTCGCAGGGGCCCGGCGACCTCGCCCGTCGCGTAGAAGTCCGCCCCCGGCCCCGGCTCGACACGCGCCACCCACCTGCGTTCCGCCTTGCGCGCGATGCTCGCGAACCTTGGCTTCATCCTCCAGTCGCCCACCAACGGCCCGCCGATGCCCGGCTGGTGCTCGTAGCCTGGAAACGGCGGCGTCGGCCCCTCGCCCGGGGCAGTGAAGCGCACGACGCCGTCGGCGAGCATGTGCGAGCTCCGCGCCCCGCGCCAGCGGGTCAGCAGCTCGCGGGCGGCTTCCTTCAGGTCGTCGCCCGTGGGCAGTCCGGTGAATCGGGGCGTGCCGCCTGTCGTCATCGAGCGAATCCTTGCGCGAGTAAGAAGACCGGAGAATGTCCGGCGGTAAGGGAGCAAACGATCGGAAAACCGCGTGTCCGCGGGCGCCGCGGCCCGGAGCAGGCCAAGCGTAGCGGGGGCCTCCCCGGACCGCCCGACCAACCCTACCCTTGGGGTCCGGTGCAGGCGGATCGTGACGCCCACCAGAACCAGCACACCCTCCGCGCCGCCCCCGGCGCGTCAGAGACCCCACGCATTACCCCCCGAGGAGACAGACCGATGCCCGAGGCCATCAAGAAGACCAAGGACGGACTCCAGGTCCCCGATCAGCCCGTCATCCCCTTCATCGAGGGCGACGGCACAGGCCCGGACATCTGGAACGCCTCCGTCCGCGTCTTCGACGCCGCCGTCGAAAAGGCCTATGGCGGCAAGCGCAAGATCCACTGGCTGGAAGTCCTCGCCGGCGAGAAGTCACACAATGACAACGGCCAGTGGCTCCCCGAAGAGACCCTCGAAACCTTCAAGGAATACCTCGTCGGCATCAAGGGCCCGCTGACCACCCCCGTCGGCGGCGGCATTCGCAGCCTCAATGTCGCACTCCGACAGATCCTCGACCTCTATGTCTGCCTCCGCCCGGTCAAGTACTTCGACGGCGTGCCCAGCCCCGTCAAGCGCCCCGAGCTGACCGACATGGTCATCTTCCGCGAAAACTCCGAGGACATCTACGCCGGCATCGAGTTCCAGGAGGGCACCGACGACTGCGAAGAGTTCCGCAAGCTCCTCAAAAAGCACTTCGAAAGCCGCTACGAGAAGGTCCGCTTCCCCAAGTCCAGCGGCTTCGGCGTCAAGCCCGTCAGCCGCAAGGGCACCGGGCGCCTCGTCAAGGCGGCGCTGCAGTACGCCATCGACAACGGGCGCACGAGCGTGACCCTTGTCCACAAGGGCAACATCATGAAGTTCACCGAGGGCGCCTTCCGCGACTGGGGCTACGAGACCGCCGTCGAGGAGTTCGGCGCGACCCCCTTCGAGGGCGGCCCGTGGCATGTCTATGACCGCCCCCAGGGCGCGCCGGGCATCACCCACCGCCCGACCAACGAGGGTCAGGCCAAGTCCGACCCCGGTCGCGTGATCGTCAAGGATGTCATCGCCGACGCCTTCCTCCAGCAGATCCTGACAAGGCCCGCCGAGTACGATGTCGTTGCCACCATGAACCTCAACGGCGACTACATCTCCGACGCCCTGGCCGCCTGCGTCGGCGGCATCGGCATCGCCCCGGGCGCCAACATCAACTACGAGACCGGCCACGCCATCTTCGAGGCCACCCACGGCACCGCCCCCAAGTACGCCGGCAAGGACCAGGTCAACCCCGGCTCAGTCATCCTCTCGGGCGAGATGATGCTCCGCTACATGGGCTGGCCCGAAGCCGCGGACCTCATCGTCAAGGGCGTCCAGGGCGCCATCGACGCCAAGACCGTCACCTACGACTTCGAACGCCAGATGGAGGGCGCCAAACTCCTCAAGTGCAGCGAGTTTGGCGACGCGGTCGTGCAGCACATGGGGTGAGCAATGCAGATTCAGGGTAAAGAGTACCTCATCGAAAAAGTTTTCTCTAACGATTTCGAGTTCAAAATTCCAGCATTTCAGCGGGCCTACGCTTGGCAAGCGGAGCATGCAAACGATCTTTACGATGATCTATTCGAAGCCGCGAATGCCTACCCAGACCGAGCAGCTGAGTCTGCGCCTCTTTATTTTCTGGGGTCAGTCGTCACGATTAAGGCGGACAACTCGCCTGTCGCTGAGGTTGTCGATGGCCAACAACGCCTAACGACTCTTTCTCTACTCATTTCGCTCCTTCGCTATGCGATAAAAGATCAAAGAAAGAGCGAGTATCTTTCAGATTTCCTTTCGGCCAAAGGCGATCCGTTTCTCGGCACAGATGGCAGGCCGCGGCTGGCCGTTAGGGACGATGATCAACAGTACTATGCTGACATTTTTGTCTCTGCGAATGGAGTTCGGCGGCTTGTGGATGAGGCTGTTAATGACCCAAGAACAATTTCCGCAAAAAACATGATCGAGAACGCAAAGTCGCTACTCCGTCGGATTGGTGATGCGTCTCAGCATCAGCTAGAGCGACTTGCCACTTTTCTGTTGAAGCGATGCGTTCTTGTAGTCGTTTCGTCTCCCGATCTGGACTCGGCGTTCCGAATCTTTAGTGTGCTAAACGATCGCGGATTGAATCTTTCGGCAGCAGATATCCTGAAAGCCGAAGTACTTCAGCACCTGCCTGAGGACGCTCGTTCAACTCCTGCTCGTCGGTGGGAATCGCTCGAGGATGATCTTGGTTCCGATGCGTTTGAGGATCTTATCTCGCAGATCAGGATGATATATAAACGCCAGATCGTCTCCAACATTGCCGCGGAGTATCGAAAGGATATCTTGCCAGAATTCAAGGGCACCCAGTTTATAGATGATGTGTTGGAGCCGTACGGCAGGCACATGGAGACGGTCAGATCGTGTTCGCATGAGGGGCATCGGGTTTCCGACTCGATTAACACGGTGTTTCGATTTCTGAACATGATCGATAACTCAGATTGGGTTGCTCCGGCGCTTGTGGTCATGAAGACGTCGTCTAGTCAGCCGGAGAGAGTGCTTGAGCAGCTCCAGCATCTTGAGCGGCTGGCCGCTTTTATGCTCGTGTCTCGAATGTCGCGTGTTCCGCGAATAAAGCGGTATGGCGAAATGCTCGGCCAACTGCTCGCTGATCCGGCGGCTCTGCCAAGTGCGGCAGATCTCAGTAGTGAAGAGAAGGCTCGCTTCCGCAACCAGCTGAGTGGTGATCTTTATTTGCTGAACAATGTTCCGAAGTATATTCTACTCCGGCTTGAGTCGTGCCTGAACGACAGTGATGCTCTGTGGAATCATAGGGTCATATCAATTGAGCATGTTCTTCCTCAAAATCCATCTGCGGATAGTGAGTGGTGTGGGAAGTTTTCCGACACTCAGAGAGAAATCCTTACGCATAAAATTGGAAATCTCGTAATCCTTTCCAGGAAGAAAAACAGCTCGGCGAAGGCATATGATTTTGCAAAGAAAAAGCAATCTTATTTCGGCAGGGCTGGAGGTACCTCTTTTGCTTGGACAAATGGCGTTGTCTCCCAAGAGGATTGGACTCCGGAGCTCATTGAGCAGCGTACTGTTGATGCGGTGAGTCATCTCGCTGATTTCTGGAATCTTGGCGAGTAGTGGCCTGATCGAGACCGACGCCGCATAACTCCGGCCGCTCCGAAGGTGCGGCGAGGTTGTAGCCACGGGTGGAGCGAGGCCGCAAGGCCGAGCGCAACCCGTGGAAAGTGTCGTCATACTGATCCCGTCCTGAAGGGACGGAGGAACGCGCGATCTTCATCGGCGGGATCATGATCAAACGATTCCTCCGCCCTTTCAGGGCGGAGAGGAATCGGAACACGCTTCCACGGGTTCCGCGTCGCCCGGTGCTGCGCACGGGCTGACGCTCCACCCGTGGCTACAACCTTGCGCCCCGTTGGGGCTTTCGGAATCTCGTCGGTTTCAATGAACGCCAGCATCCGCGTCCAAGCCCGTGCCTGAAACTGCAACGATGTTCGAGTCCGCGTTCGCGCCCGTACCGAAATCCGCGTCTCCTTTCGCACGCACATTCCGGCCGCTCCGACGGAGCGGCAAGGTTGTAGCCACGGGTGGAGTGAGGCCGCAAGGCCGAGCGCAACCCGTGGAAAGTGTCGTCATACTGATCCCGCCCTGAAAGGGCGGAGGAACTTGCCGCGTCAATCGCAGAGGTACTTCGGCTCGTACTCGATGCCGTGCGCATCGAGCAGTCGGATCAGCTCTGAACGGAAGTCCGTCCGCTTGTGGTGCTCTTCCTGGGAGCGGATGTAGCGAGTGACCGCTTTCTCCTTCGACTTGCTCACCGAGAAGGCCGAGTAGCCTTCCTGCCACGCGAAGCTTTCGAGCTCGGGGAACTCATCGCGGAGCCACTTCGACGACCGCGACTTGATCGTTCTGACGAGGTCGGAGACCGCCATCGCCGGGCGGCAGCGGATCAACATGTGCAGGTGGTCCTCGACGCCGCCGATCGCGTAGGCGCACCCGCCGCACTCGCGGACGATCCCGCCGATGTACGGATACAGGCGTTCGGCGATGGTCCTGGAGATCTGCGGCTCGCGCCCCTTCGTGGAAAACACGATGTGCAGCATGATCTGCGAATAGGTCCCGGGCATGGTTCGTCCTCCACCCTTTAGGCGGGCGGAGTATAACAAACGATGAGTATGGATTTCGACCGCGCGTGGGTTATCGGGGTTTGAGTTGTGGGTGCTCGTCTGTGAACGCGCGGCCTTCATTCGCGGGATTTTGATCGAACGGTTCCTCCGCTCCTTCAGAGCGGGTTCAGCTATGAACGATTTCCACGGGTTCCGGCGTGCTGCGCACGCCTCCACCCGTGGCTACAACCCTGCGCCCCGTTTGGGGCTTTCAGAAATCCCGATTGCAGACTCGCGCGCTCGCCCGCCTCTCACACCGCTCCCACAAGCGTCGCAAACAACATCTTCGTGAACCACACCGCGACAAGCAGCAGCATTACTCCGCCCGCCGCGACCACCAGAGCCAAGCCCCCCGACGCGGCACTCCCCCCAAGCCTCGCCGCCCGAGATCGCGTGCGCCTGATCTCGCCGCACCCGATCCAGACGCCCGACGCGATCAGCAGCCCCGCGACACCGCCCCCGATTGTCGTCAGAGGCCCTTCGGGCGACATGTACGAGCCTGTCTCACCAAAGACACCGACAACCGCCGCGGCCGCGATCGCCAGCGCAAAGCACAGAAACATCGCCCTGCGTTCAGACCTCTGCCGCGGGCTCAGCGTTTCCTCGTTCACGGCTGCGCCGTCGGCACACCCACGATCGCGACGCCCAGCTTGTCGGCGACCTGGATCACCTCGGCCTTGTCGATCATGATCACATCGTCCGCCGCCAGCGCCAAACACCGCCCGCCGTTGGCGTGCAGGTTGCGGATCGTGTGCTCGCCGATCGTCGGCACATCCGAGCGCCGGTCGTGCCCCGCCCTCGATCCCTTGCAGAGCGTCCACCCCTTGGCGCGGCAGAGCTTGCCCGTCCGTTCGATCATCGCGTCGGTCCCCTCGACCGCCTCCACGCTGATCGTGTCGCGGTCGCGCACCGCGATCGCCTGGCCGATGTCGAGACGCAACAGCTCGCACAGCATCGGCCAGACAAAGTCGATGTCCGCCTGCTGCTGCGGCGTCGGCCTGGTGCGCGTCATCACGCCCGCGTGCGCGAGCTGGTCGCGGATCGATGCGGTCGAGTCCATCAGGCTCACCCCGGAGCGGTCGAGTTCATCGGCGATCGCCGCGAGCACCGCGTGCGAACGCCGGTCGTGGCGCAGCTCCAGCAGCCACGCCTTGAGTGTCACATAGTCCGGCAGGTTGCGCACGATCTTGAACGGATCGTGCATGATCTTGGCCTTGTCCACCTTGCCGACCATCACCGCGTGGCGCACGCCCGCCCGGCGCAGCGCCTTCGCCCACGAGCCGACACGCAAGAGCCCCACGCGCCGGAAGCTGTCGCACAGGCCGGGCAGGGCCGGGTCGTACTGGCCGTAGAGCCCGACGCCGTGCACCGGGTGCCCGAGCTTCCTGAAACCTTCTGTGACGATGATGGGCAGCCGCCCGCCCCCGGCGATGATGCCCACCGGTGTGGGGGGGCTCGGCGGGTCGGGCAGGATGGCCAGCGGGCTGATCCGCGCCGGCTCGATCCGCATCAGGCGCCTGCCGTAGCGGCGTCCCGGCTGACGCCGGCCCTGCTGCTCGCCGGCCTGAGAGCCCGTCTGCGAGGAGGTTGTGGATGCGGGGTGTTCGGGAGACATCGGTGGTCCAGAGTCTATCACCACGGGCGAAGGCCCACCCCCACGAGCGCCACGGCCCACCTGGGACCGGGCTCGCCCCATCTTCAACAGTCCGCGGCCCCCGAGGGCCGATGATCCGCCTGCCATGCCCGGCCAGCGATATCGGCAAACCCAGTCGACCCCCGTCAACCCCGCCCTCACCACGGACGGGCCCGGCCCGAAAGGACGCCCGTTCATCGGCGTCTACTTCCAGTGCGCCAACCGCTATGTCAGGGTGCACCGCCATGTCGACGGCAGCTCCTACGCCGCCCGCTGCCCCTCCTGCGGCAAATCCATGACCTTCCTCGTCGCCGACGGCGGCACCGACCAGCGGATGTTCCGGGCGAGTTGCTGACGGGCGGTCCGGGGTGTGTCTTCTCGACTCTGACCTTCCGGGCCCGGTCTCCCCGGGCCGTAGAATGCCTCCATGAGCGCTTCCGGAGCCGGTTCGTACGAGATCGCCAGGCCCACCCGACGCTGCGCCGCCACGGGGCGGGAGCTGCAGGTGGGCGAACGCTTCATCGCCGCCCTCGTCCGCGACCCCGAGGCCGACGCCTTCCTGCGCCACGACTACGCCCCCGAGGCGTGGGATTCGGGCGCAAGACCGGCCCTCCAGCTCGTCGCCAGCTGGCGGAGCACCGTCCCCGAGCCCACGGCCAGGCGGAGCCCCTTCATCGGCGAGGACGAGCTGATGGATGTCTTCGAGCAGCTCGAAGCCGCGACCGAGCCCTCGGCGGTCACCTTCCGCTACATGATCGCCCTGATGCTCGTCCGCAAGCGGCGGCTGGTGTACGAAGGCGCCGGCCCCGGCGTCATGAAGGTCAGGGTGAAAGTCCCCGCGGCCCAGGAACAGCCGCCCGTCATCGAGGTCGTCGACCCCCAGCTCGACGAGGAACGCATCGCCGAAGCGATCGAGCAGGTCGGCCGGATCATCTCCGGCGACGAGGACGGGGAGAACGCGTGAATCGTGCAGCCCCTGTCCGAGTGCGCCTGCTCTGGCTGGCGCTTGTGTCCGTCGCGGCGTTGGGCTCCGCCTGCTGCAGCAGCGCGCCGAGATTCCCGGGGGCGCTCGAAGCCGGGCGGCCCGTCTCGGCCGAGGCCGCGTCGAGCGCCGTCGCAAGCTACAACGCACACATCGAGCAGCTCGACCGCCTCTGGGCGCGCGCCACCGTCGCCGTCTTCCAACAAGACGAACGCGGGCGCACCCAGCGCGACCAGGGCGAGGGCTTCGTCCAACTCGTCCGCCCGAACGAGGTCTCGCTCAGCGTCGGCAAGTATGTCGATCGCATGTACTTCGAGCTCGGCTCAAACGAGGGCTGGTACTGGTGGATCGATGTGCTCGACCGGGCCGACTCGTTCGCCCTGCTCGGCCGCCACGAACTCGCCACGCCCGAACTCGCCGACCGATTCGGCGTCCCCGTCCACCCATTGGACCTGCCGATCCTGCTCGGCGTCGAGCCCGCGCCCGCTGACACAGAGGTCCGTCGCGTCTCGGGCGGGCGGCTGGTCCTATCGTGGCCCTCGCGGTGGGGGGGCTCGGCACGGGTCGCGCTCGATCAACTCTCTCAGCCCGTCCGCGTCGAGCTCTGGACGGCCGACGGCGACCTCGCCGCAGCCAGCGTCATCGAACAGCACCAGGGCGTGACCGTCCGAGGCACCGGCGACCGCCCCCGAGTCGGCGGCCGCTTCGAGATCGACCTGCCCCGCATCGAGACGCAGGTCGTCGTGCACATGACCTCGCCCGAAAGCTCCGAGCGACGCCCGGGCACGGCCCCCTTCGACCTCGAAGGCCAGCTCCGGCGCTACCGCATCCCCGAAGACCGCATCCGCCTGCTCGACCGGCCCGAGGATGTCGAGCGCCTGCTGACCGGGACCGTGCAGTGATCAGAATTGTCTTTCTGTGTCTCCTGATGCTCGTCTGCGGCGTGGCCCACGCCTCGCCCCTCGGCGCTTTCACACCCTCAGAGCACGAACGCGCCCACGCCTGGGGCCTGCTCGTTTCCGACGATGACGGCCCGTTCGTCGTCGTGCATGTCCCGCCCCGCTCCAGCGGCGCCGACTCGCTCGGCTCGCCCGGCGGGGCTGTTCGCGAGGCCCGGCGCCTGCGCGAAAGACCCGACGCCATGGCGGCGTGGGACAACCGCCTGCTCCTCCTCTTCCCCCCGCCCGAGCAGGGCAGCTCGCGCAGGATCATGTCGATCAACGCAATCCCCGGCGGCTACCCCGGCGTCTGGGCCTACGACCCCGCGACACGCCTGCGCACGCTCGCGACGATCGAGAGCGAGGGCCGGGTCGCGGGCTTTGTCGGCACGCGCTTCGGGCCCGCCGTGCTGGTTTACGGCGCAGAGACCGACGAACGCCCCGGCCTCCTCCGCCTGAAAGTCCTCGACCGCCTCCAATGGACCGACCTCCGCCTGCCCGACGCCGAAGACCGGGCCCGCGCCGAAGGCGGCCCGCCCGAGTCGTTCGCCGAGGTCGTGCTGCTGCCCGCCCGGGTCGGGCCGTCGCTATTGGTGCTCGGGGTCGATGGCGAGGCGGGCCTCTGGTCCGGCGAGCTCGATCGAGAGCCCCCCGACCCGGAGGCCGAGAACGCTCGCGGCGCTCCGCGGGTGCAGTGGTCGTACACGCCTCTGCCGGGCTTGGGCGAATCGCTCAAGAACGGCAAGGCGATCGACGCCGCGATGTACGCCCGAGGCCGCGTCGTCCTGCTGCTCCGAGACGAAGACGGGCGGGGCGAGCTCGTCCACGCGAACCGCCACGGCGTGCGCACTGTCGCGGATCTCGGGCCGCTGCCGCCTGTCGGCGCGTCGGTCTTCCTGCCCGATGTCGGGCGGCTGGTCACGATCGGCGCCGAGCGGGAGAGCGAGCGATCGGGCATGCGGGCGGCGGTCCGCGAGGTCTCGGCCTGGACCGGCGACGAGCTCTACGAGGGCCCGGCCCGGACACAGGGCCCGATCTCGATGGAGGAGTTCCGACTGCTCGGGCTCCTGCTCGTCGGCGTGATGATCATCGTGATCGTCTATGTGCTCTCGCCCGACCCCCTCAAGGGCGAGATCGGCATCCCGCCGGGCACGGCCCTGGCCGAGCCGGGTCGCCGCGTTGCCGCGGGCATGGCCGACCTGCTGCTGGCGGCCTTCATCACCTCGCTGTTGCTGGACATCCCGCTGGGCGAGACGCTGAGCATCGGGGCGCTCGTCAGCGAGCGGGGCGGGCACTGGGGGCTCGTCTGGACGCTGCTGATCGGGATGGGCCTCTGCACCCTGATGGAGGGGATCTGGGGCGCCAGCCCGGGCAAGCTCATGCTCGGGGCCCGCGTCGTGCGGGCCAGCGGCAAGCACGGGCGGCCGGGCCTCCTCCGCGCCCTGGTCCGCAATGCCTGCAAGTGGCTCGCGGCGCCGCTCGCGCTGGTCACGCTGCTCGGCCCGGCTCGGCGTCATCGCGGGGATGTGCTTTCGGCGACCGTCGTCGTGATCCCTCTTCACGACGCCCCGGAACTGGGCGGCTGACCGACCCGCCCACCCGGCCCGACAGGGCACTACGAAGAACGAGTCAAGGCAGGCCGACCCACCGAGCCGATAGAAACCGACTGCCGGCGGGCCGTGCTGTGCGTCGCGGATGTCGGTCCGCCGGAGGATCCGGCGGTTGTGCATTGAGGATCCGGTGACGATGGACGGTCCGACCGATCCTGTTCAGATCTCCCAGGCCAGCGGCAAAGCCGCGGGCAAGGGGTCTGCTGCGCACCAGATCAAGTGGGCCGAGGTGTGGCACGCGCCCGTGCTGGCCCTCTCCTTCGCCCTGCTGACGGGCGGGCTGACGCTGGCGGTCCTCTCCCGCCCGGCGCCGGACCACGAATCACAGCTCCAGCGCGTCGAGCACCTGCTCACCATCGAGCGCCCGGAAGACGCGATTTCGCTGCTGAACCGTTCGCTGCATCCGTACGAGAGCCGCGGGGAGCTCGACGACGCCCAGCACCGAAACTTCCACCTGCTCGTCGGTCGAGCGCTCTATCTCGGGCAGCTGGCCCTGGGCCTGGATGTCGAGGACAACCACCGGCGGATCCTGGAGGCGTATGTCGAGGCCGAGCGGGCCGGGGCGAGCCTGAACGCCGACGACAACTACTACCTCGCCCGGACGCTGGTCTCGCTGGGGCGTGTCGACCAGGCGCTGCTGCGGGCGGAGCGCCAGCCGCGCGACCAGGCCGAACGCTGGCTGGACATCCAGCGTCGGGCCATCAATCGCGACATCGACCATCCGGGCGGGGACCAGTCCCGCGCCCTGACCACACTCTCTGCGTTTCTGACCGATCCGCGCACGAGCGAGGAAGAGCGGGCGTGGGCGGCCGCGCGCCAGGGCCGGGTGTTGCTGGACATGGGCATGGCGGCGGGGGCGATCGACCGGCTGCTCCGTGATCTGCAGCGGGTGAGCCCGAAGGCGGGAGAAGAGCGGGCGAGGCTGCTGATCCTGCTCGCCGAGGCGTACCTCGCCGAAGGACGCGAGCGCGAGTCGAGGCTGCACGCCTCGCAGGCGCTCGAGATGCTCCCGCACACATCCTCCCTCCACCCCGAGGCCATCCTCATCATGGCCCGCGCCGAAGAGGCCTCGGGCGAGACCGAGACCGCCCGCGAGCGCTACGGCCGCGTGATCGACAGGCACTTCGAGCACAACGCGACGGTCCGCGCCCTGTTGGGGCTCGCCGAGACCGAGGCGTTCCTGGGCAGCACGATCGAATCGATCGCGGCGTACCGCCAGCTCCGCGACGAGCTCGAAGCGGGCCGGGGCCACCGGGATGTCAGCGTCGAGGGCGTGATGCGAAGCCTGCTCCGCAGGTATGTCGAGTCGTTCCAGCGCGAGGACTACCGCTCGGCGCTGGCGTACGCGCAGATCGCCGACTCGCTGTACGAGGCGTCGCAGGTGCCGCCGGAAGTGCTGCTCGCGGTCGCCGAGGCGAGGTCGGAGCTCGCATCGGGGCTGATCGAGGCGGGCAGCGGCGACCCGCTGGCGCCGCGCGGGATCGCGGGGCTCGACCCCGCCTCGCGCGAAGAGGCGAGGCGACACCTGATCGCCGCGGGCGGCTACTTCCAGCGCCACGCAGAAAAGATGGTGCTCCGCGACGAGGAGCGGTACGCCTCCTCGCTGTGGCGCAGCGCAGACGCGTTCGACCTCGCCGGCTCTGGCGACCGGGCGATGCGCGCCTTCCTCGAATTCCAGAGCGGTTTCCCGGGCGACGCCCGCCAGGCCGAGGCGAGGTTCCGCCTCGGGCAGCTCTACCAGTCGCGGGGCGAGTACCGCCTCGCGTCGGGGTTCTACCGCGAGCTGATCGAGGGCAAGGACCCGGAAGTGAAGAATGTGGGCCTCTTCGCGGACCTCTCGTATGTGCCGCTGGCGCAGTGCCTGCTGCTCGACGGGCGCGAGGAGGAGCACGAGGAGGCCGAGCGCCTGCTGCGGATGGTTGTCGACGGGCGCGTCGTGCGCGAGCCCGACCCCCGCACACGGCGCGACGGGCTGGTCGAGCTGGGCAAGCACCTGCTCATCACCGGACGCTACGCCGAGTCGGCCCGCCTGCTCGACGAGGTGCTGCGCCGCTTCCCGACCGACCAGGAGCGGGCGCTCAACCGCTTCCGCCTCGCCGACGCGTTGCGCCTGGAGGCCGAGCAGATGGGGCGGCAGCTGGACGGGTCGATCCCCGACCACCAGCGGCGCACGCTCACCTCGCAGCGCCGGACGCGCCTGGACAACGCGATGGGGATGTTCGAGAAGGTGATCGAGGAGCTCGAATCCCGTCCGAGGGCCTCGCTGAGCGCAGTCGAGCGTGAGTCGCTCCGCAACGCCTACTTCTACAGGGCGGCCTGCGCCTACGACCTGGGCGACTTCACCACGGCGGTGCGCTACTACGACGCCGCACACGAGCGCTACGCCAACGACCCGGCCTCGCTCGTGGCGTTGGTGCAGATCGTCAACGCGTTCATCGAGCAGGGGCAGCTCGACCGGGCGAGAACAAGCAACGAGCGGGCGAGGCGTTACTTCGCCAGCCTGCCAGACGATGTCTGGGACGATCCATACCTCCCGATGGACAGGACGCAGTGGGAACGGTGGCTCGAATCGACGAGCCGCCTGTACGCGATGCAGGAGGAACGCTGATCGCAGCGTGACACAAGAGGTCGGCGGAGCCGGCCGGGAAGGCGGGTCAGGATGACCGGGATGCCAGCGAGCGCGGGGCCGCGCCTCGCGCAAACGCCAGAAGGTCTCGACGAGCAGATCGAACTGCTCGAAGCGATCAACCACCTCTCCGACCGGCAGGGCGAACTCGTCGACGAGGGCGAGGCGTCGGACCTGCTCGATGTGCTCGGACGCAGGCAGATGCTCATCGAGCGCCTGCGCGAGGTCGGGCAGCGCCCGGGCGGGGGTGTGCTGCACGCCGCGGCCGAGATGGGCCCGAAGGCCGACCGCGTGCGCGAGCTGGTCGACCTGATCGCCGGCAAAGACGCCGAGCAGCAGGTCGCGCTCCGCGAACGCCTCAAGCACCTCGAATCGCAATTGGGCGGGATCGACCGCGGGCGCAGGGCCGTCGACGCGTACGGGCCCAAGAGCCCGGGCGAACCCCGTTTCCAGGACGGGCGGGCGTGATGACCGAGAGCCAAGCGGCGACCGGACCGGCGCTGAGCGACATGACCCCAGGCGACCTCGCCGAGCTGATGACCGTCTTCAACGAGGTCACCGGCCGCCTGCAGTCGTCGCACGAGCGCCTGAACGAAGAGGTCGAACGCCTGCGCCACGAGCTCGGCGAGGCGAACGACCGGCTGCAGCGTTCGCGCCGGCTGGCGGCGCTTGGCGAGATGGCCGCGGGCATCGCCCACGAGGTCCGCAACCCGCTGGCGTCGATCTCGCTGTACGCGAGGATACTCGAAGACGATCTCGGAGACCGGCCCGATCAGCGCGAGGTCGCCTCGAAGATCGCGCGTGCCGTGCGCGGCGCCGAGTCGATCGTGCAGGATGTCCTGAGCTTTGCGAGAGAGATCACGCTCCGTGCCGAACCCGTCGAGGTGTCGGTGCTGTTCGCCCAGGCGCTCGAGGGCGCCGGCGTCGAGCGGGCTTTGGGCGTCACGGTCCGCAGGCTCGACGAGACGCGGGGCGGCGTCGAGATCGTCTGCGACCGCGCGCTGGTCCGCCAGTCGCTGGTGAACCTGATCCGCAACGCCCTGGACGCGATGGCCGAGACCGATGGTGAGCGAGAGCTGACCCTCGATGTCCGTGTCGAGGGGCGCGAGGTCGTGCTGGTCGTCGCCGACACCGGCCCCGGCGTGCCCGAGGGCGTGGTCGACCGAATGTTCAACCCCTTCTTCACGACGCGGGCGACGGGCACGGGCCTGGGCCTTGCGATCGTGCACAGGATCGCCGACGCGCACGCGGGCGCCGTCGGCGTACGCAACCGAGAGGGGGGCGGCGCTCTGCTGGAGCTCCGCCTGCCCAGAGAGCCCGGCGCGATCGCGCCAGGGGCGAGCAAGACAACTTCTTCAACGGAGCAAGCCGCATGAGCAGTGTCCTGGTAGTGGACGACAAGGAAATGATGCGCGACAGCGTCGCGGCGACACTGCAGCGGGCGGGCTTTAAGGTCCGCGCCGCCTGCGACGGGCAGAGCGCCCTGGCGATGATCGCCGAGCGCAGGCCCGACGCGGTGGTCACCGACCTCAAAATGCCCGGCCTCAGCGGGATCGACCTGCTCGAACGCGTCCGCGCGATCGACGACGGCCTGCCGATCGTGCTGATGACCGCCTTCGGCACCATCGAAACGGCGGTGCGCGCGATCAAGCTCGGCGCTTTCGACTACATCACCAAGCCGTTCGAGGGCGACGAGCTCATCATCGCAGTCAAGCGGGCGATCCGCCACCGCAGCGTCCTGCGCGAAAACGAAGCGCTCAAGGCCTCGGGCCCGCAGGGGCTGACGGGCCTGGACCGCCTGATCGGCGACTCGCCGGCGATGCGCCGTGTCAAGGAGCAGGTGCTCGCCGTCGCCGACTCGCAGGGGACCGTGCTGCTGGTGGGCGAGAGCGGGACGGGCAAGGAGGTCGTGGCGCGTGCGGTGCATGAGCTGAGCGCGCGTAAGGCCGAGCCGTTCCTCGCGGTCAACTGCGCCGCCCTGAGCGAATCCCTGCTCGAGAGCGAGCTCTTCGGGCACGAGAAGGGCGCCTTCACCGGCGCCGACAAGACCCGCAAGGGCCGCTTCGAGCTGGCGCACACCGGCACGCTGCTGCTCGACGAGATCTCCGAGATCGGCCCGGGCATCCAGGCCAAGCTCCTCCGCGTGCTGCAGGAGCGGGCGTTCGAACGCGTCGGCTCCAGCACGCCCATCGGGATCGATGTCCGCGTCGTCGCGACCAGCAACCGGGACCTCCCGCGCTCGGTCGCCTCGGGCGAGTTCCGTCAGGACCTCTTCTTCCGCCTCAATGTGCTGCCGATCCACTTGCCGCCGCTCCGCGACCGGCCCGAGGATGTGCGGCCGCTCGCCGAGCATTTCGCAACCGGCCTCTGCAAGCGAGAAGGCCGGGAGCCTGTCCGCTTCTCGCCCGAGGCGATGGACCTGATGCGGGCGTACCCGTGGCCCGGCAATGTCCGCGAGCTGCAGAACATCTGCGAGCGGGCGGTCGTCCTGGGCAGGGCCGGCCAGACCAGCACGATCGATCACGCGATGATCGAGCCCTGGCTCTGCGGCTCGCCGGCGGCCCAGCTCAACCCCGGCATCGGCGCAATCACCGGCCCCGCGGCCTACCCCGGCATGCACAACGGCGTGTCCAACGGCATCACAGGGACGCTTGAGCACGGGGCCAGGCCCGGGCCCGTCTCGATGTCGCCCGCAGACGGGCAGCAGGTGGTGACGATGCCGCGCGGGATCGGGGCCTCGGCCTCGGGCGAGCACGAACCCCTGGAGGTCGTCGTCCGTCCCCTGGCCGATGTCGAGCGGGATGTGATCGTCGCGACCCTGCGCCGTTTCGACGGGCACCGCCAGAAGACCGCCGAGGCCCTGGGCATCGGGGTCCGCACGCTGGGGCTGAAGCTCAAGAAGTGGAAGGAGCTGTCGCTCGTCGAGCAGACGCTGTAAAGCTCTGGCCCGCGCTTTGCGGGCAGCGGGAGCGTGACGATGATCAAAGGCCTGACCAACGCGGGGGCGATGCCGGCCCTGGACACGCTGATGCGGTTTTCCGCTCGGCGCCAGGAGCTCATCGCCCACAATGTGGCCAACATCAACACGCCAAAGTTCCAGCCGCGCGATGTCTCGGTCGCTGACTTCCAGCAGACGCTGGGCAAGGCGATCGACGAGCGTCGGACGCGCACCGGCGGCGCCCAGGGCAAGCTCCATTTCGGACGGAGCGACGAGGTCGTCCGCGACGCCGACGGCAGGCTCCACCTGCGTCCGAAGACCCCCTCGGGCAACATCCTCTTCCACGACCGCAACGACCGCGACCTGGAGCGCCTGATGCAGGCCCAGGCAGAGAACGCGGGTGTCTTCAGGGCCGCCGCGGACCTGTACAGGCACCAGGGCGAGATGATCCGATCCGCCATCAGAGAGATGGCCTGAGCCTTAGGGAGGCGCGATGTACGGCGTGCTTGACATCTCGACCAGCGGCATGGTGGCCCAGCGTGCGCGCATGGCCGTCATCAGCGCAAACCTTGCGCACCAAGACACGCTGGTCGACGCCCAGGGCAACTACAACCCCTATCGCAGGCGCGAGATCATGTTCGCCCCTGGCGACCCGACCGCCAAGAGCCCCACGGGCAGGGCCCTGGGCGTGCATGTCGCCGATATCCACATCAACCACGACGCGTTGCGTCAGAAGTACGCCCCCGGGCACCCGTTCGACGAGAACGGCGACGGGTACATCATGGTCCCGGACATCAGCCCGGTGGTCGAGCAGGTCAACGCGATGGAGGCGGCCAGGGCCTACGAGGCCAATGTCGTCACCGCCGAGGCGACCAAATCCATGATGGCCCAGGCTTTGCGAGTGATCGCCTGAACCTAGACGGAGTGCGTCGCGATGACAGATCCTCTCGGGCTGATCGGTGGAGCGGGCGGGGCGGGGCGGATGAACCCCGGGCAGACAGCCGCGGGCGGCGTGCGCCCGGACCCCAACGCGCCCTCCTTCAAGGATGTCCTGCTCCAGAACATCAACGAGGCCAACAAGCTCCAGCAGGACGCGACGCACGCGATCGAGGACCTCGCCGCGGGCAGACGCAACGACATCGAGGGCGTCGTGCTGGCGGCTCAGAAGGCCGACACCGCCTTCCGCATGCTCCAGGCTGTTCGCAACAAGATGGTCCAGGCCTACGACGAGATCAAGCAGATGCGCGTCTGACCGGCGGGCCGGTGCTCCATCTGATGTCCACAGGCAACAAGTGCGCGGCGGAGGGGTCTCTGTTGCGCGGGAGCGCGGATTCTGCCTGCCTGTCGGTTCTTCAAGTCTTCGGAGGCCGTGATCCGACCTGAGGCGTTGCCGGGGATCTCTTTCTGAGGAGCCCCTGCGTCCCGAGCCAGGAGGGCGAGGGAACCAGGCATGGAGGCCGCGCCGGATGGAGCAGCTGCGAAAAGCACTCGATCGCATGAAGCGTGAGCTGGGTCGCCTGACGGCGACGCAGCGGATGCTGATCGGCTCGCTCGGCGTGATCCTGCTGATGACGCTCTTCCTGGTCTCGCAGTACGCGGGCGGTCGCCCGATGGTCGAACTGATGGCCGCCGACGGCCAGCAGGAGACGATCCACATCCTCCGGGCGAGCGATGTGCGGGCGGAGATGCGCGACGGCAAAGTGTTCGTGCCCCCCGAGAGCCGGCGCTTCGCGCTGGCGGCGCTGGCCGAGCGCGGCGCCCTGCCCGACGACACACGCATCCTCTTCGACAACCTGATCGACCGCCAGAGCTGGACCAACTCGCGCGAGCAGAACGAGCAGATGTACCGCATCGCCCTGCAGAACGAGCTGGCGAGGGTCATCGGGCGGTTCAGGGGTGTGCGTCAGGCGACGGTGGTCCTGGATGTGCCTCGCCCGCACGGCATCGGCATGATCGTGCGCGAGCCGACGGCGTCTGTCACCGTCTTCACCTCGCTGGGGGGGCTGAACCAGGAGATGGTCGACGCGATCGCCCACCTCGTCTCGGGCTCGCAGGCGGGGCTGGACCCGACCAATGTCCGCGTGATCGACGGCTCGTCGGGCCGCAGGTTCGCCGCGACCGCCGGTGAGGACGCCCGGGCCTCGGCGTGGCTGGAGCACGCGCTGGCGACAGAAGAGAAGATCACCACCACGCTCTCGCGTCTGCTGAGCTACATCCCCGGCGTGGTGATCGCGGTGACGGCAGAGGTCGACATCGCCCGCGAGCAGATCCGGATGACCCGCTTCGAGCCGGTGACCGAAGAGGGGGGGTCCGTTTCGCTCCTGGGCACAGAGACTCGCGAGACCCGCGAGCAGCAGTCCGGGCGCAGGGCGGCCGAGCCGGGCGTCCGCGCCAACGCGACCGCAGAGATCAACACCGGCTCGGGCGACTCGATGTCGCTCGAAGAGAGCACGACCACGACCGCCATGGAAAACCATGTCGGCTCGACGGTGACCAACCGTGTCGACCCCAAGGGGATGCCGACGCGCCTAGTCGCGTCTGTGAATGTGCCGCGCGACTTCGTCGTCGCGGCGCTCCGCCGGGCCGGCGGTCTGGAAGAGGACGAGGAACCCACCGAGGAACAGGTCGAGCAGCGGTTCAACCAGATCCGCGCCGACATCAGCGAGAGCGTCCGGCCCCATCTGCGGGCGGGGAATCTCGACGGGATGGTGCATGTCTCGCTGACCCCCGCGGCGATGGGGGAGTTCCTGCCCGCCGAGCCGCAGGGCGCTGGGATCTTCGGCTCCGGCGGCGGGCTGCCCCTGCTCGGCGACGGGCTGATCGAGACGGGGCTGCTCGCGCTCCTGGCGGTCGTCTCGCTGGGGATGATGATCGTGATGGTGCGCAAGGCGTCCAAGCAGCCGGAGATGCCGACCGCCGAGGAACTGGTGGGCATCCCGCCTCCCCTCGAGACGGACACGGACCTGATCGGCGAGGCGGATGAGACCAAGCTCCCGATGGCGGGCATCGAGGTCGGGGCCGATGATGTCGAGCGTCAGCGGATGCTCGAACAGCTCGCGCAGATGGTCAAGGACGATCCCACCGGCTCGGCCAAACTGCTGAACCGGTGGATCGAGACAGACGATTGAACGACAGGAGGCCGGCGGAGCGATGGCCAGGCGGATCGGCACCAAGCTGCCAGACAAGATCGAGGAGCTGGAGGCGGGCACCAAGGCCGCCATCCTTCTCCTTGCGCTCGGCCAGGACGAGGCGTCGTCGGTGCTCAAGGAACTGCCCCAGCAGTCCGTCGAGGAGGTGATGCGCGAGTTCGCGGCGCTCGGCCGCGTGCCCGCCTCGCTGCAGGCGCAGGTGGTCGAGGAGTTCTACCACCTCTCGATCGCCCAGCGCCATGTCAACGAGGGGAGTCTGGACTACGCGCGGGCGGTGATGCTCAACGCGCTGGATCCAAAGTCCGCCGAGCGGATCATGGCGCAGATCCAGACGCAGGTGCAGCGGACGCCCTTCTCGTTTATCCAGAAGGTCGAGAGCGAGAATCTCCTGACCTTCATCCAGGACGAGCACCCCCAGACGATCGCATTGATCGTCTGCCACTTGCCGCACCACAAGGCGGCCGAGATCCTCGCCAGCCTGCCGATGCAGAAGCAGATCGAGGTGATCAAGCGCATCGCCAACATGGAGCAGACCAACCCCGAGGTGATCCGCGAGGTCGAGAAGGGCCTCGAAAGCCGCCTGAGCAACATGCTCATGCAGTCGACGGAGAAGGCCGGGGGCGTCGGCACCGTCGCCGAGGTACTCAACCTCGCCGACCGCTCGACCGAGAAGTCGATCATGGAGGGCCTGGAGGCCGAGGACCCGGACCTCGTCGAGCAGATCCGCAGGCTCATGTTCGTCTTCGAGGACATCCTGCTCGTCAACGACCGGGGCATCCAGGCGGTGCTCAAGGAGGTCGAGAACGACGAGCTCTCGCTGGCGCTCAAGACCGCGTCGGAGGACCTCAAGGAGAAGATCTTCACAAACATGTCCGAGCGGGCCGCCTCGCTCATCAAGGAGGACATGGAGTTCATGGGCCCCGTCCGCGTCAGCGATGTCGAGGCCGCCCAGCAGCGCATCGTCGACATCGTCCGCAGGCTGGAGGAAGCGGGCGAGGTCATCATCCAGGGCCGAGGCGGGGAGAGCGACCTTGTCATGTAACGCAAATGACGCCCGCGTCGGCGGGGCGGTGCGCCGATGGGCATGATCCGACGCGCCGACGCGGAGAGGGTCGCCCGCGACGCGATCGCGCTCGACCTCGGCGACCTGGCCCGCCAGGCCGAGACCATGCGCGCCCAGGCGCAGGAGACCGCCAAGAAGATCCTCGCAGAGGCCCAGGCGAAGCGCGAGGAAATGCTCGGCAGCGCCAGCGAGGAAGGCCGCGCCGACGGTCGGGCGCAGGGGCATCAAGAAGGCTTCAAGCAGGGGCTGGAGGAAGGCCGGCGCCAGGCTTTGGCCGAGCAGGCCGAGGCGATCGACGCCCTGCTCGCCTCGTGGGGCGCAGCGCTGGAAAACTACGAGCACGAGCGCGAGCAGATCATGGCCGACGCCAGGCGGGATGTGCTCCGCCTCGCGGTCCTCGCGGCCGAGAAGATCACCCGTCGCGTCATCGAGATCGATCCCTCGATCGTCGAGGGCGTGGTCCGCGATGTCGTCATGTCTGTGCTGGAGCCGACGAGGCTGGTCCTGCGTGTGCACCCCGAGGACGCCGAGCGGGCGACCGCCGTGGTCGGCCCGCTGGTGCAGCGTCTGGGAGAGTCCGCCCACGCCGAGGTGTGCGCCGACGGATCGATCGAGCGAGGCTCGTGCCTCGTCGAGACCGCGGGGGGCGCCGTCATCGACGCGACCATCGCGACCAAGCTCCGGCGGATCGCCGAAGCCGTGCTCCCCGGGGGCTCGGATCTGATAGACCAGCCCCAGTCCCAGCCCGACGCCGCCGAAGAGAGCGACACCGACGGGGACGAACAAGACAGCGGGGGCGTCCGCCTCGATGATGGGCGCCGGGGCGCCGCGGCATGAGCGTCCTCGCCGGAGCGATCTCGGCCGTCACCGACTGCGAGCCCGTCCGGTTCACAGGGCGCGTGCACGAACTCCGCGGCCTCACCCTGCTCGTCCGCGAGCTGCCCCTTCCCGTCGGGTCGCTGGTCACACTCCATACGCGGCGCGGCGAGCGATCCGTCAGCGGCGAGGTCGTCGGCTTCACGCGTGACCTCGCGATGGTCATGCTCCTGGGCCAGACCGGGGGCGTCAGCGCCGGCGACACGGTGGTGGGGGAAGAGGTCGCCCAGACCGTCGGCGTCGGGCGGGGCATGCTCGGACGCGTCATCGACGGGCTCGGCAGACCGATCGACGGTCGCGGGCCGCTGCTCGACACCGAGCCGGCGCCCCTGAACCCCGATCCCTCCTGCGCGATGGACCGCGCCCCGATCAAGGAGCGCATCGGCACCGGCGTCCGCGCGATCGACCTGCTCACTCCGATGGGGCGGGGCCAGCGCATGGGCATCTTCGCCGGCCCCGGCGTCGGCAAGAGCACCCTGCTCGCCCAGATCGCCCGTGGCACCGACGCGGATGTGAATGTCATCGCCCTCATCGGCGAGCGAGGCCGCGAGGTCCGCGAGTTCATCGAGCACACCCTCGGCGCCGAAGGGCTCCGCCGAAGCGTCGTCATCGTCGCGACCGGCGACGAATCCCCGCTCATGCGCATCAGGGCCGCCAAGGTCGCCTGCACCGCGGCGGAGTGGTTCCGCTCGCGCGGCCACGACGCCCTGCTCATGATGGACTCGGTGACGCGCTTCGCCCACGCCCAGCGCCAGGTCGGCCTCAGCGTCGGCGAGCCGCCCGCGACGCGGGGCTATACCCCCAGCGTCTTCACCCAGCTCGGCCTGCTGCTGGAACGCGCCGGGCGCATCGACTCCACGAACGCCTCCGGATCGGTCACCGGCCTCTACACCATCCTCGTCGAAGGCGACGACATGACAGAGCCCGTCGCCGACGCGGTCCGCGGCATCCTCGACGGGCACCTGATCCTCTCGCGCAAGCTCGCAGGACGGGGCCACTTCCCCGCCATCGACGCCCTGGAATCGATCAGCCGCATCGCGGGCGAGGTGATGTCGCCCGATCACGCCGCGGCCAGGTCCGAGCTCTTGGGCCTGATGGCCCGCTATCGCGAGGTCGAGGACATCGTGCAGATCGGCGCATACGCCCACGGCAGCGACCCGGAAGTCGATGTCGCGATCAGCATGAAGGAAACAGTCGACGCGCTCCTCCGCCAGGGCGGTCAGGAGCGAGTCCCCTTTGAGGACGCCAGAGATGTGATGATCAAGGTCGCCATGCAGGCGCGAGAGGGCGTCGACGGCCTGCGCGCCGCCGGCCGCCAGTCCTTCGGCGCAGGGAGGTAAGCGGGCGTGGCGGTCTTCAGGTTCAAGCTCGAAGCGGTCCTCCGCCAGCGACGCCTCGTCGAGGACGAGCGGCGCAAGCGCGTCGCCGAGCTCGATCTCGAACGCCTCGCCATCGAGCGCGAGATCGAGGGCTACCAAGCCCAGATCATCCGCGAACGCAACGAGATGGCCTCGATCCTCGTCGAGGGCGGGTCGGGGACGATGATGCGGGTCCAAGCCGGCGCGGCGCTCCGTTTGCGGGCGAAGATCGGTCAGGCCTCCGTCCGCCTCGCGGGCGTCCTCGCCAACCTCGATAAGGAACGGGCGGCCCTGCGCAAGGCCGCGGCCGACAGAAAGGCGATCGAGCTCCTCAAGGAGCAACGCCTGAACGAGTGGAAGAAAGAGCTCATGCGGCGCGAGTCGGCCGAGCTCGATGAATTCGCGGTCATGCGCGCCGCCAGAAGCGGGGAGTACCGCTGATGCTCCGCACATTCTGGAACATCGTCTCGATCATGGCGGTGGCAAATCTGCTCGCACTCTTCGGCTTCTTCTCGTGGCTGGTCATCACCGACCGCATCACGCCCGAACGCCTCGGACAGATCCGTTCCCTCGTCGCCGATGGCGAGATCCCGGGCGCTGAGACGATCAAGACAGCAGCCGAAGGCGATGAAGACGACGAGCCTTCCGAGCCCGCGCTGGCCGTCAGTTCCGCCGACCGCCTCGTGCTGCGGCTCGAACAGAGCGAGATCGACCGCCAGCGCCGCGAACGCCTTCGCCGCGAAACCAACGACCTCCAACGGGCCCATCAGGCCGAGCGACGCATCCTCGACGAGGAATGGACCAAGGTCCGGCGCGACCGTGAGGAGTTCGAGGCGGAGATGGCGCGTGTCCGCAGCATCGACGGCTCCGCCCAGTTCCGAAAGGCCGTCAAAACCCTCGAAGGCCTCCCGCCCAGACAGGCAAGGGATGCGCTCCTGGCCATGATCGCCGGGCAGGATCTGCCGGGCACGCCCGCAGCAGACGACGGCCTCGCCGGCGCCTTCGACGCGACCGACCCCGCCCGCGACGGCATGGCAAGGGCCGTCTCCTACCTCAACGCCATGGGCGAACGCCAACGCATCGGCGTCATGGAAGAGATCGTCAAGCAGGACCCCGCTCTGGCAGCGGTCTTGCTGGAAAGCCTCCGGGTGCGCGGCGTCGAAGCCCGCGCCCGTGAGGAAGCTCAATGACGATCGGGCCGACACCCCCCGAAACGACTGACCCGTTCCGACGCCTGAATCCCGGCGATCGGCATGCGCAGCACGCGGCCCCCCCCGGCCTCGGCGCCTTCTCGCTGCTGCTCGACGGCATGCAACGCGAGCAGATGCCCCGTGCGTCGCAGCAGGACGAGGAGTCTCGAAGCGAGCTGAAGGAGGGGCCGGACCGTCGCGACGGGCAGCCACGATCAGAAGCCGCCGAGCCGACGATCTACGCCGGCCCCGTCGGTCAGGAAGCCCGCGAAGCCCTCCGCACGCCGACCGAGCGTGATCGCCCAGAGCACAACGCGGGCACACCGCCGCACCAGCGGAACACGCAGCGCACAGACCATGGCGAGCAGGCGCGGGCGCAGCGCGACCCGCAGCAGGCACCCCGCGCCGAACAGCCAAGCGAGCGAGCGCCGACGCAAGCGGCTCGTGAGCCTGCAACGCGCCAGCCCGTCGCGCAGGAATCCGAGAGCGCACGAGATCAGTCCGGGCGTGCAGCGGCCGCGGCGCAGCAGGCGACGCAGCGGACGGCACGCGAAGCCCAGAGCGACGCAAGGGCCGGGGTCGCACGCCTCGCCTCTGCCGGCGCCGTGCAGGCTGCCCGAGCCCAGCCCGTCCAGCCCGCGGCCGGTGTGCAGCGCACCGAAGGCCGCGCCGAGGCCCGCCAGGTCGCCCAGCAGCGCCCGGCGCAGCAGCCCCAGCGGCCCGACACCGAGAAGTTCGTTCAGCAGGCCCAGCGAGGCCTCGCCCAAGCCCTGCAGCGCAAGGACGGCGAGGTCACCATCCGCCTCCACCCCGAGGCGCTCGGCAAGCTGACGGTGCAGGTGCGTGTCGAGGCGTCGAGCGTGCAGGCCAGGTTTGAGGCGTCGACCGAAGCCGCCCGCGAGATGCTCATGAGCCACACACCAGCGCTGCGGGCGGCGCTCGAATCGCGCGGGCTTGAGGTCCAGCGCATCGAGATCACGCTCGCGCCGGAGGCCAAAGAAGACGCTGGCCCGCGATTTGCGATGAGTGAAGATGCCGATCGGCACGCCGGCAGCCACGCCGACCACGGCAACCGTCGCGGGAGCGACGCAGGATCAACAAGCGGGCGGAGCCCCGACGACAGCACGGACCAGAGCGCGGAGGACCGCGCACAACACCAAGAACACACGAGCGCTGCATGGCGGAGCCCGGGCAGCCTCCTGATCGACACCGTCGCGTAGCTTCGCGCCGGTGGGGAGCGAGCCGATGAGCGCCATCGATGCGCAGGCAGCCTTTGCGCTGCCGAAGACTCAGGCCGGCCCGGACGGTCTCGGCGCTCTGGGCAGCGGCGAGTTCCTGCAGATCATCCTCTCAGAGCTCAGCCGCCAGGACCCGCTCGCCCCCAGCGACACCAGCGCGCTGCTCGATCAGATCGCGACGGTCCGCTCGATCCAGTCCGATGTCGATCTGACCGACCGCCTCGGCGAGCTGGTCAAGCAGAACGAGCTGAGCGCCGCCTCGGGCCTGATCGGGGGCGTGGTGGGGGGCGTGAGCACCAACAACGAGCGTGCGGTCGGCATCGTGATCTCGGTCTCACGCACGAAGGACGGCGCCGTGCTCAACCTCGACTCGGGCCAACGCGTCAATTTCAAGCAGGTCGACGAGGTCGTCGATCGCCCGACGCTCCGCGACGCCCTGAACAACTCCAACGGATCGGGTGACCAGCCGTGAGCACGCCGGGCACAGACATGCTAAAGATGCTCGGCGCGGGTGTTCGTCCCGTCGGCCCCGCGGCGCCAGCCCAGCCCGCCTCGCCCGAATCGGCTGATTTCGCAGAGCTCCTGCGACAGGTGCGCCAGGGCGAGCTCGGCTCGGGCAGGCCCGTGAAGGTGCCCGGCGACCTCGGCATCGACCTCAGCGAAGACCAGCTCAAGCGCCTCGCAGAGGCGGCCGACAGGGCCGAAGCCGCCGGGGCCGAGAGCGTCGTCGTCATGATCGACGGGCACCTGCTGCACCTGGATGTGCAAGCGCGACAGGTGCTCAGGAGCGTCGAGCTCAAGCACGGCGAGGTGCTCTCAGACATCGACGCGGTCGTCAACGCCTCAGAACAAGAAGAGGGCGGTCAGGACGGCCGCCCCGCAGTCGCCCAGCTCGCAGACCTTGCGCGATCCACGCCGGGGCTGAACGCCTCGCTCGTGCAGCAGCTCGCCAAGCTCGGCGCCGGCTGACACGGATCGACACTACGGCAGACGGCTCAAAAGCCCGACGCCCATGACGGACTGTTCCCGGCGGAGCCGGGGTGAACCGGGGGCACGGAGGCCTCTTTCTCGCATCCTTACGCGGCGGGTCCTCATGGCTTCAACAACAGCGCTCTTCACCGGTCTGAGCGGGCTCAACGCCCACGCCAGAAAAATCGATGTCATCGGCAACAATGTCGCCAATGTCAACACCACCGCATTCAAGTCCACAAGGCTGGTCTTCAACGACCTGCTGAGCCGCAGCATCTCCGGAGGCACACCGCCCTCGGACTTCAGCGGCGGACGCAACCCCTCGCAGATCGGCTTCGGCGTCACCGTCGCCGGCACCCAGCGCGACTTCACGCCCGGACCGATCGCCGCGACGGGCAAGCCCGAAGACATGGCCATCGACGGCTCGGGCTTCTTCATCGTCGAACGCAACGGCGAGCGCTTCTACACCCGCGACGGATCCTTCCAGCTCGACGAGAACTTCAACCTCACTACCGCAGGCGGCGCGAGGCTGCTCGGCCACCCCGTCAACGATCAGTACGAGATCCAGCGAGGTCAGCTCGGCACGCTCTCGGCGCCCATCGGCACGCTCACCATCGCCGAGGCGACCCGCAACGCACGCATGGCCGGAAACCTCAACGCCAGCGGCATCGTCGCCGGCGGCGCAAGTGTCTTCCGCCTGGGCGCAACAGAAGCCAACGGGTTCACCCCCCTCCCCGGCGCCGGCCCCCTAGAGCCCGGTTCGCTGCTGCTCGATGTGGCCGACCCCGCAGAGGGCGCAGCCGGCCAGTTCTTCGCCCCCGGCCAGTCGATCGAGGTCTCCGGCGTGCGTCGAGGCGAGACCACACTGCCCGTAAGGTCGTTCCTGGTCACAGCAGAGTCCACGCTCCAGGACCTCGCCGACTTCCTTACCTCGGCGATGAGCATCCAGACCGACGCGCTGCCCCCCGGCATCACGCCCCCCGGCGTGGCCTTCGATCCCGCGACCGGTTCCTTCTCCGTCAACGGCAACACGGGCGTGATGAACGACCTCCGCTTCGATGCGTCGCGCATCCGCATGGCCGACCCCGCGATGGGGACCTCCCGCGAGGTCTTCGCCGTCGAACGCCTCGGCGACGCGACCGGCGAGTCTGTCCGCACCACCATGGTCGTCTACGACTCGCTCGGAACCCCCGTCGAGGTCGATGTCGGCTTCGTGCTCGAACAGCGCGGCGACGGCGGCACCGCGTGGCGCTACTTCATCGATTCCAAGAACGCAGAAGGCGCAAAGGTCCCCGCGGGCACCGGCGTCATCAACTTCGACAACCGCGGACGCCTCGTCGGCGACCAGCGCGTCGAGGTGGAGATCGACCGCGCCGGCACCGGCGCGGAAAGCCCCATGCGCTTCGAGCTCGGCTTCAGGGGCGACGAAGACCAGCTCAGCGCCCTCACAGACCTCAACTCGAGCGTCGCCACCACCTTCCGCGACGGGGCGCCCATCGGCACGCTGGAGAACTTCGCGGTCGGTCGCGACGGCGTCCTCTACGGCGCCTTCAGCAACACCCTCATCAGGCCCCTCGGCCAAGTCGTCATGGGCACCTTCACCAACCCCGCGGGCCTGAACTCGCTGGGCGACAACCTCTTCTCGCCTGCCGCAAACAGCGGCCCGCCCATGATCACACAGCCCGGCGAGCTCGGCTCGGGCCAGATCATCGGCGGGGCGCTCGAGCAATCCAACGTCGATATCGGGCGTGAGTTCATCGACCTCGTCCTCGCCCAGACCGGCTACACGGCCTCATCAAGGGTCATCAGAACGACCGACGAACTGATGCAGCAGCTCCTCTCCATCGTCGGCTAGAGCCGTCGGACACGGACGCTGACCGGAGGCGACCTTGATCAGCCTGACCAAACTCGACGGCAGCCGCTTCGTCCTCAACGCCGACCTCATCCGCGTCGTCGAGGAACGGCCCGACACCGTCATCACCCTCACCAGCGGCGACCGCATCATGGTCACCGAAGCCGCAGAGCGCATCATCGCCAAGGTCATCGCCTACCGGCGGAGCATCCACTCGCTCTGCGGCGGCGCCTCCCCCCGTTGCGGGTGCGATGCCTCGCACACCGACCCCGCGCAGGACCCCGATCAAGCCGCCTCCCCGCATCTCCGATAGTGCGCTGGTCCAGACACCCGGCGCACGCCGGCGGAGGTCGCCCGCGTGGATATCGGAACCATCGCAGGCCTGTTCGTGGCGATCGTCGCGATCATCGCGTCGATCATCCTCGGCGGAGGCGAGCTCGGCTCGCTCTTCAACCTGCCCTCCATCCTGATCGTCTTCGGCGGCACGTTCGGCGCGATCGTCGTCGCGTTCCCCGTTGCGCGCATCCTCAAGCTCCACTCTGTCATCCTCAAGAGCGTCTTCAACTCCGCCGGCGATCCGACGCAGCTCATCAAGGACATGGTCCGCTACGCCGAGGTCGCCCGGCGCGAGGGCATCCTCGCCCTTGAAAACCTCATTGAGGAGATGAGCGACCCGTTCATCGTCCGGGGCGTCAAGATGGCCGTCGACGGCACCGACCCCGAGCTCATCCGCGAGATCATGGACACCGAGCTCGAAGCCCTCGTCGAACGCCACACCCAGGGCAAGAAGGTTCTCGACCAGGTCGGGCGCTACGCCCCGGCCTTCGGCATGATCGGCACGCTCATGGGCCTGATCTTCATGCTCCAGAACATGGACGACCCCTCGGCCATCGGCCCGGGCATGGCCGTCGCCCTCATCACCACGCTCTACGGCGCGCTCATCGCCAATGTCGCCGCCAACCCCCTGGCCGACAAGCTCGCCGCGACCTCAGACCAGGAGATCCTGATCAAGACGATCATCATCGCCGGGGTCATGAGCATCCAGTCGGGCGACAACCCCCGTGTCGTCGAGAGCAAGCTCCTCACCTACCTGCCCCCGTCGGAGCGCATGGCGTTCGACGACGAGGCCGGGCGTCAGGCGGCCTGAGCCGCAAGGGGGCGACCCATGGCCGCGAAAAAGAAAAAACGCCCCGAGCCCGGGGTCCCAGAGTGGGTCGTCACCTACGGCGATCTCATGTCCCTCCTTCTCTGTTTCTTCATCCTGCTCGCCGCGTTCAGCGAGCTCAAGCAGCCCCGCGAGTACCGGCGCGCCGTCGAGTCCATCCAGGAGGCCCTGGGCTTCAAGGGCGGGCTCGGCCAGATCATCAACAAGGGCAATCCGCGCAACACCATGATCAACCGAATGCGCGAGAACGCCACCATGGCCGGCGACAAAGCCTCCAGGGCGGAAATCAACGAGCAGAATGTGCCCGGGCGCGACCAGACCGTCACCGCCCTTCACGACGGCAGCCGCTGGGCCATCGGCGGGGGCATCGCTTTCGAGGCCGGGTCGTGGGAGCTGACCCCCGCAGCGGAAGAGGCTCTCGCCACGGTCGCCGAGCGCATCCGGGGCCAGCACCGCAAGGTCGAGCTGCGCGGGCACTCGTGGGGTGTGGCGGATCTGCGGTCGGGCCTGGATTATCGGGAGCTCTCCTTCCGCCGCGCGCTGGAGGCAGAGAGGTATCTCGTCGAGAAACAGGGCGTCCGAGCGGAGATCCTCCTGCCGGTCGCCGCGGGCAACACAGAGCCCAAGGCCGCCGGGCCCTTCGATGTCGGTGACAACACCGGCAACAGGCGGGTCGAGATCGTGCTGACCGAGCAGACGCTCAGCGAACGCCACCCCAACCCGGAGTGGCAGGGCCCCTAATCGCCCGGTCAGAGGTGAGCCATGGCAGACGCAGCAGCACAGGCAGAACAGCAGCAGCCCAAGAAGTCCCCCAAGCTCGTGCTCATCGTCGTCGCCGCGCTCATGCTCATCGAGGGGGTCGCGGTCGTTGTCGTCATGAAGCTCACCAGCGGCGGGCGCGACGCCCACGCCAACATCGTCGGAAAGGACGAAGCCGACGCCGAGTCCTTCGCCGAGGTCCAGCTCCTCGCAGGCCGCTTCCAGAACATGACCACCGGCCGCGTCTGGGACTGGGAGGTCGAGCTGCACCTGAAGGTCCGCAACAAGAACATGGACCGCGTCCGCAGAACGCTCGACAACCGCAGCGCCGAGATCCGCGCAGGCATCGCCACCATCATCCGCAGGGCCCCGCACACCCAGCTCAAAGAGCCCGAGCGCCGATCCATCACCCGCCAGGTCCACGCCCTCATGGACGAGGTCCTCGGCCTCGACCCCCTCGGCGAGAGCTACATCGGCGAGGTGCTCGTCCCCGTGCTCGACGGCTACCCCGCCGACTTCTAATCCCCGCCCCGAGCAAGCATCCGGCGAACGACCCGCGGGATTTGCGCGTCGGGCGTGACCTGTTGCGCGTTCACCGTCGGAAATGTGCGCTCTGCTCCCTCCCGATGCCGACGAACGATCCGGCGATCGGCCCAGTGCCGTCCGCTGCGCGGCGGAGCCCGCGCCGACACGAAAGGTCACGGATGGCCGAGAACACACCAGATCCGGGGTCGCAGCAACCCGACAACCGTCCGCCCGACGAGCAAAACGCCGGGCAGACCCCCGAACCGACCGAGCCCCAGGGCGAGGCCGAGCGCGAAGCGCCGCAAGAGGGAGCTGCCGCTGCGCCGGGCGACAAACCCTCCGAGCCCGTCTCCGCCGAGCAGGCCTCGATCGATGAGATGCTCCGCGCCGCCCGAGAGGCGGTGCAGCAGGTCAACGACACCGCCTCCAGCGCTCAGCCCCAGGCTCCACAAGCCAGGCCGCAGCGATCCGAACAGCCCAGGGGCCAGGAATTCAGCCAGTCGGCGGTCGACGACGCGCTGCGTGCGGCACGCGAGGCGATCGCCGCGGTGAACTCCGGCGCAGCCGCGACCCCGCCCGTCGCCCAGCCCTCGATCGACGAGGCCCGCGCCGAGGCCGAAAAGCTCCCGCCCGAGCCCCAGACCGTCCCGCCCAACGCGCACCCCTTCGAGCTCCAACCCCTCGTCGACACCGGCAAGAACGCCCGGCCCGAGGGCATCGATCTGCTCGGGGATGTCAACCTCGATGTCAAGATCGAGCTCGGCCGGACGCGCATGTTCGTCGAGGATGTGCTCAGACTCAAAGACGGCGCCGTCGTCGAGCTCGAAAAGCTCGCGGGCGATCCCGTCGATGTCTTCGTCAACGAGCGACTCATCGCCCGCGGCGAGGTCCTCGTCCTCAACGACAACTTCTGCGTCCGCATCAACGAGATCGTGGACCAAAAAGCAATCGAGCAGGCGCGCAAGCACGCGTCCTGAAACCGCAGGTGCCGCGGCGAGGATCGCCGCGTTATGGCAGGCCAGGAGGGCCAAGTGGGGATCGCTCGCCGCACAGTCGTCGCGTCGGCCATCGGCGCGATCGTGCTGGCCGCCGCCGCTGCGCCCGCAACCGACTACGGCCCCGCCCTCCCCCCATCCGCCCAGCAAACCGCACACCAAAGCGCAGACCAGCAAACCGACTCACCCGCCTCGCCCGCCCAAAGCGTCGAACTCGCGCCCCAGCGCATCGACGAGACCACCAAGCCCCTCGGCGTCGACGACGGTCGCACCGATCGCGCCGCCGCGGGCGCTGCTGGCTCGGGCTGGGGCATTCGCACGGTCCTCGCGCTCCTGGCGGTGCTCAGTCTCATTTTCATCGGCGCAACGGTCGTGCGCAGGCTCGCCGTCTTCGGGGGCGACCTCGCCTGCTCGCTCGGCCCGGGCGGGCGCGCGCCCTCGGGCGTCTTGAGCGTGCTCGGCCGCTACCCCGTGGGCGGGGGCGAGCGCCTCGTGCTCTTAAAGATCGACCGGCGCGTCCTCCTGCTCAGCCAGAGCGTCGGACGCTGGCGCTCGCCCGGCTCGGGCTTCAGAACCCTCTGCGAGATCACCGACCCCGAAGAGGTCGCCTTGATCCTGGTTAGAACCCGCGACGAGCAGGGCGACTCGATCGCCAGCCGCTTCCGCTCGCTGCTGCAGGGCGAGGAGGCCGGCCACGCCGAGGAGTTCGCCGAGGGCCGACGCGTCGAGATCTCCGGCGAGGGCGACATCACCGAACTCTGGGACAGCTCGCAGGCCGGGCGCGTGCTCGCCCAGAACGAAAGAGCCAACGCGATGGGGGCGGAGCGATGGTGAGGCTCGTAGTCACCATCATCGCCGTGTTGCTGCTGGTGCAGCCAGCAGCCGCGCAGGACATGATCGGCCCGCCCGCACCGGGCCAGGCCCTCTCGACCGACACGCTCCCCGTCTCGCCCGCCGGCGCCCGCGCCATGACGGCCGATCCCACGACGATCAACCCCGCAAGCGTGCTCGACCAGGCCGGACGCATGCTCCCCGGCGCCGACCCCGACGCCCCGGGCCTCAGCGCCGCGATCAACATCATGGTCCTGCTGACGGTGATCACGCTGGTCCCGTCGATCATGCTCGCCACGACCTGCTTCGTCCGCATCATGATCGTTCTCGGCCTGCTGCGCCAGGCGATCGGCACGCAGACGCTCCCGCCCGGCCAGGTCATCACCGCCCTCGCGCTCTTCATGACCCTCATGGTCATGTCGCCCACGCTCGAACGCATCTGGAACGAAGCGATCGTCCCCTACCAGAACGGCGAGATCCGCGACTACGACACCCTCTGGGTGCAGGCCCGCCAGCCGATGCGCGACTTCATGTTCGACCAGATCGAGGCGACCGGCAACTGGTCGAGCCTCTACATGGTCCTCAACTACCGGGGCGAGATCGACATCTCCGATCCCGGCTCGCTCACCAGGGCCGATGTCGACACCGCCAGCCTCATCCCCGCCTTCATGCTCAGCGAGCTCAAGACCGCCTTCCTCATGGGCTTCCGCGTCTACCTGCCCTTCCTCGTGATCGACATGGTCATCGCGAGCCTGCTGATCTCGATGAGCATGATGATGCTCCCGCCGGTGCTCATCTCGCTCCCCTTCAAGCTGCTGATGTTCGTGCTCGTCGACGGGTGGACGCTGGTCGTCGGCAGCCTGCTCACCAGCTTCAAGGTCGGCGAAGACGCGCCGCGACCGAGCATGTTCGAGCAGGCGATGGCCGTCCCATGGGAGATGTTCGCCTTCATGGGCACACTCGCCGGCAGCGGCTAGTCCCCCCGACGCCCACGCGAATGCACGAGACCGCCCGCACCCCCGAGCCCCGAGCCGAGCAGAAACCATGCCCTACGACGAAGCCACCGTCTACCTCGTACGCGACACGCTGCTGATCGTGCTCAAGATCGCCGCCCCCATCCTCGCGGCCGGCATGGCGATCGGCCTGGTCATCAGCCTCATCCAGTCGGTCACCTCCATCCAGGACCAGACGCTCACCTTCGTCCCCAAGATCGGCGTGATGATCATGGTCGCCGCCTTCCTCCTGCCCTGGATCGCGATGCGCCTCATCGAATACGCCTCAGAAATGTTCCTCCTCAAACCATGACCAAACGCTCCCGTTCCCTCCGTCTCTCCGTCTCTTGATCTCTCAGTCTCTCGTTCTCTCCGTCTCTTCCCCCCTCCCATGCCCGCCCTTGCTCTCGATCGAACCCATCCTCGACCACGCGGTCCCCTTCACGCTGGTGCTCTTCCGGCTGGCGGGGCTGTTTGTCTTTGCGCCGGTGCTGTCGAGCGTTTCGATCCCGTTCCAGGTGCGCACGATCCTCGCGTTCATGCTCGCCCTCGGCGTCTACCCGCTCGTGCCCGCGTCGATGCAGACCCCGCCCGAGCTGGAACTCTTCGTGCTGCTTCCGATCATCGCGTGCGAGCTGATGATCGGGGCGGTGCTCGGGATGCTCGTCTCGCTGCCGATCATGGCGATGCAGCTTGCGGGTTATGTCGCCGGCTACCAGATGGGCCTCAGCCTCGCCAGCGCGTACAACCCCGAGCTCGACACCTCCGCGGACATCTCCGGCCAACTCCTCTTCTACCTTGCCACCGCCTCGTGGCTGGCGATCGGCGGGCTGGACATGCTCTTCTACGCGGTCGTCCTCACCTTCGAGCACCTGCCCGCGGGGGGGTACGACGCGCTCTCGCCCCCGTTGGAGCTCTATCTCGGCCTGCTCTCTTCCTCGATGGAGCTCGGTCTTCGTGTCGCGGCGCCCGTCACCGGCATGCTCCTGCTCGTCATGATCGTCATGGGCTTTGTCATGAAGACCATGCCGCAGATCAATGTCCTCAGCGTCGGCTTCCCGCTGAAGATCATGGTCGGGCTCTCGACGCTCCTCTGGTCGATCTTCATCATCGAGGAGGTCGCGGGCGAAGAGATCGCAGAGGCCTCACGAACCATCCTGCAGTACGCCTCGGGCCTGCGCCCTCGCGGCGGCGAGTGAGCAAGGAGCGACCCGATGCCGCCTGACGAGATGGGAGAACGCACAGAAAAGCCAACCCCACGCCGCATGAGCGAGGCGCGGGGCGAGGGCAATGTCGCCAAGAGCACCGACCTCTCCGGCGCCGTCCTGCTCATCGCCTCGACCGTCCTGCTCGTCGTCTTCGGCGCGAGCCTCGTCCGCACGATGCACGCCGTCGTGCTCCGTGTGCTCGAAGGCAGCGCCCCGGGCCTGGAGCCCTCGGGCGCTCTCGATGTCGGCGTCGCGATGGGGTGGGTCTTCACCAGCGCCGGAAAGGCCGTCGCGCCCCTGATGATCATCCTCGCGATCGTCGCCTTCATCGCCCAGTTCTCGCAGGTCGGCCCGCTCCTGACCGCCAAGCCCCTCAAGCCCAAGTTCAACCGCCTCAACCCCATCTCGGGCGTCAAACGCCTCTTCAGCCGGCGAAACCTCGTCAAGACCATCGTCAATGTCCTCAAGCTCATCTTCGTCGTCGGGATCGCGGTGTTGATCATCCACCTGGTCATGCCCTCGATCCTCGCGCTCCCGAGGCTCGGCGCAACGCAGGGGATGTACTTCATCCTCCACCTCGCGCTCCTCTTGGCCGCGTGGCTGCTGCTCGCCCTCCTTCTCCTGGGCATCATCGACCTCATCTACCAGCGCTGGCAGCACTCAGAAGACCTCAAAATGACCAAGCAGCAGGTCAAGGACGAACGCCGCTCCTTCGACGGCGACCCCCATGTCAAGCGCCGCCGGATGGAGATGGCCTCCAAGCTCGCCATGCAACGCGTCAACAGCGCCGTCCCCAAGGCCGATGTCGTCATCACCAACCCGACCCACTTCGCCGTCGCCCTCCGCTACGACTCCGACAACATGCACGCGCCCAGGGTCGTCGCCAAGGGCGCAGACCTCATCGCCATGCGCATCCGCCAGGTCGCCGCCGCAAACGCCGTCCCGGTTGTCGAACGCCCGCCACTGGCCCGGGGCCTTTTCTACGGCTGCGAGGTCGGCCAGGAGATCCCCGCCAAGTTCTACGAAGCGGTCGCCGAGATCCTCGCGTATGTCTACCGCACCGAAAAGTCCGCCGTCGCCTGAACCGCCCGCACTTCACCCCTGAGGCACGCCACCGTTGGCCCCCGACCCGAACCAGAGAGCGGCAGCAACCCCCAAGTGGATGCGAGCGGTCGCACGCCACCGCGGGCTCATCCTGCCCGTCGGGTTCGTCCTGCTCATGGTCGTGCTGCTGGTGCCCCTGCCGCCCGCGGTGCTGGACATCCTCATCGCGGCCAACATCTCGCTGGCGGTCATCGTCCTCCTGACGACGATGCACATGAACGGCCCGCTGGACTTCAGCGTCTTCCCCTCGCTGCTGCTCGCCACCACGCTCTTCCGCCTCGTCCTGAACATCGCCTCGACCAGGCTCATCCTCACCGCAGACGCAGAGAGCCCGGAGGCGGCGGTGGGGGTCGCCGGCGAGGTCATCAGCGCCTTCGGCAACTTCGTCGCCGGGGACAGCCTCTTCGTCGGCGTCATCATCTTCCTGATCCTGGTGATCGTGCAGTTCATGGTCATCACCAAGGGCGCCGGCCGCGTGAGCGAGGTCGCCGCGAGGTTCACACTCGACGCCATGCCCGGCAAGCAGATGGCGATCGACAGCGACCTCAACGCCGGCATCATCTCCGAGCAGGAGGCCAGAGACCGGCGCGAAGAGATCAGGCGCGAGGCCGACTTCTTCGGCGCCATGGACGGCGCCGCAAAGTTCGTCAAGGGCGACGCCGCAGCCAGCATCATCATCACCGCCATCAACATCGCCGGCGGCTTCGCCGTCGGCGCCATCGAAAAAGGCTGGCCCGCGCGACAGACCGCCGAAACCTTCACCAAGCTCACCATCGGCGACGGTCTGGCCAGCCAGATCCCCAGCCTCATCATCGCCATCGCCTCGGCCCTCATCGTCACCAGAGCCGGCGGCAAGGACGAAGTCGGGCGCGAGCTCGCCGACCAGCTCAGCAGCCGCCCCAAGGGCCTCGTCCTCACCGCAGGCTTCCTCGCCCTGCTCGCCCTCTCGCCCCTGCCCACGCTCCCGCTCTTCGCGTCGGCGGTGGTCATTTCCCTGATCGCCTTCGGCGTCAGCCGCACCAACCGCGCCGCCCTGCGCCAGGCCGAGGATGACGCGACCGCCCCCGAGTCCGCGCCCGAGCCCGCCCCCGTCGAGGCCCTCCTCAAGGTCGACACCATGGAGCTCGAAGTCGGCTACGGGCTCGTCAGCCTCGTCGACAAGCACCACGGGGGCGACCTGCTCGACCGCATCAGCGCCGTCCGCCGACAACTCGCCGCAGAGCTCGGCCTCGTCATGCCCCCCGTCCGAATCCGCGACAATGTCCAGCTCGACGCCGAGGCCTACCGCGTCAAGATCCGGGGCAACACCATCGCCTCAGGCTCCATCCGCGTCGGACGCCTCCTCGCCATGGACCCCGGCATCGCCTCGGGCGCCATCGACGGCGAGCCCACCCGCGAGCCCGCCTTCGGCCTCGACGCCTGGTGGATTGATCCCAACCTCGGCCCACGCGCCGAAACCATGAACTACACCGTCGTCGAGCCGAGCAATGTCTTGGCGACACACCTCACCGAACTCGTCAAGCGCCACGCCGACGAACTGCTCACCCGCGACGAGGTCGGCAACCTGATCGAGGGGCTCAAGCAGCGTGCCCCGCGCCTCGTCGAAGAGGCGATCCCAGCCATCGTCAAGCCGACCGACCTCCAGCGCATCCTGCAGTCCCTCCTCCGCGAGCGCGTCCCCGTCCGCGACCTCGAAACCATCCTCGAAACCATGACCGAGTGGGCCCCCAGGACAAACGACCCCGATGTCCTCGTCGAGTATGTCAGAAACGCGCTGAAGCGCACAATCTGCGCCCAATACGCGCAATCCGACGACTCGGGCCGACCCCGCCTCGTCTGCGTCGCGCTCGACCCGACCTTTGAGGACAAGATCAACGCCTGCATCGACCGCGGGCCCGGCGGCACCACCGTCAACATGACCGCACGCGTCGCCGACGCCTACGCGGGAGCCATCCTCCAGCAGCTCGAACGCGTCGCCTCGCTCGGCTCACCCCCTGTTGTGGTCGCCTCGCCCCAGGTCCGCGCCGTGGTCTGGCAGCTCCTCTCGACCCGCCTCCCCGGCGTCGCGGTGCTCGGCTACAACGAGGTCGACAACGCCGTCGAAGTCGAAACCGTCGCCCTCGTCCAGGCCCCCGAAGATGCACCGACCGGCACAAACGTCAGGGCCGGCGCGGCCTGAATCCGGCCCCGATCAGCGGAAATCGCCTCCGATCCCGCGGTTTTCGTGAGAATCTCTCCGAACTCGAACGGCGCGGGGTTTGACGCGGGGGCAAGTTCTGGTAATCTTCGCGCCTCACCGCGGAACACGGAGAGCCATGGATGGCTTCCACGATGCTCAAGACATATCGCGCGCCCAGCATGGCCCAGGCGCTCACCGAGGTCAAGAAGGACCTCGGAGCAGACGCGGTCATCCTCCACACCCGCACCTTCAAGGTCGGCGGCGTGCTCGGCATCGGTGCACGCTCGATGGTCGAGATCACCGCCTCGCCCGATGTCCCGGGCCTCCGCGTCCGAAGACTCCGCACCGACCAGCCCGACGCGGTGCCGCGCAGGCCGAACCCCGCATCGCAGCAAAGCTCCCAGGCGGACGGACGCGTCCCCCCAGCGCCGCCCCAAACCCAGACCCGATTTCAGCCGGATCCGCAAGTCCAAAGCCGAGGCCCCGCAGCGCCGCGGCCCGAGTTCGCCCCCGCCTTCCAGCAAGCCTTCACCGCCCCGCAAGCGAATCTCGCCGACCCCATCGCCCCCGACAGCGACTTCGAGCCCGACCCCGCCCTGCCGGGCGCGGCCGCACGCGTCGAACGCACCACCGGACGCATGGTCCCCCGTTCACGCGTCGAGCAGGTCCAGCGCGCCAAGCGCGAGTTCTCCGGCGCAGGCTGGAGCGGCGCGTCGAACCAGCCCCGCGCCGTCGCCCTCGCCGAGCCGCCCCAACACCCAGACCAGCCCAACGAACGCCAGGCCGTCTACGCCCGCCCCGAGACCATCGACCGGCTCGCGACCCGCGCCCCGATCGCCCCGATCGACGACGCCGCACGCGCCGTCATCCACGACGAGCTCGCCAGCATCAAGAAGATGATGGGCCAGGTGCTCCGGTGTTCGCGTCAGGCCGCCGCCAGGCCCGCGGGCGCGCCGCCCAGCCTGACGCCCTCGGGCTTCGGCCCGATGTCCGACCCGCTCTTCGACTGCTACATGAGCCTCGTCGAGCAGGAAGTCGCCGCCGAACTCGCCGAAGACATCATCGGCGAGGTCCGCGACGAACTGCACGCCGGCGAGCAACGCGACGCGACCATCGTCCGCGAGACCGTCCTCCGCCGCCTCGCCATCCGCCTCCCCGTCGCGGGCGAGCCCCAGTCGGCCGCCGACGGCCCGCTCACCGTCGCCCTCATCGGCCCGACCGGCGTCGGCAAAACAACCACCCTCGCCAAGCTCGCGGCCACCTACAAGCTCCGCCGCGCCCGCCGCGTCGGCCTGATCACCTGCGACACCTACCGCATCGCCGCCGTCGAGCAGCTCCGCACCTACGCCGACATCATCGGCCTCCCGCTCCGAGTCGCCTCGGGCCCCGACGAGATGGCCGCCGCCCGCCGCGCCCTCGCCGACTGCGATGTCGTCCTCATCGACACCCCCGGCCGCAGCCAGCACGATCAGGACCGCCTCGGCGAACTTTCAGAACTGCTCGAAGCCGCCAAAGCCGACGAGGTCCACCTCGTCCTCTCCTCCGCCGCCAGCGAGTCGGTCCTGGCGCGCACCACCGAGCGGTTCTTGCCCCTCGGCCCGCAGCGCGTCGTGCTCACAAAGCTCGACGAAGCCGTCTCGTTCGGCTTCATCCCGAGCGTCTGCAAGCGGTCCGGCCTGCCCCTGAGCTTCGTCACCACGGGTCAGGAAGTCCCCGACCACATCGAGACCGCCCGTTCAGAGCGTCTCGCCCGCCTCGTCCTCGATGGCGGCCCCGTCAGAAGCGGCCGGTCCGACCTCCCCGCAGACCACCGGTCCCCCAGGGCCCAGAGCGCGTAACCCCATGGCCGTCCTGCTCGACCAAGCACGGTCTGTCGCAGAGCCCCGGTCAGACGATCAGGCCTCGCGCCTCCGCGACCTCGTCGACTCCCTCCGCTCAACCCGCACCGAAGCCCCGAGCACGCCCGAGCAGCAGCGCAAGCCCTCCGTCCCCGTCATCGTCTTCGCCTCCGGCAAGGGCGGCGTCGGCAAAACCTGCACCGCCGTCAACACCGCAGCGATCATGGCCGCAAGCGGCCTCCGAATCACACTCCTCGACGCAGACATGGGCACAGCCAACGCCGATGTCCTCTGCGGCGTCAACCCGCGCCGACGCCTCGACGCATGGAACACATCCACGCTCGACCGCCTCGCCAGCCCGACGCCCTACGGCTTCTCGCTCGTCCCCGGCCCGACCGGCGCCATGGCCGATCTCAGCTCGCCCGACCGCGCCCGGCTCGCATCACGCCTCGCCGAACTCGACAACGCCTGCGACGCCATCCTGATCGACGCGGGCGCGGGCATCGGCCCCTGCGTCCGAGCCGTCGTCGGCGCCGCGGACATCGCCGTCATCGTCACCGGCCCAGAGCCCACCGCGGTCGCCGATGCCTACGCGCTGATCAAGGTCACCATCCGCGCTCCGGCGGGCGTGCCCCGTCCCTCGCGCATGGGCGTGCTGGTGAACATGGCCGAAAGCGAGGCGCAGGCCGCGGCGGTCTACGCCAGGATCGCCTCGGTCGCCGACCGCTTCCTCGGCTTCCGCCCCGCGTACCTCGGCTGGATCCCAAGAGACGAAGCGGTGGGGGAGTCGGTAAGAACACGCAAACCACTGGTCTGTCAGGAATCTGAAGCGCCCGCGGCTCTCGGTTGGGCGTCGCTGGCACGCGGTTTGTGCGACCAATGCGGGCTCGATGGCCGATCGCCGACCCCGCAGTCCGATCTGCAACGGTCGAACGGGCTGTCCGGCCGCCAACAACGCTCTGTTTTCAGAGCCAAGGTGAAGTGATGCCCGTTTCCTGCCGAAGACCCGTCGGTCAGAGGTGCGGCGCGGGCCAAGCTCCGGGGAGAAAGTGCAGCAACCAAGGTCTGCCATCGCGGCCTGCATCGCCCTCGCGGCCTACGCCGTCGCGCTCGTCGCCGGCTGGGCGTCGGGCGTCCCCGGCCCCACCGTCATGGTGCGGGCACTCGTCGCCATGGTTGTCTGCTACGCCGTCGGTTCCCTCCTCGCCTCGATGGCCTACCACGCCATTCGCGAGTTTCTTGACAGTTATGAGAAGAACCACCCTGTTCCTGAGTTGGGCCAAAGCCCCACGCCAGGGCATTCTGAAGCGGGTCGGAACGAACAATCCGGCGTCGCCGCGTGAAATTTGCGTGCGTTTGGGCGGAGGCCGGTAGAGCGCCGCGGAGTTTTTCACTATTCTCTCCACGCCCGGTCAAGGATGGCCGGGCGAGGAACACGGACACCCGCTCTCTCGCGGGTGATCGAGCCGACAAAGGTCAAGGAGCGGACCAATGGCGACAATGAAAATTTCTTCGCGGGGCTACGGCTCGGGAAGGTTCCGGCACGCCTCCCGGGACATGGAGCTCGCAAGAGCCCCTTCGCCCTACGACGACATCCCGATCGAAGAGGTCTGGCTGGAATACCAGAAGACCCGTTCGGTCACCATCCGCAACTACCTCTGGGAGCACTACATCCCGCTGGTGCGCTACAACGCCGAACGCATCTACGCAAGACTCCCCGACGAGGTCGAGATCGATGACCTCATGAGCGCCGGGATGTACGGCCTCATGGGCGCCATCGACGCCTACGACCTCGAGCGCGAGGTCAAGTTCGAGACCTACTGCGCCACCAGGATCCGCGGCGCCATCCTCGACGAGCTCCGCCACATGGACTGGGTCCCACGCCTCGTCCGCCAGCGCACCGCCCGCATCGAGCAGGCCCGCACCAAGATCGAGATGGAGACCGGACGCGCCGCCACAGACGCCGAGATCTGCGCTCGCCTCCAGCTCTCCCAGGAAGACTTCGAGAAGTACCGCCGCGACGGATCCCCGGTCTCGACCATCAGCATCAGCCGCAAGGCCTTCCAGTCCGACGGCAACAAAGATGTCCACGAGATCGATGTCATCAAGGACACCACCCAGAGCAGCCCGATCGGCGATGTCCAGCGGCGCGATCTCAAGGACCTGATGACCAAGGGCCTCAGCAGGGCCGAACGCCTCATCGTCGTCCTCTACTACTACGAGGGCATGACCATGAAGGAGATCGGCGCCACGCTCGACCTCTCCGAGAGCCGCGTCTCACAGATGCACTCATCCATCCTCCTCCGGCTCAAGGCGCAGATGCAGCACCGCATGCGCGAGTTCGAGTAAGCGACCCGGGCATAACGCCCAGACATCCCGACAATCAGCCGGCGGCGGGCACACACGCCCGCCGCTGTCTTTCTTTTGCTCCCGCGCCCCCGCACGCCTTCAATCCGCCGATGCCAAACGCCCCCGTCACCGCGTGCGTCGCCCTAGGCTCCAACCTCGGCGACAGGCGGGCCCACATCCTCGCCGCGCGTGATGCGATCGTCTCCCTCCCGGGGACCCGCCTCGTCGCCTGCTCGACGCTGCACGAGACGCGACCGGTCGGCCCGCCCGGCCAGGACGACTACCTCAACGCCTGCCTCCGCATCGAGACATCCCTCCAGCCCAGAGCGCTGCTCGACGCCCTGCTCTCGATCGAACGCGAAAGGGGCAGGGTCCGCGACCCTGAGAATCGCTGGGGCTCGCGCACCCTCGACTGCGACCTCATCCTCTATGGCGGCCTGACCATCGACGAACCGGGCCTCACCCTCCCGCACCCCAGGCTCCACGGGCGCCTGTTCGTCCTCCAGCCGCTGGCGGAGGTCGCATCGGACCTCCCGGTGCCCGGGATGGACGCGAGCGTCGGGCTGCTCTTGGAACGGTTGCTCCGCCAGACGGGCGACGAGCCGACACCCGGGGGCGACTCCGGCGCTAGCGTTGCCCCATGAAGCCCACCGGCGTCAGCACGAAGAGCGCACGCGGCTCCGCAGCCTTTGCGCCGCTGGTGTTGATCGCTTCGCTCGTCGCCGCAGCCCACGCCGCGACGGGTCCGGAGGCGATGCTCAAAGCGCTCTCGGAAACCTACCGCTCCGGCCCGATCGCTGAACGCGTCAGCGTCGAGGTCGAAGCGCCCGAGGGCGTCGTCCGATCCGAGCTCATCATCCGCGTCGCGGCCGGCGCAGGCACCGAGCCCGACAGGCTCCGCCTCGAACTCGGCCCGCTCATCGTCTTCGCCGAAAGCGACGGCGTCACCGGCTTCGCAGAAGCGATCCACGAGGGCGATCCGTCCGCGTTCGTCCGCTGGAGCTTCGAGGGCCCCCTCTCCACCGCGGCCATCGCCGGGATTCTGCCGCCCACGCCCGTCCCGCAGGCCGAACTCGCCTTCGACGCCGACAACCGCCTGCTGCGCAGCCTGCTCCCCGGCGTGCACTGGCACGGGGCTTCTGACCGCAGCGTCTCCGGGCGAGAGTCGGTCGTCTTCGGCCGCACGCCCGAGGGCGGCTCCGCGACGCTCCGCATCGACAACGAGACGGGCCGCATCTCGAGGCTCGAAGCCTCGTGGCCCGCGCCGAGCGGCGCCGTGATCCTCCGCCTGACGACCGAGCAGATCGAGCCGGGACGACCCGCGGCATGGCGCACGCCCACCGAGGGCCGGCGCAGGCTCTCCTCGATCTCCGGCCTTCGCCCGAGACCCTCGGACATCCGCCCGGGCGATCAGTTCCCAGACCTGAGCGTGCAGACCGAGTCGTTCCAGGCGTGGACGCTCAAAGGCGAGCTCGGCGAGGGCGCTTCGGCCAGGCCGCTCGTCCTCGTCTGCTTCCGCGCCGCGCCCGCAGGCGACCCCGACGAGCAGGCGCGCATCGACGAGGTGCGCACCGCCCTCGCCGCCTTCGTGCTCGCAGAGCCAACGATCGGCGGCCGGGCCAGGGCCCGTGTGCTCGGTGTCTTCGGCCTCTCGGGCTTCTCCGCCGAGCGCCTGCGTTCGATCGCCTCGCGCATCCGCGGAGAGGAGCACCATCGCGAGCTGCTCTGGGCCGTCTCTTCCCGCCTGACCATCGACCGCTTCGCTCCCGGCTCCGACGCCTGCATCGCCGTCGTCGATCCGACGGGCGAGCTGCTCGCCGTCATCGAGCTGTCCGGCCGAGTAGGCATGGAGGCCGAGCTGGCGCAGGAAATCACCCGGGCCTTGTCTGGAAGACGCGGCACCGGGCGTTGACGATCGATCTGATTTTCTTCCGCCCGGGCTCAGGTTCAGGCCGCCTCACCCAGCGCCCCACACCCAACACCCCGCGCCCCGCTGAGCGGGAGCTCAGCCCGCTTCAGCCCTGGGATGGGCCTTGTTGTAAGTATCCTGCACGCCGCGCGTCGTCAGGTGCGTGTACACCTGCGTCGTGCTCAGCGACTGGTGGCCCAGCAGCTCCTGCACCGAACGCAGGTCCAGCCCACGCTCGAGCATGTGCGTCGCGAACGAGTGACGCAGCGTGTGCGGCGAGATCGACGGATCGAGCCCGACCTGACGCAGGTACTTGTCCAGCTTCCGACGCACAGAACGCGAGCTCAGCCGCCCGCCGTGCTTGTTGATAAACAGCGGCGCCTTCTCGGGGGTCTCCGCCCAGGTCGACGCGAAACGCCGGTCGGCGCGCACCTTCTCGATGTAGCGGGCGACCGCCAGCAGCGCGTGGGCGCCCAGCGGCACCAGCCGCTCCTTCTTGCCCTTGCCCTTGACATGCAGCGCCTCGCCCTCAATGTCGAGGTCCTTGAAGTGCAGGCCGACAAGCTCGCTCACGCGGATACCGGTCGAGTACAGCGTTTCCAGCATCGCTCTGTCGCGCAGCCCAAGCACGTCGTGCTCGTCGGGCGCCGAAAGAAGCTGCTCGACCTGCTCGACCGTGATCGCCTTGGGAAGACGCTTGGCCTGGCGGGGCGTGCGGATCAGCGTCATCGGGTTCGTGTCGCTCAGGTTCCGACGCTCCGCCCACTTGTAGAACGAACGCAGCGTCGCGATCTTCCTCGCCATCGTCGCGGCCGAGTAGTTCTGCTCGCTCAGGTGCGCCAGGAACGCGCGGATCATGTCCGCGTCGGCGCCGGAGATCAGCTCGGTCACCGTCTTGGGCTCGATCCGTCCGGCCACATCCGAGGACGGCTTCGCACCCTCGCTGCGAACCTTGAACGCCTCGGCCTCCGCCTCCTGCGTTGCGTCGATGTTGAACTCACGACGAAGGAACTCGACGAACTGGCGCAGATCGGCGCCGTAGCACCTGGCCGTATAAGGGCTGAAGTGCCGCTCGTCGGTCAGGTACTCGCCGAACGCGTCTGTCAGTTTCAGGGTGGACATGCCGAACAGCTCCGCATCAAGGCCCGCCGAACAAGCCGGGCCGATAAGTTTCTATACGCCCCGATCCGTCCGCGGATCGGTGTTCTAGGGTCTTCACCCCAAAATCGGGGTTAAAACCGCTGAAGGCCGTAACAATCAACGGCCTGACATCTGCCGTTCACTCCGCGCCAGCCGGGCCGCTTCCGCGTCCAGCAGGCGGGCCACGGCAAACGCCGCGGCAAACTCCGTGTACAGATCCATGCTCAGCATGTAGCGCTCCCAACCAAGGGGGTAACGCTCGTCGTCTCGGCCGGTCGCGTGCGACCGGACCGCCATCTGGATGTCGTGCCGCCGGGAGTCCAGGTGCTCGCTGATCGCCGAAGCAGGGCCGTCGGCGAACCGCGAGTCGGGGAAGTAGTTCCATTCAGTCGGCTGGTATCGCAGGCTCCGCGTGTTCACGCCGGAAGCGGGCACCGCCATCGCCTGTGTCCGTCCCAGGAGGGCCAGAGACAGCCCGAGGGTCGGCGGGTTGTAGGGATCAAAGGCCGTCACCGAGCCGAGCAAAAGCCCGTCGACGCCGAGCCGGTCGGCCAGCAGCCTCGCCTCTTCCGGCGTCGAAACCGACATCAGGCCCTCGGCCCGCATCGCCTCGACCGTCCGGTTCAGAGGCAGGCACCGAAGCCCGTTGACCTGCGCCACGGCGCCGACGATCGCGTCGCCGACACGCATGGTGTCAACACTCCCGACCCCCGATTCATTCCGCAGCGGGACGACCGCAAAGAGCAGGTCGCCCCCGGCCGTGCTGTACGGCGCCACCGTCACGGTGGGGGGGATGAGCTGCCTCTGCCTCGGCCCCGACTCGCAGCCAAGGACCGGGAGCAGCACCGCCAGCACCAGAGCGCAGGCGATCCAACGGGTGAGCAGGGTCTGTACTGTTTTCATGGCGTCCTGCCGATTCGCAAACGGGGTTCCACCCCGCCGCATCTGGTGTGCTGTCGCGCCCGCCGACTCGCGGGCGACCGGTCATCAGTCGTTGTCGGGCACGCCCGCCACCGCGGGGCCGTCATCGCCGGCCATCTGCCGGGCCAGTTCGACCGCCGGGGTGATGTTCAGCGCCCAAAGGTTCTCAGCCCCGCCCCGGTCCGACGAGAAGTACACCGTCCCGTCAGAGCCCCAGGCGGGCATCAGGTCCACCGTCCGCCCAGAGGTCAGGCGGACCAGGTTCGAACCGTTCACATCGATCATGTACAGGCTCGCGCTGGAAGGACGCGCGCCGGGGTTCTTCGCCCAGTTCCCGTCGTTGGGGATGCTCGAAAAGAGAATCCGACGGCCGTCGGGCGACCAGGTCGGGTTGATCAGCGCCGCGTCGGAAGAGGCCGCGATCTGCGTCGCGTTCGACGCGTGCCCGTCCCTGTAATCCAGCGTCCACACGCCGAAGGCCCGCTCGTCACGCTCCCGCGCACGCTGGAACAGGATCCGGTCCGCCCCGTTCTCCCCGCTCCCCGCCACCGGCGACCACTTCGGGAACAGCCCGTACCCGATGAAGTGCGACACCGGGCTGTTGGTCAGGTCCGCAACCCAGAGCTCCCAGCGCCCCGAGACACGACCCAGCCGCGTGTACACAAGCTTCCGACCGTCCGGCGACCACGAAGGATGGACGCAGTGCGAGCGGTCCGAGGTGATCTGCACCGGACGCCCGCCAGTCGACGGCATCACATAGATGTTCCAGTACCCGTCCCGGTTGCTCGCAAACGCGATCCGCTTCCCGTCGGGGCTGATCGCCGGCATCGCGTCGTCCGACTCGTCGTCGGTCAGCTGCGTCACCACATTCTGCCCGAAACGCTTGAGATAGATGTCGCTCGTCTCGCGGTGCTGCGTGCTGGCGAACACGATCGTCGAGCCGTCGCGGCTGACCACCGGATCAAACGCCGCACCAACATCAGAGAAAGTCACCTGTGTGACATTCGCCGACTCCTCGCGACCGGTCAACGGCGCCGCCCCGCCCACGGAAGTCGGGCTCAGACGCTCGGGGAACATGCCCAAAGTCGCGCCGCTCATGGGTGGCTCGGGCGACTGCGCCGAGACCGGCTGCACCGCGTGGCTCGTCATCAAAAACCGCGACGAGCTGCCCGTCCCGAACTCGTTGCGGGCGGAGCGGTCGGGCTGGCTGATCCGGTCGCCACCGAAGGCCGGACGGGTCTGGCGCTCGGCGACGACCGCGTCCTCCTGCACCTGGCTGTGCCACTGGTCCTGCCACTGGTTCGACGCAGAAGCGCCGACCGGCTGCTGCACGCACCCGCAAAGGGCGACCAGGGCGGCGGGGCCAAGCAGGCTGAGGGCGACTCGACGGCTGTTGTTCAGGTTCTTCTTCACTGCGGCGCTCCGGGATCATCGGGGTCCGGCGCCGCCGACGCTCCAGGCGCCGACGGCTGACAGGTCCGGCCGGAAACGGCTCCGTTTCCGGCAAAGCCTCGGTCCGCCAGCGTCTTATCGGGCGGTCTGACCGCCCGTCTTGAAGCCAGCGACACGAGCCGCAGTTACATCGTCCGCCCCGATGCCCGCCATGAGTCCGGGAACGCCGCCAAACTCATTTTCGGACCACCAAACCCCCTCGCAGCGTCACCGCCGCCGATTCGCGGTGTGGATCGCCGACGACGAACCCCGCCGCACCCAGACCGCCCGCCGCCCCCGCGGCTCCGACGCCGCGTCCAGCCGCTGCAGGTACACCCGCAACGCCTCATCGTCGAACGCCCCCAAAAACTCGGGGGTCGCCGTCGGGTTCTGAAAAATGATCCGCTCGACGACCTGCTCCCGGGTCATCGGGCCTGTGGAAAGGGAAGGGTTCGGCTCCGCCGAAGCCTGTTCGGTCAGCAATGACCGGGTCACAGACATGGATGCAACGCCTTCCTTGCGGCTCTCGCCGTGTTGCTCTGGCCGCGGAGAACGCCTGCCGCGGGGCTCTCACCTTCGACACGCCGGCCCCCGCGGGATCGGGGAAAGGCCGGATCGAATCTGCGGCCTGTGTGCGCACAGTGTGCGCGATCGTGCCCAAACCGCATGCCCGGCCGCGTGCCTCGGCCCTCCAGACCGGATAGGCTCGGGCCATGCGCCTTCTGGTGATGCGACGCTCTGAGCCGATCGGCCGCCCGGAACGGGCGGGCGCCGGCGATTCATGGTCCGACCGCGCCGTGGTTCCCTTAGAGGGCCCGGGGCGCGACCGCGGCGTCTGGGCCACCATCGCCGACCGCGTCAACCTCCTCGCTGGGGCCGTGCCCGCTCTGCCGGAGCCGCCCTGCCAGCAGCGAATCATCGCCTGGAGCGGCTGGCTCCCCGCAGACGCCACTCCCGCCGCAGGCGTCTTTCCCCGAGACTTCCGCACCTGGACCTCTGAAGGTTGGGACGGCTTCGAGAAGGTGATCGAGCGGCTCAGCCCGACCCTCGTCGCCCGCGGCATGACCCTCTGCCTCCGCCCGCACGCAAGGCATGTCCTCAGCGACGCGCAGAGCTGCCGCAACTTCATGGAGCGGGCGCCAGAGGGGATCGGCCTGCTCCTCGACCCCGCCTCGATGCTGACGCCCGAGATGCTCCCCGACGCCGAGGACCATCTGGGCCGCATTCTGGACACGCTGGGCGACCACCCTCGCACCGCCGGCGTGTTGCTCAGCAATGTCAAAAGGTCGAGCGTCGACAGCGGGGCGCTCACCCCCTCGCCGGTGCACATCGGGGAAATCGACGCCGAAGTGCTCCACGCGATCGCCGCCCGGGCGCTGCCCGCATCGACACCCGTCCTGGTGCTCGAAGAGCAACTGCCCCGCCAGCTCGCGGTCATCCGCGCCGGAGAGCTCCGGGCCTGATCGCCGCCGGGCCCTACACTCCGCCCCGAGCCAAGCAGCGCCCCCGGGGCCCGAGCAGAGGAACAACGATGGTCGACCAGCAGCGCCAGCGCACAGACAAGAACACCAAGGCCCCGAAGATCGGCCACCCGACCTTCGCCGCCGTCAAAGACGCCTTCCCGGGCTGCAAGTTCCGCGCGACCGAGTTCCGCGGCCAGTCCACCCTCATCGTCGAGCCGGCCGACCTGCACAAGGTCCTCAAGTTCCTCCGCGACGACGAACGCACCAAGTACAACTTCCTCTCCGATGTCATCGGCATCGACTACCTGAACTACCCCGCCGAAACGATCGGGCGCTTCGCCGTCGTGTACATGCTCGTTTCGTTCGACCGCGACGACCGCTTCTGGGTCAAGACCTACCTCGACCCGTCGATCCCGACCGAGAGCACCACGCCCGACCCGGCTCTTGAGGTCGAGAGCGCCTGCTCGATCTGGCCCGGCGCCGAGTGGCCCGAGCGCGAGGTCTACGACATGTTCGGCATCCGCTTCAAAGACCACCCCGACCTCAGGCGGATCCTCACCTGGAGCGACTACCCCGCCCACCCCCTCCGCAAGGACTACCCCCTGCGAGGCCGCGGCGAGCGGGAGTCGTACCGCGTGGTTGACAGGAGTTCGTCGTAAGGGATGGGCGCAGGGCGCGCTCGCCGTGGGCGAGCGAGAGGGTCGAGGGGTAGATAGGCGAGAGTCGAAAGAGTCGGTAGGCGCAGTAGGCCGCCGGGGCTTTGGAGGTCTTTGCCTCGGGACACTGGCGGGCGAGCCGCCGGCGCCATGTTTTTGCTGTGGGTAGAGGTCGTTGAGGTGTTTGATTGCGAGGCGGAGTTCGCGGGCGAAGGCTCCGTTGATGGGTTCGTGGCTGGCGAGGTGGCAGAGGCGTTCGAGGATGAGTTGCCGCGCGGCCTGCTCGATGGCTGGGGCGCGGAGGGCCTTGACGGCTCTGAGTGTTTCGAGGGCGGCTTGGAAGGCGGGGCGGGAGGCGAGGGCGAGGATCTGCCGCAGGGTGAGTTGGTGGGTGCGGCTGAGTTCGAGCTCGGAGAGGCTGGGTTTGTTCCAGTCGTCGAGGAGTGCGTGGGTGGCCTCGTCGATTTCTTCTGGGGTGAAGTCTGCGAGTGGGTCTTGTGCGGCTTGCATGCCGCGAAGGTATCTGTTTGGGGGTGGGGTTCAAGGGGGTGTAGGGGTATCGTCGTGGTTTTTCGCGCGCGGGTGGGAGATACGCGTTGACCAACTAATTTGCAGGATCACTGCAACAGCAGAAACACCCTCAACCACCAATCT
>JAFIFZ010000009.1 GCA_020831775.1 Phycisphaerales bacterium
CAGCGCCCCGCGCCCCACACCCCGCGCCCCTCCGTCGCACTGCATCCGCGTTCGCCCCACGCCGAACCCGATTGCGGGCCGGACAGCCGGCCGGAAACGGAGCACCCTTGTCACAGCACACAATCGACGGCGTCGTCGTCCTCTTTGGGGCGACGGGCGGGATCGGCTCGCCACTCTCCAAGGCCCTCGCCGAGCGCGGGGCCTCGCTGGTCGTCTCCGCCCGGAGCGAAGACAAACTCAAGGAGCTCGCCTCCCCGCTCGAAGCGCTGGCGGTCCCCGCCGACGCGACGGACTTCGACGAGGTCGCGAAGGTCTTCGAGAAAGCCGCCGAGCACGCCGAATCGATGGGCAAAAAGGTGGTGGGAGCCGCGAACCTCGTCGGCTCGATCCTGCTCAAGCCAGCTCAGTCCACCTCGCGCGACGAGTACGACACGACGATGGCCCTCAATGTCGCCAGCGCCTTCGGCGTGGTGCGATCGGGGGCAAAGGCGATGCGTCAGGGCGGCTCGATCGTGCTGATGTCCTCGTGCGCCGCCCAGGTCGGGTTGCCGAACCACGAGGCGATCGCCGCGGCCAAGGGCGCCGTGATCGGGCTGACCCGCTCGGCCGCCGCGACGCTGGCGCCGAAGGTCAGGGTCAACTGCATCGCCCCGGGCCTGGTCGACACGCCCATGGCCAAGGCGATCACTTCGTCAAAGCCCGCGATGGACGCCTCGATCGCCATGCACCCGATGGAACGCATCGGCGAGCCGGCGGACATCGTCCCCGTCCTCTCGTGGCTCCTTGGCCCCGAGAGCGCCTGGGTCACCGGGCAGGTCATCGGGGTGGACGGGGGCATGGCGTCTGTGCGAGGTCGCGTCAAGGCCCCGGCCAAGGGCTGAGGTTTCTGGAGCAACTGCCAAGATGAACCAAAACGCAGGCGTCCGCCGACCCTACCCCGCCCCGGGCTGGATGACCGTCGTGCTGCTGCTCGCGGCTGCGTACAACATCGTCTGGGGCGCCTCGGTCGTCCTCTTCCCCAACTGGCTCTTCGACCTCACGGGCATGGACCGCCCCGCCTACCCGCAGATCTGGCAGTGCGTGGGCATGATCGTGGGGGTCTACGGCGTCGGCTACGCCATCGCGGCGTTCGACCCCGTCCGCCACTGGCCGATCGTGCTGGTCGGCCTCCTCGGCAAGATCTTCGGCCCGATCGGGTTCATCCAGAGCGCGATCGCCGATTCTTCGACGCTCGGCTTCGGCGCGACGATCCCGACCAATGATCTGATCTGGTGGATCCCCTTCGTGCTGATCCTCCGCCACGCCTACCTGACCCACGCCGGAGCCCACGCGATGAGCGATACCCAGACACCCACCCAATCGCCCGACGCCCAAACCGCGATGCGCGAGGCGAAGGCCCACCATGGTCGCAGCCTCGACGAGCTCTCGCGTGAGCGGGCGCAGCTCGTCGTCTTCCTCCGCCACCTCGGTTGCACCTTCTGCAAAGAAGCGATGACGGACATCGCCTCCAAGCGAGAGAAGCTCAACCAGGAAAGCGTCGGCATGGTGCTGGTGCACATGGCGACGCAGGAGGAAGCCGCCGCGTTCGCTTCAAAGTACGGCCTCTCCGACGCCTCGCTGATCGCCGACCCTGAGAAGAAGCTCTACGGGGCCTTCGGTCTGCAGCGGGGCACGCTCGGCCAGCTCTTCGGACCCAAAGTCTGGCTGCGGGGCATCGCCGCGACGCTGAAGGGGCACATCGTCGGCAAGCTCGTCGGCGACGGGTTCCAGATGCCGGGCGTCTTCCTCGTGCAGGACGGGCGGATCGTCAAGGCCTTCCGCCACGAGACCGCCGGCGACCGCCCCGACTACGACGCCCTCTCCACCTGCCCGATCCCGCAGGGCTGACGCCGAGTCTTTGATGGCGACGCCGACGCTGGTTCTGATCGTCCACGCCCTGGCGACCTGCATGATGGCGGGGGTGATCTGGTTTGTGCAGATCGTCCACTACCCGCTCTTCGGCGCCGTCGGCGAGGAACGATTTACAGAGTACGAAACGCGCCACCAGTCCCGGACCGGCGTGATCGTCGGTCCGCTGATGCTTGTTGAACTGGCGACGGCGATCGTGCTCTTGGCGATGGTCCCCGCCGGCGTGCCGCGCTGGATGCCGCTGGTCGGGCTGGTGATGCTGGCGTTGCTCTGGCTGAGCACCTTCGGCGTGCAGGTGCCGCTACATCAGAAACTGTCGCGCGGGTTCGACGCGCGGGCACATGGGTTGCTTGTCGCCACGAACTGGGGAAGAACTTTCCTCTGGACCGCCAGAGCCGTGCTGGCGCTGATGATGCTCAAAGTCTCGACAAACGCCTGAGCGATGTCGCCGGAACACCGTTTTCCGGCTCCGCGCTGCCGACAAGGCTTGTCCGGGCCCGGACCATCTGCCGATACACTGCGCCGGGCCCGCGAACGAAGCTTTCCGGACGGATCCGGAAAAATACCACGCTGCGTGCCCCGCCCCCGGAGTCCGGTCGCATGCCCCTGCGACCGCGTCACCCGGGCCCTTTGGCGGCCACGGAGGAAGAGCCATGCCGACCATCCAGCGTTCCCGTCCCGTCCGTTTCGCCCGCGTCGGCGGCCTCTGCGTCCTGCTCGGCGTCGCGGCCATGTCCGGCTGCGCCAGCCAGAACAACCGGTCGCAGTCGATGAAGACCGCCGCGAACGAGACCCTCGCCGCCCACCAGGAGCTCTCGCAGGGCAATCCCGACGCGGCGATGCGTTGGCTCAGCCGCTCGCAGTACACCGAGCTCGACGATGTCGGCCTGGCCAGGCGTGCCGTCGCCGGCGAGGTCGCCATCGCGATGGGCGACACCGAGCGGGCGCTCGAGATCGTCGAATCCGCCGGCGCCAAGGCCGAGACCCACCCGCACCTCTTGGAGGTCCGGGGCAAGGCCTTCCTGAGGGCCGGCCGCTACAAGGACGCCAAGGACAGCTTCGAGCGTGCCCGCGGGCTCTACGGCTCCGGCGACGACCGCGCCCGCGTCGGCGATCTGGCCGTCACCGCCGAGGGGCTCGATCTGTACGCCCAGGGCCGACGCTCGGCCGCGATGGAACAGTGGCAAAGCATCCAGGACCCGGGCCTGCGTGCGTCGCTGAGCGTCTACGCCCAGCCGCGCGAGCAGTACGACCCCGGCGCCCTGGGGCTGACCAGCTCGGCAGAGAGAGGAAGGTAAGCCATGCGAACCGCACCGACGAACAATCTTTGCCATGGGCTTTGCCGCGCCGCGCTCGGGCTCGCGCTGGCCTCGGGGCTCTGCCTGACACCGATGGCGTTTGCCCAGTCCCAGCAGCAGGACCCGCCGCCGGTCATCGTCGAGGGGCCCGAAGAGGCCTCGCCCGAAGACAGCCGCGTTCGCCGCGCCGTGGATGTGCGCGAGCTGATCCGCATCGTCGACGACGCGACGGTCGCGGTCGCCGAGCCGCTTGTGCGCTCGCGCCTCAGCGAGCGCTTTGAGGAAGTGAGCCAGGAGCTGCGCCGCGGGCGGATCGACAAGCGCCGTCTGCGTGCCGCGATGTCGCGCCTGGAAAACGAATTGGGCCGGTTCACAGACGATCTGGACAGCATGCCGCTGTTCGACGCTCAAGACGCGATCGGCCAGTCGATCGACCGCGTGCGGATGCTGATCGCCACCGGCCCCAGCGGCACGACCAACCAAGAGATGATGGAGCAGGTCGAGCGCCACGAGGAGCAGCTCCGCCAGCTCGTCGCCGCGATCGACCGCGAGGCCGACGAGGGACGCAAAGAACGCCTGAAGATCATGTTCGCCCACCACCTGCGCCTCAAGAGGCTCAAGGAGTCGATGGCGACGGTGGACATGAACAACACGCAGATGCGAGTCTTCGCCAAGACGGTGCAGGCGCTGGACATGCTCTCGACGCAGCTCGTCTCGGCGGGCTTCAAGGTCGAAGAGGCGCGGGCCATCCTCGCCCAGCAGCGCGACTTCATCAACTCCTACCTCGCCGTCGTCGACGGGCTGATCGAGGCCGAAGAACTCAGCGCCCTGCTCAGGGGCTTGGGCGGCACCGGCGACAAGCTCCGCCCGATGATCGGCGACCTCGCCGGCCTCGCCCAGCAGGCGGCCGATTTCAGCGTCCTGATGAACGAGGTCGGCGATCAGCTCATCTTTGAGATCGACGACACGGCCGACCAGCTCACCGCCGACCTCGACGAGACCCGCGCCGGCCTCAACCTCAACATCGAGGCCGAGATGGCCCGCTACCGCAACCCGCCCCAATCCGGAAACAGGTCTGGGAACGGGTCGGGCAGTAACGAGAACAACAACCGCTCCGGCGGCAACTGACACAACCGCGACGCGCCACGCGCGTCGATCAGGAAAGGCACGGCGCGGCCGTCCGCGTCGGGCAGGAGGAACAGCATCATGCGCACCGCGATCGCGACACTCGCCTTGGCCGCCGCCTGCACGCTCGGCGTCAACGAGGCCCGCGCCGCCGTGACGGAGTACGCCGTCAGCGAGCAACAGCCCTCGGGAGAGAACGACCGGGCCCGCGAGGATTTCAACGCCCTCGTCGGCGAGCTCCGGCGTCTGGACCGCAACATCGGGCGCACCGGCGCCAAGGCGATGGAAGAGGCCCGCGAGCAGGGGGGCGAGGCCAAGGGCGAGACCGTCGCCGAACTGCTCTCCTTGAGAGACCGGCGCGACCGCGTCTTCGCCCGCCTGCTGGTTCTCAGCACCCGCCACGGCTGGGCGATCCCCGATGTCGACCCCGACGAGGAAAGTGCGCGCCCGAGGCGCGAAGTCGAGTCCCCGTTCGACCCGATCCAGCAGTCGCTGCGCTCGCGCGTGCGCGCCGAGGCGATGCAGATCGCGGCCGACATCCCGCTGCCGATCATCAGCGTGCCCCCGGCGCTGCGGGCCGCACGCTAACGCACGGACTGTGAGTCATGCGCACCCTCGTTGAATCGCTGGGGTACTTCCTCATCCCGCAGCTTACGCTTTCGGTCCTGACACTCGGGATCGTGCTGGGCTACTTCTTGGCGATGATGGGGGGGCGGCGCAAGAAGATGCTCGACCGGCCCTGGACGCGCCCGCTCGAAACGCTGGCGAACATCGCCGTGTCGATCGGGCTGCTCGGGTCAGTGGTCGCGTTCGTGCGCGCGTTCTCGGGCTTCAGCGGGGCGATCGACACCGAGAAGATCGTCTCGGGTCTGGGCACCGCGTACACGACCACGGGCGTCGGGCTGGTGACCGCGATCGTCGCCTCGCTGGGCATTTTCGTGCTGGACATCTTCGCCAAGCGCCCGCCGACGCCGGCAGTGACACCCACTTCGTCGCAGCCACCCGGAAAGGCGCCGGCATGACGCTCCGCAGCATGCTGCCGCTGATCGATCTGGGGTTCCTCACCCTCGGGGCTGTCGTGGCGATCCTCTCGCAGACGACACGGATCGACGCGATGCCGGTCGACCTCGCCGAGGTCGGGCCCGGCGTGACCTCTGCCGTTTCGGACAACCCGCCGGTGGTGACGGTGCGTGCCGACGGGGTCTTCCTCGGCGACCGCCCGATCGGACGGGGCGAACTCGCGCTGCTCCTGGACCCCAGCGAGACGGTGCTGGTGCGGGCCGACCGCGAGGCCGCTTCGGGACGCCTGCTCGGCGTGCTCGCGGAGATCACGGCCGCGGGCGTCGACGCACGCCTTGAGGTCGAGACTTCGGAGGGCGCGCGATGAAGGCTGTACACGCGGTCGCCGGGTTGTTTTTCTCGCTGGCGCTCCACGCCTTGGTGATCGGGGCGTTCTGGCTCTTCAGCGCCGAGAAGCCCGAAGAGGAACAGCCCGACCCCGGGCTGCTGTCGCTCGCCCTGGCCGAGCCGCCCGAGCAGGAGGCGATCGAGGAAGAGGCGGTTGAAGAAGCAGCGATCGAGGAAGAAGCGGTCGAAGAAGAGCTACCCCAGCCCGAACCGATCGAAGAAACACTCGTCGAGGCCGAGCCCGAGCCGGTTCAAGAAGAACTCGTCGCCGAGGCGGAGCCGGAGCCTGCGGCCCCGATCGAGGAGGTCGCGGAGGTCTTCGATGAGGACGTCTTCGGAGATGATCAGGCAGAGCCCGAGCGGGCGATTCTGCAAGAAGGCTCGCGGTTGGCGAGTGGCCAGATCAGAGCGCCAGAAATCATTCTTGAATTCGGCTCATCGCAGGAGTTGTTCGAAGCGGCAACACGGCGCGGGCTCCTGCTCTACGGATACGACTCGGTGGAAAGGCCGATCATTCGCATCAGCAGCGACGGCAAAAACATCACCGAACATCGGGGGCCGCTCGATGTCACCGGAGGTTGGAGCCGTCTCGCCGTTGAGGTGCGCATCACCGGGGCGCGGGATCTTCGCAACCATTTCGGTGTTTCATGGAATCCGCGCGTCCGGCGTGTGGTTGCGGTGACCCGCAATTCATTGGCTCACCAGATCGGAAGCGTGCAGGAGCATCAACTCGCGACCCTCGGTCTGGAACCCGAGCAGGTCGACACGATCCACATCAGCGTCTCGCCCGACCCGGCACAGCCCGTGTGGGTGGTCCGGGTCATCAGACGCTGACGCCCTCGCGGCCACCCTAAACTTCGGCCCCGATGGCCGAACGCCCCAATCCATCCCCTCCCGCATCCTCGCCGCCCTCGCGGCTGCCTTCACGGCTTCCCTCGCGGCTACCTTCACCCCTGGGCCTGACCCACGCGGGGTTTGTCGAGGCGTGCCGCGGCGAAGGTGTCGGGTCCGGACGGGCCGATGCGATGTACAGGGCGTTCTTCGCGGGGCGTCCCGAAGGCGAGCTAGAGGGCTGTTCGCCACCCGCGCCGACGCGGGTGCTCGAATCCGAGAGCCCCGAGGGCGTCGTCCGCAAGTTCCTGCTGCCCGTTCCCCCGCCAGAACGTCTGTCCGGACGGGAGCTGCCCGAGGCCCTGGAGACCGAGTCGGTCGTCATCCCCATGCGGGGGCGTCACGCCACCACCCACACGCTCTGCGTCTCCTCCCAGGTCGGCTGCGCGATGGGCTGCGGCTTCTGCGAGACGGCGCAGATGGGGCTCATCCGCTCGCTCAGCCCCGCCGAGATCGTCGCCCAGTGGTGGGCCGCGACACACAGCCTCGGCGCGACCATCAAGAACATCGTCTTCATGGGCATGGGCGAGCCTCTGGACAACCCTGGCGGCGTCATCGGCGCGATCGCGGCGCTGACCGACCGGCGGGGCGCCGCGGTCGCGATGAAGAACATCACCGTCTCGACCGTGGGGCGGATCGACGGGCTGCTGAAGCTCCGTGAGCGCGTTGTGACCGACGGGTGGAAGCGGCTGAATCTCGCTGTGTCGATCAACGCGCCCAACGACGAGATCCGCGACTCGATCATGCCGATCAACCGGGCGATGCCGCTGGGCGAGTTGGTGCGTGTGCTGGAGGAGTGGCCGCTGCGCCCGTCTGGAGCGATCTGCGCCGAGTATGTGCTGATCCCGGGCGTCAACGACAAGCCTGAGCACGCCGACGAGCTGGCCGAGCTCCTGAAGAACATCCGCTGCTGCGTCAATGTGATCCCGTACAACCCGAGGCGCAACTCGCCCTGGCCCGCCCCCGAGGAGGCGTCGGTCGACTCGTTTTTGGCGAGGCTGGAGGCCCGGGGCCAGTTCTGCAAGCGCCGGCGGACAAAGGGCCGGGACACCATGGCCGCCTGCGGCCAGCTCGGCAACGAGCAGATCCGCGGTCGAAAGCTCGTGCAGGTGGGGCTCGGCTGAGGCTGTCGGCAACCGACAGGTGCTGTTAGTAACCTGTCTCTCGACAGGCGTCGTGCCCCGTTGTGCGCAAACCCTCGGCGTTCACGGCGTTTTGGCGTGTTTGTGCGGGCGACGGGGGCGGGGCGGGGCTGTACGATCGCCGCCCGGGCGAGAGCCGCCCGCAGCGCAAAGCGAAAAGGACAGTCCCGCATGCCCTTTCTTGGTGGACAGGTCGGTTTCTGCCGTCTCCGTGCGTCGCTCCCCGCGTCTGAGACGCTCCAGCGCGAGCATCTGGACAAGTGCGCCGAGCACACCATCGCCAAAAACCCGACCGACGCGGGCGAACGCCCCGGCGAGGTCGAGTTCGGGTGGACCGGGGGCGAGCACATCGAGGACAACCAGTTCTCGCTGGACAAGAACGCCTGGCTCGACGGGCAACTCGCCCACCTGGGCGTCCGCGTCGACACCAACAAGGTGCCCGCCGAGGTCGCGCGGGCGATCCGGGCCCGCGAGGCCGGGGCCCTCAAGGACGCCATGCCGGGCATGCGCGAGAGCAAGAAGCTTGTGCGCGAGGCGGTCGAGCGAGCCATCGACGACGAGCGGGCGACCGGCAAGCACAAGAGAAGCAAGATGGTCCCGCTGCTCTGGGACCTGCCCCGCAAGGTCGTCCTGTGCGCCACCGGGGCCCAGGCGTTCACCGAGCGGCTGGCCAACCACTGGCGCGTCTCGTTCGGCGCAGGGCTCTCGCCGATGAGCTCGGGCGCCCTCGCGGCCGACTACTACGCCTCAAAGGGCCTCGACCGACGCTTCGAGGACATGCGCCCCACGCGCTTTGTCGATCCCCCCGCCGGGCGCTCGCCGGGCGAGGACGCGATCGACCCCGACCGCCCGGAGGTCCCCTGGGCGAGCGTTGAGCCGGCGGACTTTCTGGGCAACGAGTTTTTGCTCTGGCTCTGGTGCCGCTGCGAGAACGGGGGCGGCAGGTTCGAGGTCGTCGACGAATCGGGGGCGGTGACCGAGGTGGCCCTCGCGATGGACCGCCTGCTGGAGATGGAGTGCGCCTGGGGCTTTACCGGCAAGCAGGCGCTCACCTCGACCGAGGAGGGGATCGCCCCGGTCCGCATGCCCGAGGCGGCCAGAGCCCTGCAGGTTGGCAAGTGGCCCCGGCGGGCCGGGCTGATCCTCGCCGAGCACGACCGCCAGTACACGCTGAGCTTCCAGGCCGACCGGTGGCTGGTCTCGGGCGTCACGCTGCCCCGCCCGACCGAGGAAGAAGAAGCGACGATGACCGAGGCGGGCGATCGGCTCGAAGCGCGCCTCGCGATGATCCGGCGTCTGGACGAACTGCTCTTGGCGATGTTCCGGAGCTTCCTGGCGCTTCGGGCCTCGGACGCGTGGGGGGGCGAGCGGGAGCGCATCAGCGGTTGGATCCGCCAGCGGTCGAGCGCAGAAAAACAGCGACGCGCTGTCGCGCCCGCCGAGCCGGTGGAGGTCCACCTGCCCGAGGACGCACATGACGCGTCGCTGACCTCGTGACGGGATGTTATCGCCGGGGCTTGCGCCCGCGGCTCTACGCTGCCAACCCGCTCAGGCGACCTTGGCGGGGGTGAAGCCTTGGCAGCCGCTGATCGGCGTGACCTTCAGGTTCAGTCCCGCGTGCTGTGGGTGCCCGCAGTCCTCGACGAGGTCCTCTGGGGCCTTGCCGCTGACGCGGATCTGCACGAGCTTGGGGTCTTGCGGGTGGTCTTCGCCGAAGTGGGCGCATTTGCCGCACTGGCCGTCGGTGATCTGCATCATGGTGGACCTCCTTGCGAAATCCGTGGCGCTTCGGTCTGCGCCGCTACACATACAGTTTCGCACCGAAGCGGTCGCAAGTTTGCGAGAACGGGTCTCAGTTGCAAACTGAGACAGAGACGCAATTGCATAACGACGCGTCGGCCCCGGGGCCGACGCGTGTGCGTCCGGGAAAATCGCGGTGGGCGCGTGTGTCCGGTCAGTACGAGGAGATTGTCTCGGCCTCGGCTTCGGCTTCCTCGCGGTCGCCGCGCTGGTGTTCCAGCAGGGCATCAAGCAGGGCAAGTGCGTACTGACGGCCGATAGCCTGCAATTCCTCGCTGGTGCGTCCTGAGCGTGGGGCGAACTCGGGGGTGTACGCCTCGCGGAGGCCGAGCCTGTCGTCGCGGGCGAAGTAGATGCGGGCCATGCCGGGGTGGCCTTCCGATGGTCGGGGGCCGATGCCCGTGCGGGCCTCCAGCGCCTGCATGAATGGGGTCTCGGCGAAGGCTTCGAGCGTGAAGACGAAGTCGTTGCCTTGGTTGGAGATGCCGTGGAAGTCGAAGAGGATGTCCGCGTGCCCGCCGGTGTCGGTGAGGATCGCCTGGCGGATCTTGCGGAGGTTGGTGAAGGTTTCTGGCTGATGCCAGTGGCGGTTCATGTCTTCGGTGGGGGCCTCGTGGCTGTTGCGGAAGCGGCCGCCGTAACGCCCGTCGGGGTCGACCAGCGGGTAGACGAAGAACTCCGCGATCGATCGGAGGCGTGCGGCCTCGGGCTCGTCTGAGACCAGGAACTTGAGGAAGCCTTCCAGAGCGTGGTTGCCGACCGTCTCGCTGGAGTGGACGCCGCTGATGAGGACGATCGTCTGGCGTTCGGTCCCCTCTGCCGGTCCCTCGTCGTCGGCGAGGCGGAAGCCGTAGAGGGGCAGTTGGGGGATCTCCCGCCCGAACTCGTCTTTGCCGCCAAGCGACTTGCCGACGATCAGGCGTTGATCGGAGGAGGGCGTCGGCGAGACGAAGCGTGTGCGGTTGAGCTCTTCGACCAGCGAGCTCGCTCGGGAGACGGGGTAGGTGACCGACCAGGCGACCTCGACCTCGTCTGCTGTGAAGGGCCGATCGTTGGTGAAGGTGTAGAGGTCGTTGTCGCGGTCGACATCGCCACGATCGAAGAACCGCCACTCGCTTTCGGGGTCGGTGGGGTTCTCGCGATACAGGAAGCGGTGGCCACGGAGCGAGCCGAGGAAGTCCGAGGCGGTCACGCGGAACTCGGGCGTGCGGCCCTCGACACCGCTGATCCGGAAGCTCACCCAGCGATAGCGGCTGGCGTAGCGGTGGATCGTCCAGGTCGCCCTCGGGGCGAGGTGAATGACATCGCCATCGATGGTGGTCGCCTCGACATCGAGGGCGCCGCCATCGAACGACTCGCTGAGGGTGTACTGGGTCTGGGCCTGACAGGGGGCGGGGGGCGCGATTGCCAGCACGAGGGCGAAGAGCGCGGCCAACAGCACAGAACGGAACTTCATCTGGTGCATGATTCCTCCGGGGCCCGGGGCGTACGCCCGGCCGGTCTCGGGGTCATCGTACCACGAGCACATGCATTCTTTTGTGGGACGCCCCGAACATGTCCTTCCAGCGGACGCGGCAGAGGTCTGGTTCGAGGTCGGTCGGGTGCAGAAGACGCTCATTTGCGCTGGTCCGATTTGCGATGCGGTTATCCGCTGGGCGCTGGCTCCACCCCTGTGCGAACGAATAATCCCGGAGTCAGGGTGATTTACGGCGGTATCGAGTCGGTGAACCAGCAAGACTCCGTAGCATCCCTGAGCGGATCTCGGCATCCGACCCGGCATGGAAGCGAAGGATTGAGCGTGAAGCAGAAACCATCGAAGGGGCGTTTCAGGAAGGCCCTCGGGCTGATGACGGGCGTGCTCGTTGTCGGGCCGGTGCTCACGGGCGTCGGGCTTGTCGTCGGGCTGTCGAGCTGCGCGAGCGTGCCGCCGATCGGCATGAGCGCCGCTCCGGCCGAGCGGGTCCGGGAACTGCCCAACGGCGAGTACGATCTGCGGGGTGAGGCGACGCTCTGGTTCGACGAATACCAGCACCCGTTCATCGAGGCCTCGCACGACGAAGATGTGCCGTACCTGATGGGTGTGGTGCACGCCCACCAGCGGATGGGGCAGATGGAGCTGATGCGCCACCTGTCGCAGGGGCGGCTGGCGGAGCTCTTCGGCCCTCCGGCGGTTTTTCTCGACGCGTCGATCCGGGCGATCGGCCTGACGACGGCGGTCCCCGAGATCGAAAAGACGATGGACCCCGAGACCCGCGCCTGGGCGCAGCGGTATGTTGAGGGGATCAACGACTACCGGCGCCGGTTCGCGACGGCGCCGATCGAGCTGCGGATCATCGGCCTTTCGGGCACCGAGGACTGGACGGTCGCCGATGTGCTCTCTATTGGGCGCCTGGGCTCGGCGGATGTCTCTCTGGCGCTCTGGTACAGCATGGCGGCGCTGCGCGACCGCCCGGGCTTCGAGGAGTACAGCGCCCGGCTGCGGGGCTTCCACGACGCGGGGCGGGCCAGCTTCGGGCCGATGGACGCGACGCCGCTGGACGCGATCATGGGCGTCTCCCGCGTCGGGAGCAACGCGTTTGCGGTCGCCGGCTCGCGCACGGCGTCGGGCGCCGGGATGCTCGCGAGCGACCCGCATGTGGGGATGCAGATCCCGCCGCTCTGGTCGGTGATCGGCTACAGCTCGCCGGGCGGCTCGGCCGTCGGTTTTTCGATCCCGGGCGTGCCCGCGATCGTGATCGGGCGCAACGAGAACATCGCCTGGGGCGGGACAAACATGCTCGGGTTGAGCAGCGCGATGTACGATGTCTCGTCGCTGCCGGCCGAAGAGTTCACCACGCGCACCGAGACGATCCGCGTGCGCTGGTGGAACGACCGTGAGATCACGATCACCGAGTCGCCGTTCGGGCCGGTTGTCTCCGATGCCCCGCTGTTCGGCTCGCTGAACCTCCCCAAGACGGCGCTGAAGTGGCGCGGGCACGAGCCCAGCGACGAGCTGACGGCGTTTCTCAAGGTCATGCGGGCGAGCGACTTCGAGGAGTTCCGCACCGCCTGGGAGAGCTATGCCGTCAGCGGGCAGAACTTCCTCTACGCCGACAAGGCGGGCAACATCGGGCAGGTGCTGGCGATGTCGTTCTCGCCCGCGGCCGGACGGATCGCCGAGAACGGGCTTTTCGCCGACCCCTCCGACCCGGACCACGCGTGGAACGGCGAGATCCTCTCGACGGAACTGCCGCACGCAATCAACCCGGACCTGGGCTACCTCGTCTCGGCCAACAACACGCCCGTGCGGACCTCGCCCAGAGTGAGCGTATCGGGCAACGCCAACGACCGGTTCGACCGGATCTCCGACCGCCTGTGGAATGGCTCGGCGATCACGCTCGACGAACTCGCCGACATCCAGCTCGACACCTATTCTGAGGCGTCGCACAAGGCTGCGCAGGAACTGCTGACGCTGATCAAGAAGATGCCCAGCGAGGGCAGGCTTGATGCCCAGCGGACACGCCTCGTCGATGCGCTGGAGGCATGGGACGGGTGGTACCGGGCCGACTCTTCGGGTGCCGCGGCGTACCAACTCCTCCTGCACCACATCATCGAGATGGTCTACGAGCCCCGCTACGGCACGGAGATCACCCAGCACCTGCGCCGTTCGGTCGCGGTGCACGACTGGGTCGCCGAAGACGCCGAGGACGGGTACATCGACGATTCGGTGATGACGCGTGCGCTGGTCCGCGCGTCGCGCGACATGCGCGACGGGATGGTCTGGGGCGACATGCACCGCTTCGTGATGGGCCACCCGATGCGCAGGCTGCCGCTTGTGGGCGGGCAGTTCCGTTTCGGGGATTACCCGATCGACGGCTCGTCGTCGACGGTCCTCAAGAGCGCCCACAGCATCACGAACAAGGTGCACGAGACGACCTTCGGCGCCAACGCCCGCTTCGTGACCGACCTCGCCGATGAGGACGAGAACTACTTCGTGATGGTCGGCGGGCAGGACGGCTGGCTGGGCAGCGAGAACGCGACCGACCAGTGGCCGCTGTTCAGAGAGGGGCGTCTGATCCGGGTGCCGCTGCGGGTCGAGTCTGTCCGCGAATCCTTCCCCCACAAGGTCGAGCTGCGGCCGCGGGCCGGAGTGGTATCAGGTGAGCGGGAGGACAGGTGAACGAGCAAACCTTGGCGTGGTCGCTCGTTGCCGGCGGCGTGGTCTGGTGTCTTTGGGCTTGCTGGCGCGTCGGCGGGTGGCGCAAGAAGTGGCTGTGGCGCTTCGGTCTGACCGGCTGCTTCGTGCTCCTGGCGGCGCCGATGCTCATGGGCGTTGACGACGGCAACCTGAACCGTTCGCCCGGATCGCTGCCGATCGCGGGGGCCATCTGGCTCGCGTTGATCGTGCCTTTGGCGCTTCTGGGTGTGCTGCTCGTGGAGGGACTCCGCCTTGCGGGGTGGGCGGCGGGGACGATTACGGGCGGTCGGCGTCGTTCTGAGCTTCAGGAACCAGACGGATCGCCGCGGAGTTGATGCAGTAGCGCAGGCCGGTCGGGGGCGGGCCATCGTTGAAAACATGGCCGAGGTGGGCGCCGCAGCGGCTGCAGAGGACCTCGGTGCGGACCATCCCGTGGGAGCTGTCGGTTTTCGCGGCGATGTTCTTCTCGCCGGCCGCGGCGGAGAACGAGGGCCATCCGCAGGCGGAGTGAAACTTCTCACCGGCCCCGAAGAGCACCTGATCGCAACAGACGCAGCGGTACTCGCCCGGGGTCTCGGTGTCGGTGTACTCGCCGGTGAAGGGGGCCTCGGTACCGCCTTTGCGGGTGATGCGGTAGGCCTCGGGGGAGAGCTCTTTCCGCCACGCGTCGTCCGGTTTTTCGAACTCGAAGCGGTCTGGGGGCGGCGGGTGCGGGGTGTTGGTGTCCATGTGTCTGTTCTTGCGTTGGGGATCGAAGGGCATCGCGGGCCTTTCCGGAGCGTCGGGCGTTGAATCGGGGGATTGTTGCCGCCCGGAATGGGTTTCGGGTCCCGACGCCCCCCGGATTGACAGGCCGCACGCCAGAGGCGAGAGTGACGCGGTTGGAGCGTGCGTCCGCGAACGGGGCGTGTCCGGAGCGAGCGTTGGCCGAAGGTCATCAACAGGACGGCGTCGGAGCGAAGGCGATCACGCGTCGGGCGGCGATCGGGCTGCTCGCCGCGGCGGGGCTCGGGTACGCCGTGCTGTACCGACCCAGGCCCGACCCGGCCGCTCGCGGGCGAACGATCGTCGACTACTGGGAGAAGTGGACGGGGCACGAAGCTTCGGCGATGCAGGCGGTCGTCGATGAGTTCAACGGGACGGTCGGGGCGGAGAAGAACATCTTCGTCCGCTACTTCACGATGAGCGGGATCGACCAGAAATCGATGGTCGCGATCGCGGGGGGCGACCCGCCGGACCTGATCGGGCTGTGGAACCACGCGCTCCCGCTGTTCGGCGAGACGGGGGCGATCCAGCCGCTCGATGGATTCCTTGAGGAATGGGAGATCGATGGCCGGGCGTACGCGCCGCGCGTTTGGGACCTCTGCCGGCACACCGGGCGCGTGTGGGGCCTGCCCTCGACGACCTCGACGATCGCGTTCTACTACAACCGGGGCCTGTTCCGCGAAGCGAGGAGCGCAGGGCTGCCCGTCGACCCCGACCGTCCGCCAAGAACAATCGAGGAGCTCGATCGCGTCGCCGATGCGCTGACCGTTGTTGAGGGGGAGGGCGCTTCGCGGCGTGTGGTGCGGTCGGGATTCCTGCCGACCGAGCCGGGCTGGTGGCCGTTCATCTGGGGGCACATGTTCGGCGGCAGGCTCTACGACGAGAGCACCGACCGTGCGACCGCGGCCTCGCGCGAGAATGTCCGGGCGTACCAGTGGGTGCGGAGCTATCCGGAGCAGTGGGGGCCGGGGCGGCTCTCGACTTTTCAGTCGGGCTTCGGCAACTACTTCTCGCAGGAGCAGCCGCTGCTCATGGGCCGGGTGGCGAGCTCGCTGCACGGATCGTTTCTGTCCAATGTGATCAACCGGTTCAGGCCCGAGTTCGATTACGCGGCGGTCCCGCTGCCCATGGACGGTCCGCTCGTCGACGACGCGCAGCCGGTCGGCATGATCGAGGCGGACATGCTCGTGGTGCCCTCGGGGGCGAAGCATCCGAGAGAGGCGTTCGAGTTTGTCGCGTTCACGCAGCGCCGCGAGGTGCAGCGCCGCCTCGCCGCCGCCCACGGCAAGAGCCTGCCCTTCCGGCGCATCGCCGAAGACGAACAGTTCATCGCCGAGCATCCGAACCGCATGATCCGCGTGCACGAGGCGATCGCAAACTCTGAGCGGGCGTTCGCCAAGCCGCGGACGAGGCTGTGGCCCGAGTATCGGGCGGAGTTCCAGGCCGGGTTCGACCGCATCTGGCGGCTGACCGACACGCCCGAGCGTGTGCTGCAAGGAATCGAACGACGGATGCAGGCGGCGTTGGACCGTGCCGCCGAAAACCGCGAGCGCCGGGGCCTGCCCCCGCTGGAGGGCCGGGCGTGAGCGACGACCTGCAACGGGCGCGTGCCGCACAACGCCGCGACGATCTGACGGGGTACCTGTGGATCTCGCCGTGGGTCTTCGGGTTCCTGGCGTTCATGGTGCTGCCGGTCTCGATGAGCCTGTTCTACAGCCTCACGCAGTACCCGCTGATCGAGAAGCCGGTCTTCATCGGGCTGGAGAACTATCGGCGGCTGATGGCCGACGAGGTCTTCTGGAAGGTCGTGTTTAACACGGTGATCTACGCCGTGTTCGCGGTGCCGATCGGGACGGTGCTCGCCCTGCTGATTGCGTGGCTGCTGAACCAGAATGTGAGGTTTCTGGGGTTGTGGCGTGCTGCGGTGTTTGTGCCGACGCTGGTGCCGATCGTTGCCGCGGCGATGATCTGGCTCTGGCTCTTCAACGCCGAGCACGGGCTGATCAACCGCGTGCTGATGCCGGCGCTGGCGACGGTGAACCTGCTGCCCGGCGTCGAGCTGTCCACCCCGGCGTGGCTGACCGATCCTGGCTGGGCGATGCCGGCGCTGATCCTGATGAGTTTCTGGGGCGTGGGGCAGGCGGTGGTGATCTATCTAGCGGCGATGCAGGACGTGCCCGAGAGCCTGTACGAAGCCGCGGAGCTCGACGGCGTATCGCCCTGGGGAAGGTTCATCCATGTGACGGTGCCGATGATCAGCCCGATGATCCTGTTTACGGTCATCACGGCGATCATCGGGGCGTGGCAGGTCTTCGCGGTGCCCTACATCATGACAGGGGGAGGGCCGGACCGGGCGACCTACTTCTACACAATGTACCTGTACGACAAGGCGTTTCTGCTGGGCCCGGAGATGGGCTACGCCTCGGCGATGGCGTGGATCCAACTCCTGATCATCATGTTCTTCACGGCGCTGGTGTTCCTCGCGAGCCGACGCCTGGTCTTCTACAGGGCGGGGTGAGGGATGGGGAGTGCAAGGAGAATCTGTGTTCCTGTTTCGCCCGAGGTGGTGGTGATCTCTGCCGAGTGCTCATGGAGCGATGGGTGTCGCCCCGAGGGGGCGCAGGATGCTTGCCACGGGTGGAGCGGTGGCGGACGCGCAGCGGACGACAACGCGGAACCCGTGGATTTCGTCTCCACAGACGAAGCCGCCCTGAAGGGGTGTAGGAACTCCGGAGCATTCCTCCGCCCCTTCAGGGCGGCTTTGATTTCCCTGCTTTCCACGGGTTCGGCTCGGCCTTGCGGCCTCGCCTCACCCGTGGCAAGGATCCGTTGCCCCTTCGGGGCTCACGGAAGCGTGCGACTCGGACGAAGGACCCGAGGCCGAGCAACTTCACGAAACACTGCTCGACTCGGTGCATCGAGCGCTGTTCGACACTGCGTGAGAGACACGGCTCGGCGAGCCGTGCCACCTTACGGATCGCTGTTCCCGGAGGCCTCGCAATGAAACGAGCGCCGGGCGAGACCGTCCTGACGAAACGCACCGGCAGGCCCCGCGCGCCCTTCTCTCGTGCTGCGCTCTACGCGATGCTGATCCTTGTCTCGCTCGTCTTTGCCGCGCCGCTCATCTGGATGGTCTCGACCTCGCTCAAGCCCGCCGAGGAGACGCTCTCAACCGAGCTACGCCTGCTGCCGTCCGAGCCCGCGAAGATCCCCGAGTACGCCGTGCGCCACTACACCGAGGCGTGGACCGACCCGATCGTCGACTTCCCGCTCTACCTGCGCAACACGCTGATCGTCGCGGCGCTCTCGGTCTCGGGCGTGGTCGTCTCGAGCACGATCGCGGCGTACGGCTTCGCCCGCCTGCGATTCAGAGGCCGCAAGATCTGCTTCGTCGTTGTGCTCGCCACCATGATGATCCCCTTTCCGGTGCTCATGGCGCCGCTCTATGTGATCTTCAAGGAGTTGGGCTGGATCGGCTCGTTCCGTCCGCTGTGGGTGCCCGCGTGGTTCGGGCACGCCTTCAGCATCTTCCTGCTGCGCCAGTACTTCATGACGATCCCCAAGGAGCTCGACGAGGCGGCACGCATCGACGGGTGCGGGCACATCGGCATCTTCACGCGGATCATCCTGCCGTTGAGCCGACCGGCGATCGCGGTGGTGGCCCTCTTCTACTTCATCTTCGTCTGGAACGACTTCCTCGGCCCCCTGATCTTCCTGCAGCACCGCGACCAGTTCACGCTCGCCCTCGGGCTGCAGGCGTACCAGTCGCAGGCCGGCGCGACCTCGTGGAACCTGCTCATGGCGGCCAGCGTGATGGTGATTCTGCCGGTTCTGGTGCTCTTCTTCCTGACCCAGCGTACCTTTGTCGAGGGCATCGCCACGCAGGGGCTCAAGGAATGAGCCCGGGCGAACGCCCCTCTAGGAGCACCGCCGATGCGAACGCTGCAACAGAATCTTGAACTGCTCGACACCCTGCTCGACGAGGCGATCGCAGACGCCTTCGGCCCCGAACTCGCCGCTGCGATCGCCGAGCTGCGCCGGGCGGCGACCTCCGAAGACGACGAGGGCTCGCGTCTGAGCGCCCTGGCCGAACGCCTCAAAGAGGCCGAGCTCGAAACCATCGAGCGGACGCTCAACGCCCAGACTTTCCGCTTCCACCTGCGCAACAACGCCGAGCGGCTCGAGATCGAACGCGTCAACCGCGATCGCGCGATGAAGGCGACGCCCGAGACCCCCCGCCACGAATCGGTCCGCGAGGCCGTCAACCGCGTGATGAACCTCGGCGTCAGCCGCGATCGATTCATCGAGCGCCTCTCGCGGATCGAGATCGAGCCGACGCTGACCGCCCACCCGACCGAGTCGCGGCGCAGAACGATCCTGCACAAGCAGCGGGAGATCGGCGACTCGCTCCGCCGCCTCTCGCAGGAGCTGACGCCCCAGGAGCGCGAGGGCGAGACGCAGCGTCTCCGCCACCTGCTCCGCCTGCTCCTGGCGACCGACGAGGTGCGTTCCCAGAAGCTGAGGGTCGACGAGGAGGTCAACAACGGGCTGTACTTCCTTTCCGGGGCGATCTGGACGGTCGTGCCACGCCTGCAGCGCGACATCGCCTCGGCGATCGTCGACTGTTTCGGCGGCGATCCGGTCAGCCCCGCCGACCTGCCCCCGCTCTTGCGCTACCGCACCTGGATCGGTGGCGACCGCGACGGCAACCCGCTGGTCACGCCCGAAGCGACCGAGCGGGCGTTGGCGAAGCTGCGAGAGGCCGCGGTGGACCTGCACTGCGAGGCGCTGATGCGTCTGCGCCACGAGCTCTCGGTCTCGACGCGCCGCGTGCCCGCCCCGACGCGCCTGCTCGAATCGATCGAGGCGGACCGGCGGCTGGGCCTGGTCGAGGAGGACGCGACGCGCCACCTGGCGCACGAGCCCTACCGCGTCCGCCTGCACCAGATCATGGCCCGCCTGCAACGCTGGAAGGACGACCCGGGGATCTACCACGCCGACGCGTTCGTGGCCGACCTGGAGCTGGTCCGCGAGGCCCTGCACGAATCAGGCCTCGGCGAGGTCGCAGACTACGGCGTGCTCGCCGACGAAATCGTCCGCGCACGCGCCTTCGGCCTGCACCTGGCCTCGATGGACATCCGCCAGCACTCGAAGGTCCACGAGGAGGCGGTGGGGGAGTTCCTGCGTCTGGCGGGCGTCGAGGGCTCGTACGCCTCGCTCGACGAATCCGCTCGGGTCGAACTGCTCCGGCGCGAGCTGGCCAGCCCGCGCCCGCTCCTCCCGCGCGACGCGGCGCTGGGCGAGGCGGCCCGCGGCGTGCTCGACTGCTACCGCGTCGTGCGCGAGGCGATCCGGCGCGACCGCCGGAGCATCGGCGCCACGATCATCAGCATGACCCACACCCTCAGCGACATGCTGGAAGTGCTGGTGATCATGAAAGAGGCGGGGCTGTTCAACGCGGGCGTGGGCGAGCTCGATGTCGTGCCGCTGTTCGAGACGGTCGACGATCTGGAAGCCGCCGGCCCGCTCCTCGGCGAGTTGTTCACCGACCCCGTCTACCGCAAACACCTGCAGGGGCGTGGGCAGTCGCAGGAGATCATGCTCGGCTACTCCGACTCGAACAAGGACGGCGGCTACTGGGTCGCCAACTGGTCGCTGCACAAGGCCGAAGAACGCCTCGCGAAGGTCTGTCGCGAGCACGGCGTCAGATTCCGATTCTTCCACGGTCGCGGGGGAACGGTCGGGCGTGGCGGGGGACGTGCCAACCGGGCGATCCTGGCGGCGCCGCCCGTCAGCCGCAACGGACGCATCCGCTTCACCGAGCAGGGCGAGGTCATCAGCTTCCGCTACGGCCAGCCGGCGCTGGCGCACCGCCACATCGAGCAGATTGTCGGCGCGATGATCCTCACCGCCGACGATTCGCAGGTCGACAAGGGTCCCGACGACGCGATCGGACCCGACGACATCAAAGCCATGGACACACTCGCGGCCGACTCGCGCAGGGCGTACCGCGAACTGGTCGACAACGAGCGCTTCTGGGACTTCTACACCGCGGCCAGCCCGATCGCGTTCATCGGCGACCTGCCGATCGCCAGCCGCCCGGTCTCGCGTTCGGGCGGGAAGGTCAACCTCGACAACCTCCGCGCGATCCCGTGGGTTTTCGCGTGGACGCAGATGCGCGCGATCGTGCCGGGCTGGTTCGGGATCGGCGCCTCGCTCGGTCGCCAGATCGAAAGCGACGACGCGCTGGCCGAGCGGCTGTCGCAGTGGTACCGCTCGTGGCCGATCTTCCGCGCCATGCTCGACAACGCCCAGCAGGAGATGGCCCGTGCCAGGCTGGTAATCGCCCGGCGCTACGCCGATCGCGTGGGGGGCGACGCCTGCGAGCGCGTGCTGCAGACGCTCGAAGAAGACTTCCGCCTCGCCGAGCGGGCCGTCCTCCGCATCACCGGCCAGAAGCGCCTTCTGGACAACAACCCCGTCATCCAGAGGTCGATCGCGGAACGCAACCCCGACACCGACCTGCTGAACCTCGCGCAGATCGAGCTCCTGCGCCGGGCGGCGGGGGCCGACGAGGGCTCGATGATCCGCCTCAGATCGGTGCTCTTTACCAGCATCAACGGGATCGCCGCCGCGATGCAGGCCACCGGCTGAAAATTCCGACGGTCGGACGCCCGTTCGCGGGTCGTCGCGCTTGTTCCGGTACACGCTGGGGGATTCAATACTGCGGCGTCCGGCGACGGGCGTCCACAACACCCACACCACCGGAGGTGACGCGATGTCCGTGATGAAGGCCTTCAACCTGATGAAGTGGATCGAGGATCACAAGGAGCAGCTCCAGCCCCCGGTCTCCAACAAGCAGATGTTCAAGGGCGAGGCCGAGGATGTGATCGTCTTCGTCTCCGGCGGGCCCAACACCCGCAACGACTACCATGTCAACCCGACAGAAGAGCTCTTCTACCAGCTCAAGGGCGACATCGCCGTCCGCGTCCGCCCGCTCGACGGCTCCGACCCGTACGACGTGGTCATCAAGGAAGGCGAGCTCTTCCTGCTCCCCCGCTGGGTCCCGCACCGCCCCCAGCGCCCCAAGGACACGCTCGGCCTCATCGTTGAGTTCCCGCGCAAGCTGGGCGAACTCGACCACCTGCAGTGGTATTGCGACAACTGCGGCGAGCTCGTCCACGACGCCCAGTGGCAGCTCGAAGACATCGACAAGGACCTCAAGGTCATCATGGAGAACTTCTGGTCCGACGACGAGCTGCGCACCTGCAAGAACTGCAACACCAAGATCGAGCACGCCGGCGAGTTCGATTTCTCCAAGACCATCCCCGCACCAGCCCACTCGTAACGCCCCGCACGCCACTCCAGCCGCCACGCCGGGAGAATCGACGCGATGTACAAGATCGACATGCACACCCACCTGCTCCCGGCGGGCTGGCCGGACCTCACCGAAAAGTTCGGCTACAACGGGTTCGTCAACTTCGGCCTCAAGCAGGACGACGCGGGCCAAACCACGGGCGCGAGCCTCACCATCGACGGCCGCCACTTCCGAGACATCAAGCCCAACTGCTTCGACCCCGAAGCGGTGCTGGCCGACATGGCCGAGAACAGGGTCGATGTGCAGGTCGTCTGCACCGTGCCGGTGATGTTCAGCTACTGGGCCAGGCCCGAGCACACGCTCTGGCTGTCGAGGTTCCTCAACGACAACCTCGCCGAGGTCACCCGCAAGCACCCCGACAAGTTCATCGCCCTCGGCACGCTACCCATGCAGGCGCCCGACCTCGCCGTCAAAGAGCTCGAACGCTGCGTGAAGGAACTCGGCTTCCCGGGCGTGCAGATCGGCAGCCATGTCGAGCAACCCGGCAAGCGCGACTGGAACCTGTCGGAACCGAAACTCTTCCCGATCTTCGAGGCCGCCCAGGACCTCGGCGCAAGCGTCTTCGTCCACCCGTGGGACATGATGGGCCACGAGGACATGGGCAAGTACTGGCTGCCATGGCTTGTCGGCATGCCCGCAGAGACGGCACGCGCCGTCTGCTCATTGATCTTCGGCGGCGTCTTTGATCGTCTGCCCAATCTCCGCGTCGGCTTCGCCCACGGCGGGGGCTCGTTCCCCTACACCATCGGCCGGATCGAGCACGGGTACAACTGCCGCCCCGACCTCGTCGCGGTCGATTGCTCGCACAACCCGTGGAGCTACCTCGCCGACTACGGGCGTCCGGCCCGCTTCTGGGTCGACTCGGGCGTGCACAGCCGCAACGCCCTGCGGTACCTCATCGCGATGATGGGCGAGGAGCGGATCTTCATGGGCTCTGACTACCCCTTCCCCCTCGGCGAGGAACGCCCCGGCTCGATGATCGACTCGATGTACGACCTGACAGACAAAACCAAGCAGCGCCTCCTCGCAGGCACCGCACTCGAGTTCCTCGACATCGACCCCGCACGCTACGGCATGGAAGACATGTACCGCCCCCACCGAGACCGCGGCCCTTCGGCCGAAAACCCGGCGCCGCGCGACGCCACCCCCTCAGAAGGGGCCCGTCTGTGAATCCGGCAACATCGCAGGGGACACGCTTCGAGGCGACCGAAGCCTTCGCACGCGAACTCGACGCGGGCGACCCGCTCGCCAAGGAACGCGACAACTTCCTCATCCCCCCGCACCCGCAGCTCCCCAAAGAGCCCTCGATCTATCTCGTGGGCAACTCGCTGGGCTGCCAGCCCAGGCGCGTGCGCGAACTGCTGAACGAGGAGCTGGACGACTGGGCGCACTTCGGCGTCGAGGGGCACATCGAGAGCCGCCGCCCCTGGTTCAGCTACCACGAGCAGTTCCGGGACACGGGCGCGAGGCTGGTGGGGGCGAGGCCGGGCGAGGTCGTCATGATGAACGGCCTGACGCCCAACCTCCACCTCATGATGGTCAGCTTCTACCGGCCGACAAAGAGCCGCTACAAGATCGTCATCGAAGACACGGCCTTCCCGTCAGACTCCTACGCCGTGCAGAGCCAGGCCGACTTCCATGGCTTCGACCCCTCTGGCGCGATCATCCGCCTCCGCCCACGACCGAGCGAGCACACCCTGCGAGACGAGGACATTCTCGACACCATCCGGCGCGAGGGTGATTCGATCGCGCTGGTCATGCTCGGGGGCGTCAACTACCTCACCGGCCAGCTCTTCGACATGGAATCGATCACGAAGGCCGGGCACGAGGCCGGGGCCGTCGTCGGCTGGGACCTCGCCCACGCGGCCGGCAATGTCCCTCTCCGCCTGCACGACTGGAACGCCGACTTCGCCTGCTGGTGCAGCTACAAGTACCTCAACGCCGGCCCCGGCGCGATCGCGGGTTGCTTCGTCCACGAACGACACGGGAGCAACCCCGACCTCAAACGCTTCGCGGGCTGGTGGGGCAACGACCCCGAGTCGCGCTTCCAGATGAAGCCCGGCTTCGTACCCAGAGCGGGCGCCGACGGCTGGCAGCTCTGCAATCCGCCGATCTTCGCCATGGCGCCCCTGCTCGCCTCGCTGGAGATCTTCGACCGCGTCGGCATGGACGCGATCAGGGCCAAGTCCCAGCGCCTCACCGGCTTCATGGAGTTCCTCATCGACGAGCTCTGCCAGGGACGCGTGAAGATCCGCACGCCCAGAGAGCCCCACCGGCGCGGCGCACAACTCTCCCTCGTCGTGCCAGGCAGCGCGAAGGAACTCCAGCAAACCCTGCACGCCCAAGGCGTCTTCGCCGACTTCCGAGAGCCCGACATCATCCGCGTCGCCCCCGCCCCGCTCTACAACTCCTTCACAGATGTCTACCGCTTCGCAACGATCCTCGCTGAACTGACCGCCAAGTAGGGGAGCAACAGAAATCCCCGAGAGAGGCGCTCGGCCTTTCCCGGGGACCCGTTCATCATTTGAGGTCGCACGCCGTCTTCAGCACCCCGCCGCAAACGCGCTGAGGAACGCGAAGAAGTCGTCGGCGTCGATCACGCCGTCGCCGTTGAAGTCCGCACGCGCGTCTCCGGCGGCAAAGAGCGACAGGAACTCGAAGAAGTCGTCTGCGTCGACCACGCCGTCGCCGTTGATGTCCGGGGCGCAGAAGTACTCGACCGATCCGATGTCGCAGGCCGAGCCTTTGGGCCGCTCCTCGCCACGCTGGTCCTCGCTCACGGGGCTGATGTTGCCCCCGGCGCTGACCGAGCAGTCGCCCGCGTCCACGGCGATGCTGTTGAATGCCGGGGCGTGGGTGAGGGTGGGGCCGCCGTTGTCTTCCAGCGGCCCGAGCGTCGGGTCGCCGCTCATGCTCGTCGGGTTCGTCAGGCCCACGCCGTCCTGGACGATGTTGTAGATGACATCGACATACAGGCCGACGATGTCGCCGCCGGTGCTCCCCGCGACGATGCTGTTGCTTATCTGGACGCCCGACTGCCAGCCGGTGTTGCGGATGCCGCCGCCCTCGTTGGCGCTGTTGGCGTAGACGGTGCTGTTGACGAGGACGAGGACCTCGGCGCCGGACTTGAAATTGCTGATCCCGCCTCCGTGGCCCAGAGCGCTGTTGCCGCTGACAGTGCTGTTGATCAGCTCGGTGCGTCCGAAGTTCAGGCCGTAGATGTGGATGCCGCCGCCGTCGCCATCGGCGTGGTTGCCGCTGATGGTGGACTGTTCAACGGTGACGGAGCCGCCGCTGCCGTTGGAGAGCCCGCCGCCGTTCGTGCCCGCGGCGTTGTCTCGCACCGTGCTGCGAAGAAGTTGCAATGAGTTGTTGTCGTGGGCGATGCCCCCGCCGTCGGCGTCAGCGATGTTGTCCTCGATCAGGCTGTCCTCGATCGTCATAGGTCTGCGGGTGAAGATCCCGCCCCCGCGGTCGGCGCTGTTGCCCGAGACAAAGACTCCCGAAAGCGCCATGGTCGAGCCGGTCGAGGTGCCGGTGTGATGCAGGCCCCCGCCGAGCGAGTCCGCGCTGTTGCCGGTGATCTCGCCGCCCGTGATGGTGACCTGGCCGATCGAGTTGTACACGCCGCCGCCGTTGTTCGCGGAATTGTCCGCGATGACCGAATCGACGATGTCGAGCGTTCTGGTTGAGCTGATGCCGCCGCCGGTGCCGCTCGTCTCGTTTCCGGAGATCGTCGTCCCGCTGATGGTGACATAGCCCGAGTTGCTGATGCCGCCGCCGTGCCCGTTGACGCCCATCGCGGAGTTGTTGCTGATTACACTGTCGATGATTGTCAGCAGGCCGCCGGTGGCGGTGGCGCTCGGCTGGTTGCGGACGCCCCCGCCCGAGCTCGATGCGGCGGTGTTCCCGCTGATGACGCTGCCGATGATAGTGAGATCGGCGTTTGCGCCCTGACTGAAGATCCCGCCGCCCCCGTTGCTCGCTTCGCGGTTGTCGGTGACAACGCAGTCGATCAGCGTGAGCGGTCCGGTGTTGGCGATGCCGCCGCCGCTGGGGCCCTCGTTCGCTGTGACGGTCACATTGTTCAGTGTCATCATTCCGTCGTTGTAGATGCCGGCGCCCTGGCGGTTGAGCCCGTTGGTGATGGTCAGATCGTTGATCGTGACCTCGGCGGCCGACGACGCGATGAAAATCCGGAAGTCCGGTGTGCCCGTCGCGAAGCTCCGCATCACAGTCGAGCCGTTGCCGTTGATCGTGATCTCGCTGGTCATCTGCGGGGTGCCGGTCGACGAGGAGCCGTGCTGAACGGAAGTCAGCACATAGTTTCCGTTGCTCGCCAGATGGATCGTCGCCGGCGCCGGATCCGCGTTCGCGTCGTTGATCGCGGCGATCAGTGCAGCGCTGTCGCCGTTGGCGATGAAAAACTCCTGCCCAGAGGCAGCCGAAATCGGCAGCGCGACCGCCGCCGCCATCAGATACCGCGCACTTGTCATGATTCTGTTCTGCATTGTGTCAACCCTCCCAGCCCCGGCGCCGATACAACATTGCCCAGCGCACTGCGGCGTGTTCGTTACAATCCGTTCTCTAAACGAGGATGCGAAAACCGGCCTCCGAGTCCACAAGATTTTCTGAGATTTTCCCGCCAAGGCCATGCCCGCCCCCAGCCAGCCTCAGAACGAAGACCGCCATCCGGACCGCCCGGATCGGCACGCCCCGCCCGATGAGGCACAGACGCCCGTCACGGAGCGCTTCTACACCGAACTGCACGAACTGGCGGGGCGGATTTTCGCCGCCGAGCGCGGTGGCCACACGCTCCAGCCGACCGCCGTCGTCAACGAGGCCTGCCTGCGGCTGCTCACGAGCTCGAAGCTCCCCGAAGACCTCCCGCGCGCCGAACGCCTCGCGCTGGCCGCACGCGTCCTCCGCCAGGTGCTCGTCGATCACGCCCGCTCCCGCGACGCGCTGAAGCGTGGCGGCGGGGCCGTCCGCGTCGAGCTCGGCCCCGACCTCGCCGCCCCCGACGACACGCCCCCCGAATTCACGGAGGTGCACGCCGCGCTCGACCGGCTCAGAGCCCTGCACCCGCGTCGGGCGGAGGTCGTCACGCTCCGCGTCTTCGGCGGGCTCACGATGGCCCAGGTCTCCAGCGTACTGGGCGTCTCCAAGAGAACCGCCGAGGACGACTGGGCCGTCGCCCGCGCATGGCTGCGCCGCGAACTGCAGCAGCCGTCCGAACCGCCGTACACCTCAGGCGAGCCCGCGTCGTGAACGAAGCCCAACTGCACCAGCGTGCGTCGGAGATCTTCCTCGCGGTGCGCTCGCTGCCCGACCCGCAGCGGGCCGAGGCGATCGAACGCGACGCCGAGAGCGACCCGCGCCTCATCGCCGAGGTGCAAAGCCTCCTCGCCTTCGACCACGCCGAACCGCCCGAAGACGACACCACGCCCTCGGGACACCAAGTCCCGCCGTACGACGCGCCGCCCAGCATCGGTCCGTACCGCATCCTCGCCCCGATCGGGCGCGGGGGCTCCGGACGCGTCTACCTCGCAGAGCAAGACACACCGATCCGCAGGCGCGTCGCGATCAAGGTCGTGCCCATGGCGGCCGGTTCCGGCGAGCTCGCCGCCCGCTTCGAGGTCGAACGGCGCGCCCTCGAAGCGGCCGACCACCCCAACATCGCGCGCGTGCTCGACGCCGGACGCACCGCCGACGGCTCGCCCTACCTCGTCATGGACCTCGTCGAGGGCGTCCCGATCACAGACTTCTGCAACGCCAAGGGCCTCGGCGTGCCCGAACGCGTCGGCCTCATGCTCAAGGTCGCCGGCGCGATCGAGCATGTCCACCGCCTCGGCGTGATCCACCGAGACCTCAAGCCCGCCAACATCCTCGTCGCAGAGACAGACACCGGCCCAGAGCCCAAGGTGCTCGACTTCGGCATCGCAAAGCCCGTCGCCGGAACCCTCGCCGAAGACTCGCCGCAGACCTCCGGCCTGCCCATCGGCACGCCCTCCTACATGGCCCCTGAGCAGACCCTCATCGGCGGCGGCGGCAAGCCCATCGACACCCGCGCCGATGTCTACGGCCTCGGCGCCGTCCTCTACGAACTCATCGCCGGACACCCGCCCATCGAAGCCGGGGGCGACCCCATCGAAGTCCTCCGCCGAATCCGCGAGCAGGTCCCGCCCCCCGCCGGCCGATCTTCAGAAGGCGTCCGAGCGTCCGCATCGATGATGGCCGACCTCGACCGAATCCTCGCCCGCTCGCTGGAGAAGTCGCCCGAACGCCGCTACTCCGGAGCGGGCGCCTGGGCCGCGGACCTCGCCCGCTGTCTCCGCTGCGAACCGATCGAAGCCCGCAGCCCGACCGTTGCCTACAGGCTGATGCGCTTCAGCCAGCGAAACCGCGCCGGCGTCGCCGCCGCGATCGTGGTGTGTTTCGCGGCCGCGCTCGCCATCGCCGGGCTGATCGCGGGCCGGATCGAGGCGGACCGCCAGCGAGCGATCGCCGTCGAGCACGCCGCGGCCCAGGAAGAGATCAACCGCTTCCTCACCGAAGACCTGCTCGGCGCCGCCTCGCCAAACGAGATGGGCGGCGATGTCTCGGCCCTCGACCTCGTGCGCCGCGCCAGCGCCCTCGTCCCCGGCCGCTTCCCGCAACGCCCGGTGATCGCCGCCTCGATCCACCACACCCTCGGCGCGACATTCGCGCAGCTCGGCGACCACGAAAGCGCCGAACGTCATCTCTCCGAAGCCTTCCAGCTCCGCCGAGCCTCGCTCGGGCCCGACGCGCCCGAAACCGTCCGAACCGAAATCGCCCGGGCCAACCTCCTCATCCGGCGTCAGCAGATGCAGGAGGCGGCCGAGGCCTCCCGCGCCGCGACAGATCGCGCCCGGCGCATCCTCGGCCCCGACGACCCGAGCCTGTACACCGCGATCAACGACCTGGGCATCCTGCTGTCCGACACCGGCGAGCACGCTGAAGCGATCGAGCTCCTCACCGATGCACTCAAGCACCGGCGAAGGCTCCTCGGCGACCGCCACCACGCCGTGCTGGCCACAGCCTCGAACCTCGCGATCGCCTACGACAACGCGGGCGAGACCCGGCGCTCGCTGGCCATGCTCAAGGAGGCGCTCACGATCGCCGAGTCGCTCCCCGCCCCGCCCAGGTTCTCGCTGCTCGGCCTGCACAACAACATCGGCGCGACCTACCAGGGCCTCGGCGAGCCCCGGGCCGCGGCCCCGCACCTCCGGCGCGCCGTCGAACTCGCCGAAGAGGTCCTCAGCCCCGACCACCCCGCGACACTCATCATCATGGGCAACCTCGCCGGACTCGAATCCGACACCGGCGACCCCGAGACCGCCGCAGAGCTCTACCGGGGCATCGTCGAACGAACGACCGAGCTCTACGGCGGCGACACGCCCGACACCCTCAACGCCCGCTACGGCATGTACAACGCGGTCTGGAAAGCGGGCAGAGCCAAAGAAGCCGCGGACGGCTTCAGGGCGCTCCTGCCCGACATCCTCCGCGTCTTCGGCGAGGGGCACAGGATGGACGCGATGACCCGCATCTCGCTCGGCGTCGCGCTCATCGACGCGGGCGATCCACGTGCGGCCATCGATCTCGCCGAGCACGCCCATGCGATCTTGCTGAACCTCTACGGTCCCGACAACGACGATACCGTGAGCGCCGCAAGACTCGCCGAACGGGCCAGGACCGCCGCGAACAGCCGGCCCTGACCGCAAGCCGATCGTCAAAACCCGTACCAGGTCCGCAGCACCTCGTCGGCCCGCTGTCGCACGCGGTCGTCCGGGTCGTTCGACGCCGCGTCGATCAGCCTGAGCACGACCGGTGTCTCCTCCAGAAACACCGGGCTGTGTCGCCCGATCCATGTCACCGCCGTGAGCCGGATCCTCGCGTCGCGTTCGTCGGAGAGCCCGCGGTACACGACATCCATCATCCGCTCGCGAGCGTCGGCGGACATCGGCGTGGTCTCCAGCCGCTCGGCGGCGAACGAGATCGCCATCGCCTGTGCGCGAAACTCTGTACCGAACTCGTAGAACAATCCGACCATCTCCGCGCCTTCATCGCAGAGCGTCTCGCCTTTCAGCCGCTCGTCGTACTCAAGAAGGAAGCGAACCCGATGGCTCCGCAGATTTCCAATGCCGACAATTTCGTGCGGCGAGAGTTTCCGGTATGACTCGGCTCGTCGGCGTTCTCGGTCAAGCAGATGATCGCCGGCCGGTGGCTCACTCGCTTCGGGCTCGGCCTCCGATTGCCCGCCGAGCACCAGCGCGAGCTCTTCGGGGCTCAGCGGCCCGCCTCCAGTGCTGCAGTGGTGCGGAGCGCCGCACACAACCGACGCGATCAGCATCGCCTGCATCGCGGCGGCTCCGACAATCGAACGCCTCAGCGTCCCGTCCCGACGACCGTTCACCTCTGCAGCTTCGCCCCGCATCTCGCCTCCAATCACAGAGCCGCCTCGACACACCGGCCCTTCAGGCATTTGATCGGATCCGGACCGGGGTGTCAACCCCTTTGCCCGAGATACAGTTGCTCGAACCCACCAGAGCCGATCCATGCCAAACCACACCAGCATTCTCAAGGACAAAACAATCCTCATCGCCGGCGCCGGCCTCGCCGGCTCCCTCCTCGCCTGCTACTTCGCACCGCTGGGCTGCCGCGTGCTCGTGCTCGAACGCAGGGGCGACCCGCGCGCCAAGGGCTTTGTCGGCGGGCGGTCGATCAACCTCGCCCTCTCCGCACGAGGGATCGACGGGCTCGAAGGCGTCGGCCTCGCCGACCGCGTCCTCGCCGGCGCCATCCCGATGCGCAAGCGCGTCATGCACTCGACCTCGGGCGAACTCACCGACCAGCCCTACAGCGCCAACCCCGAAGACGCCATCAACTCCGTCAGCCGCTCGGGCCTGAACCTCACCCTGCTCGAAGCCGCCGACGAGCACCCCGGCGTCGAGATCCGCTTCAACCAGCGCGTCCTCGAATGCGACTTCGACGCCCCGTCGGTCACCACGCTCGACGAGGCCTCCGGGCAGCAGAGCGTCGAACGGGCCGACCTCGTCATCGGCGCAGACGGCGCATTCTCCGCCATCCGCATGGCCATGCAGGTCTCGGGGCGCTTCAACTTCAGCCAGGACTATCTCGAACACGGCTATAAGGAACTCATGATCCCGCCCGCCGCAGACTGCGGCGTCGACCCCGATCTCCACGACGGTTTCGCCCTCGAACCCAACGCCCTGCACATCTGGCCCCGCGGCGGCTCGATGATGATCGCCCTGCCCAACCTCGACAAAACCTTCACCTGCACGCTCTTCTGGCCCTACCAGGGCGAGCACGCCTTCGACGCCGTCAGCGAAAGCAAGAAGGACATCCGCGCGTTCTTCGAGCGGCACTACCCCGACGCCGTGCCGCTGATGCCCACGCTCGCCGACGATTACCTCGCAAACCCGATCGGCTCCCTAGTCACCGTCCGCTGCTGGCCCTGGCAGCGTGGGGGCAAGGTGGCGCTCGTGGGCGACGCCGCCCACGCCATCGTCCCGTTCTATGGCCAGGGCATGAACGCCGCCTTCGAGGACTGCCGTGTCCTGCACCGCTGCATCGTCGAGCAAGATGGCGATATCCCCGCCGCCCTCGACGAGTACCAGCGCCTCCGCAAGCCCGAGGCCGAGGCCATCGCCGACATGGCCCTGGAAAACTTCGTCGAGATGCGCGACAAGGTCGGCCGCCCCGAGTTCCTCTACCGCAAAAAGATCGAGCAGACACTCCACAAGGCCTTCCCGGGTAAGGTCGAGCCGCAGTACAACCTCGTCAGCTTCTCGACCGTCCCCTACACCAGGGCCCAGCAGCGGGGGCGCGACCTCGCCGGCGTCATTGAAACCATCGCAGAGCAACTGCCCGCCAACGGGAACAGCGACGAACCCGGATGGAGCGAAGCCGTCCGACGTCTGGGCAAAGACCTGCTCGACGCGTAAACGCCAAGCCGCACGGCGAACAGACAGGACATCGATGAACCAGTCAAGCTCGGCAGAGAACAACGCCCCGCTCATCGACATCTCCCCGCCCATCACGCCCGACCTCGCCGTCTTCCCGGGCGACACGCCCCCCACGCGCGAGGTCCTCCTCGACATGGCCAAGGGCGACAACCTCACCCTCTCGACACTCCGCACAACGGTCCATTTGGGCAGCCACGCCGACGGCATCAACCACTACGCCGTCGACGGCGCCTCGATCGACGAGATGCCGCTGGAACGCTACATCGGCCCGTGCACGCTCGTGCGCGTCTCGGGCACGCGGGGCAGACGCGTCGCCAACGCCGACCTCCCGATCGACCGGCGCCTCCGACGCCTCCTCATCGCCACGGGCACGCAGCCCGACAAACGCGTCTTCAACCCCGACTTCAGTGGCCTCGAACCCACCCTCATCCACCGCCTCGCCGACCTCGGTGTCCGCACCATCGGCATCGACACCCCCAGCGTCGACATGGCGGACTCGAAGGACCTGCCGGCGCACGGCGCGTGCCTCGAACGAGGCATCGCCATCATCGAGGGCCTCGTCCTCGACGAGATCCCCGAGGGTGAATACGAACTCATCGCCCAGCCCCTCAAGCTCGTGGGATTCGACGCCAGCCCCGTCCGCGCTGTGCTCCGTCCTGTGCCTGTTGTTGAAGACTGACCGCCCGCCGCCCCGTCACGCACCCGACGGCTTCCGCACCACCGGCACGACACCGATCAGGCGTCCGAGCATCCCCATCGCCTCCTTCAGGCTCGGGCGGGCCGGATCGGCGTTGTTGGCGTGCAGCATCATCACCGTCGCGTCGTCCTGAAAGTCGGTGACCCTCTGCCGCTCGCGCACCAGGCTCACAAACCGGTCCACGAAGTGTTCCGGCTCGTTCGGATCGATCTCCCCGGCCAGCTTCAAAAGCCCGTGCTCGCCGAGCTGCTCGCCCCCGGGGGGCGCTGCCTCAAGGATCGAGTCCGTGTACACCACAACAAGATCTCCGACATCGAGCCGCAGCGCAAACTGCTCGTAGTCCGTCGGCTCGACCACGCCCAAGGGCAGGTTCCGAACGCCCACCTCCGAGGCATCGCTCGCGAGCAGGTCCATCGGCATTTCCGGGCCCAGGTGCATCCACTCTCCTATCGACGCCCTGTAAAACAACGGCCTCGGATGCCCCGCGTTCGACACGATCAGGTGGTCCGTCGGCGCGTAGTAGGTCATCAGGACCGCCGTCGCAAACCGTCCCTCCTCGGAGATGCGGTTGAACTCCGCGTTCAGCGCCCGCGTGAACTTCGCCTGGTTCGGCGTGTTGATGTGCTTGCGGATCAGTTTCTTCAGCGAGGTCGCAAAGTGGTCGGCCCCCGCCCCGTGCCCCGAAACATCCGCCACCGCGAAACGGCTGATGTTCCCAGACCCGCAAAGCGAGACATAGTACAGATCGCCACCGGTCGCGTCCCCGTTGTGCGGGCGGCTGTACACCACCGCGTCGATCCCCGGCACGCTGATCCGGTCCGTCGCCTCGCTGTTGCCGCCCCAGACCTCCAGGCAGCGCAGAAAATCGTCACGCGCGTAGTCCGCGTCGTGATCGTCCGGGCGAAGCCCTTCGGCCCCGTCCGAGGTCTGCTCTTGCGCGTGTCTGCTCATGAGGCCTTTGACCGGTGCGCCCGGTCTGTGAAGAGATCTTCATCGTTCAGATCCGGGCAAAGCACCCGGCCCAACCAACGCAACCGGCTGACCGCGGCGCTTATGCCCGCCGTTCAGCCCTCAGACCCGTCCCGCAGCTTCGGGGCCGCCGCCCAGTGCAGCTTATCCATCACCGTCGCCCAGTAATCCCGCCCCGGATTGGTCACAAACCGAACAGGCGCGTCGTCCCGACCGATCCGCACCACATCCCCCGTCCGCAGCCCGCAAACCCGGCGACCGTCCAGTACGAGCGCCGTTCCCTCCCCGTTCGCCTCGTTGGCCCGCAGCACCCGCAATTCGATCGGCGTCGAGTTGTCCACAACGATCGGCCGGAACGCCAGCGTGTGCGCCGCGATCGCCGCGATCGCCAGGGCGTCCACGCCCGGCTCGATGATCGGGCCCCCGGCGCTCAGGTTGTACGCCGTAGAGCCGGTCGGCGTCGAAACGACCAGCCCGTCACCGTTCACTTTCGCGCCCGGACCCCCCGCGATCGACAGCGAGAGCTCGATCATCCGGAAAGGAGGCCCCGCCGTCACCACCGCGTCGTTCAGACCAACCCCCTGATACACCGCCGACCGGCCCCGGCGAACCTCCGCCGTCAGCCGACGGTGCTCACGCACCAAGAGCTCATCGCCGCCCAGAAGTTCCGCGGCGGACCGCTCGAACGCCGCAAGGTCAAACTCGGCCATGAACCCCAGCTTCCCGAGGTTCACGCCCAACAGCGGCACGCCGAGATCCGCAAACCGCCTCGCCTGGCTCAGCAGCGTCCCGTCCCCGCCCAGAACGACCACAAGCTCCGCTCCCTCGGCCGCCGAGGCGTCCTCCCGCTCCGTATCGGTCTCGCCAACCAGCGTCCCGTGGGCCGAGATCAGCTCACGCACACGCTCGGCCGCCCCGACGGCGTCGGCTTTGCGACGGTTCACCACAAGCAGCACAGACCTGCCCACCCGGTCACCTCCGGCTTCGATCAGCGTCCGGCCGGAGAGCCCCGGCCGGGCGTCGGGGAGGGGTTGGCACGGCGTCCCGCCGCAGCGAGCACCGCACGCTCGATCCCGTCGGCGTCGATCCCCGCTTCGGCGAGCTGGTTCTTCCGCGAATCCTGATAGATCCAGCGGTCCGGCAAGCCGATCCGCGTGATCTTCGAGGTGTCGAGCCCCATTTCCTGCGCCGCCTCCAGCACCGCCGAACCGAAGCCCCCGACCACCGAGTGGTCCTCGACCGTCACGATCGGCGTCGATTTCTCGATCAGCGAGCGCAACAGCCCCCTGTCGACAGGCTTGGCAAACCTCGCGTCCCAGACCGCGACGCGCAGCTTCCCCTCCAGCCGCTCGCGGGCGTCCAGCGCCGCCATCGCGGGCGTCCCGAACGCCAGCACCGCGACATCCGGGGTGTCGTCGCCCGACCAAAGCTCGGGCGTCAGGCAGCGGGCCTTGCCGATCTCGAACGCCGGGCAACGCCCGCCCATGCGAGGATCGACATCGTCCCGCGGGTAGCGCACCGCCGAAAGCCCCGTGTCGTGCTCGCGCATGAACTCCAGCGCCGCGACCAGCGAGGGCTCGTCGATCGCCGCCATGATGCACGCGCCCGGCAGCGTCCGCAGGAGCGAGATGTCGCAGAAGCCGTGGTGCACCGCACCGTCGCCGCCCACAAGCCCCGCCCGGTCGAGGCACAGCCGCACCGGCAGCCCCTGCAGCGCAACCTCCTGAAACGCCTGGTCGAACGCGCGCTGCATGAAGGTCGAATACACCGCAAAGAACGGCTTCCACCCCGTCTTGGCAAGCCCCGCCATCATGTCCAGCGCGTGGCTCTCGCAGATCCCCGTGTCCCACACGCGGTCCGGGAACGCCTGCATCGGCCGAGTCAGCCCCGTCCCGTCGGGCATCGCCGCCGTGCACGCAACCACACGATCGTCACGCTGCAGCAGATCCAGCATCGCCTCACCGAACGCGCCGGTGAACGAACGCCCGGCGCTCTTGACCTCGATGCGGCAGCCCTCGTCCTCCATATCGCCCGTCAGGTTGAACGACGGGGGCGAATGGAAGCTCGTCGCGTCGTTCTCCGCCGCATTGAGCCCCTTGCCCTTGACCGTCTTGACATGCAGCACCATCGGCCGGTCGAACTCGCGCGCCTCGGCGAGAAACTCGATCAGCGCCGGGATGTCGTGCCCGTCGATCGGCCCGACCGTCACCAGCCCGAACTTCTCGAACCACGAGTCCTCCGCCAGCATCGCCTTGGCAGCCTCGCCCATGCGGTGGTACGACTCGGTCAACGCCTCGCCACCGGGCATGTGGCTCAGCAGCTTCTTCGCCGTCTTCTTGAAGCCCCCGTAGGTGTGGCTCAGGCGAACGCGGTCGAAGTACTGCGACACGGCGCCCTGCGGCTTGGAGATCGACATCCCGTTGTCGTTCAGCACCACCAAAAACTGTCGCTTCAGCGTCCCCGCGTTGTTCAGCCCCTCCATCGCCACGCCGTTGACGATCGACGCGTCGCCGATCAGCGTCACCACGCGCCGCCCGTCGGGGTTGTTCTTCGGGTCGAAGTGCTCGCGGTTGAGCTGGTCCCCGCGCGCCATGCCGACCGCCGTCGAGATCCCCGTCCCCGCGTGCCCGACGCTGAACAGGTCGTACGACGACTCACGCGGCTCAGGAAACCCCGCCATCCCCTCGCGCGTCCGCAGCTTCGAGAGCTGCTCCAGCCGCCCGGTGAGCAGCTTGTGCGGATAGCACTGGTGCCCCACATCAAAGAGCAGCCGGTCGCGCCCGAAGTCGAAGACATAGTGCATCGCCAAGGTCAGCTCGACGACGCCCAGGTTCGGCGCCAGATGCCCGCCCGTCTTGGAGACCTGGTCGATGATCGCCGCCCGGATCTCCGCCGCGACCTCGGGCAGACGCTCGGGCGGGATCGCCTTGAGGTCCTCGGGCCCGGCGATCGTCTTGAGCAGGCTGTAGGGCTGTCGATCCAAACTGGACGCTCCGGGCATTCGATCTTCTTGACGAACGCGTACTCAAACCACTTCGGATGCTAGCTTTCAATAGCTTTTGAAAGAACCCGAAATTCTACCGCCGCGGCCGATGCCCCGACGGGGATCTTTGGCCCCCGGAGGCCAGGGATCGATCCGGCCGCCTACCGATCCCGGACGACCAGCCACGCCGCCAGTTCCCGCAGCGGATCCGCCTCCGGGCCGAATGGGGCCAGCAGACCGATCGCCTCCTCCGATAACCGCTCGGCCTCCCCCCGGGCCGCCGCGACACCCATGACCCCCGGATAGGTCAGCTTCCCAGCCGCGGCGTCCTTGCCCGTTTTCTTGCCGACCTCCTCGGCGCTCCTCTCGACATCCAGCAGATCGTCGACGATCTGGAACACCAGCCCGACCGTCCGCCCGAATGCACCAAGCCGCTCGGCCGCCTCGCCCCCATCCGGCTCGGGAGCCCCCAGCACCGCCCCGATGCGGCAAGACGCCTCCAGCAGCGCCCCGGTCTTGCCCGTGTGGATCGTCTCCAGCCGCGACAAATCGTCGAGCCCTTCGGGCAGTCCCCCCAGCGTGTCGTAGACCTGTCCGCCGATCATCCGGCCCGTTCCCGTTGCCAGCACGCGGCAGGCCGCCGAAGCCCTCGCCTGATCGACCACCTCGCCCGCCAGCAGCCCGAACGCGTGCGTGAGCATCGCGTCCCCCGCCAGAATCGCCATCGCCTCCCCCTTGGCGATGTGCAGTGTCGGGCGGCCCCGGCGCAGCTCGTCGTCGTCCATCGCGGGCAAATCGTCGTGCACGAGGCTGAAGCAGTGCACCAGCTCGATCGCCGCGCCACCGGGCAGGCTGTCGGTTCCCGTCCCCCCCGCGCACACGCACGCGTGCCACGCCAACGCCGGACGCACACGCTTGCCCTCAGAGAGCAGCGCGTACCCGACCGCCTCACGCAGCGACTCTGGCGCATCCATCGACGAGACAACCCGCTCCAGATACGCATCGATCTGGGCGCGGGGCGACACGAGCGCTTCGGGGAAGGCGGACATCGTCCGATCGTACGGCCGCCGCCCGAGGGCCGTACCATCGCCTCCCGATGGACGCGATCGCAGACATCATCGTGCGCGGCGGGTGGGTCATGCTCCCCCTGCTCGTCCTCAGCGTGATCTCCCTCGCCCTCTCGTTCGAGCGGGCCCTCTTCTGGATCACCACGCACAACGCCCCGCGCCGGGCCCGCATCAACGCCTTCACCCGCGCCCTCCGAGAGGGCGATGCAGACAAAGCCCGCTCGGTCATGAAGTCCGACCGCAGCGTCTACGGCAAGTTCTCCAGAGCCCTCCTCAACGAACGCGACCGGCCCGAGGCCTTCGCCGCCGCGGCAGCCGCCTCCGTCGAATCCCTCCGCACCGCGATCGAACGCTGGAGCGTCACGCTCTCAACGATCATCACCGCCGCCCCGATGCTCGGCATCCTGGGCACCGTCACGGGGATCATCCGCAGCTTCGGCGCCCTGGGCGAAGCAACAACCCCCGACCCCGCCCGCGTCGCCTCGGGCATCTCCGAAGCGCTGGTGACCACGGCCCTCGGACTGGCGATCGCCCTCATCACGCTCTTTCCCTACATGATCTTCCGGGGACAGGCCGAACGCTGCCTCAGCCGCTTCGAAGTGATGATCGCCTCGGCCGAAACGCGCAAGTAGCTCGGTCGTGGCACGGCTCGCCGAGCCGTGTTCGCGTCTCACCTGCTCCCCGGTGGCACTGATCTCCGAGCTGTGCTTCTATCCGATCTCGTGGCACAGGCGTCTCGCCTGTGGCTACCGCCTTCTCGCTCGCAAAGCGAGCGCGGAACCTTGCCACGAGTGAGTTGATCAAGACGCGAAGCGTCGAAGATCGGCGAACTCGTGGACAAGTGCGGCTGGCCTTCCCGCCCCGTGAGGGGCGGAGGACCTCCCTCCGCCGTCCCTTCAGGACGGCCGATGTTTGATCTCTACCCACGAGTTCAGCTCGGCTTCCGCCTCGCTTCACTCGTGGCAAGGTTCAACCGCTCCTACGGAGCGGCAAACGGCACAGATCAATTGTGACTTATCCCGTTCCCCGCTCGCCGAATGGCAAGCACCCCGCGTTGGTGTCGCTACCACGCCTACCCAAACTCTGCTCGCCTGCTCGATCCTCTCGCTCGCCAAAGGCGAGCGCAACCCGACTCTTCGCTGCGATCAGAGATCGGCGTCAGTTCCCCAGCATGGATTGTGGTCTAACCCGTTCACCGCTCGCCGACAGGCGAGCGCCCCGCGCCCAACTCCCCGCGCCCTGCGCCCAGCTCAGCCTTCTGTCTCTTCCAGCAGCTTGTAGATCTCCTCGGCCGTATCGGCCGCGTAGATCCGCTTGCGGAAGTCTTCCATCGAGATCAGCCGGCTGATCCGCGCCAGCGCCTGGATGTGCTCGGAGTAATGGTCCGGCGGGCTCGCAAGCAGCACCACCAGCTTTACCGGCTGCGCGTCGATCGCCTCGAAATCAACAGGCACCGCCGGCTTACCGATCGCCATCGCCAGCCGCGGCATCCCGGGGCACTTCCCGTGCGGGATCGCCAGCCCATGACCGATGCCCGTCGTCCGGGTCTGCTCTCTCACCCACACCGCGTCGCGGAGCGCATCGGGATCGGGGATCTGTTCGTGCTCGGCCAGCAGGTTCACCAGCTCATCGATCACGCCACGCTTGTCCGTCGCTTGCAGCGGGACACGGATGCACGAGGGCGAGAGGATCTGAAGCAGGTTCATCGGGCCGGACTCCGCAACGATTTAAGTAGCTCCGGGCTGATCGGGTGTGGCGGGGAGTGTAGCCGCACACCAACGCGCCGGGCGCGTCACGAACGCCCCAAGAGGACACCAAACGATCCGTCGCGGTACACCTCGGGACCCTCGCCGGGCAGCCCGGCCGGCGTCAGACACTCGGTCGCCTCCACCTTGAAGCCGTGCCACTTGCCCGCCCAAGCCGCCATCGCCTCGTTCTCCTCGCTCTCGAGGCTGCAGGTCGCGTAGAGGATTCTTCCCTTTGGCGCAAGCAGGGGGATCGAGTCGGCGATCAGTTGCCGCTGCGTGTCGCCCAGGCGTTCTAGCAGATCGGGCCCGAAGCGGTACTTCGCCTCGACACGCCTCGCCAGCACGCCCGTGTTCGAGCAGGGGACATCCAGCACCACAAGGTCCACCTTCTCCAGCCACGCCTCCCGCAGCTCATCTGGAGAGACCGCCTCGACCTGCCCGTCGCCCTCAAAGACGCCCCGCAGCGTCTGCAGGCGATCTTTGTCGATGTCCGAGGCAACGATCTTCGCATCGGGGAAGAGCCTGCGGAGCTGCCGAGTCTTCGTCCCCTGCCCGGCGCACAGATCGGCGATCACCGCCGGCTTCAGGTGCGACGCGAGCATCGCCGGCGCCGACGACGCCGAATCCTGCACCCAGACATCGCGCCGACCCGCAAGCAGCCCGCCCAGCGATCCCCGCTCGCCCGCGAATACGAAATGCCCCGCCGAGCGGTGGGGGGTCGCCACTTCAGGATCGATCGGCGCTTCGGCGTGCACCGCGTTGATGACCACCGGCGGATGCACCAGCGAGTGCAGCGCCAGATCCCTCGCCGCCCGCGCTCCGGCCGCCAGCGCCCACCGCTCGCACAGCCGCTTGGGCATCCCAGTCGCGACCGCGAGCCGGAAGTCGTCGTCTTCGGGCAGGATCGGCTGGGCCAGCATCAGCGAGCCGCCGCCAGAGAGCGGGATCTCGTCCCGCCCGCCCCCGTACCGCTCCGCCTTCTCCGGCCCCTCCGGGCCGCCTCGAAGCATCTCCGACAGCCGCCTCAGCACCGCGTTGACCAGCCCCGCGCCCCCTCTGCCCGCAGACCGCTTCGCCCATTCGACGGAGGTATCGATCGCCGCGTGCACCGGGATCCGGTCCATGAACAGGATCTGCGCCCCGCCCACCAGCAGCGACGCCTGCAACGCCGGATGCAACTCCGGGAACGGACGCTCCAGACGCTGCTCAAGCAGCCAGCGGATCGTCAGCCAGCGGCGGAGCACGCTCTCGTGCAGCGCGTGGGCGAGGGCCGAATCCCTCGGGTCGAGCGCCGAGGTGTCCGGCTCCAGAATCTTGATCGAAGGAAACCCCGTCGCCTGCGTCCCGACCACCCGCAGCACCGCCTCGCGGGCGTCGGCGGGGGGGCCCGGGCGATGGCGAGGAGGGTCCCGCCTTGCTCGACGGCCCTTCGAGCCCGATGATGACTGCTGTCTGCCCTTCAAGACCCGACTGTATCCGCCGCCGGTCTCCGAACCATGCCCCCAGCCAACACCCCCAACACCCCGCAGCAACCGCCCCCGCGCAGAACCCGCGCCGAGGACGCCCCGGCCCGCGGCCTCCTCGCGGGCATGCGCATCCGCAAGAAGCTCATCTTCCTCCACACCCTCTTCTCCTTCGCCCTCACCCTGATTCTCCTCGTCGCCCTCCGTCCGGCGATCACCCAGATCCTCGACAGGGCCGAACGCACCAGCGCCACCCTTGTCCTCGAGCAGGCCCTCCGCCAGAGTCCCGCCGACGCCGAGAGCTGGGCCTCAGGGCGCGGCGCCTCCTGGCGGGTCGGCACGCCCGAGACCCTCGATATTCCCGCAGCGATCGCCCAAGACGCCGCGGACAACCCCCTCACCCCGATCGACGCCGGACGCAGGGGCGTCCACGCCACAGTCGTCGCGGCGATCCCCGGCCCCCAGCCCCGCTACATCCTCGCCGAGGCCAGCCTGATCGAGGTCCGCGAGGTCGTCACCCGCTTCTACCTCCTGCTCGTCATCGCCGTGCTCACCGCCTACGGGCTCGTCGTCGTCGCCCTCGAGCTCTTCGTCCTCCCCCAGCATGTCTACGGCCCCATCCGGCGCATGCTCCGCGCCGACCTGGCCGTCCAGGCCGGCGAGACTGAAAACGAGCTCATCCCCGACGCCTCGATCCCCGCCGACGAGCTCGGCGAGATCATGAAAAGCCGCAACGAATCCATCCGCAAAATCCGCTCCCAGGAACGCGCCCTCGCCGAGGCCTTCGACCGCCTGGAGCTCAACGCCAACGACCTCAAGCTCAAAAACCACCTCCTCGAACGCGCCCGCCAGAACCTCGCCGACGCCGACCGCCTCGCCAGCCTCGGCATGATGTCCGCCGGCCTCGCCCACGAGCTGAACACCCCCCTGGCCGTCCTCAAGGGCCTCACCGAGCGCCTCAGGCAAGACCCCGCCGGCCTCAGCGACGACCAGGCCGAGCTCATGCACCGCGTCGTCCTTCGCCTCGAACGCCTCGGCGAGAGCTTGCTCGACTTCGCCCGCGTCCGCCCGCCGCAGAGCAGCGAGACCGACCTCTCCCGCATCGTCGACGACGCAATGACCCTCGTCCGCATCGACCGCGAGGCCCGCCAGATCGACCTGGTGAATCTTGTCCCCAAGAACACCCGCGCCGTCTGCGACGAGGACCGCTTCGTGCAGGTCTTCGTCAATCTCATCAGGAACGCCGTCGACGCCCTCCGCGAGAGCGGCAAAGGCTCCCGCGTCCAGGTCTCCACCGAGACCATCGAACGCGACGGTGCACAGTGGTTCAGCGTCGCCGTCGCCGACGACGGCCCCGGCATCGCCCCCGATGTCCTCAGCACCCTCTTCGAGCCCTTCGTCAGCACACGCATGGACGCCCGGGGCACCGGCCTCGGCCTCGCCGTCGCAGAGGGCATCGTCCGGGAACACGGCGGCGTCCTTCTGGCACGCAATAATCCAGAGCGAACCGGGGCGGTGTTCGAGATCCTGTTCCCTGCCGACCCCGGCGGCGAGGTCGTTCCGGGGCTGGGCCCCGCCGGCCGCACGGACAACCCCCGGCCGGAGGATGAGACCCATGGCTGACACCGCGACCAAGCCCGCCGAGACCGGGGCCGTCCCGCCAATGTCGATCGTCACCCTCGACGACGATCCAGATTTCCGCCAGTACCTCTCCGGCGTGCTGGAGGCCGACGGCCACGAGGTCCGCGCCGTCGCCTCACCCGACGAGCTCTACGCCGCAAACGAGCACCAGCTCCCCGACCTCGTCCTCCTGGACATGAAGATGGGGCGCCACTCGGGCGACCAGGTCCTCGCGGAGATCCGCAAACGCTGGCCCAAGCTCTGCGTCGTCGTCGTCACCGGCTACCCCTCGCTCGACAACATGCGCCAGACATTCAAGCAGGATGTCTTCGACTACCTCGCCAAACCCTTCTCCATCAACGAGCTGCGACGGGTGCTCGGGCAGGCCGCGGAGGTCTACGGCCTCGGCTCCGGCCCCCAGGACCGCCTCAAGCAGGCCCTCGGACGCCAGATCCGCCTCTCCCGCACCGAACGGGGCTGGACCCTCAAAGACCTCTCCGAACATTCGGGAGTCAGCGTCAGCCAGCTCAGCTCGATCGAGCGGGGCGCCCACCTCCCGAGCCTCGAATCCATGCTCTCTGTCGCCCACGCCTTGGGCGCCCGCCCCAGCGACTGGCTCGCCGCCTCCGGGTTCTGAATCAGCACAAGCCGACGCCGAATCATCCGCCTCGGGCCGCGCCACGCGTTGACACCGGCGGCCCCCGAGACTTCACTCCACCCCTTGAGCCAGACACGCAACAACTCCGGGCGCACCACGCTCCTCTTCACGGCCTTCGAGCCCAGCGGCGACGAGCACGCCGCCACCGTCATCGAACGCCTCAAGGAACGCCACCCCGAGATCGCCATCTACGCGTGGGGCGGCCCCAAAATGGAGGCCGCCGGCGCACGCGTCGTAGAACGCACCGGCGACGACGCCGTTATGGGCCTGCCCGGCCTCGCAAAGATCCGCGAGCACAAGAAGATCAACGCCCGCATCGATCAGTGGCTCGAAAAGCACCCTGTCACCCTCCACATCCCCGTCGACTCGCCCGGCGCGAATTTCCCGATCTGCAAAATCGCCCAGAAGCACGGCGTCCGCGTCGTCCACCTCGTCGCCCCCCAGCTCTGGGCGTGGGGGGCCTGGCGCGTCAAGAAGCTCCGGCGCCTGACCAGCCTCGTCCTCTGCCTGCTCCCCTTCGAAGAAGAGTGGTTCAAGGCCCGCGATGTCGAGGCCCGCTTCGTCGGACACCCCCTCTTCGACAAGCCGCTCAACCACGACCGGCTCAAGACCGACGCCGCCGACCTGCCCGGGGGCCAGCCGAGGATCGCCCTCCTGCCCGGCTCCCGCCCCGGCGAGATCGAGAAAAACTTCCCCCTTCTCCTCGCCGCGTTCTCCGGCATACGCCGCAAGTTCTCGGGCGCGTCAGCCGTCATCGCCGCCACCACAGAACCCGTCGCCGCCCGCCTCCGCGAGATCGCCGAGGCCAACGGCGGCATGCCCGAGAACGCCGAGATCGTCGTCGGCAGGACAGACTCGGCCCTCTCCTGGTGCGACCTCGCCCTCGTCGTCAGCGGCACCGTCACCCTCCAGGTCGCACGCCACAGCAAGCCGATGGTCATCGTCTACAAGTCCAACCCCTTCATGTACGCGATGCTCGGCTGGTGGCTCATCGATACCGAGCTCTTCACCCTGCCCAACCTGATCGCCGGCAGAGAGATCGTGCCCGAGCTCGTCCCGCACTTCGGCGACGAAAAGGCCATCGTCGAGGCCGCCCTCGCCCTCCTCGAATCGCCCGAAAGGGCCGAGGCGCAGCGAAGCGAACTCCGCAGCGTCGTCGACGAGTTCAAGGGCCTCTCCGCGGGCGAAGCCGCGGCGGACGAGATCGCCCGCGTTCTCGGCCTGGAAACTTCCGGCAACTGACCCGCACTCACGCCCGCAGCGGCGCCAGCACCACGCCGCAGCAGGTGTTGCCGATCCGCTCGACGATCGGCACACAGCGGATCGCCGGCGACCCCGCGGGCAGGCCCCGATCCAGACACGCGTGCACGAACCGCACCCCGTCGTGCCGCACCGTTTCCTCGTCGGCCGCAAACAGCAACAGCAGCAGGGCCCCGCGCGAGATCACCCCGTCCGCACCGAGCTTGCCCAGATCCTCCCCTGCCGCGACCAGTTCCGTGGAATACGCCCGGTTCGCATCGGGCGCCCCCGCCCTGAACGCGAACTGCCCGACCGTCTTCACCTCCAGCCAGTACGCCTCGGCAGGGTCGGTCCACCGTCGCCCGGGATCGGTGTGCTCACGCTCGATCGCCTCGCGGACATGCGATCCGAACAGGGTCCTGTCCGCCTCGTCCCGCTCGCGTAGCGTCGCGACCGGGTCCGCCGGGGGCAGGTCGGCAGACGGCGTCAGCACCAGGTCGCAGCGATCTCGGGCGTTGCGGCCCGGACGCCGCCCGCCTTCGTCATCCCACACCCGCCCGGGGTACGGAAACTCGGGGAAGACGCCCAGCTTGGCTCCTTCGAGCCCCTCGGCGAGCACCCGGTGCAGGGGGAGCTCGTCCATAGCGTCCAGCCCCCGCACCGCCTGCTCAGACGCCAGCTCCGCCTCGCGATCCGCCAGAATCCGGGCCAAGAGGTCCGCCAGAAGCGAGGGCGAGGCGAGCGTGTCGGCGTTGTCGTTGTCGGGCTGGTTTGCATCCTCGGGCACTTTCCGCCATGATCTCGCCTTCCCGGGCCGGCAGCAAGCGCGCCGCCAAACGCCAGGAGCCCTCACAGGAGCCCTGATCAGATGGAAAGCATCAACAACTTCGTCAACACACTCAACGGGTACCTCTTCAGCGACTTCACCGTCTACGCACTCCTCTTCACCGGTGTCCTCTTCACCATCTGGAGCGGCTTCGGCCAGTACCGCGCCCTCACCCACGGCGTCGGCGTCGTCAGAGGCAAGTACGACGACGGCAAGGACCCCGGCGCCATCAACCACTTCCAGGCGCTCTCGGCCGCGCTCTCAGCGACCGTCGGTCTCGGCAACATCGCGGGCGTCGCTGTCGCGGTGGCGATCGGCGGGCCCGGCGCGATCCTCTGGATGTGGCTGATCGGCGTCCTCGGCATGGGCCTCAAGATGACCGAGGTCACCCAGTCCATGCTCTACCGCAACACCGACGACCCGGACAACCCCCACGGCGGGCCGATGTTCGTCGTCAAGAACGGTTTCAAGAAGTGGGGCCTCGGCCCCCTCGGCGCAGCCATCGGCGCCGTCTTCGTCGTCACGCTCATCACCTCGGCGATCACCGGCGGCAACATGTTCCAGGCCTGGAATGTCGCCGATGTCACCGCAACGAACTTCCAGATCCCGCAGATCGTGTCGGGGATCATTCTGGCCATCGTCGTGGGCTTGGTCATCATCGGGGGCATCAAGCGCATCGGCGCCGTCGCCGGACGCATCGTCCCCTTCATGTGCGTCATCTACCTGATGGCCGCGGCGTATGTGCTGATCGTCCACTTCGCCGACATCCCCGGGATGCTCGCCCTGATCGTCAAGAGCGGCCTGCCCACATGGATGGGCGGCGAATCCGCCGACGCCACGGGCGCCTTCCTCGGCGGCACCTTCGGCTTCGCCGCGCTCTGGGGCATCAAGCGGGCCCTCTTCAGCTCCGAGGCCGGACAGGGCTCGGCCCCGATCGCCCACTCGGCCGCCAAGACCGACGAGCCCGCACGCGAAGGCGTCGTCGCCGGCCTCGAGCCCTTCATCGACACCATCGTCGTCTGCACCATGACCGCCCTGGTCATCCTCGCAAGCGGCGCGTACAACCGAGGGCCGGAGACCGATTTCTCAACGGAAGCCCTACCAACGATTGTCTCCGCAACCGAGCGTGCCGGCGAGTTGGACCAGGCCCCGACCGCAACTCTCGAAGACGGTGACTGGACACTGGGCGAGCTCCGAGCGCCCCCTCGCACCGCCACCGCTTCGGAGACAAGGGCCGCCGAGAACGAGGGCAAGGCTCTCCCGGACTGGCAGCGCCGCGACCAGGTCTTCGTCTACGCGACCGCCTCCCCGGGCGATCGGCAGATCGTCGTTTCGGGCAGTGTGACCAGCGTCCGTCCCGAACCCGTGATCCGGTTCAACCCGATTAAACAGCCGGAGGACCAACCGGCGTACGAGTCGATCACCGTCGATACTGTCATCAACCACGGCTCGGCACCGTCCTGGACGATCCGGTCCGAAGGCCTTCCGACAATGTCGGCCGAGGGCAGGCGGATCCGCCAGACACGAGAGGGCGAGTCCGGATGGCGTGCGGACGAGAATGTGTTCATGGTCGTTCACGCCGACCATAATCGCGACAGGGGGGGAGATCTCACCCGCATCCTCGGACGCGTTGTACGCGACGCCGACAACGGCTGGACGGTCGCGTGGCGAACCACCGAGTCCGTCACCGAGCCTCGCTTCCGCACGCTCGACGACGGGTCAACCGACTACGGCGTCTACGGCGACTACGCCGGCGCATCGCTCACCGCGCACGCCTTCGACCGCGTCCAGCCCGGTCTTGGCAAGTGGCTCGTCACCATCGCCGCGTGGCTCTTCGCCGTCTCCACCATGATCTCGTGGTCCTACTACGGCGAGCAGGGCGTCTACTACTTCTGTCTGAAACTCAACAAGGCGACGACCAATGCGGTCGTTTTGGTGTACAAATTCATCTACTGCGCGCTGATCTTCCTCACGACGGTCGCGGCGATGAACATCTTCACCGCATCCGACGGCTCAAAGCAGCCGCTCATCGGCACCGACGAGCAGCTCGACATGTGGACGACACTCGGCCTCGGCGTCATGCTCGTCGTCAACATCCCGATCATGCTCATCTTCGGCGCACAGGCCATGAAGTCCTACCACGAGTACATCGGGCGCCTCAAGCGCGGCGAGCTCGACCCACACCCCGCCCCGCCCATCACCGATGTCGCCGAAGGCAAGGACGTCCGCCCCGATAAGGACAACGACAAGGCCTAACCGCCGACATCCAAGCCAAAGTCCCCTCTTGCAGCACTGGCGGCTCGCCCGCCAGTGCTGCTTTTCCCTACCCTTCCTCCGGCCCGCTTGCTCGACGCTCACCCGCTCTCGCCCGCAACGCGGGCACGGAGCCTTGCCACGGGTGAGTCGATCAAAGACGCGAAGCGTCGAAGATCGGCGAACCCGTGGAGAGCAAGTCAAAGGCCCCCGCACTGAAGGTGCGGCGGAAACAAACTGAAACTCCGCCGTCCCTTCAGGACGGGCTCTCTATCCCCGCCAACCACGAGTTCAGCTCGGCTCCGCCTCGCTTCACTCGTGGCAAGGCTCATCCGCTCCTTCGGAGCGGTCAAAGTCCATCGCGTTCTTCACTCTCTCGCCCGAAGCCAGACGCACTGCGTGTCACGGCTCGCCAAACCGTGTCTCTACCACTCCTACTCACCTGCTCACCTGCTCGCCTCTCTCCCGCTCTCGCCCGGCTACGCCGGGCGCGCCAGCGCCTTCCGCACCTTCTCGATCTGCTCCCGCGCATGCTTGCACGCGCTCTCGCGCGACTTCCGCACACAGGTCCGCCACACGAACGGCAGCGGGATGATCGTCAGCGGGTAGTACCACAGCCGCGTATCGATCCAGCCCCATCGCCCCGGGATCAGTTTGTCGGTGAAGTACCGCCCCGGCTCGACAGTCAGCAGCAGCACCACCACAAACAAGATCGGCAGCCCCCGCCGGATCGCAATCGAGAACGAAACAACTGTCCGCTCCCCCTCGCGCCTCGCCCTCGCCAGCAGGTCATACTCAAACGGCGTGCCCAACGCGTCGAGCTTAAAACCCTCGTCGTTCTTCTCGTACCCGTCCAGCCGCCCGCGCCTCGCCTCCGTCAGCAGACGCTCCTGCACCGCCTCGGGCGAGAGCTCCGTCTCCACAGGCTCGAACTCCGGAGGCCAGGTGATGGCCCGCTCGGCGCTCGACTTCTCAGCTGCGGCAGGGGCGGCGTCTGTGGCGCTCAAGGGCTCTGCTCCTCACAATCCCGCTGAGCATCGCGCCGGGGTCGTGGTGGGGGGCTCGTGGGGTCCCGTGGTGGGACTCGCGGGGTCTCGGGCGGCATGGTATCGGGCCATCGGGAATCGTCGATCCGTCCCCAGAGTTGATTCTCTGAACCATCGGCCGCAGCGGGCGCCGGGTTTGGCCGTACCCTCTGACGAAGGCCCCCCAAACCGCCGAAGGACGATCCACCGAGCCTCGCACCTCCGATGACCGACCTCAGCCAGCCCAACCCCGCCCTCCGCCTCGTGCGTCCGCCCAGCGACGCCCCGAGACGCCCCCTGCTCAGGGTGGAAGAGGGCCGCCCCGCCCCCAGATCGAAGACAGCCGCCAGGGCCGCCGAGGTCGCCGCCGAAAACAAGGCCGCCTCGACCCTCTCCGCCTCCGACGCCCGCTGGATCTTCGCCGTCCGCGTCTCCGAGCTCCTCGACGGCGGCAAGGCCGGCGTCCTCACCCCCGACCGGCGCCAACGCCTCCTCCGCCTCGCGACAAACATGGGCCTCCGCCCATTCGACGCCAATCTCATCATCGCCATCGTGCAGGACGAGGCCCGCCACGGCGTCTCCCCCTCCCCGCTCAACACCGACACCGAGCAACGCCTCGCCCTCGTCCGCCCCGCCGAGCACGCACGCCCCTCGCCCTGGATCTCCATCGCGCTGGCCGTCCTGCTCGCCGGGCTGCTCTTCTTCGCGCTCGTCGGCTGGGTTGTCGGCTGACGCCGAGGCAAACGCGTCCGCCAAATCCCGACTCCACACACCCCTCTCGTGCGAAGCTACGCTCGACGATTCCATCTCCGCGCACACGAAACCACCAGGAGCACACCATGCCCCCCGTCGAGCCCGGCAAGAAAGCCCCCGCCTTCACCCTCAAAGACCAGGAGGGCAAGACCCACAAACTCGCCGACTACGCCGGCTCACCCCTCATCCTCTACTTCTACCCCAAGGACGACACCAGCGGCTGCACCGACCAGGCCTGCCAGTTCCGCGACACCCTCCCCAAGTTCAACAAGCTCAAGGCCAAAGTCCTCGGCGTCTCCATCATGGACACCAAGAGCAAGGCCAAGTTCGCCGCAAAGAACGACCTCAACTTCCCCATCCTCGCCGACGACGCGGTCAACGACGAAGGCAAGCCCGACCCCAAAGTCGCCCAGAAGTACGGCGTGTGGGCCGAAAAGTCAATGTACGGCCGCCAGTACATGGGCATAGAACGCACAACCTTCCTCATCGGCCCCGACGGCAAAGTCGCAAAGCGCTGGGACAAGGTCAAAGTCCCCGGCCACGCCGAAGAAGTGCTCGAAGCGCTTAAGCAACTCTGAATAAATGCAAAATCGTGCCACCGACCTCGGTCGCCGAGGTCGGTGCTTCACACCACAATGCATCCCCGCCCTACACCGACTTCCGCAACCACTCCTCCTCCAACTGCTCCAACTCCCCCTTCAGCTCATCCCGCTTGTCGGTCAGCTTCCCCGCCCGCTCGACCTCGCGCCACACATCCGGATCGTTCAACTCCGAATCGATCTTCGAGATCGCAGACTCCAGCTCGGCCATCTTCTCCTCGACCTGCTCCAGCCGCATCCACGAATACTTGCTCTTCTTGGAACCCCGCGAGCCGTCCGACCTCGCCTCCGCTGGCTTCGCATCGGCGCTCGGCGCCGCGTTCCTGGGCGAGGACCTGGCCGCCTGGTCAGCCTTCTGCTTCAACGACTCGGTGTACATCGCCCAGTTGCCGAAAAACACCTTCGCGCCGCCTTGCCCGTCCATCACCAGCAGGTGATCGCACACGCCGTCGATCAACGCGCGATCGTGGCTGATGAGCAGCACCGTCCCGTCGTACCCGTTCTCCGACGACAGCGCGTCTTCCAGCCGCTCCGCCGACGGGATGTCCAAGTGATTCGTCGGCTCGTCGAGCACCAACACATTCTTCGCGCTCGCCAAAAGCGCCGCCAGCCGCATCCGCGCCCGCTCACCCCCCGACAGCAGCCCGACCTCCTTCTCCTGATCGCGCCCCGAGAACAGGAACGCACCCGCAAGGTCGCGCAGCTCCTGCTCGCTCATCGTCATCTCCGGGTTTTCCTGCTGGATCAACCGGTACAGCGCCCGCACCATCGGCCGCTCAGGATCGTGCTCGGCGTGCACCTGCCGGAAGTACCCGATGCTCAGCCGCGACCCGTGCCGCACCACGCCCGCGTCCGGCTCAAGATCGCCCAGGAGCGCCCGCACCAGCGTCGTCTTGCCCGCCCCGTTCGGCCCGATGATCCCCCAGCGCTCGCCGCGGCTGATCTTCAGCGACAGATCCCGAAACAACACCTTCTCCCCGCCCGAATCAGTCGGGTACGCCTTGCTCAGGCCCTGGCAGGTCAGCACGATGTCGCCAGTCCGCTCCGCCTCGGGCAGGCGGAACTTCATCGAGCCCAATTCCAACGGCCGCTCAAGCTCGCTCGACGCCTTCGCCCGCTCCAGGCGGCTCTCCCGCCCCCGCGCCTGCTTCGCCCGCTGCCCCGCCTTGTACTTGCGGATGAACGCCTCTTCCCGCTTGAACTGCGTCTGCTCCTTCTCGAACGCGCGGAGCATCGCCTCCCGCCGCTCCGCCCTGAGCTGGCGAAACTTCGTGTAGTTGCCCGGATACTCCACAAGCCTCGACCGCTCGACCTCGACGATCCGGTCCGCCACACGATCCAGCAGATACCGGTCGTGGGCGATCATGACCACCGCCCCCTGATACTGCTCGGCCAGAAAGTCCTCAAGCCACAGCCGCCCGTCGATGTCCAGGTGGTTCGTCGGCTCGTCCAGCAGGATCACATCGGGGCTCTCAAGCAGCAGGATCGCCAGCGCCAGCCTCGCCCGCTGCCCGCCAGACAGCCCCTCGACCGGCGTCGAAAACTGCTCGTCAGAAAACCCCAGCCCGTGCAGGATCGCATCGATCTTGTGGTCGACCGCAAAGCCCCCGCCCGTCTCGACCCGCTTCTCAAGCTCCACCTGCCGCGCCAGCAGCCGCTCCAGCTCCGCCCCTTGAGCCGACGCCATCTGCTCAAACAACCCCTCAAGCTCCGCGTGCAGCCGCCGCAGGTCCGCAAACGCCTCCGCCGCGGCCTGCCTCAGCGTCCTTCCCTCGCCGAACGCCGGGTCCTGCCGCAGATACCCCCGCCTCGCCCCCGCCCGCAGCGCCACCTGCCCGAGGTCGGGCGAAAGGTCGCCCGCCAGCACCCGCAGCATCGTCGTCTTGCCCGCCCCGTTCCGCCCGACAAGCCCTACTCGCTCGCCCGCCTCGACGCTGAGCGTGCACGCATCGAGGATGCGATGATCGCCGTAGTTGTGGGTGATGTTGGTCGCGCTGAGCAGAGGCATGGGCCACGATTGTAGAGGCCCGCCCATCCGCGGCACCGGCGCTTAGCCCGTCAGTGTCTACCCGCTCTTCCCCTTCTCTCGACTCTCGCCTCTCGACGCTCTCCCCTCTCGCCCGGCAAAGCCGGGCGCCCGCCCCCGTAGCGAAACCAACCCAACACCCACGACCGAGTACACCACGAGATTCCCCGCCAACCCGCCCCACAGCGGCGTCAGCGGCACCGCCAGCCAGTTGTCAACCACCCTCAACTCGCCCCGATCGATATCCCCCAGCGACAAGCCGCCCCGCAGATGCTCAGACTCGATCGTGTCCGGCACGAGCCGCCCATCCTCATACGCCTCGTTGTACCCCCACACGCAGTACACGCTCCGAAACGGAAACCCCGCGGCATCAACAAACCGAGCCCGAGGCTCCTCCGTACCCGCCGGCAGGTTCCTCCACCACGCCTGAGCCCGCGGATCGATCTGATGCAGCAGACGCTGCAGATCAACATTCTCTGGCGCAAGCCCGACCCGCTCACCACCCCAGAACGACACCCGGAACAGCACGCGGCTGTCCGTCGGCGACGCCATGAAGTAACGGATGCTGTCGTGCCCGGGCGACCACCACACAAGCGCCGCGCCGATCACCGCCAACTGCAACACAACACCCACAACAACGCCGCCAGCGAAAAGCTTCACCAACCCCTTCGCCGCATCCGTTCCATCTTGCGTCCTCTTCACACACCACCACCTTCAGAAGCAATCCTCGAGCAATCGCGCCGCAGGACAACGGTATGCTCCGCTCAATGCTTTCGAGGCCAGCCCGCCAGTGTCTACCCCTCTCGGCTCACGTGCTCGACTCTCTCCTGCTCTCGACTGGCAAAGCCGGTCGCCCTGTATGCATGAAAAAGAACAGACGCTCCGGATAGGAACGCCTGCCCTGACTCGGTGAACATGTCCCGTCAGGCCGGCCAAGCCGAGTGCCTCGGCCGGCCTCGTATCCCGAAACAACCCGCCCCTCCTAGCAAACCATCGCCGTCTTACCTCGCCTGTGTAGTGATGCGATCGGTCATGACGAGGACTTCGATGCGTCCGCTGCGCTGGGTGCGGCTGTCGCCGTACTCGCCGATGCTGACCCGTGAGCGATCAACGCCACCGTCGATGAGAGCGTCGCGAACAATGTTGCTGCGCCGTGTGGTGAGGTTGCGGTCCGAGGACTCCTGCGAGCCGGAGATGCCCAGACGCCAGTTGGGGTTGTTCTCCATGAACGCCACGATCTCGTCGAGCCGTTCACGGTCGGCCGCATGGATGCTCGTCTGATCTCCATCGAACGAGAATGTGTGGTATGTGGTCCAGTCGTCCAGCGTGCCCTGCCCGCGTTCGGATCGGTTGCGGTCGGAGGAGGATCGGTCAGTAGAGGATCGGTCTGAGGAACGGTCGGAGGCAGAGCGGTCAGTAGAGGATCGATCTGAGGAACGGTCCGAGGAAGAACGGTCTGAAGAGGATCGGTCAGCAGATCGGTCGGAGGAGGAGTTGTTGTCCTCCACATAGCCTTCCTTGGTGCGGAGCATCACCGCGACTCGACCTTCCCGGCGATGATCCGGGTTCGCGATCGTTGCGTTGCTGATCCTGTTGTCCTGCACGCCCGCGTCGACCAGCCCGCTGCGGACTGCGCGGACACGGTTCTCGGTCATACCCTGATTGCGCCGCGCTGCGGTGCCCGAGGTCGCCGGGCCGCCGAGACCCAGCTCGAGGGACGGATTGTTCCGCATGTAGGTTGCGATCTGCTCGAACTGGTGCTCATCAGAGTTGTGGATCGTGGCCTGGTCCTGGTCGAACCAGAACTCACGGTAGAACGCCCAGCGTTCGATCGTGCCGGTCGGGCCGACCGGGCCGATCTGCCCCGTCTCGCCCCTGGGCCCAGCCACTCCGGCCGGGCCTGCTTCGCCCGCGACGCCAGCGGTCATAGCACCAGCTTCGCCGCTCCGCCCGGCCTCGCCACGCTCACCAGCCTGACCCGCGCGGCCGGCGGCTCCGGCCGGGCCGACGAGTCTCTCGCCCCGCTCACCGACGCCTCCGGTGGGCCCACGGGCGCCAGCGGGTCCTGCCGGTCCTGTTGGTCCGGCAGTGCCCTCGCCGCTTCCTCCTCGTTCGCCGGTCGGCCCGGCCTCGCCGCGAGCGCCTGCCTCGCCCGCACGCCCTCTCTCGCCCGCGGGGCCACGCTGAAACTCACCCGCCGCACCCCTGCTCCCCGCGGCGCCCTCCGGGCCCGCCCGTCCTGCCGGCCCTGCCTCGCCGCGCGGTCCCGCCATGGCATAGCCCGCCGGGCCGGTCTCGCCAGCAGGCCCACGCTCTCCGCGGGCGCCCGCAGGTCCGTCCGGACCGCGAGGACCCGACAGATCGCTCTGGGCGTACGCCTGCCCGCTCTGCCTCGACATCTCCGAAGTTCGCGATTCGCGCTGCGACTCGTTGCACTGGCAGCCGGCGGCGAACAACGCCGTCGTTCCAAGCGCGAGGGTCATAGTAAGTGTTCTTGGCATTGTGCACATCCTTAACTTGTTGAGACTGACCACAACTCGAAATGGCTCGCCGCGCGTGCGGCGCCGCCGTCGATTGCGCTGGAACGGCACAGAGCCGCAGCGGGCCGCCCGGGGCGGTCACCAACCGACTTGAGGGTCATCTGTTCCATAGACAAAGTGTACGGCGTGCTATCGACAGAGCAAGAGACATCAAAGCGCGCTTGAGTACATCACAATGGCTACAAAGTGCGTTTTAAGTCACTTGCGGCGGTTCCAACGGAGATCAATCGCCCTGCCTACAGCACATCGACTCCCTCGGGTACATGAGGGCGGATGCAATGCATCAGTGGGTTCAGGACACTTCCTGCCCTGGTCGGCTTCGTTGTGCCAACTGTTCCTGATCCGGATTGGGCAGCGAGATCCGGCGATGGGTCCGCCGACGGATCTCGCATCTGGGATGCGCTGTATCCACACGCTGCGATCGTGAATCTCATCACTTATGGATACCCACGCGCGCCGGATGCGCACAGTGTCACCAGGGCCTCTAAGGGCAACGATGCCGACTCAGCAAGTGCAAGTCCCGATACCTCCTCCATCTCGGCATGGTTATATTTAGTCTGATGAACGCAGGCCGTCAGGCGGTATGGGGTCGGGAGCACCGGAGCGTTCAAAGAGGAGCAGGTCAGGATGGCCATCCGCACCAACGCAGCGATTCGGCAGTCAGTGTAAGCCGCGCAACAGCCCGCGCCGACCCCGTACAACGAACGGCTGGCAGACAGCGAGAAGAAAGCGATCTCCCATGAACATCAACACCCTCGCCGATCTCTATCTGGAACAGATCCGCGACATGCACAGCTGCGAGCGGCAGATCATCAAGGCCCTGCCGAAGATGGCCAAGGCCGCGAGCCACCCGAAGCTCAAGAAGGCCTTCGAGGGACACCTCGATCAAACCAAGGTGCACCTGGAGCGCCTGGAACAGATCCTCGGAGATCTCGGCAAGACCTCCGGACGACAGGTCTGCGCCGCGGCGGCGGGACTGATCGAAGAGGCCGATGAAGTCATCGGGAACGATGGCACAGAAGAAGCCCGCGACGCCGGCCTCATCTGCGCCGCCCAGAAGTGCGAGCACTACGAGATCGCCTCCTACGGCTGCCTCCGGACATACGCGTCCAGCCTCGACCGCGGCAATGATGTCAAACTCATCGAGAAAACATTGGAAGAAGAAAAGAAGTCAGATGTTACACTGACCAAGCTCGCCATGAGCGTCATCAACGACGCCGCGATGGCGTAACCGCCATCGCCGGGCAGCGCTTGCAATCACCACCGCTGAGCCTTTCAGCAGCCCCCTTGGTCGCGACACGACCCGTTGCGACGACAAACGAGAAACACCATGAAAAACATTACGGCTTACATCGCTTTGATCGCCGCCGGCTGCGCAGTCAGTCTGGGCGGATGCGACTCGAGAAACGATTCCTCAGCGGCTCGCGACTCACAGACCACGCCGACCCGAACCGCTTCGACAACGCAAGCCGACAACACCGGCAGGAACCGGGCCGACGCAGATCGCGACGCCAAGACGCCCATGGATCAGTCCCAGTCAAGCGAGCATGTCCAGCTCACGGCCGATGTCCGGCGGGCGGTTCTCGCAGAGGACTCGCTGTCGATGGGCGCCAAAAACTGCAAGATCATCACCGACAAGTCGGGCAGGGTCTGGCTCCGCGGAGCAGTGAACACGCAGACCGAGAAGGAAATGATCGAGCGGATCGCCAGGCGGATCGCCGGCGAAGACACCGTGACCAACGAGTTGGAAGTCAAGACCGACTGACCGAGTGTCGCGTCCGTCAACGGCTTGGCTCTGTGCCGTTCACAGGTCCATACCCGACCATCCCACCCCAAAGGGTCCTGCAACGACTGTTGCATCGAACCCATCAAAACTGGAGTTCATAAATGAGTACCTCAGTATTCTGCATCGCACCGACCGAGACAATCGCCGAAGCGATCGTTGCCCGTCTGAAACGCGACAAGTTCGCGGACAACGACATCTCGGTGCTCTTCCCCGACAAGTCCACATCCCGTGACTTCGCGCACGAGAAGAACACCAAGGCCCCCGAAGGCGCTGTCGCCGGCGCAGGCGCCGGAGGCGTCATCGGCGGCACCGTCGGTCTCCTCGCAGGCATCGGCCTCCTCGCCATCCCCGGTCTCGGCCCGTTCATCGCCGCAGGCCCCATCATGGCCTCACTCAGCGGCATCGCGGCCGGCGCCGCGCTCGGCGGAGTCACCGGCGCGCTCATCGGCATGGGCATCCCGGAGATCGAAGCCAAACGCTACGAAGGCAAGATAAAGGACGGCAACATCCTCATCGCCGTGCACGCCGAAGACTCCGATCGCGTCAAGCACGCCAAGGACATCTTCGAGAGCGAAGGCGCCGAAGACATCACCACCGGCTCCACCGCGAGCGCTCCCAAGTCCGACGACAAGGACAACAAGGACAACCGCTCGCCCGACACGCGCAGGGACCGAAAGGCTCCGGCCGCGGCGAGCGCCCCCGGCGGCGCCCATGGGAACCGAGACCACACCGATCCCTACGCAGCACCCGCGAGGATGCCCGGCGAGCGGGAAACCGGCGAGATCCGACCCACACCCATGCATTGATCGACGCCCCCGCATGCCGCGGTCAAATCACCGGACGCGACGCGGGGACAACGATCCGGCGGGTCTTTCCGAAAGGAAAGATCCCGCCCTTTGCAGCCGCCATCCGCGGGTGCCCAACAGCAGATGCCAGCACCATTCGGCGGCATCGTGCGCAAAGGAGTTTGTGAATCATGGCAACCGAAGTGAAAACAACGGGCATTGGCAACACCTCTCGCTCAGACTACCAGAAGAGCAGCGACCGCACCGGCATGTCGGGTGTCGCAGACACCGACCAGCACGACAGGCGTGACTTCGGCGACAAGGTCTCCGACAAGGCCGACGACTTCGCCCACAAGGCCAAGGAAGCCGGCGAAACAATGAAGGAGAAGGCCAGCGATGTCGGGCATTCCATGCAGGATGCCGGTCACAACATCGCCGAGAAGTCCAAGCACGGCCACCAGGCCATCTGCAGTTTCACCAGGGACAACCCGACCGCCGCAGTGCTGATGGCCTTCGGCATCGGCGCAATCCTGGCTCGCATCCTGCCCAAGTGGTAATCCAACCAGAGCCGCCCCGCCGTCGCTCAACGCAGAACGCCGCGACGCGCTGACACACACCACCAACCGGCACGGCCCAGCCGATACAGGGCGGGGGAAGGGGCCAGGCGATCGTGGGCGGCCACCTCTCGGGGTTCGGGACGATACGACCCCCAGGGACAGCCGCGGCAAAGGGCTGCGTCCCCGCTCGGTGCAAAGCCCGGCGAGATCGGCAACGCCGAGCGTGACGCAAGCACCACGATCAGACGGGTCTTTCTGAGAAGAAAGATCCCGTCCTTCAGAGCCGCCACCGGCGGATGCTCACGCACAGACGCCTCACGCCATTCCAAGGCAGCGCTTCCCAAAGGGGTAATCAATCATGGAAACCGAAGTCAAACCAGCGGGAATCGGCAACGCCGCTCGCTCTCAACACCACAGCACCAGCGACGCCGCACGCGCCATGGAAGAGGCCGGCCACCACATCTCCGAGAAGGCCACGCAAACCCACCAAGTGATCTGCGATTTCACCAAAGAGAACCCGACCGCCGCCCTGGTAATGGCGTTCGCTCTCGGCGTGGTCCTGTCACGCTTCCTGTCGGGGCGGTAATCCAATGCTCACCCGCGCGTTCAATGTCATAGGCCTGGTCGTTCGAAACGCCGAGTGGAAGGCCCACCTCGCCGCCTTCGCCGCAAAGAGATCCGTCATCGCCATGCTCGGCTACCTCATCGCCGCAATCGTGGCCCTCGGCGGCCTGTCGATCCTCCTCGGCGCCGGCTATGTCACGCTCGTGCCGATCGTCGGCGTCCCCTACGCGATGGCGGCAGTCGGCGTCTTCCTCCTGCTCATCGCATCGCTCATCTGGCTCGTCGCAAGCCAGAAGGGCAAAGGCACGGACGACACGCTCACCGAACACCAAGCACGCGAAAACGCCGAGCGAGACGCCGAACAGCTCCGCTCAGCGCTCGGGCTGACCGACGACGAACCCGACGCCAAGCCCGGCGGGCCGCCCACTCAGACATCAGAACAATCCGATGTCACCAAGGCCCTCAAGGACCCAAAGGTCGCCATCGCCGCGGCAGTCGCAACGCTCGGCCTCGTCGGGCCCGGCCGCCTCTTCAGAACCGTCCGAATCGCCGCCGGCATCGCCAGCATCGCGGCAATCGCCAATCGCGTGATCAGCGACAACGAGAAGAAAAGCAAAGCACAACGCAAAACACCCATCGAACACTCAAGAAACTCCACGCCCCCAAAACGCCACCCCGTGCACAGCAGATAGAACCGGGCCAAAGCCTGTCCTTGGCAGCCCCTCGTGCCAGCCGCCCCGGGCGGCACAGTTCTCCGCCCTGCGCTCTTCCCCGTCTACCCAATCTCTGCTCTCCTGTTCTCCTGCTCTACCCTCTCGCTCGCACAGCGAGCGCCCCCGCTCCGAAGGAGCGCACGAACCTTGCCACGGGCGCGGCAAGGCGCAGCCGAGCAAGCCCGTGGAAACCGACCAAAAACAACACCGTCCTGAAGGGACGGAGGAACACCGCCAAGCTCCACAACACAGACAACCAGGCCCAGCCCAACGCCCAACCCTTCGCCTTGTTGTAGACCGCACAGCGCCTCGGGCAACCCGCAACTGGTACGAGAACAGGGACAAGCACAGCGCAAGCAGCGCTTCATTCTCGTTTCATCTTCAAGGCCGCTCTCGCGTACCGACCGAGCAGGCCCCGTTCACTGTTGTAGACTGCAGGCTCGGTGAGTACCCCAGCACACACACCACTGGCGGACAGAACGAACAGTATCAATAGTCCAATCACTACTTCGATCGAATGCTGCAAGGGAGGCGGGGCGGCGGTCGGATAGATGATCGCGGGCGTCGCCATCAACAGCGCGACAACGACGCCAAAGGGAATCGTCATCGCTAAGAGCCTACCAAAGGTGGGCATCAAACGCATCGCCCTCATGCGAGCGATGACAACCGGCCATGTCCACGCCGCGACACCCGCCAGGAGAACTCCGAGGGCAATCGTGTCGCTATCCATCAGATCATCCCCGCCGCCGCCGCATCGAGCCAAAAGAACGCATCACTACCGTGAGTCTGGACTCCGATCGACAGTCACAGGAAGCTGAAGACGGAGCAGCAAGTGCGCCGAGTCGCCTGCAAGAGCAGCGGACGGATCAAGCCGCACAACACTATCCACAAACTCACGAGGCAACCGATACAGATCAAACTCGACAATGTCACCTTCCGAGACGGATGACAGCGCATACTCCTTCACCCAGGGATTGTCTCCCGGCCCAGAGGGGGTCAATTCTGCTCTGTAGTCCCCCCAGAGCACCCAAGGCCCGCCCGCCGCGGCTCTTGAGCCGTCGGGCTTCGCCGCCCACACCCTGCCGATGTACCAGAACGCATCATCGCCGGTGTCCCAAGTGTTGAGACGAAGCGAGATCTCGTCGCCGTCGCCGACAAACAGTTGCCCCGCCGCCGCTTGTCGAATGAGCTCCGCAGCGAGCCACGCGGGGTACGGATCTTACACGAGCACCGCCCCTTCGAAGACGGCGTCGGTGCGATCCTGCATCATGTCTCTGAAGACTTCACCGCCGGTGTGTCCGCTGAGCAGTTCCTTGATGGCCGAAGCCGCAACTGCACCGGGCGACTCAGACCGGGAAAACACAAGTCCTCCAGCCTGGGCGGCGATCAATGTTGCGCCAAGAACCATCACGGCCGCGACCGGGACGCTGAGCAGCCGCCAGCCGCAACGACTCCCGCACCGTCGGTCGCTCCGATCGCTTGTCATGCGCATTCTCCTTCGCCGCCAATGTACGAGGAAACCTCGCAGCCCGCAAGCCCAAACCCACGAAGCACACAAGGACCGCCACCAACACCCGACACACCCTCAGCCTCACCTGCTCAACTCTCTCCCGCTCTCGCCCTCAAAGCGGGCGCCCCGTGCCACCGACCTCACTCGAGTACCCCCCTCACGGCAACTCCAGCCTGCGCAACCCGCCCCCGTACGCTTCAAGCTCCTCCTCCGTGAGCATGGCCTGGCCCGCGTCGTATGTCGTACCACTAACTCCGCGCACCAAATACGCCGGATATCCCGTCCTGCCATCCCGCAACACCACGGGCGTTTTGTTCAGCAACAGGATGTACGGCTCGTCCGCCGGAGCAGGGCGCGCCCATCGCTCAAGATCGTCATTGAAGTAAAACGCGTCGGCATCGAGCGGATCCAGCCCTCGCGCTCTCCGCGCCTTGGTCGACAGTACAGCGTCAGCCAGAAAGTGCTCGACTGAAAGGCCGGCTTCTTCCGGCGACCCGCCGCCGTCGATGATCTCGTAGTACGCATCAACCATGCCGAAATACGCATGGCCCCAGGTCGCCGAAAACACAGTAACCGCCCGCGACACCAGCCGACGCTGGCGCTCTTCCTCTGTCGGAGGCCGGTTCGTCACCCACCAGCCGATACCGAACCACACAACAATAACAACCATGAGCACGCGAACCACCGAAGCCGAAATCGGCCTCCAGGTGGACTTCCGCTCCTCCGCACGACCGCCCCGCGTGAACCATCGCATTTACACGCTCCTTCCCAACCCGCCAAACGCCGCCGTCGCGTGAACCGCCAACAAAGCTCCATCCGCACCACAACGGTCTAAGGTTTCGTCACATCGCCCCAACCAACTCCAAGTTCGCCGGCCGCTCGCGCTGCCGACCTGGGCCCGCCCGAGGCCTTATTGTGGATGCGATCTGTCGCGCTGAGGATGTTCGAGTCGTGGTCGTACGCGATGTCAACGCGGTAGAAGTCGCGCTGGCCGGTCCCCTTGTAGCGCTCCAGCGGCTGGAGGCGATCCGGTTGAACCGGTCGAGCATCCGGTAGTGGTCGCCCGACGAGGCGAGACTGGCCGCGAGAATGTTTGGTGAGAAGCAAGTTCAATGCGGCGCAATCTAAAAGACAACCATACTTTGCAAGGCACGAGCATCAACCGGAGTTCGGTTTTCGTGATTGGCGCCAGCGCCACACTCGGCTGCTCAGCTTTCACTTTTCAAGCGAACGAAGATACTCCACAGCTTCCTTTTCTAGTTCGCTTTCCGCGTAGTCAATCGCGGTCATGCCTAAATGATCCTTCATGGAAGCGTCCGCCCCCATCGAACGGAGTCGTTCAATTGTCGTAATGTCGCCGACTTGCGAAGCGGCCATCAAGGGCGTTGCCCCCCATTCGGTACTAGCATTAACATCAACGCCAGCATCAAGCAATTGACGCACAATCGCGGCCTTTCCATTCACAATCGCCCAGGTCAATGAGGTCCATCGCGACTCGTGAGCATTATTAAAGTCAAGACCCGCACGGTCAAGGTCTATATCTTCACCCGAGAGAATCCGCGCAAAGTGGTCGTCTGGGTTCGCATCGCTCTGGCGAATCAACTCCAGAAGGTACTCGTTGTAAAACACATTGCTCGGAGTATCGCTATGTCCAACCCGTGCGTTCCGGTGCTCGACCGCCTCGACGAGCAATCGCCGGTCTGTCCGCGGATCAATCTTGCTTGAGAGCATGACGAGCAGCTTAAACCGTCCTCGTTCAAGAGCCCACAAGTAGATCGGCCTGTCCGTTGGAGGGGTCCGAGTGCGAATGGATGCGCCCGCCTCAAGCAGCAACGCAGCAGCAACGGCATTGTTCTTTCTAATGGCGAAGAACAAAGCCGGATAAGCCTCCCGATCCGGAGTCATATTCGGGTCCGCACCATACCGGATAAGCACAGCCACAATTTCGGAATGGTCGTGCCGAACGGCCTCGATCAATGGCGTAAACCGCACGATTCTTCCCGCGAGCAGCAATGTTTCTATACTGAAGTCTGTAACAATGGCGTTGGGGCTGACGCCTCGATCGAGTATTTCGACAACCCGTTGGCAATTGCCTGATCGAATGTCCTTGATGAGTGTCCCGGGCTCTGACTCATGGCCGGAACTCATCGCAACGCCTGTGACAGCTATGGCAGCTACGGTAGCGATCGCTAAAACAAAGCACATCCGATACGACATCTTATTCATCCTGTCTCGCAACACCCTTTGCTCCGGCTAGGATTGAGCCCGTACAAACATAACGCAGGCCTGCGATGCTGAGGCTTAAAGTCTTTCTCTGTTTGGCTTGGATCATCATTCAAACGCGTTCCCCGCAGGGCAATCTGTATTCTCACCACAGTCTTCGACCGCGCTTGCGATCCGGTCGTTGTCCGCCGCGTCCCACGAGCCGTCCGAGTCGGTGTCGCCCGCGAGCAGCGCGTTCGGCGCCCCGTACGCCGAGCACTCGACCCACTCGATCATCGAGCCGGTGTCGGTGAGCAGGGCCGAGACATCGCCGCGACAGTCCTGCGCGTAGTACACGCGCGTTTCGCGCAGATTCTCCTCGATCTCTTCGTACCAGCCGGCCAAGCTGTCGCGGTCTCGCAGAATCACGCCGCCAAGGTACGAGAAATCCCCGCAGCCCGCAAGCCCAAACCCACGAAACACACCGGGGCCCACAGCCTCCCCCCCTCCGGCTCGCGCGATCGCCCCTCTCCCGCCCGCAAAGCGTGCGCCCGCGCTCCGAAGGAGCGAACGAACCTTGCCACGGGCGCGGCAAGGCGCAGCCGAGCAAGCCCGTGGAAACCGACCAAAAACAACGCCGTCCTGAAGGGACGGAGGAACACCGCAAGGCACCGCCGCAAAGACAATCAGGCCCAGCCCAAAGCTATTTTTCCGACAAGCCCTCTGCAGGTTGTGTCGTGGCCACTTCTTGCTCGATGATTCGTGAAATCGCAGTGGTAAGCAAGAGCATTTCGAGCTTCGACGATGGATAGCGACGAAGCCGACGTCGCGGCACATCGAACTTGGCCATTGCATATAAGTCGAGGATCAGGTTGGTGCGATCAGTTGCTGGAAACGCGTCGCGGAGCGATGGGACAACAGTGTTTAGTATGAAACTGGACTGCAAGTCAGTCGAGATGCTTGAATCGTGTAGCTGTGTGCCGACTGGCGACTCTTCTTGAATGCGATGCAGCTCCTCTTGATGGCGAAGAAATATCTTGCGGACGGCATCGTACAGCATGTGGTCTTGGGGCACTGATATGTAGACCTTAGGATCTTTCATCCGATGATCTGGGGGGCCGTACAAGCGCGACTCACGCCAAATAAATATGCCTAGCAGAACGCCACACATGCCGATTGCACCATGAAGCACGGTGGAGGCAAGGGACGACATGACTAGCTCACGGGTGTCGGGTGATCCCAAAGCCCCAGTGAACAGAACTCCAAGTGCGGATCTCGCCAGTAGATCGACGCCAACGATGAGAAAGACGATGGCACCGATCTTGCATATGACATTCAGTAGCATCACAACTTTCTTGGTGGGCAGTGGTGCTGTATGGTCAGCCCAAAGGTTATCCCGAAACCATTCGCGCTCCGGCACAAATGAGTTGCCATCATGACGCGAATCACATACGCCGAAGTTGAATGAGTCGCATCGAAGATCTCGATTCTACCTCGTGGCCCATGGCCAGAGAAGGCGTAAACATCATAAGTGTCGTCGATGAGAATGGCCTTCCCCTTCCCGATCCGTGCTTCGCCCGCCGCACTCCTCGAACCATACGAGTCGGTGCCACCGTTGCGGAGGCCGTGCGGCACCGCATTTGCCGAGTACTTGACCCTGTCGATCAGTGAGCTGGTGTGGGACAAGAACTCCGGGCGATCTCCACACCAACTCTGACGATAACACATCCGTCCATCGCGCAGACGCTCGCCGATCTCTTCGTCCCGGGCGGCCGAGGTGTCGCGGTCTCGCAGGATCACGCCGTCAATGTACAAGGAACCCCCACAGCCCGCAAGCCCAGCCCGCAAAACACAAGGACCCGCTGCCAACACCCTACCCCCCCCCCAACCCCCCCCCAACGCCCGGGCGCCCCCCCCCCCCCCCCCCCCCCC